>NZ_CP060040.1:2143436-2857915 GCF_014211915.1 Burkholderia cenocepacia | reverse complement strand
TGCATTTTCCGTCCAGATGATCTGCCCGTTGGCCATGACCGCGACACATGTATTCGCGTACACGTTGTTGACGGAACAGTTCACACCTCCGCGAGCCTGGCATTCCCGCTGCGCTGCAGAAATCGCGCTGTCTTTATCGGGCATGTCGGATACGATGCCGAACGCACCTTGACTGGATACAACCGCACCCCAACGCGAGGCCCAGCGAATTTGGCGTTGAGGCTGAACCCCGTTAGTCCCTTGCTGTCGGTTATCCGGACCGCAGTCACTTGCGCTGTAGGGAATCCAGCCCGGGGGGCAGGCGACTTGAGCATGACTGAGCGATGCAACGGCAAGCAGTGTCAGCAGGACAAGCAGTCGGATGACGTTCATAGGTGAGGTCGGGGCGCAGCGCAATCAGATGCGTTGAAGAAGGTCAAAGGCCGAATGGCACGTAATTGCATTCCGTTCACGGCTGAATGTTCGTTGGCTCGCCAATCGTTCGATTCCCTCATTTCGGCGATGGCATCGCCATCAACCGACGCGCGAGATCCCAATCGCGAAACGCATCCGCCTCGTATTAGCGAGGTCTAGCTCCAGCGATTGGCTTACGAAGATGTCACTGATATGTCTGTCAGCCGTCGAATCCACACAGCGCCCGGCAAATGTATACCAGTCTATCTACTTTGACTAGAATCCCGCGGAATCAGCAGATACGTGCAGCGAGACAACCTTTGATTTATTTCCGTTGCTTAATATTTTTTGAAGTAAATCCGACTCTCACGCGCATGGCTCGGCCGTCGATGACGCTGTCGGATTCACCTATCGCGCGCTCTTTCGCACGACGCCGCCAAGCAGCATTTTCGACATGACATTGATGGCACGGCCATCGCCGTGACAAGTCCGCAAAGTTACGCGTGAGTTGTTTCGACGGATTCATGCCCGAGCCACAGTTTCCGGCGCCCGCTACCTGCCCGGTCCCAACGTCCCCAGCAGCACCTTCCTGCAACTCGCGATCATCTGCGCCTCCGGATCGCGATAGTCGGTCAGCAGCCACGCCGCGCCGACGTTCGTCATCGCGCCCACCAGCGCGAGCCCGATCAGCCGCTGCTCGGTGCGCTCGGCAGGCGTGACGGCCTCGCCCGGCGCGCCGATCGCCATGATCAGCTTGCCGAAGTCGATCAGCATGCGCTGGTACGTCATGTCGGTATCCGCGCTCACGCCCATCACCTCAAGCAGCAGCACGCGCGCCGCGCACGGGTCGCGCAGAAACGCGAAGAATGCGGCGAGCCCCGCGTCGACGCGCTCGCGCAGCTCGCCGCCGCGCGCGGCGACCGCCTGCGCGACCGCGTCATGCAACTGCTGCGCGTGATGCAGGTAGGTGCAGCGCAGCAAATCCTCGGTGCTGTCGAACGCCGCATAGAAATAGCGATCGTTCAGCTTCGCTTCCTGGCAGATCGACCGCACGGTCGCCTTGCGAAAACCCACCGTGCCGAACACGCGCGTCGCCGCGCGGATCAATGCGTCGCGCCGCTCGGCGGCCCGCACCTCGGGCGCCACGCCGCCATACGCCCGGCCCCTTTTTTCCGTTTCGAGTGCTTTCTCCATTCCGCTATTTGACATCAGGACACCCGAAAACTAAAGTGGTGACGAACAACACCACAATAGATGCGCCGCCGGTGCAGCGCAAGCGGAACGGGAGGACGACGAATGAAGGGGTTTTCCGGCAAGGTCGCCGCGATCACGGGCGCCGGTTCGGGCATGGGCCGCAGCCTCGCGGTCGAACTGGCGCGGCGCGGCTGCGAGGTCGCGCTCGCCGACGTCAACGAAACCGGGCTCGCCACCACGGCGGCCGCCTGCGCGCAGCACGGCGTGCGCGTAAGCACGCGGCGGCTCGACGTCGCCGACCGCGACGCGGTGTTCGCGTGGGCCGATTTCGTTCGCACCGAGCACGGCAAGGTCAACCTGATCTTCAACAATGCGGGCGTGTCGTTGGCGGCCAGCGCCGAAACCGCGCGCCTCGCCGATCTCGAATGGATCGTCGGCATCAATTTCTGGGGCGTCGTGCATGGCACGCAGGCGTTCCTGCCGCATCTGCGCGCGTCGGGCGACGGCCACGTCGTCAACACGTCGAGCCTGTTCGGGCTCGTCGCGATGCCGACGCAAAGCGCGTACAACGCGACCAAGTTCGCGGTGCGCGGCTTCACCGAAGCGCTGCGGATGGAACTCGAACTCGACGGCGCGCCGGTGAGCGCGACCTGCGTGCATCCGGGCGGCGTCGCGACGAGCATCGTCGACGCGGGCCGCGTCGATACCAGCATCCACGCGCTGACGGGCCAGGACGAAGCGACGCATCGTCGCCAGGCCAACCGCCTGATCAACGCGACGACGGCCGACGAGGCCGCGCGGCAGATCCTCGCGGGCGTCGAGCGCAATGCGCGCCGCGTGCTCGTCGGCGCCGACGCGCGCCGGCTCGACCGGATCGCGCGCCTGCTCGGCGCCGGTTACCAGTGGCTGATGCTGCGCCATGTGCGCCGCGCCCGCGCACGCAACCTCGAACGCGCGCACGCCCCGGCCACGCGCCCCACCACGCCGACCAAGGATCTCGCATGATCTCGACGACGACCGACCGGCGCGACGCGCCGCCCGCCCGCGACACCCGCCGCGACAGTGGCGATAACCACGATACCCGCGACCTCGACGTGCTGATCGTCGGCGCCGGCCTGTCCGGCATCGGCGCCGCCTACCACTTGAAGCAGCGCTGCCCGCATGCGAGCGTGGCGATCGTCGAGGCGCGCGACGCGATCGGCGGCACCTGGGACCTGTTCCGCTATCCGGGCGTTCGTTCGGATTCCGACATGTTCACGCTCGGCTACAGCTTCCGCCCGTGGCACAGCGACAAGGCGATCTCCGACGGCCAGACGATCCTCGACTATATCCGCGACACCGCGCGCGCCTACGGCATCGACAAGACGATCCGCTACGGCCAGAAGGTCGTCGCGGCCGACTGGGATTCGAACCGCGCGCGCTGGACGGTGCTCATCGAGCGCACGCGAGACGGCGCGACCGACGCGCTCGTCTACACCTGCCGCTTCCTGTTCATGTGCAGCGGCTACTACGACTACGACGCCGGCTACCTGCCCGACTGGGCCGGCATGGACACGTTCGAGGGCCAGCTCGTGCATCCGCAGCACTGGCCGAAGGATCTGTCGTACGCGAACCGGCGCGTGGTCGTGATCGGTAGCGGCGCGACGGCCGTCACGCTCGTGCCGTCGATGGCGGCCGACGCGCAGCACGTGACGATGCTGCAGCGCTCGCCGACCTACATCGTGTCGCTGCCCGCGCGCGACAAGATCGCGAACGCGCTGCGCCGCGTGCTGCCGTCGCGGCTCGCGCACCGGCTCGTGCGCGTGAAGAACGTGCTGCTGACGATGTACCTGTACAACGTGTCGCGCCGCAAGCCGAACCAGACGAAAAAATTCATCATCCGCGCGGCCAGCAAGCAGCTCGGCCCCGACTTCGACGTCGCGAAGCACCTGACGCCGCGCTACATGCCGTGGGACCAGCGCGTATGCCTCGTGCCGAACGGCGACCTGTTCAAGGCGATCCGCGCGGGCCGCGCATCAATCGTCACCGACGAGATCGAGCGCTTCACGCCGACCGGCCTCCAGCTGAAGAGCGGCCAGCAGCTCGACGCGGACGTGATCGTCACCGCGACCGGGCTGAAGGTGAAGATGCTCGGCGGCGCGCGCGTGACGGTCGACGGCCGCGCGGTCGATTTGCCGGAGACGGTGTCGTACAAGGGGATGATGTACAGCGGCGTGCCGAACCTCGCATCGTCGTTCGGCTACACGAATGCGTCGTGGACGCTGAAGGCCGAGTTGATCGCGCGCTACGTGTGCCGGCTGCTCAACCACATGCGCGCGAACGGGTACGACACGTGCGTGCCGCGGCTCGGCGCGGGCGATCTCGGCGACGTGCCGGCCGTCAACCTGAGCTCGGGCTACATCCAGCGCGCGGCCGGCATCCTGCCGAAGCAGGGGCACCGCAAGCCGTGGAAATTCCACCAGAACTACGTGCTCGATCTCGCGTCGCTGAAGTTCAGCGCGCTCGCCGATTCCGCGATGCACTTCGAACGCCGCGCCCAAACCGGCCCGGCCGCCACCGCGCCGGCTGCCGAACCCGCACTCGAAACCCGCTGAGGCCGACATGACTCCTACGCTCCATCTGATCCAGAACGTACTGCTCGGCGTCGTCGCGGTGCTCGCCGCGCTCGCGCTGTTCTCCGCTTACGTGGCCCGTCGCGTGACGCGGGCGTTTCCGCCCGAAGGCCGCTTCGTCGACATCGACGGCGATCGTATCCACTACGTCGAATACGGCAACGGCCCGCCGATCGTGTTCGTCCACGGGCTCGCGGGGCAATGGCGCAATTTCGCGTACCTGCCGCTCACGCGGCTCGCGCAGCGGCATCGCGTGATCCTGCTCGACCGCCCGGGCGCCGGCCGCTCGCTGCGCGGCGCGGCCTCGCAGGCGAACGTGTTCGCGCAGGCCCGCACGGTCGCCGCGTTCATCGACGCGTTGCAGCTCGACAAACCCGTGCTGGTCGGCCACTCGCTCGGCGGCGCGATCGCGCTCGCGGTCGGCCTCAACCATGCGGACCACGTGAGCCGGCTCGCGCTGATCGCGCCGCTGTCGCACGAGCAGGCCGAGCCGCCCGCGCCGTTCAAGCCGCTGATGCTGCCGTCGCCGCTCGTGCGCCGTTTCGTGTCGTGGACCCTCGCGATCCCGCTGACGATCCTGACCGGCCGCAAGGCCGTGCGCCAGGTGTTCGCGCCGGAGGCGGTGCCGCGCGACTTCCCGGTCAAGGGCGGCGGCCTGCTCGGGATGCGCCCGCACGTGTTCTACGCAACGGCGACGGACTTGCTGTCGGCGCCCGTCGACCTGCCCGCGATGGAGCGTCGCTATGCGGAACTCGCGCTGCCGGTCGACGTGCTGTACGGCCGTGCCGATCCGATCCTGAACTGGCGCGCGCACGGCGACGCGCTCGCGAAAAAATCGGCGCGCGTGCGGCTGAAGGTCGTCGAGGGCGGCCACATGCTGCCGGTCACGATTCCCGAAGCGACGGCCGACTGGCTGCTCGAAGTCGCCGCCGCGCCGGCCGACGTCGCCGCGCAGCCAGTGCGCATCGCGTAGGTCGCGGCAACGCAGCGGGGCCTGATTCCGTGGCGTGCAGCCGGCGCCGCGACGGAATCAGGCTTCGTCGTCGGGTATCGACAGCCCGAGATCCGAGAGCACTTCGCGCGCGCTGCGAAACGCCTCGACCGCGGCCGGCGCCCCGGCGTACAGCGCGCTGTGCAGCAATACCTCGCGAATCTCGACGAGGCTCGCGCCGTTGTTGAGCGCGCCGCGAACATGCCCCTTCAGTTCCGTGCCGCGGCCGAGCGCCGCCAGCATCGCGCACGTGCACAGGCTGCGCGTCTTCAGGTCGATCCCGCCCCGCTGCCACGTGCTGCCCCACGCATGTTCGTTCAGCCAGTTCTGCAGCGGACGCGAAAAGCCGTCGAGATCGCGCATCGCGCGCTCGACGAACGCCTCGCCCATCACGTCGATCCGCCGCGCCTTGCCGTATTCCCTGTCCTGTTCGCTCATGTCGGTGTCCTGGTAGTTGGAAGTCGTGGCCGCTGCCGCGCCGCCGGCGGCCGGGGGATGTCGCGCCATGTTCTGCGGGACGGCGCGTTTCGTCAAAGATGCGGGCCTCGGTTCACGGCCGGTCGCGTAACGGGCGGTCGAACGCTACGTAACATCCCGTCGCGCGTTACGGCGCCTTACGGGAACATCGCAGCCGCGACGCTCGCGCACCGCGCGCGCCTGTCGCGCGAAACCGCCATTCCTCCGTTTAAATCGCATCGATATTCCCGATTTCCGCAACAAATCGCGACACCGTTTCGCGAAACCTGTCATGGCGCGGAATTTGCAGAGAAGGCCTGGACACACTTCCAATGTCGAGGCCAACATGCAGAATCTCTTCAAGAAGACGACGGTAACGATGGCCGTCTCGTCACTGCTCGCGCTGTACGGCTGCGGCTCGGTCGATGGACCGACGACCCCGCCGACGATCAAGCCGAGCACGTCCGGGACGAGCGGCACTTCGGGGACGTCGGGTACGTCGGGCGGCGGTTCGTCGGGGACGTCGGGCGGCGGTAGTTCGGGGACTTCGGGGTCGTCGGGGACTTCCGGTACGTCGGGTACTTCCGGCACGTCGGGCACCTCCGGTACTTCGGGCACCTCCGGTACTTCGGGCACCTCCGGTACTTCGGGCACTTCCGGTACTTCGGGCACTTCCGGCACCTCGGGCACTTCCGGTACTTCGGGCACTTCCGGTACTTCGGGCACTTCCGGCACCTCGGGCACCTCCGGTACTTCGGGCACTTCCGGCACGTCGGGTACTTCGGGCACTTCCGGCACGTCGGGCACTTCCGGTACTTCGGGCACTTCCGGCACCTCGGGTACTTCCGGTACTTCGGGCACTTCCGGCACCTCGGGCACTTCCGGTACCTCGGGCACCTCCGGTACTTCGGGCACTTCCGGCACCTCGGGCACTTCCGGCACCTCGGGCACTTCCGGCACCTCGGGCACTTCCGGCACCTCGGGCACTTCCGGTACTTCGGGCACTTCCGGCACCTCGGGTACTTCCGGTACTTCGGGCACTTCCGGCACGTCGGGCACTTCCGGTACCTCGGGCACTTCCGGTACCTCGGGCACTTCCGGCACCTCGGGCACCTCGGGCACTTCCGGCACTTCCGGCACCTCGGGCACCTCCGGTACCTCGGGCACTTCCGGCACCTCGGGCACTTCCGGCACCTCGGGCACCTCCGGTACCTCGGGCACTTCGGGCACTTCGGGCACCTCGGGCACCTCGGGCACCTCGGGCACTTCCGGTACCTCGGGCACCTCCGGCACTTCCGGCACCTCCGGCACCGGCGTTACCCCGCTCGGCAATGTCCTCCAGAAGTCCGGCAACCTCGTGACGGCGCTCGGCACGACGGTCGTAAACGGCGGCGGTCAGATCGGCGGCGTGCAGATTCCCGGCACGAACCCGACGACGGCCACCAGCATCGGCAACGCGGTCGGCAGCCTCGGCAACGGCGTGCAATCGCTCGGCAACGGCATCGCGGCCGGCCTGGGTTCGATCGGCGTGTCGGCGAATCCGCTCGGGCCGACGATCACGTCGACCACCGGCCTGCTGACCGGCGCCGGCGGCGCGGTCAACAACCTCGGCAATGCGGTGACGAGCCTCGGCACCGGTCCGCTGTCGCCGCTCGCGCCCGCGACGACCCTGGTCGGCAGCCTCGTCAACACGGTCGGCACCGCGGTCAACTCGACCGCATCGGCGCTGAACACAGCACTGAACAGCTCGCCGGTCCAGCAGCTCGAAACGCAGCTCGGCAAGGTGATCAACCCGATCACGAACACGCTGACCGGCGGCGTCACGACGCCGGGCGCCACGCAGACGCTCGGCGGCGTGACGCTGCTCGGCACCCCGCTCAACGGCCTGCTGAGCACGCTCGGCAATGGCCTCGGGCTCGCGGGCACGAAGGTCGGCGGCGCGACCGACAACCCGGTCGGCGCGGGCCTCGGCGGCGTCGTGACGCAGCTCGGCAACACGGTGACGTCGACGGGCGGCCTCGTCCACGACAACAACGCGGGCAGCTCCAGCAGCGGTACGGGCGGCAGCAATCCGCTCGCGCCGATCACGGGCCTGCTCGGCACGTTGACGGGCGGCCTCGGCGGCGGCAGCTCGAGCGGTTCGGGCGGCACCAGCGGCACCAGCAGCGGCGGCCCGCTCGCACCGATCACCGGCCTGCTCGGGACGGTGACGGGCGCACTCGGCGGCATCGGTTCGAGCGGCACCAGCGGCACGGGCGGAACGAGCGGGACCGGCGGCACCAGCGGTACGGGTGGCGCAGGCCTCGGCGGCCTGCTGGCGCCGGTCACCAATCTCGTCAACGCGCTGACGCCGCTCGGCGCGAGCCTCACCGGCACCGTCACGACGCCGGGCGGCAACCTGTCCGGCACGCTCGGCGGGGTGCTGACCAGCGGCCCGGTCGGCACGCTCACGGGTGCGCTGGGCACGCCGGCCGGCTCGGCCGGCGCCACCGGCACGGTCAGCCCCGGCGGCGCAGCAGGCACCGTGACGACGCCGGGCGGCAGCGGCTCCGTGGTGACCGGCCTGACCGGCAGCACGGGCGGCGGCGCCGCGGGCGGCACCGGCAACCTGCTGTCGCCGGTGACCAACCTGCTCGGCGGTCTGCTGGGCGCCGGCACCAAGAAGTAAGCGGTAACGCATCAGGTATCAGAACGACAGGCCAATGGCCGGGCGCGCATCCATACAAAGCCCGGCCGACGGCCGGCGTCACCCGCCAAGCGGGGGCGCCGGCCCTCATCCCTACGAGGATCCGATCATGAACTCCACGCTCGACGGCATCGTCGCTGCCCCGGACCGCCCACCCCGCTCCGCCACGCCGTTCCGCGCCGGCCTGCTCGGCATCACGGCCGGACTCTTCGCGCTGTGGATCACGCGCGATCACCCGGCCCTCGACGCGGCCACGCGCGCGGTCATCGCGAGTCTCGCGATCATCGGCACGATCGCGCTGCACGAACTCTTCATCTCGCGCGTCTACCTGCGCCCGAGCGCGGGGCTGTCGCGGCAGGCCGTCCGGCCGCTCGGCATCGCGCGTGTCGCGACGCGGCTCGGCGCGCTGACGTCGATCTACGCGGGCATCGGCGCGATCTACTGGCTGCTGCCCGAATACCACGGCGCGTTCTACCTGCCGTTCTGGTCGCTGCTGCGCTCGCTCGCGCCGTACGTGATCGTCGCCGCGCCGTTCTACTTCGCGTGGATGGACCGCCATCAGCGCGAGACCGACGACGCGTACCTGCTGTGGGGCCGCTTCCTGTTTCGCCGCGAGCGGCCCGCGAGCTGGAAGCCGGTACGCGAGATGCTGGCCGGCTGGGGCGTGAAGGCGTTCTTCCTGCCGCTGATGACCGTCTATCTGTCGAAGGACGCCGATCACCTGAGCGCGTCGCTCGCGAACGCGATGCACGCGCCGATGACGATCGCGACCTTCGTGTTCATGTACGACCTGTCGTTCACGATGGACCTGATGTTCGGCACCGTCGGCTACCTGTGCACGTTCCGCATCCTCGACAGCCACGTGCGCACCGTCGAGCCGACGACGCTCGGCTGGGTCGCCGCGCTGATCTGCTACCAGCCGTTCTGGTCGCTGATCTCGAACAACTACATCCGCTACGAAGGCTCGATGTTCTGGGACAACTGGCTGCTGTCGGCGCCGACGCTGCGCGTGATCTGGGGCACGGTGATCATCCTGCTGCTGTTGACCTACGCGCTGTGCACGATCTCGTTCGGGCTGCGGTTCTCGAACCTCACCAACCGCGGGATCATCACGTCCGGCCCGTACCGCTTCACGAAGCATCCGGCCTACATCACGAAGAACCTGTCGTACTGGATGGTGTCGGTGCCGTTCGTCGAGCCGCTCGGCTGGCAACTCGGGCTCATGCACTGCGCCGGGCTCGTCGCCGTCAACCTGATCTACTACACGCGCGCGAAGACGGAAGAGCGTCACCTGATGCGCGATCCCGACTATCGCGCGTATGCCGAATGGATCGCGCAGCACGGGTTGTTCGCGCGGATCAGGCAGGCGTTTGGTGGGCGGCAGGCGGTATGACGAAGCGACCGGGGCGGCCTCCATGCCGCTCCGGTCGCCGCGCGGATGTCGCCTGTCGCGGAATTGGCGCCCGCCACGACACTTTTCCACGCAGGCCTGCGCCACTCGATGATGCGTGTTCGCGTGGAGCGCCGAACGTTTCGATGCGCGCCATGCGGCCAATTGTCGCGAAACACCGCGATTCTCCGCTTTTCGTCGCTTTTCTCCGCCAGTCCGATTGCCTGCCCCCGGTACGTCGCGTATGGTGCTCGCCGTCCGCGTCCGATCCGTCGCCGGACACCCGACCGTCGTCCCGCACGACGGCCGTGCGGGCCGTGCCCGCCGCTCACCGTCTCCGCGATGCCGCCCGCCGGCGCCGCGCATTCATGAGGAAAGAGGCGTGATCCACAAAGTCCTGATCCTGTTCGCACTCTGCATCGCGGGCCTCGCCGCGATCGCCGCCGGTTTCCAGCACATCCCCAGCTGATTCGCGGCCCCGGCTCGCTTCGCCGAGCCCGGGGGCCGCTTCCATTTCCGTTTCCCCGTTGCCATGAATCCCTTTCTCGATGCGCCCGAGACGGGCGCCTTTTGCCATGCGTATCGACGTACAGCATTCCCAGCACGACATCGACGACGAACTCGACACCCTGTATGAACGCCTCCACCAGCCGGGCCATCGCCTGCACGGCCTGCCGGCCGTCGCGCTCGGCCGCTCGGGCCTGATCGTCCGCCACCGCGAGGCGGACGGCGAATACTTCCTGTACGTCGAAGATCCAGCCGCGCGCCAGCTCGCCGGCTACACGGTGTTCAACCGCCTGCCCGAACTGCCGCGCCGCGCCGACCGCTACCTGCGCGCGCCGCACACGCGGCTGCGCGGCTCGGCCCAACGCAAGGGCCTCGCGACGACGCTGTACCGCTGGGGCTCGACGCGGGCCTGTGCCTGATCAGCGGCGCGCGCCAGTCGGTCGGCGCCGCGCGGCTGTGGACCGCGCTCGCGCACGATTACCGGCATGGCTTCGTCGATGTCGAGGGCCGCGCGCTGCGCTATCTCGGCGAAACCGTGGCCGACGACGTGCACGGCGCGCTGCATACGCGGCGGCTGTTGCTCGGCAACGGATGGACCCTCGGTGAACTGGCACAAGCTACCGGGATGACCGGCGTCGATGCCGCCGAAGATGCGAACGTGAACGTGCGGCGCGGCGAACACGAACGACATTCCGTGCCAAGCGTCGGCCATGCGCGGCCCGTCGCTCATGTGGCTCATGTGACTCACGCACCGATGCGATAATTCGCCGGAGCCGCGCGCCGCCGCCGCGCGAGCCACCTACCCACCCGTTCCGCGATGGCCAACGAAACCCGACCCGATTCCGAGCGCGCCCTCGATATCGTCGCGCTATGCGGCAGCTTGCGCGCGCAGTCGTACAACGCGGCGCTGCTCGATGCAGCCGCACGCGTTGCCCCGCGCGGCATTCGCATCGCCCGCTTCGATCGTCTCGGCGAATTCCCGTTGTTCAATCCCGATGCCGAATACCCGACGCCCGCCGCGGTGCGCGACCTGATCGACCGTCTGAACACGGCCGACGGCGTGCTGATCGCCAGCCCGGAATACGCGCACGGCGTAACGGGCGTGATGAAGAACGCGCTGGACTGGGTCGTGGGATGCGAGGCCGTCGTGTACAAACCGGTCGCGGTATTGAACGCGTCGCCGCGCGCGACGCATGCGGACGCGGCGCTGCGCGAAACGCTGTCGGTGATGTCGGCGCGCATCGTCGAAGATGCTTCGATCGCGTTGCCGATCCTCGGAAGCCGGCTCGACGCGGCGGGCATCGCCGCGCATCCGCCGTTCGCGTCGGCGCTCGTCGATGCATTGCACGCGCTGCGCGCGGCGATCGAAACGTCGGCGTCAGGCAGCTAGGTCCGCCGCGCGCCCGAATGTGCGGCGTGGCGTTATCGCGCCTTCGCGCGCGTCGTCTTTCTCGCCGGCTTCGCCGCCTTCGCACGCGGTGCTTCCTTCTCGGGCTGCGCGCCGCCGGCGAGATCCTCGAGCCATGCGAGCGCGTCGACGTACGACAGGAACTGCTGCAGGTATTCCGGCGACAGCTCGCGCATCGTCGCGAGCGAGCGGTGCACGAGGCTGTTCGAGTTGAGCGGCCCCGCGTTGCGCGGCACCTGGTCGAGCGACTGGCGGTATTGCTGTTCCGTGCGGACTTTCGACCACATCGTGCGGAAGTAGTCGACCAGTTCGGGATCGAGCCCGCGCCGGTCAGCCTGCGCATCACGCGCGAGGCCTTCGACGAGCGCGGCCAGCGCGCCGCGCGCGGGCACGCTCGTCGTGGCTTGCGCCGTCTCGCGCGTGACTTCGGCATCGTCGTCGGCGCGCGCGACGCGCTTCGCAAAGCCGTCGATCAGCGTCGCCAGCCGCGCATCGAGCAACGCGCGTGCCGCGCCGTCGAGCACAGCCGCGCGCCGTTCGAGCGCATCGATCCGATGAAAACCTACCGGGTCGAGTCGATCGGCGCCCTGCTCGCGCCATGCGTCGAGCATCGCGCGAACCTGCGTCGCGTCGACCGTCACTTTGCCTTTCCTCCGTTCGACGCCGACTTGCGCGGCACTGGCGCGATTTCCACGCGGCGGTTCTTCGCGCGGCCTTCATCGTCCGCATTCGAGCTGACCGGCTGTTCGGAACCGAACGCGGCCGCGAACACCGACGACGCCGGCACGCCGGCATCGATCATCGCGCGCGTCACGGTCAGCGCGCGTTTGGCCGACAGTTCCCAGTTGTCCGCGAACAGGCGGTTGCCGGCGTGCACCTGCTGGTCGTCCGCGAAGCCGCTGATCATCAGGATCTCGTCGCGGGTCTTCAAGTACGTGGCGAGCGGGCCGGCCAGCGTCTTCAGCAGGTCACGGCCCGCGGGCTGCAACTGGTCGGAGTTCAGCGCGAACAGCACGTTGCCGCTGATGCCGATGCGCCCGTTCACGAGCGTCACGCGGCCGGCCGCGAGCGGCCCGGCGAGCGCCTGTTCGAGCGACTTGCGCTGCTGCGCTTCAAGCTGGCGCGCGCGCACCGCTTCCTCGAGTTTCGACGTGAGCTGGAGCTGCATGCCGATCACGCCGACGAGGATCAGCACGAACGCGCCGAGCAGCACCGACATCAGGTCGGCGAACGCGGGCCACACCGGCGCCGATGGCGCGCCGCCGTCGATTTCGTCGTGCATGCGTTACGCTCCGACGCTCGCCCGCCGGCCGGCGAGCTGTTGCAAATCCTCGACGATCTGCTTCTGCGACATCACGCTCAGGTCGATCACCTCGCGCGCCTGCGCGACGTAGTACTCGAGCTGTTCGTCGCTGCGCGCGAGCGATTTCTCAAGCGCGGCCTCGATGCGCTGCAGATGCGTCAGCAGCTTGTCGTTCGATTCGCCGAACACCTGCACGGCCATCCCGAACGCATCGCCGAGGCTCGCCACTTCGACGGCGCCGGCCGCGACCTGCGCGGCCACCGAATCGAGCTTGCGCGTTTCGGCATCGACGGTGTCGTTGAAGCGCGCGCCGACGCGGTCGAGCAGATCGGCCGACGTGCTGACGAGCGCGTCGATCGCGGCGCGCTGTTCGGTCGACGCGTGGTTGACCGCGCCGAGCAGCGTCTCCAGCGTCGCGAGCAGGCGGCTGCGTTCCTCCAGCGTCGCGGTGTCGCGCACCATGCTGTCGGACAGGCGCTGGCGCAGCTCGGCGACGACGTCGGCCGCGGCCTTCGGCGCTTCCGATGCGGCCTGCACGAGACGCGCGATTTCGTTGATCGTGTCGCTCGCGTGCACCTGCGCCTGCGCGGTGATGTCGTTCGCGGTGCGGGTCAGCGTGTCGCAGATGTCCTGCTGGCGCGCCGCGGCCTGCGCGCTCGTCTGCGCCCATTCGTCGCGCAGCGCGGCGGCCATCGCGGCGAGCGAATCGTTCCAGGCGGCGAGGCGGGCTTCGTCGCGTGCAGCCAGTTGCGATTGCAGACCGGTGTGCGACTCGCGAATCGTCGACAGCAGATCGTTCGAGCGTTGTTCGAACGTCGACGCCTGTGCGGCGAGGTCGCGCGTCGTTTGCGCGAGTGCGTCGCAGATTTCCTGCTGACGGCCGGCGCTGTGCACGCCCGCGCGCTGCCATTCTTCGCCGAGCTTCGTGGCCAGCGCAGCCAGCGACTCGTTCCACGCCGACAACCGTTCTTCGTCGCGTGCAGCGAGTTGCGATTGGAGGCCCGTGTGCGAATCGCGAATCGTCGACAACAGATCGTTCGAGCGTTGTTCGAACGTCGACGCCTGTGCGACGAGGTCGCGCGTCGTTTGCGCAAGCGCGTCGCAGATTTCCTGCTGACGGCCTGCGCTGTGCACGCCCGCGCGCTGCCATTCTTCGCCGAGCTTCGTGGCCATCGCGGCCAGCGACTCGTTCCACGCCGACAACCGTTCTTCGTCGCGTGCAGCGAGTTGCGATTGGAGGCCCGTGTGCGAATCGCGAATCGTCGACAACAGATCGTTCGAGCGTTGTTCGAACGTCGATGCCTGTGCGACGAGGTCGCGCGTCGTTTGCGCAAGCGCGTCGCAGATTTCCTGCTGACGGCCGGCGCTGTGCACGCCCGCGCGCTGCCATTCTTCGCCGAGCTTCGCGGCCATCGCGGCCAGCGAGTCGTTCCATGCGGACAGGCGTTCTTCGTCGCGCGCCGCCAGTTGCGATTGCAGACCGGTGTGCGACTCGCGGATCGTCGACAACAGATCGGTCGAGCGTTGTTCAAACGTCGACGCCTGTGCAGCGAGGTCACGCGTCGTTTGCGCAAGCGCGTCGCAGATTTCCTGCTGACGGCCCGCGCTATGCGCGCCGGCACGCTGCCATTCGTCGCCGAGCTTCGCGGCCATCGCGGCCAGCGAGTCGTTCCATGCAGCGAGACGTTCTTCGTCGCGCGCCGCCAGTTGCGTCTGCAAACCCGCGTGCGACTCGTGCATCGCGGCGAGCGTCGCGGCCGAATGGCGTTCGAACGTCGCGGCGGCCTCGCCCAGCGCGCGCGCATGCTGGCCGGCCAGCGTCTCGCCGACCTGCTCCTGACGCGCGAGCGCATCGCGCCATGCGTCCGACAGGCGGCCTTCGGTCGACTCGAGGCGCGTCGCGACGCCGTCGAGCAGATCCGACGAACGTTGCGCGAACGTGTCGGTGAACTGGCCAAGCGTCGTCTGCAACTGCTGCGCGACCGCGTCGCCCGCGCGGCGCTGTTCGTCGAGCGCGTGGTTCCAGACAGCCGTCACGTTGCCGGTGGTCTTCTCGAAGCCGTCCGTCAGCCCGTCGAGCTGACGCTGCACCGCGCCCGTCACGGTATCGCGCAGCGCGGCCATCTCCTGCGCGAGCCCCGTCATCGTCGCGGCGACGACCGGCTGCAGCGCGGCGCCGGCCACGCGCGCGCTTTCGGCGGCGCTTTCCTTCAGCGCGTCGCCGACGTTCGACGCCAGGCCCGCATACGCCCGCTCGGTCCGGTCGAAAAATGCCTGCTGGCTTTCGAGCTGACGATCGTGCAACGCGACGCTGCGCGCCTCGAGCGTCGTCATCATCGTCTGCAACCGGTCGACCAGCGCCGGCATCACGTCGGCCTGGCGCTGCAGCAGCCGGAACGATTCGTCGCGCTGGTGCGCGGACGAATGCACGCGCAGCGTCGTCGCGATCTTCGCGTCGAGCTGCTGGGCCGCGTCGATCCGCTCGCGGCGCACGAGCGCGGACAGCAGCCCGAGCATCGCGGACGTCGCCACACCGGCAATCGACGTGCCGAACGCGAACCCGAGCCCCTTCACCGGCGCGATCAGCGACGCGCGGATCGCATCGAGATCGGTCGCGCTCTCGAGCGCGGCGCCCGTGCCCTTCAGCGTGACGACCATCCCGAGCAGCGTGCCGAGCATGCCGAGCAGCACCAGCAGGCCGACGAGGTAAGGCGTGAGCGCCGGGCCCGGCAGCGCGACGCGCGCGCCTTCGACCCGGGCGCGCACCGCGCCGCGCAGGTCCGGATGCAGCGTGTCGAGCCACGGGTCGAGCGTCGCGGGCGGCGCGCCCAGGCCGGCGATCGCGTGCGACAGCGTGGCGGTCGCCTGCCGGTAGCGCAGCAGCTCCCATGCGCCGGCGACGTAGCACGCGCCGATCAGCAGCGTAACGGCCGCCGCCAGCGGGTTCGACGCGACATAGCCGGCACCGATCCAGCCCACTGCGAGCAGACCGGCGACGAAGACAACGAGATCAAGGCGAATTCTGGACATAGCGTGTTGATTAGCAGGTGCGAAGGGCTGCGAGCAGCCCGTCTACCGTTTGAAACCGGACTTCGAGTTCGGCAAGCAGGATGCTGTGCATCTCGTCGCGAAACGTATCGAGCCATGCGCCGGGCACGATCGCCGCGACGGTCGGGGTGTCGGCCGCCGCGCCTTCATCGGCCGGAGCCGATGCGTCGGCGTCGGGCGCAGCGGCGGCCGCGGCTTCGGCTTCGGCCAGCGCCTGCCGCTCCGCTTCGCGCAG
Organism: Burkholderia cenocepacia; assembly: GCF_014211915.1. Classification (NCBI taxonomy): domain Bacteria; kingdom Pseudomonadati; phylum Pseudomonadota; class Betaproteobacteria; order Burkholderiales; family Burkholderiaceae; genus Burkholderia; species Burkholderia cenocepacia. The sequence continues at coordinate 2,841,692 of NZ_CP060040.1, read as the reverse complement.
CCGCGCGAAGCGCGTGCCGAGCAGCGCGGGTATGGCCGACAGCAGGCTGCGCTCGCGCGCGCCGAGCACGCGCTCCATGATCGTGTCGAGCGTCGCGAGCCGCGCCATCCCGGACGAGCGCGCGGCGAGCGCGACCCGCAGGCGGCCGCGCAACTGGCCGATCGCCGTTTCCATGTCCTGCTGGAGGGTCAGATACCGCTGGCGGAAATCCGCGAAATCGGCCGTATCGGCGGCCGACGGCGGCAGGTCGCCGGGCCGGCGCCGCGCGCGCGGCCGCTGGGTGGCCGTGATCGCCTGCGCGAGGTCGTGGCGCACGCGCGCGCAGTCGCGCTCGGCGTCGTAGCCGCGCACGCCGGCCGCGACACCCGGCGGGCTCGCATTCAACGCGGACGACAGTGTGATCGCGTCGGTCCAGCCGAGCCACTGGCTCAGCCGGTCGGACAGCGTCTGCCGGGATTCCGCGACGTCGGCATCGGCCAGGCGCGCGAGCAGCCGGACGAGCGTCGGACCGCTCAACGCCGGGCGCGGAGATGCTTGCACCATGCTGCAAACCGTCAAAAAAGGCAGCAGTTTACACGTCGTCGGGTGGTCGGCCGCCAGAATCGGGGAAGCGGCGCGGTTCGGCGTGCCGTGCGGCACACGGGAACGCCCGTCGCGCAAGGCTCGGCGGGCGGTGGTGACGAGCGGGAAACACGGGAGGCGGCGGCTGGCGAGCGGCCGCGCCATCGGGAAGTCATGCGTTGTGTGTTTGCAGCGCCGACCCGGCATGAACGATGAAGGGACCGAGCCGCCACGACGGGTGCAGGCATTCCGCAAGCCGCGCCTGACCATGGCCTGACGATGAACCGGTAATCCTGGAATTCGGGATGCCGACGCGCGCTCGGGCGAGCGGCGCGGGCGGTTCCCGCCGCTAACCGGCGGCGGCCAGGGCCGGCCGCCGCCACGTGCTGATAGAGAAAGAGAAGCCCTCAGATCCCCGCTTTCGGCGCATTCAGGATCAGCCGCAGCCCGAGCAGCGTGATCGCGCCGGCCGCGATGCGGTCGACCCACTTCTTCGCGCGCAGGTAGAGTTCGCGCGGCCGGCGCGTCGAGAAGCACAGCGCGACGAGCGTGTACCAGCCGAATTCGACCGCGAACACGAGCGGCGGCAGCGCGAGATAGCACCACAGCGGCGGATGCTGCGGGAGCAGCGCCGCGAAGATGCTGCCGTACCAGATCGCCGTCTTCGGGTTGCTGAGCTGGGTCGTGAGGCCGGTCCAGAACGACTTGCGCGCGCTGCCGCCGGCCATCGCCTGCGGATCGTCCATCGCGATCGGCCGGTCGGCGCCGCGCCAGATCTTCGACGCCATGTAGATCAGGTACACGCCGCCCGCGACCTTGAGGCCCACATACAGCCATTCGACGGCCTGCAGCAGCGTGTAGAGCCCCGCCAGCGCGACGCCGCCGAACACGATGCCGCCGATGCCCATGCCGAGCGCGGTGGCCAGCCCGTCGCGGCGCGACAGCCCGATCGAGTTGCGGGCCACCAGCACGAAGCTCGGGCCCGGAATCATCGCGCCGAGAAACAGCGCAGCGAGGATGGCGAGTACGGCAGCCGATGCGGTCATCGAAGTCTCCTGGGTGAGCGACGCCGCTGCGCCGGCGCCTGCGTGTCGTTTCCGACGGTCGAGCCGCTGATTCTGGCACGCTTCGCGCATGGCCGAAAGCGGCCGTGCGCTGCTATGCTGGCCCTCTTTCCTGTCATCTCGCGCCGCCCATGATCGCGATCCGCACCGCCCGCTATCCCGACGATGCCGCCGCCGTCGAAGCGATCTTTCGCGAGTACGTCGCGAGCCCGACCGTCAGCCTCGCTTTCCAGGACTATGAGCCCGAAATCGCCGCGCTGCCCGGCAAATACGCGGCGCCGCGGGGGCAACTACTGCTCGCGTGGCGCGGCGAGCGCGTGGTCGGCTGCGCGGCGTTCCGCGAAATCGACGCGGTGACCTGCGAGATGAAGCGCGTGTACGTGCGGCCCGAGGCGCGCGGACTGAACGTCGGCCGCCAGCTCGTCGAACGGCTGCTGCGCGACGCGAAGGCGGCCGGTTACGCGCGCATGTGCCTCGACGTGCTGCCCGAATTCGTCGCTGCCCGGCAACTGTATGCGTCGCTCGGCTTCACGCCCGCGCCGCCCGTCGCGTTCAATCCGGTGCCGGGCACGGACTTTCTCGGGCGCGATCTGTAACGCCGCGCGACTCGTCCCCCTTTCCCCCTTTCGACCAGACCGCCCGCCATGCGCGCTCTTCGCCTTTCCGCCCTGCTGCTCCCGCTGCTCGCCGCCCTCTCGTTCAGCGTCCGCGCCGACACCTTGCCGAAATCGATCGCCGCGCAGCTGCCGCCCGGCTACCAGCCGCTGCTCGCGCAAGCCGGCCCCGATGTCGACAACGGACGCCACAGCTTTCTCGTCGTCGTGCATCGCGCGGTCGACACGCGCGACCAACCGTCGCCGCGTCCGCTGCTGATCTACGAGGAACAGGCAGACCACACGTATCGGCTCGCCGCCCGCAACGACCAGGTCGTACTGCGCGCGAACGAGGGCGGCCAGTGCGACCCGTTCGATCCTGAAGATGCGGCCGACAACGGCTTGTCGGTGAAGGGCCGCTATTTCACCGTGCAGAACTTCGTCGCGTGCGGCCAGCACTGGACCGACTACATCACGTTCCGCTACGACCCGCGCACGCACGGCTGGCTGTTTTCGAGCCAGATCGTCACCGAATCGTTTCCGCTCGACGACCAGCCCGACCACGTCACCGTCACGCGCGCCGACGCGCACCGGCCGGTGTCGTTCGGGCAGTGGAAACGCAAGGACTGAAGGCTGCGCACCGCGACGCCCGCGGCGGTGCCGTTTTTCAACGCCACACGACGCGCCGCCCCCGCTCGCGGCACCCGGCCAACAGGTCTACCATAGGCGCTCGTCGCCCGCGCGACCGCCGGCACGGCATGCGGCTTGCGCCTGCCCCTTTCCTCGTTGCCCCCGCACAGGAGGACGTCATGACGCAACACTTCGATGCGATCGTCATCGGCACCGGCCAGGCCGGGCCGCCGCTCGCCGCGCGGCTCGCCGGCGCGGGCATGAAAGTCGCGATCGTCGAGCGCGGCCGCTTCGGCGGCACCTGCGTGAACACCGGCTGCATCCCCACCAAGACGCTGATCGCGAGCGCGTACGCCGCGCAGCTCGCACGGCGCGCCAGCGAATACGGCGTGTCGGTCGGCGGCCCCGTCACCGTCGACATGAAAGCCGTGAAGGCGCGCAAGGACCAGATTTCCGGCCGCTCGAACCACGGCGTCGAGCAATGGGTGCGCGGCCTCGACAACACGACCGTCTTTCAGGGTCATGCCCGGTTCGAACGCGCGAACGCGGTGCGCGTGGGCGACGACGTGCTCGAAGCCGAACGCATCTTCATCAACGTCGGCGGACGCGCGCAGGTGCCTGCGATGCCGGGCCTCGACTCGGTGCCGTACCTGACCAACTCGACGATGATGGACGTCGACTTCCTGCCCGATCACCTGGTGATCGTCGGCGGCAGCTACGTCGGGCTCGAATTCGGTCAGATGTACCGCCGCTTCGGCTCGCAGGTCACGATCGTCGAGAAAGGCCCGCGCCTGATCCGCCGCGAGGACGAAGACGTGTCGCAGGCCGTGCGCGAGATCCTCGAAAAGGAAGGCATCGACGTGCAACTCGACGCGAACTGCCTGAGTGCGCGCCGCGACGGCGACGGCATCGTGGTCGGCCTCGACTGCGCGGGCGGCGGCCGCGAGGTCGCGGGCTCGCACCTGCTGCTCGCGGTCGGGCGCGTGCCGAACACCGACGATCTCGGGCTCGACCGCGCGGGCGTCGCTACCGACGCGCGCGGCTACATCACCGTCGACGAGCAGTTGCGCACCAACGTGCCCGGCATCTGGGCGCTCGGCGACTGCAACGGACGCGGCGCGTTCACGCACACCGCGTACAACGACTACGAGATCGTCGCGGCCAATCTGCTCGACGACGATCCGCGCAAGGTGTCCGACCGCATCATGGCCTACGCGATGTACATCGATCCGCCGCTCGGCCGCGTCGGCATGACGCTCGCGGAAGCGAAGCAGACGGGCCGCCGGCTGCTGGTCGGCACGCGCCCGATGACCCGCGTCGGCCGGGCGGTCGAGAAAGGCGAAAGCCAGGGCTTCATGAAGGTGATCGTCGATGCGGACAGCCACGCGATCCTCGGCGCGTCGATCCTCGGCGTGACCGGCGACGAAGTCGTGCACGGGATACTCGACGTGATGACCGCCGGCGCGCCGTACACGACGATCAGCCGCGCGATGCATATCCACCCGACCGTGTCCGAGCTGGTGCCGACGCTGCTGCAGGATCTGCATCCGGTCGAATGACGCATGGCAGGCGGGCGGCCGCGCATCCGGTTCCATCGGTGTGCGAAGATGGCCGCTCGCCACGCCATCCGGGAACGCCATGGACCGCCTGCAAACGATGCAGATCTACGTACAGATCGTCGAATGCGGCAACTTCACGCAGGCCGCCGACGCGCTGCAGCTGCATCGGCCGGCCGTCACGAAAGCCGTGCAGCAGCTCGAACAGGAGCCCGGCGTCCGGCTGCTGAACCGCAGCACGCGCCGCGTCAGCGTGACGGCCGAAGGCGAGGCGTTTCATGCGCGCTGCGTGCAACTGCTCGCCGGCATCGACGATGCGTTCGCATCGTTCCCCAAGCAGCGCGCAGTGCCGAAAGGCCGGCTGCGGATCGACATTGCGCTCGCGCTCGCGAAGACGATCGTGATTCCGGCGCTACCCGACTTCCAGCAGCGCTATCCGCAGATCGAAGTCGTGCTCGGCGCGAGCGACCAGCCGTTGTCCGAGCCGCCCCCATGGCGAGCGGCACGCGCCGCTCGTCAGCTTTCGAAATACCGCGGCCGGTCGATGTCGGCCAGCAACCCCGGCTGCGTCGGCGCCCAGCCGAGCGATGCCCGCGTGCGCTCGCTGGTTGCGGGCGCATCCATCCCCGCAAACATCGCGAACCAGCCGAAGTGCTCGCCGGCCTCCGCCGCCGACTTCGCGACGACCGGCACGTTCAGCCGCCGGCCGATCACCTCGGCGATCGCGCGAAACGGCACGCCCGTATCGTCGACCGCGTGATAGCGCGCGCCGGCCGCGCCGCGCTCGATCGCGAGCCGGTACACGCGCGCCGCGTCGAGCCGGTGCACGGCCGGCCAGCGGTTCGCACCGTCACCGATGTACGCCGCCACCCCTTTCTCCCTCGCGAACGCAATCAGGCGCGGCACGAACGCATGATCGCCGTCGCCGTGCACGGACGGCGGCAGCCGGACGACCGACGCGTGCACGCCGCGCGCTTCGAGCGCGACCGCCGTCGCTTCGGACGCACGCGGATAGTTCGCCGACACCGGCACGTGCGGATCGTCCTCCGTCGCCGCGCGGCCTGGCGCGACGAGCGCCAGGCCCGACGTGACGATCAGCGGCCGCGCCGAGCCGACGAGCGCCGCGCCGATCGTCTCGATCGCGCGGCGGTCGAGTTCGCAGTTCTGCGCGAAGCGCGAGAAGTCGTGATTGAATCCCGTATGGATCACCGCATCGGCGGCTTCGGCGCCGCGCGTGAGGCTGTCGAGATCCTCGAGCGACCCGCGATGAACGTCGGCGCCGGCCGCGGCAATCGACGCCGCGGCCGCGTCGGACCGCGCCAGCCCGAGCACCGAGTGCCCGGCGGCCACGAGCTCGGCCACGACGGCCGAGCCGACGAATCCCGATGCTCCCGTAACAAAGACACGCATGTTCAGCACCTCCGGATGAAATGGAGGCTTACTATCTGTCGAGCGCCGCTCGCGGTGAAGTCGTGACGGTTTACTGGTAAACGAACTAACAGGATATGGCTGACGCCCCCGACAACCTGCTCGGCGCGTACCTGCGGGACCGCCGCGAAAAACTCGACCCGGTCGCGCTCGGGCTGCCGGCGACGCGCCGCCGCACGCCGGGCCTGCGGCGCGAGGAAGTCGCGCAGCGCGCGCACGTGAGCGCCGCGTGGTACACGTGGCTCGAACAGGGGCGCGGCGGCGCGCCGTCGGCCGACGTGCTCGACCGGCTCGCCCGCGCGCTGATGCTCAACGAGGCCGAACGCGAGCACCTGTTCCTGATCGGCGTCGGCCATCCGCCCGAGGTGCGCTATCACGCGCCGGCCGGCGTGACGCCGCGCCTGCAGCACGTGCTCGATTCGCTCGACGCGAGCCCCGCGATCATCCGCACCGCGACGTGGGACGTCGCCGCTTGGAACGACGCGGCGGCCGCGACGCTGACCGACTATGCGACGCTGCCGCCGGCCGCGCGCAACATCCTGCGGCTGATCTTCGTCGACGCGGGCGTGCGTTACGCGCAGCCGAACTGGGAGCGTGTCGCGCGATTCGCGGTCGGCGCGTTTCGTGCGGACATCGCGCGCAGTGGCGCGACGCAGGCGGTGCAGGCGTTCGTCGACGAGATGCGCGCGACGAGCGCCGAATTCGACGCGATGTGGCGCGACCACGATATCCGTACACACGACGAAGGCACGAAGGAGATCCGCCATCCGCAAGCCGGCCGGATCGCGCTCGAATATTCGGCGTTCTCGGTCACCGGCAGCCCGGACCTGAGCCTCGTGATCTTCACGCCGGTGACGCCGGCCGATCGCGCGCGGATCCGGGAACTCGTCGCGGCCCGCGAACAGGCGCGCGCGGCGCAGGCGCCGGCTGTATGACCTTACGCGGCTTTCCCGGGAGCCTGATTCAGGACGACACGTATCAGCGGATCACGAGGCAGACCTCGTCGTTCGGTATCCACCGCTGACGAACGCGGGCGGAATACGCAAAGGGGCGTCGCGCACGAATGCGCGACGCCCCTTTGTTCGTTTACGGAAAAGCGCCGGCTACGCGGCACGCTGCAGCAGATCCGTGGCGAACGACTTCGCGTGCGCGACGGCTTCCTGCGCGTCGCCGAATACGCCGAGTTCATCCCAGTGCTCTTCGGCCGCATAGGTGCCTTTCACGGCGAGCGCCCGCTGGACGCTCAACTGCGCCGCGTATCGGCCGTCGTCCAGCGGCCGGGCCGTCGCGACCACCTTGTGCGGCGGGCTCGCCCGCTCCGGCTGAACCAGCTCGACAGGGCCGCTGAGCGTGCCGATATTCATCAACTCGTTTCTGGTGTTGCAGTCCGGGCAGTAGAAGCACCAGCCGGCGCCCTCCTGATGGTGCCTGACCTGCCCGCGAGCCAGCACGGCACGACATTCAACGTTTTCGCAGATGAACGGCATCGCAGTCTCCGGAGTTGTTTGACGGAAATCCTAGCATGTCCGCCGGCGGTCAACCATCGGCATCCGCATGATTGCCGTGCTGACAGTTTCGGCTGGTTACGGAGGCCCGGTCAGGCAAGCGTCGGCGCCTTTCGCTGCGCTGCAAAATCGGCGCTTTTTCCCGCATCGGGAAGCCGCCTGCACGACCGCGACGGTCGCCGGTTGGCAAGCGACGAAGCGGCTGCCCGACATCACCCGGGATAAACTGTCGGCCCGATATCGAACCGAGAGAAGCGTCATGTTGATCCGCGTTGCGACCCTGGCCGATGCCGTCCCGCTTGCCGAATTGAAGCGCGATACGTTTCGCGAAACCTTTCTGCAGGACGGATTCGGCATCGACTACCCGCCGCACGATCTGGCCGAATACGAAGCCCGGACTTACTCGGTGGCAGCGATCACCGGACAGCTCACCGACCCGCAGTGCCGCACGTGGGTAGCAGAAGGCGACGACGGCACGCTGGTCGGATATGCGCACGCGGGGCCGTGCAAGCTTCCGCATCCGGACGTGGCGGACGGCTCGGGGGAGATCCATCAGATCTACCTTCGACGCGGCACGCAAGGTACCGGCGCCGGACGGGCGTTGTTCGACACCGCGCTCGCGTATCTCGCCGCGACGCGCCCCGGCCCGGTATGGCTGGGCGTGTGGTCAGGCAATGCGAAGGCCATCGCGTTCTACGAGAAGGCGGGCTTCAAGCGGGTCGGTACGTACGATTTCAAGGTCGGCGAATCGACCGATCTGGAGTTCATCTATCGTCGCTGAGCGTCGCTTTCCGTCGGCATCGCATCAGCGCGGCGCAAACGAATACAGTCGATCGAAGGCGGCGTAAACGACGTTTTTCCCTCGTTTCCAGTCAAACGACACAATTCGAGGGTTCCCGGTAAAATTCGCCATTCCGGGGTTCTCGATCAATTGCTTCGTCATGCATCGCATTGGATTTTTCGTTTGCCGCGGCTACGACGCGCTCGATCTGGGCGGCCCGTTGTCGGCCTTCAATCAGGTGGCCACTGCCGCCGGCCATACGCCCTACGATCTTCACGTCGTCTCGCCGTTCGGCGGCCCGATTCCCGGCAATACCGGCCTTTCGATCGACACGAAGCCGGTCGGACGGCGCGCGTTCGACACCATCGTGTTCGTCGGCGGCGATATCGCCCCGATGCAGACCTCGGAAAACATTGCCGCGGCCAGCAAGCTGGCCGCCAAGGCGTCGCGAGTGGCCAGCGTGTGTACGGGTGCATTTCTGCTGGCGGAAACCGGTTCGCTCGACGGTTTGAGAGCCGCGACGCACTGGCGATACGCCGCGCAGTTGCAGTCGCGCTTCCCTCGCACGCGGGTCGACGGCGACAGTATCTATGTGGTCGATGGCCGCGTCTGGACATCGGCAGGCATCGCCTCCGGCATCGACCTGGCGCTCGGCATGATCGAACGGGACATGAGCGCGGAGATCGCGCGCGAGGTCTCGCGGCTGCTGGTCGTGCCGTATCGGCGACCCGGCGGGCAATCGCAATTCTCGGCGATGTCGCAGATGGAGCCGGAATCGGATCGCATCCGCATCGCACTGAATTTCGCCCGCGAGCACCTGGCCGAAGCGTTGCCGGTTGAACGGCTCGCCGATGCAGCGAGCTTGAGCGTGCGACAGTTCGGGCGCGCATTTCGCCGGGAAACCGGTGAAACGCCGGCGAGGGCGGTCGAGCGCTTGCGCGTCGAAGCGGCGAGACTGCGCCTGCAGGGCGGCAGCGAACCGATCGAACAGATTGCGCTGGCAGTGGGATTCACCGATCCGGAGCGGATGCGCCGAGCCTTCATCAAGCTGCTCGGACACCCGCCGCAAGCGATTCGGCGCGAGAGCAGGTCGAACGCAGCGCGCTGATCGAACGCCTGCCGATTACAACGCCCTGCGTGGTCGACGTCTCGCTAACGGATGATGGGCGCGCGCGTAGCGTGATTACGCAACGCGCCATTTCGCCGGACGTCGACGACCGTCAGTCCTTGACGGGCGGGTAAGCGTTCCACATGTCGCGATGCAGCTTCCACGTGCCGCCCTGCTTCAGGAAGACGAGCGTCTGCTTCGCGCGAATCTTGAGCTTTCCGTCACCGTCGCGAACCTCCACATCCGATACCTCCGTCACGACCCGGTCGTTACCGTAGAACTCGTCATTGCTGAACGAAACGGTGCCGGGCTTCGATCCAGCATACCCGCTGGTGAAGTACTCGGTGATCGCGCGGCGCCCGGTGACCTTGTCGCCGCCCGGCGGCAAGAGCGTGCCGTCGTCGGTATAGAGGCGGCCGATCGCGTCGTAGTCCCCTCGCGCAAAGGCATCCGCCCACCGTGCGTTTTCGGCCTTGATCGCCGCTTCCGGCAGGCGTTGCGCACCACCGGCGACAGCCGGCGCCGCGAGTGCAAAAAAGGACACGCACGCTGCAAGCGCGGCCGTACAAAGATGAATCCGTCGCATCGTATGATTTCCGAATCGGGTTTAAATTGAAGAGGCGGCGACCCTGTACGCGTCGCCGGCCAGCGTGTCAGCGGACGCCGGGAACGCGCGCGAGTCCCTTCGATGCGCCGGGCAGTTTCTTGTCGACCATCGCGACGAGTTCGGGCCGCGCCTCTCTCGGATGACCCGAGTGGAACGGCGGATAGGGATCGTATTCGACGACGAGCTGCGTGTATTCGGCAGCCTGCCGGCCGCGCAGCTTCGCCGCCACGCGCAGCGCGAAATCGATGCCCGCCGTCACGCCGCCGCCGCTCATGAAGCGGCCGTCGTCGTCTTCGACGAAGCGATCGGGAACGGGAATCGCGCCGTACTCGGCCAGCTTGTTGACGAACGCCCAATGGCAGGCGCTGCGCTTGCCATCGAGCACGCCCGTCGCGGCGAGCACGAGCGAGCCGTTGCACACCGACGTCACGTGTTTGGCGCTCTCCGCCAGACGCCGGATCTGCGCCTGATACGCCGGACGCATCGGCGCCGACAAATCGGACCCGCCTGGCACGAGGATCAAGTCGGTCCGGTCGATATCGGCCAGCCGTTCGGTCTTCCCGTACACCACGCCGAATTCGAGCGTCACGTTGCCGCCGTCGAGGCTCGCGTAGCGAACGTTCGTATTCGGCAGCCGGTGGAAAATCTCGCTCGGGCCCGCGAAGTCGAGCAGCGTGCCGCCGTCGTAATTGACGATCAGGATGTTGAGCGGCTCGTTTGGCGCAAGCAGTCCTGCGCTGCCCGTCGGTGCCGGCGCAGGCGCGGCGTGCCCGAGCAACGCGCCGCCGCCCAGCACGGCGCCGAGGGTGGCGGCGCTGCCGAACTTCAGGGCATCGCGGCGCGAACGGCCTGCCCGCGTGAGTTGCCCGCCCGGGGCATGATTGTCGCTACTGTCGGTCAAGATGATTGCTCCTTGCACTTCGGCCCATGGGCGAGCGCGACCACGCCGGGCCGGATCGAATAACCGCCACCGCGAACGGGGTGGCGGACGTCAAATCGGTATGGGGATGAGCCGGGATGGCGTGCCGGCCCAGGAAGCGTGACGCGCAGGCTCAAAGCTGCGACGCCCCGCCATCGACCACCAGCTCGGTGCCGACGACGAACGACGATTCGTCGCTGGCGAGATAGAGCGCCGCGTACGCGATGTCGTCGGCGTGGCCCATGCGACCCACCGGAATCGTTTCGGCGAATTCGGCCTTGCGGTCGCGCACCCATTCGTCGGGCTTGCCCCACTTCGAGAGCAGCGGCGTATCGATCGCGCCGGGCGCGATCGCGTTGAAGCGGATTTTCCGGTCAAGAAATTCGTACGACCAGCTGCGGGCCAGCGAACGCACGGCGGCCTTCGCCGCGGCGGTCAGCGAGATGCCGTGCTTGCCGGTCTGCGCGACGAACGAGGTATTGAGGATCACCGACGAACCTTCGCGCAAGTACGGCAGCGCCGCTTGAAGCGTGAACACCACGCCCTTGACGTTGACGTCCATGATGTCGTCGTAGAGCGTGTCGTCGATGTCGTTGACGGCGGACGGGAACGCCCAGCCGGCATTGGCGAATACCACGTCGAGACCGCCCAACCTGTCGTTAACCTCGCCGGCAATCGCCCGCATGTCGTCGAGCGACCGCACATCGCCCTTGAGCACGACCGCCTGCTCGCCGAGTTCCGCCTTCACGCGCTCGAATACGCGTTCGTCGCGCCCCGTCACTGCGACGCGCGCGCCTTCTGCAACGAACAGCTTCGCGGTGGCCAGACCGATGCCGCTGGTACCGCCCGTGATCAACGCCGATTTGCTCTTGAGTCGCATCTTCCGTTCCTTTTCATGTCGTGGTTGACCAGGCCGGATAGGCGACGCGTCATCGCGTTTGCATGCGGGTTCCGGCTTGATCGTTCATGTGTAGTATGGAACGGGACGCAAATGACTCAAAGGTCGTATAACCCTCGAAAAACGCCATTCGCGGTGCGCAGGCGGCACCGCTAAAAAACAAAAGCGCGCAGGTCCGCCGGACCCTGCGCGCCTCGATCGAACGTAAATGACTTGCGCAAGCAAGCCGATGAAACGGCAACGCGTGACGCGCGCTAGATGGTTTTCCCCGATAACCCGTGCATCGGCCGCCGCAACGCGGCGTCGAACGGATTCGTGCGCGGGCCGATCGCGTCGGCCTGGCGCCGCAGCAGTTCGACTACCATCGGCATCCGGTCGTCGCCGAGCCGCGACGCGAGCGTGCCGACGCTCAGCGCGCCGACCGGATAACCGGTGCGATCGAGGATCGGCACCGCGACGCCGGCCATCCCGTCGAGCACGCCGCTGTTGCGGCCCGCGTAGCCGAGTTGTCGCACGCGTTCGATCTCGGTGCGCAAATACACCTCGTCGAGCACGCCGTAGCCGCGGATGCGCGGCACGTTGAAGCGGATCACCTCCTCGCGTTCGGCCTCGGGCAGGAACGCGAGGATCGCGAGGCTGCCCTGCCCGACGCCGAGCGCGATGCGGCCGCCGATGTCGCCGGTAAACGAGCGGATCGGGAACGGCCCTTCGCACAGGTCGAGACACACCGCGTCGAAGCCGCTCTTCACGAGCAGGAAGATGGTTTCGCCGAGGCTCGCGCACAGCCGCAGCAGCGCGGGTCGGCACAGCGTGCGCATGCTGCTCGGGTTGCCGGCCAGCGCGGCGAGCGCGAAGAAGTCGACGCTCAGCCGGTACAGCTTCGACTGCTCGTCCTGTTCGACCATCCCTTCGGCGATCAGCGATTGCAGGATCCGGTGCGCGGTGCCCTGCGTGAGGCCGACGGCCTTCGCGAGATGCGTGACGCGCACGCCGTCCTGCTGCATGCCGGCCAGCGCGCGCAGGATCGCGAACGCACGCTGCAGCATGCCGGTGCCGGGCGCGCCGGCCGCATCGGCCGAATCAGCCGGGACAGCGTCCTCGTCCGGGTGCGGCATGCGCTCAGCCGACGACGTTCCGGGCAAATGGGGTTCCTGCATGCCGGCTCTCCTCGACGATTTCACTGAACGGAATACGGTAGCCGCCATTGTCGTCCGGCCGAAAATCCGCAGGCATCCGGGTGTGCACGGGATTGACGCGCTCATTTCGCGGGTTGGCCGCCCCTCATCCAGCGGAACGATTCGCACGCGATTTTCCTGTTCGTTCCATTCAATGGAATTTTTCAGAAATTCATCCCGTTCAGCAGAATTCCAAATTGACGCGCCGAAATATGGCTGGCTAGAGTCCGCGTCATCGGCGCACCGGCCAGGCGGTGCGCGAACCCGGAGCTCCCCATGTCGTTTCTCACGCTTACGGATCTGACGAAAACCTTCGGCGAGCTCACCGCCGTCGCGGACGTCAACCTGTCGGTCGAACAAGGCGAATTCGTGTCGCTGCTCGGGCCGTCCGGCTGCGGCAAGACGACCACGCTGCAGATGATCGCCGGCTTCGTCGACGTCACGCGCGGCCGCATCGCGCTCGACGGGCAGGACATCACGCACCTGAAGCCGAACCGCCGCGGGCTCGGCATCGTGTTCCAGAGCTATGCGCTGTTTCCGCACATGAGCGTCGCGGAGAACGTCGGCTTCGGCCTCGACATGCGCGGCGTCGACAAGGCCGAGCGCGCGGAGCGCATCCGCGCGGCGCTGGCGCTCGTGCGGCTCGATGCGCTCGCGCACCGCTTTCCGCGCGAGCTGTCGGGCGGCCAACGGCAGCGCGTGGCGATCGCGCGCGCGGTGGTGATCGAGCCGCCTGTGCTGCTGCTCGACGAGCCGATGTCGAACCTCGACGCGAAGCTGCGCGAGGACATGCAGTTCGAGTTGCGCGCAATCCAGCGCAAGATCGGCACGACGACGATCATGGTCACGCACGATCAGTCGGAAGCGCTGTCGATCAGCGACCGCGTGGTCGTGATGGAAGCCGGCCGCATCACGCAGACCGATACGCCGTACCGCGCGTACGAACGCCCGGAGAATCATTTCGTGTCGCAGTTCATCGGCAAGGCGAACCTGCTGCCCGGCACGATCGTCGCGCACGACGGCGACGCGATCCGCATCGATCTCGGGCACGATCTCGCCGAGACCGGCCGCACGGCGCACCTGCCGCCACGCGAACGCGACATGCACGTGGGCGATGCGGTGTCGGTCTGCATCCGCCCCGAGAAGCTCCGGCTGTGCGCGCCCGACGCCGGCCGTTTCGCCGCGACCGTCACGAGCCGCTTCTTCCTCGGTAGCCAGTGGCTGTACCGCGTCGACAGCGCGCTCGGCGAAGTGCTCGTGTGCTGCCAGAACGAAGGCACGGAGCCGCTCGCGGAAGGTGCGCCGGTCGGCATCGACTGGCACAGCGACGCCGTGCGCGTGATGCGCCGGGAGGCCTGAATGGGACAGCCTTCCCGCCCGCTCTCGACCGACGGCGCGCCAGCCGGGCTCGCGGCCGCCCCGGCCGCCGCCGACGCAATGTCGCCGCGCGCCGTCGGCGGCAACGCGCCGCGCGCGCGTTGGCGCGCGTACGCGCCGCTGTGGCTGATGTGCGCGCCGGCCTTCGCGCTGTTCGCCGCGCTCGTGCTCGTGCCGCTCGCGATGACGTTCGTGCTGACGTTCTACCGCTTCGACCCGGCCACCGGCCCGATCGCCGCGTTCCAGTTCGGCAACTACGCGGAAGTGCTCGGCTCGTCGTACTTCCACACGATCTTCGCGCGCACGTTCGGCATCGCCGCGCTGACGACCGCGATCTGCGTCGCGATCGGCACGCCGGAAGCGTACGTGCTGTCGAAGATGCGCGACCCGTGGCGTTCGTTGTTCCTGCTCGCGATCCTCGCGCCGCTGCTCGTGTCGGTGGTCGTGCGCGCGTTCGGCTGGAGCATGCTGCTGAACACCAGCGGCCTCGTGAACCAGGCGCTCGCGCTCGTCGGCCTCGGGCCGTACAAGCTCGAATACACGACGTTCGCGATCGTGATCGCGCTGGTGCACGTGATGCTGCCGTTCATGGTGATTCCGGTGTGGACCGCGCTGCAGCGGCTCGATCCGCAGACGGAACACGCGGCGCTGTCGCTCGGCGCATCGCCGTTCACGACGCTGCGCCGCATCGTCGTGCCGCAACTGATGCCGGGCGTGCTGTCGGGCAGCCTGATGGTGTTCGGGCTGTCGGCGAGCGCGTTCGCGATTCCGGGCCTGCTCGGCGGACGGCGATTGAAGGTCGCGGCCACGGCCGTCTACGACGAATTCCTCGGCTCGCTGAACTGGCCGCTCGGCGCGACGATCGCCGTGCTGCTGCTCGCCGCGAACCTCGTCGTGATGCTCACTTACTACCGCGTGCTCGAACGCCGCTACGCGCGCAGCCTCGGAGGCGCATCGCGATGAGAAAGAACGGCCCCTTTGCGCTGGCCTTCCACACGCTCGTGATCCTGTTCGTGCTCGCGCCGCTCGCGATCGTCGTGCTGGTCGCGTTCACGCCCGACGAAACGCTGACGCTGCCGACCCATGGCGTATCGCTGCGCTGGTTCCGCGCGATCCTCGACTATCCCGACTTCGTCACCGCATTCGTCAACAGCGTGAAGCTCGCGTTCGCGTCGGCGACGCTGTCGCTCGCGATCGCGTTGCCGGCCGGCCTCGCGATCGGCCGCGCGACGTTCCCCGGCCGCGCATTCCTGAACGGGCTGCTGCTGTCGCCGCTCGTGATTCCCGGCCTCGTGCTCGGCATCGCGCTGCTGCGCTTCTTCGCGCTGATCGGCGCAACCGGCTCGTTCGCGTGGCTCGTGCTCGCGCACATGATCGTCATCACGCCGTTCGTGATGCGGCTCGTGCTCGCGTCCGTTGCCGGCCTCGACCGCAGCATCGAGCAGGCCGCGTGCTCGCTCGGCGCGGACCCATGGACGACCTTCCGCCGCATCACGCTGCCGATGATCGTGCCGGGCATCACCGGCGGCTGGCTGCTCGCGTTCATCAACAGCTTCGACGAGCTGACGATGTCGATCTTCGTCACGTCGCCGCAGACGGTCACGCTGCCCGTGCGCATGTACATGTATGCGACCGAATCGATCGACCCGATGATGGCGTCGGTGTCGGCGCTCGTCATCTTCATCACCGCCGGCGCGATGCTGCTGCTCGATCGCGTGTACGGCCTGAACCGCATCCTGATCGGCCAACATTGATGACGACTCCCGTTTCCCTTTCCACCGACGTCGCGGACGACGGCGCGCAGTTCGTGCGGGTCGCCGAACGCGAGCGCGCCGCCGTCGCGTTCACGCTCGACGGCCGCCCCGCGCACGCGCTTGCCGGCGACACCGTGCTCACCGCGATCCTCGTCGCGCAGCGTCGCGTGCGCGTCAGCGAATTCGGCGGTCAGCCGCGCGCGGGGTTCTGCCTGATCGGCGCCTGCCAGGACTGCTGGGTGCGCACCGAAGCCGGCGCACGCATGCGCGCATGCTCGACGCCGATCGCCGAAGGCATGCGGATTCTCACGACCGCCCGGCCGGCCGCGACCGGAGACGCATCGTGAGCGCCGCACTGCAACCGGTGATCGTCGGCGCGGGGCCGGCCGGCGTGCGCGCGGCCGAGGCGCTGGTCGACGCCGGGCTGCGCCCGGTCGTGATCGACGAGAACGCGCGCTGGGGCGGACAGATCTATCGTCAGCCGCCGGCCAACGCCGCGTTCGTGCGCGGCAAGCGCACGCTGTACGGCTTCGAGGCCGCGAAGGCCGACGCGGTGCACCGGACGATGGCCACGCTGCTGCCGCACGTCGACTATCGGCCGAACACGCTTGCGTGGTCATGCGGCGCGGGCCGCGTCGACACGTTGCAGGACGGCCGCGAAGTGACGGTACCGTACTCGCACCTGATCGTCGCGAGCGGCGCGACCGACCGCATGCTGCCCGTGCCCGGCTGGACGCTCGCGGGCGTCTATACGCTCGGCGGCGCGCAGGTCGCGCTGAAGGCGCAGGGCTGCGCGATCGGCCGATGCATCGTGTTCGCGGGCACGGGGCCGCTGCTTTACCTCGTCGCCTACCAGTATGCGAAGGCGGGCGCGCACGTCGCGGCCGTGCTCGACACGAGCCCGCTGCGCCGCCAGGCCGGCGCAGCGCCCGCGCTGCTGCGCATGCCGTCGATCTTCGCGAAAGGGCTCTATTACCACGGCTGGCTGCGCGCGCATGGCGTCGCGATCGAAACGGGCGTCACGCTCGAGCGCGTGCTCGGCGATCAACATGTGACGGGGCTCGCATGGCGCGCCGCCGGCGACTCGGCGCAGCCCGCGCCGCCGCGCGTGCTCGATTGCGATGCGCTCGGCCTCGGCTTCGGCCTGCGTTCCGAAACGCAGCTTGCCGATCTCGCCGGCTGCCGGTTCGGCTTCGACCCGCTCAACCGCGCGTGGCTGCCCGAACGCGACGCGGCCGGGCGCACGTCGGTGCGCGGCCTCTACGTCGCCGGCGACGGCGCGGGCATCGCGGGCGCCGACGCGGCCGAAGCGTCGGGCCGGCGTGCGGCGCTCGCGCTGCTCGACGATGCCGGCATCGCATCGCGCTCGCCGTCCGGCCAACCCGACGCGGCGGCGCTCGAACGCACGCTCGCGCGCATCGGCGCATTCCGCGCGGGCCTCGAAGCCGCGTTCGCGCCGCCGGCCGAACAGGCTGCCCGCTGCCCCGACGACACGATCGTGTGCCGCTGCGAAGAGATCGACGCGGGCACGCTGCGCCGCTGCGTGCGCGACGGCGCGGCGACCGAATTGAACCGGCTGAAGGCGCTGACCCGCGTCGGCATGGGCCGCTGCCAGGGCCGCATGTGCGGCGATGCGGCCGCTCTCGTGCTGGCCGCCGAAACCGGCCGGCCGCTCGCCGACGTCGGCCGGTTGCGTGCGCAACCACCCGTGAAGCCGTTCCCGATCTCGGCCGCGCTCGCGGGCGACGACGTCGCGGCGATTCCCGACGAGGCACGCGATGAGTGAGATCCGGCATTACGACGTCGCGATCGTCGGCGGCGGCCTCGTCGGCGCGTCGGCCGCGCTCGCGCTCACGCGCCGCGGGCTGCGCGTCGGGCTGTTCGAACGGCGCGACTGCGGCGCGCAGGCGAGCGGCGTGAACTACGGCGGCGTGCGCTGCCAGGGCCGGCCGGTCGAGCAATTACCGCTCGCACTGCGGGCGCGGCGCATCTGGGATCGCCTGCCCGAGCTGATCCGCATCGATGGCGAATTCGTCGTGTCCGGCCACTTGCGACTCGCACGCAGCGACGCCGATCTCGATGCGCTCGACGCGTACGCCGTGCTCGCCGGCGAACACGGCTTGCCGCTGCAGGTGATGCGCGGCGACGCGTTCCGCCGCCGCTACCCGTGGCTCGGCCGCGCGGCGCTCGGCGGCTCGCTGTGCGAGACCGACGGCCATGCGAACCCGCGCATCGTGTCGCCCGCGTTCGCGCGCGCGGCCCGCACGGCGGGCGCGGACGTGTTCGAGCACACGCCCGTCGACGCGGTCCATCACGACGGCACGCGTTTTCACTTGCAGGCGGGTGGCCGCGCGCGCACCGCGACGTGGCTGATCAATTCGGCGGGCGCATGGGCGAACACGATCGCCGAACGCTTCGGCGAGGCCGTACCGATGGAGCCGATCTACCCGAACATGTGGGTGACCGAGCCGCTGCCGCCGTTCATCGCGCACAACCTCGGCGTGTATGGCGGCGGCGTGTACGCGCGGCAGGTCGCGCGCGGCAACTGCGTGATCGGCGGCGGCCGGGGCCGCGGCGACGGCGAGTTCGGCCAGCCGTCGGTCGATACGACGCGCGCGGTGATGCGCGATGCGTGCGCGCTGTTGCCCGCGCTGCGCGACGCACTGCTGATCCGCACGTGGAGCGGCGTCGAGGGCTGCACACCCGACCACAACCCGATCATCGGCGCGAGCCGCACCACGCCGAATCTGCTGCATGCGTTCGGCTTTTCCGGCGGCGGCTTCCTGCTCGCGCCGGGCGTCGGCGACGTGCTCGCCGATCTCATCACCACCGGCGAAACCGCGACGCCACTCGATGCATTCTCGATCGGCCGCTTCTTCCCGCAAGCCGTGCCGACCGCCCCTTTCCGTCAAGAGGAAACCCAAAGATGAAACTGCTCGGAACGATCGCGGCGGCCGCCGCCCTCTGCATCGCAGGCGCCGGCGCGCCCGCGTTCGCGCAAACGAAGACGATCTACGTCGGCATGAACGGCGGGCCGATGGAGAAGGCCTATACGAGCCAGGTGCTGCCCGACTTCGAGAAGGCGAACAACGTCAAGGTGGTGATCGTGCCCGGCACGTCGTCGGACGTGCTCGCGAAGCTGCTCGCGAACCGCAACAAGCCGCAGATCCACGTCGCGTTCCTCGACGACGGCGTGATGGCGCGCGCGGTGAGCCTCGGCGTGTGCCAGAAGCTCGACGATTCGCCGGTGCTCAAGGAGCTGTACCCGTTCGCGCGGATGAAGGACGACGTCGGCGCGGGCGTGCAGCTCGGGATGACCGGCATCGCGTACAACAAGAAGCTGTTCGCCGAGAAAGGCTGGGCGCCGCCGACCTCGTGGATGGATTTCGCCGATCCGAAATACAAGGGCAAGGTCGTGTTCCAGTCGGCGTCGAGCAGCACGTTCGGGCTGCACGGCTTCCTCGCGATCAACCGGCTGCTCGGCGGCAACGAGCAGAACGTCGAGCCCGGCTTCGGCA
The DNA here is from genome assembly GCF_014211915.1 of Burkholderia cenocepacia. Classification (NCBI taxonomy): domain Bacteria; kingdom Pseudomonadati; phylum Pseudomonadota; class Betaproteobacteria; order Burkholderiales; family Burkholderiaceae; genus Burkholderia; species Burkholderia cenocepacia. Next base: position 2,822,218 of record NZ_CP060040.1, on the reverse strand, counting down.
AGTGGGCGAGCACGGTCGGGCCGAACGTCGTCGAGTACATCCCGAACTCGGCGAAGATCTCCGAGATGGTGCAGACCGGCGAGGCCGGCCTGTTCCCGCTCACGCCGACCGGCGTCGGCGACCTTCAGGACAAGGGCATCCCCGTCGCGTATGCGAACCCGAAGGAAGGCCCGGTGCTGCTGCTCGTCGACCTGTGCGTGGTCGCGAACAATCCCGATCCGCAACTCGCGCAGAAGCTCGCGCAGTTCCTGCTGTCCGCGCCCGCGCAGACAAAGGCGGCCGAGGCCGGCAAGCAGATTCCGACCAACCGCCTCGCGAAGATGCCGGCCCCGATGCAGCAGAGCCTCGGCAACGTCGACGACCTGGTGCGCAAGGTGACGGTGGTCGACTGGACCGCGATCAATGCGCGCCGCGCGCAGTGGGATACGCGGTGGAACCGGCAGATCGAGCGGTGACGGGCCCGGCGCGCGCTGGCACGGCCACGCGCGCCCCGACCATCATTTGCGGGAGTGATGACACTCCCCTTTTTCTGCGGATTTGACCGGGGCCGGCGGGGCCGACAACACTAGCCCGCAGTGCCGCATGCATCGCGAAGACGGCACGCGCCCGCCTCCCCCTTCAGAGTTCCGCCATGTACCCGACCGACACCGTGCAATCCCCGAGCGCCGTCCGGCCGCTCGCCGACCGGCAACTGCGCCGGATCGTCATCGCCTCCGTCGCCGGCAACGCGATGGAGTGGTACGACTTCTTCGTGTACGGCACGGCCGCGGCGCTGGTGTTCGGCCACGTGTTCTTCCCGCCCGGCGCATCGCCGCTCGCCGGCAGCCTCGCCGCATTCGCGGCGTTCGCGCTCGGCTTCGTCGCGCGGCCGCTCGGCGGGATCGTGTTTGGGCACGTCGGCGATCGCTACGGACGCAAGGCATCGCTCGTCTGGACGCTGCTGATCATGGGCGCGTCGACCTTCGCGATCGGCCTGCTGCCGACCTATGCGCAGGTCGGCCTGTGGGCGCCGGCCGCGCTCGTCGTGCTGCGCCTGCTGCAGGGCATCGCGTCCGGCGGCGAATGGGGCGGCGGCGTGCTGATGATCAGCGAAAACGCGCCGCCCGAGCAGCGCGGCTATTACGCGGCGTGGAGCCAGCTCGGCGTGGGCGGCGGCTTCGTGCTGTCGTCGGCCGCGTTTCTCGCCGCGCAGGCGCTGCCGGACGACGCGTTCCGCACGTGGGGCTGGCGGCTGCCGTTCCTCGCGAGCGTCGCGATCTTCGCGATCGGCATCTATATCCGCCGCCATCTGCCGGAAAGCCGCGACTTCGAGCAGGCCGGCAAGCGCGGCGCACACGCGCATTTGCCGATCGTCGAGTGCATCCGCCGCCACCCGAAGGAAATCCTGCTCGCGATGGGGTTGCGCGTGGCCGAGAACGGCGGCGCGTACATCTTCCTCGCGTTCTCGCTCGTCTACGGAAAATATCTCGGGATTCCGAACGGCACGATGCTGACCGGCGTGATGATCGCGATGATCGTCGAGATGGGCGCGATGCTCGCCTGGGGCCGGCTGTCCGACCGGATCGGCCGCAAGCCCGTGTACCTGATCGGCGCGCTGAGCCTCGTCGCATGCGCGTTTCCGTTCTTCTGGCTGCTCGATACGCGCGTGACGCCGCTCGTGTGGCTCGCGCTGACGGTCGGCACGGCGGTGAGCCACGGCGCGATGATCGGCACGCTGCCCGCGCTCGTCGGCGAGCTGTTCAGCACCGAGGTGCGCTATTCGGGCGTCGCGCTCGGCCACGAAGTCGCGTCGATCTTCGCGGGCGGGATGTCGCCGCTGATCGCGACCGCATTGCTCGCGCGCTATCACGCGTCGTGGCCGGTGTCGCTGTTCCTCATTGCGCTCGACCTCGTCACGGTCGCGACGCTGTGCGTGATGCGCGAGACGCGCACCCCGCCCGCCGAAGGTTCGCGCGGCGACCCGGCATGAGCGCGCGCCGCTCAGCGCCCGGCGTCGCGCCGCGCGCTGCCGAACGCCGGCGCCAGCCCGAGATGGTCGAGCAGCCGCGCGAATTCGCCGAGTCGCTGGCGCATGTACGCGGGCACGTCGACCGCCGCATAGTCGTGGAAGCCGGCGCCCGTACGCACGCCGTCGCGCCCGGCTTCCATGTTGCGCACAACGCTCGCGGCCGGCGCGAAGCGCGGGCCGATCTCGCCGGCCAGGTATTGCGACGCGTAGTAGAGGATGTCGCAGCCGCCCCAGTCGATGAATTCGAGCAGCCCGAGCACCGCGAAGCGCGGGCCGAAGCCGGTGCGGATCGCCGTGTCGATGTCCTCGGCGCTGGCCACGCCTTCCTCGACCATCCGCGCGGCCTCGTTCATCGCGAGCGCCTGGATGCGCGGCACGATGTAGCCGGGCGCCGGCCCGCAGATCACCGGCTTCTTGCCCACGCGTTCGAGCAGCGCCGCGAGCGCGTCGACGACGGCTTGATCCGTTGCGTCGCTGCGGCTCACCTCGACGAGCGGCATCAGCAGCGCGGGGTTCAGCCAGTGTGCGTTCAGCATCCGTGCCGGGTGCGCGACGTGGCGCTGCAATTCGGTGACGACGAACGTCGACGTGGTCGACGCGATCGTTGCGTGCGCATCGACGTGTTCACCGAGCCAGCGCAGCGCGTCGGCCTTTGCATCGAGCACTTCCGGCAGCGCTTCGAACACGATGTCGGCATCGCGCACCGCATCGGCCGCGCCGTCGCGCACGACGAGCGCGATTCGCGCGACGACGGCATCCGCCTGCACGGCATCGATGCGGCCCAGCGCGACCTGCGCATGCAGCGGCCGGATGATCTCGTCGCGTGTGCGCACGTCAAACGCGTGCCAGCCGGCCGCATCGCGCGGCTTGAAGTCGATCAGCGTCACGTCGAGGCCCGCGAACGCGAACACGAGCGCGATACCCTGCCCCATCCGGCCCGCGCCGAGCACGTGGATGCGCGTCACATCGGCGGCCGCCTTCATGCCATGTACCCCGCGTCGAGCAGCGCGCGCAGCGCGTCCTTCGACAGCGCCGCGAGCCCGAGCCGCTCCAGCGTGCGCCCTTCCGCATACAGGTCGCGCACCGCGACCGCGCTCGCGATACTCAGCAGCCCCTGCGCGACGGGCGTCGGCAAGCCGGCCCAGCGCCCGCACGACACGATGAACGACAGCCCGAGCCGGGTGTCCTCGAGCATGTAGCGATGCGTGCGCAGATCGATCTTCTCGCGCCAGTCGCCGCTATCGGTCAGCTTGCCGTGCGCGCCGCGCCCGTACATCCACTGGTCGCCGTCGGTCGCGTAGTGATCGGCGAGCGGGAAATGCGGCGCGCGGTAGCCGAGCGCTTCGCGCACCGCGATGCGTTCGGCGTCGAGCGCGTTCGTCACTCGGCGGATCGACGGCTGCGTGCCTTCGTTGTGGATGTCCCACGCGTCGAAGTGTTCGAGCGGCCCGGCGTTCATCAGGATCAGCGGCGGATGGATCACGGGGCCCGCGTTCATCAGCGCGCCGGACAACGCATCCTCGACCGGCTCGACCGACGGATAGCCGGCGCGCAGCACGTCGAACGCCCAGCCGGCCGCGTTCGCCGGCCACACGCCGGTCGGCAGGCGCGTCGCGTACGCGCTGATCACGACGTCGTTGTCGCCATGCTTGCGCACCAGATACGGCAGCGTGCCGGTTTCGGCGAACGCGACGCGCGCACGGTTGCCGGCGTCGGCGGCCGCGCGGGCGAACACGACGCTGCCGAACGTGCCGGGCGGCAGGAACACGACCTGGCCATCCTCCAGCAGCGGCGCGACCTGCGCGGCGAGCGCGTCGTGCGACGTGGCCGGCAGCGGCACCACGACGAGCCGCGCGCCGCGCAGCGCGGCGGCGAGATCGTCGGTCAGGCGGATCGCGCCCGGCGCATCGCCGAGCGGCACCGCCCGCTTGCCGCGATAGTCGGTGACGTTCAGCACGCCAAGCTCGCGCAGCCGCGCATGCGGCTCGCGATCGCGCCGCCACCACGTCACGTCGTGGCCTTTTTCGAGCAGGTCGATGGCCGCCGCATGGCAGCCGTGGCCGCCGCCCAGAACACATACCTTCATCGTTTTCTCCCGGTGATCGAGTATGTCCGAGACTACGCGGGCACTTGCACCGCGTCGCTTCAAAACGCGCAACGACACGCCCGTTCGCGCAACGCAATCGCGGTGCGGCGGATGCCGCCGCGCCCCTGCATCCGCCACGAGGTCTACGAATGGACATCGCCCTTTCCCGCCATGCGCCGAACCGGCTCGGCACGCTGCAGGCGCCCGACGAAGTCGAACGCGCGGTCGCGCACCGGCTCGGGCCGCACCGGATGGCCGCGGCCGGCCGCGATCCGTTTCACGCGGAGCTGTACGAGGTGCCGCTGCATCACGGCGCGCTGCTCGAACTCTGCTACGGCCGCGCAACGCGCATCGAGTTCGGCGACGATGCCGATCACTTCCTGTTCCGGCTGACGCTCGCCGGTGCGTGCGAACTGCAGGCCGGCAACGTCGTCGCGCGCGCCGGCCCCGGCGCGCTGACCGTATCGTCGCCCGCGCTTCCGAGCCGTCTGCGCACGAGCCCCGATTGCCGCAACCTCGTGCTGCGGCTCGAACGCGGCGCGCTCGAGCGCAAGTTGCAGGACATGCTGCAGGCGACGCTCACGCGGCCGCTGCAATTCGATCTCGCGGCCGGCGGTGCCGGCGCGGGCGCCGCGCTCGTACGGCCGACCTTCGAATACCTGTGCCGGCTCGGCGCGCAGCCGGGCATCGGTGCGGCGTCGCCGGTGTTCGGCGCCGACCTCACCGCGTGGCTGATGTCGCTGCTGCTCACGCACCTGCCGCATTCGTACAGCGACGCGCTGCGACGCGGCACGCCGCCGCTGCCCGCGCACGTGCGCCGCGCGTGCGCTCACGTCGATGCGCACCTCGGCGAACCGCTCGCGCTCGCCGCGCTGGCGGCCGTCGCCGGGGTCGCGCCGCGCACGCTGCAGCACGCGTTCCGCGCGTTCCTGCACACGTCGCCGGCCGCGTACGTGCGCGAGCGCCGGCTCGCCGCCGTACACGCGGCGCTACAGCGCGGCGACGCGCGCAGCGTGACCGACGTATTGATCGCGCACGGCATCCATGGCTTCGGCCATTTCGCGAAGGCGTATGCACGGCGTTACGGCCACACGCCTTCCGTCACCGCGAGGCAGACACGATGACGCTCTCCGCTCCCGGCCGCCCCGTGGCCACGGCCCGACCCGACCCCGCGCCGCACGACGGCGACGCGTCCGACGGACTGCGCGTGCAGGATCTCGATCTCAACCTGTTGAAGACGTTTCGCGCGGTGTATGAAGCGCGGCACGTCGGCCGCGCGGCGCTGCGGCTCGGCGTCACGCAGCCGTCCGTCAGCTACGCGCTCGGCCGGCTGCGGCTGATGTTCCGCGACGCGCTGTTCGTGCGCACCGGCACCGGCGTCGAGCCGACGCCGCGCGCGCAGCGGCTCGCGATCTCGGTCGACAAGGCGCTCGCGATCCTGCAGGACGTGCTCGACGAAGGCTCGCGCTTCGCGCCCGACAGCACGCAGCGCGTGTTCCGCCTGCACATGAGCGATTTCGCGGCGAGCGCGTTCCTGCCGACGCTGCTCGCCGCGTTCGACCGGCGCGCGCCGGGCGCCGTGATCGAGACGCTGCACGTCGACGAATGCCAGCTCAACGTCGCGCTCGAATCGGGGCGCATCGACTTCGCGCTCGGGCATTTCGCCGATGCGTCGAGCCACTTCCAGCGCACCGCGCTGCTGCACGAGCGCTGCGTGCTGCTGATGCCGCGCCGCACCGCGCAGCGCGTCGGGCTGCCCGCCGACTTCGTGCTCGACGGCGCGGCGCCCGACACGCTGCGCTTCGTCGCCGTCACGTCGCATCCGCAGTCGATGCAACTGCTCGAGCGGCACGAACTGATGCCGCGGGTGCGCGCGGCGCTGCCCGATTTTCTGGTGGTGCCGGCGCTGTTGCAGGACGGCGACTACGCGCTGATCCTGCCGGAGACGATCGCGATCACGTTCGCGGCACGCCAGCCGTGCGTGCTGTACGAGATCGCCGGCGCCGGCGAATGGGCCGTCAACGCGTACTGGCACCGCCGCTTCGATGCGGACCCCGGCCATCGCTGGCTGCGCGCGCTGCTGCTCGAACTGTTCAATATCGGCGAGCAGGCGCCGTTCGACGCATGGCTCGCGCCGCAGCCGCCCGCCTGCGCGTAGCGGCGCGAGCGGACACGGGCGCGGGCTCGCCGAAACGCTCAGAACGACGTGAGGATGCCGGCGACGAGCGAACTCGCGGTCGCGCCCGGCTTGGCCACCGCGACGCCGCCGCCGGCCGCGCCGTTGACGACGAAGCGGGCATGCGCGCCGTTGCGCACCATCGCGGCGCCCGTGTACAGCACCGTGCGCTTCGACAGCGGATAGTCGAAACGAATGCCGTACGAATCGGCATTGCCGTCGCTGTCGGCCACCTTCCGGTAATGGCCGATGCTCAGCAGCAGCGATGCACGCCCGATCGGCACCGTCGCGCTGAGCTCCATGATGTCGCTGTGCGGATAGGCGCTCTGACTGTCGATCGCGGTCGCGACATCGGGGCCGCCGCGATGACGCAGGTACAGCGCGGCCACCTTCACGACGCTGAAGTCGTACGAAATCGCACCGAGCGTGTAGTTGCCGTTCGCGGCCGTGCTCGTGGCGCCGAGCGTCGATGCGGCCACCGGGCTGAACTTCTGCTGCATGTAGTCGACGTCGACCGACAACCCGCCGCGCACGTAGTTGAGGCCGGCGCCGTAGGTATCGCCGAGCGTCGCCGGCTGCCCGGCCGCGCCGTTGGTGCCGCGCGCGGCCATCGCGCGCAACAGGAAGCCCGCGTAGCGCGGCGACGTGTAGCGCATCGAGTTGCGTACGCGCAGGAACGCGGGCCCGACGAAGTTGTTGGTCGCGTTCCCCCATGCAAGCCCGCGCCGAGCCCCGGCAGGCTGTACGTGACGAGCGTCGTATGCAGGATCGTGTAGAGCTCGCCGAACTGCACGCCGCCGAACGGCCCCGTGATGCCGACCCACGCTTCGCGGCCGAACAGCGCGCTGCTGTTCGACAGCGCGCCGCTCGCCGCGTTGAAACCGTCCTCGAGCTTGAAGATCGTCGCGTAGCCGCCGCCGAGATCCTCGACGCCCTTCAGCCCCCACTGCGACGCCCACAGGTTGCCGCTGCCCATGCGCGTCACGTGGTTCGGCCCGGTGTTCGCGTATTCGATCGCGGTGTCGATGCGGCCGTAGAGCGTCACGCTCGATTGCGCGGCGGCCGGCAGCGTCATGCATGCCAGCAGCGCGGCAAGCGGTACGGCAAGCCGGTCGGCCCGCCCGTTCGGATGGTTCATCTGCGTCGTCCCGTAGAAGTTGCGGCACCTGTCGGCATCGCGCCGCTTGATGTGAAGCGCGTTCGCTTTCAGAGGCGAACGCTGCCGATCAAAACCGGGCCGAGTCTAGGAACGACAATTTCGGACGTCGACGCAATGCGCTCTATAACGCTTATAGATGCGCCGCATGACGCGCGCGGGCCCCGCCGCACGCGCGCCGCGCGGCGGCCCGCGCGCACGGTCTCGGTGTTTTCTTTATCCGGGTCGGTAAATGTCCGTGTGGCGCGGCTGTCACTCCGGCTATGGCGGCCGAATTTGGCCGACTACGCTGCGTTTCCGATCGTGTCACCCGCACGCTTTCGCGCCGCGACGGCGCCCGGCCCGCCAGGCCGATGCCGCGCTTTTCCACCGCCCGCTCCTGGAGAACCCGCATGTCCGCATCCACGGCCCGCGCTGCCGACGGCAAGCGCTATACGTACGAATGGTATGTCGTCGTCATCTGCATGCTCGCGTACATCTTCTCGTTCGTCGACCGGCAAGTCCTCGTGCTGATGATCGAACCGATCAAGCGCGACCTGCATCTGTCCGACACGCAGTTCAGCCTGCTCAACGGCTTCGCGTTTTCGCTGTTCTATGCGGTGATGGGGCTACCCGTCGCGTATCTCGCCGACCGCTATGCGCGCCCGCGCATCATCTCGCTCGGCATCGCGCTGTGGAGCGTCGCGACCGCCGCGTGCGGGCTCAGCCAGCATTTCATGCACATGTTCATCGCGCGGATGGGCGTCGGCGTCGGCGAGGCCGCGCTATCGCCCGGCGCGTATTCGATGCTCGCCGACTACTTCCCGAAGGAGAAGCTCGGGCGCGCGGTCGCCGTGTATTCGCTCGGCTCGTTCATCGGCGGCGGCATCGCGTTCCTGATCGGCGGCTACGTGATCGCGCTGCTCAAGCATGCGAGCGCGTTCACGCTGCCGGTGGTCGGACAGGTGCATGCGTGGCAGGTCACGTTCCTGATCGTGGGGCTGCCGGGCATCCTCGTCGCACTGCTGTTCGCCGCGACCGTGCGCGACCCGCAGCGCAAGGGGCTCGCGCAGGACCGTTCAGGCGCCGTGCGGCGCGTATCGATGCGCGATTCGCTGCGCTTCGTCGGCACGCACCGCGCGACCTTCGCGTGCCACTACCTCGGCTTCTCGTTCTATGCGATGGCGCTGTACTGCCTGCTGAGCTGGACGCCCGCGTTCTATATCCGCCGCTTCGGGATGACGGCCGTCGAAGCCGGCTACACGCTCGGCATCGTGCTGCTGGTCGCGAACACGGCCGGCGTGTTCTGCGGCGGCTGGCTCAACGACTGGCTGCTGCGGCGCGGCCGCGGCGATGCGCCGATGCGTGCCGGCGCGATCGGCGCCGCGTGCATGGCGATTCCCGCGACGCTGTTCACGCAGCTCGACAGCCTGCCGGCGTCGCTCGCGATGCTGGTCGTCGCGATGTTCTTCGCGTCGTTCCCGATGCCGACGTCGACCGCCGCGATGCAGACGCTCGCGCCGAACCAGATGCGCGCGCAGATCTCCGCGCTGTTCCTGCTGGTATCGAACCTGATCGCGCTCGGGATCGGCACGACCGTCGTCGCGCTGTTCACCGATCGCGTGTTCGGCGCGCCGGCCGCGGTCGGCCATTCGATGTCGATCGTCAACGTCGCGGCGGCCACGCTCGCCGCGCTGCTGCTCGCCGCCGGCTGCCGCCACTATCGGCGCAGCCTCGAGCGCGAGCGCGGTCACGCGGCGGCATCGGCTTCGGCCGACACGGCCGTCGACGGCGGCAACGCCATTGCCGCTCGCTGAAGTCGCGCGGTTCACCGATCGCGTGGTCGGCGCACCGGCCGCGCGATCGCCGCCACACTGACCGGCGACAATCGGCACGCCACCATCATCCATCCTGTTTATTCCATCATCGCTTTTTAATCGATTTGATTTATGCGATGCCCATCCCTATTCTCGATCGCATGACGGCGCGGGGCTCTGCCGCGCCGCTTTTCTCTATCCCACGGAATCTCCCATGCAAGCGAACCGCCACCAGGTCCGGATCGACGCGCTGATCGACGCGGCGCAGGACATCCGCTGTTTCCGGGTCTCGCGCGTCGACGGCCAGCCGTTCGACGCGTACGAACCGGGCGCCCATATCGACGTCACCGCGCCATCCGGCGTCACGCGGCAGTACTCGCTGTGCGGCAACCCCGACGAACGCGGCAGCTATCTGTTCGCGGTGAAGAAGGAAGCGCAGTCGCGCGGCGGCTCGCGTTCGCTGCACGACGACGTGAACGTCGGCGCCGAGTTGTCGATCGGCACGCCGCGCAACCTGTTTCGTCTGGCCGATGACGCGAGCGAGCACGTGCTGATCGCGGCCGGCATCGGCATCACGCCGCTGCTGTCGATGGCGTATGCGCTGCACAAGCGCGGCGCGCGCTACCGGTTGCATTACTTCGCACGCAGCCGCGCGCATGCCGCGTTCGTCGACGCATTGTCGGCCGAACCGTTCGCGTCGCACGTGACGTTCCATTACGGCGTCGAGCCCGATGCACTCGCGGCCGAACTGGGCCGCTGCGTCGAATCGATCGACCCGACAGCGCATGTCTATACGTGCGGCCCCGGGCCGTTCATGGATGCCGTCGTCGCGGCCGCGGCCCGGCGCATCCCGGAAGACGCGATTCATCTCGAACGCTTCGCGGCGGAACCGTCCGGGGCCGTCACCGCCGCGAATGCGGCTCCGGCCGACGGCTTCGAAGTGCGCCTGCAACGCAGCGGCCAGTCGGTACGCGTCACCCCCGATACGTCGATCGTCGACGCACTCGCGCAGATCGGCATCGAGGTCGATACGTCATGCGGCGAAGGCGTGTGCGGCACCTGCATGGTGCCGGTGCTCGACGGCGAGCCCGATCACCGCGACCACTGCCTGAGCAAGGCCGAGCGCGCGAGCAACACGGTGATCTGCTGCTGCGTGTCGCGTGCGCGCTCGGCGGTGCTCGTGCTCGATCTCTGATGCGCCGAGTCCGCCGCCATGCCGCGGCGCCGATCTAGCGCTTGATCGAGGCACCGAGGCACCGATGCACTGAAGGCCGATGCCGACCACCGCTGGCGACCCGCATCGGCACGCCATCGCGCACCGCCGATCGTCATTCGTCGAAACGCTCGACGATCTCGGCGAGCAGCGCGCGCATCCACGCGTTGCCCTCGTCCTCGTGGAAGTGCTCGTGCCAGTGCATCGTCACCGGCGCGGGCGGCAGCGTGACCGGCAGGTCGTACAGGCGGAATGCGTTGTCGCGGTTCAGGATCCGCGCGAGCCGCCTCGGCAGCGTCGCATACAGATCGGTGACCGACAGCACGCTCGGCAGCGCGACGAAGTGCGGCACCTCGAGCGCGATGTTGCGGCCCACGCCCTGCGCGCGCAACGCGTCGTCGAGCGCGTGGTGGCTGTGCTCGACCGATTTCACGTTGACGTGCGCGGCGCGGACGAATTGCTCGAGGCTCAGCGCAGCGGCCGTCGGCAGCCCGCGCCGGCGCCCCGTCATGCACACGTAGGTTTCCTCGAACAGCACCTGGTGGCGCGTGCGCGGCATCAGCTCCGGCAGGTTGCCGATCGCGAAATCGAGCCGGCTCGCGCGCAGCGCTTCCTCGATCTCCTCCACCGGCAGCGGCTGCACGCTCAACGTCACGCGCGGCGCGCGCTCCCGCAGCGCCTGGCAGATCGCCGGCAGGTACGCCATCTCGCCCGCATCCGACAGCGACAGCCGGAACGTGCGCGTGCTGGTGGCCGGATCGAAGCGCTCCGCGTAGCGCAGCGCCACGCGCACCATGTCGAGCGCCTTGCCGACGATGCTCGCGAGTTCGAGCGCGACGGGCGTCGGCTGCATGCCCGAGCGCGTCCGCACGAACAGCGGATCGTCGAACAGCGTGCGCAGCCGGCCGAGCGAATAGCTGACGGCCGGCTGCGACAGCGCGAGCCGCTCGCCGGCCTTCGTCAGGCTGCGTTCCTCGACGATCGCCTGGAATACGCGCAACAGGTTCAGATCGAGATGATCGACCGATGTCATCGTGACCTCCGTCATTTGCCGCATTTATTTGATCATCGATTTTAGATCAATTTGACCGATATGTAGCAGAAGACGAGACTGGTCCCCGGACGCTGCGCACGGCGCGGCCCGATTTTCGCGACTCTTTCCCCACGACGACGATGAGCGACATTGCCTACCAGACGATCGACACCCGCGCGTTGCATGGCCTCGCGCAGCCCGACCGCATCGCGCCCGCGATGTATCACGACCCCGCGCTGTTCGAAGCCGAGCTCGACCGCATTTTCTACCGCACCTGGATCTGGGTCGCGCACGACAGCGAACTGCCGAACCCGGGCGACTTCGTCACGACGACGATCGGCCGCCAGCCGGTGATCGTCGTGCGCGACAAGACCGGCGAGATCAACGTGCTGCAGAACCGCTGCCGCCATCGCGGCGCAACCGTGTGCGAAGCGCACAAGGGCAACGCGAAGGGCTTCACGTGCCCGTATCACAGCTGGTCGTATGCGCTCGACGGCACGCTGCGCGCGCTGCCGTACGGCGACGGCTACGAAGGCGTGTGCGACAAAGGCGACCTGCCGCTCGTGAAGCTGCGCGTCGGCGTGTATCAGGGACTGATCTTCGCGAGCTTCAACGACGCGATCGAGTCGCTGGAAGATTTCCTCGGCGGCGCGAAGCCGTGGATCGACCTGTTCATGAAACAGGGCGCCGGCTACCCGATCAAGGCGAACGGCGAACACAAGTTCAAGTTCAAGGGCAACTGGAAGATCCAGCTCGAGAACACCACCGACCTTTACCACTTCCCGGTCGTGCACAAGTCGTGGATGAAGTCGATCGACGACGAGACGGCCGCCGCGATCACGAGCTTCATGACGAGCGAGGACGCGTTCTGCCGCGGGCTCGGCAACGGCCACAGCCTCGCGGTGCTGATGCCCGAACTGATCGATCTCGACGAGGACGACGGCGCACCGCTGCCCGAACGCTTCGCGCCGCTCGCGGCGAAGCTCGCCGAGCGCCATGCGCCGGACGAAGTGCGCCGCATCGTGCGCTCGCTGATGGGCGTCGGCTTCAACCTGAACCTGTTCCCGAACCTCGCGCTGTCGATGGCGTTCTTCCGCGTGCTGCGGCCGATCTCCGCGAACGAAACCGAGATCCGCCACGTCGCGCTCGCAATGGACGGCGGCCCCGACGAAGCGAACCGCGAGCGGCTGCGCATCCACGAGCACTTCCAGGGCCCGTTCGGCTTCGGCAGCCCCGACGACGCGGAAGCCTGGGAGCGCGTGCAGCGCGGTGCGCATGCGGGCCCCGACGTACCGATCCTCGTGAATCGCGGGCTGAATCGCGAGACGACCGCCGCGAACGGCGAAAAGACCGCGCATGCGACCGACGAAACCGGCATGCGCGAGGCCTACCAGCAATGGCGCAAGATGATGGAGCAACAGTGATGGACGACCGCAACGCCCTCTTTTCCGAGCAGACCTTCGCCCGCGCGGTCGAATTCGTGTGGCGCGAAGCCGAGGTGCTCGACCGCCGCGACTATCGTGCGTGGCTCGACCTGTGGGACCGGGCCGGCCACTACGTGGTGCCGATCGATCCGGACACGACCGATTTCGCGGCGACGCTGAACTACGTGTTCGACGACCAGGACATGCGCGAGAAGCGCGTGCAGCGGATGGTGTCCGGCTATTCGGCGTCGGCCACCGACGCGGCGCGCACGGTGCGCACCGTGTCGCGTTTCACGCTGGAGAGCGGCAGCGCCGATACCGTCGAGCTGAAATCGGCGCAGGTCGTGGTCGCGTACAAGCGCGGCGTCGCGACACTGTTCGCGGCCGACGTCACGCACAAGCTGCACGTCGATGCCGAAGGCGAGATGCGCATTGCCGAGAAAGTCGTGCGCCTGATCGACTCGACCGAAGCGCTCAGCGCGATCGGCTTCCTGCTGTAAGCCGTGACCGGTTCACCGTCGCCAATGCAATGGTGAACCGGGCACCTTCACCTGTGAGCGGCTGCCGGTTCGCGATCGCCAGCGCAAAGGTGAGCCGGTCACCTTCACCTTTGAGCGGCGACCGCTTCGCCGTCATTCGCGCAACGGTGAGCCCGTCACCTTCACCTTTCCGGACGACCATGCCCACACTCGAAGTTTTCCTGCCGGCCGGCCACGACGACGCGCGCAAGGCCGAGCTGATCGCCCGGCTCAGCCACGCGACCGTCGACGCGATCGGCGCACCGATCGATTCGGTGCGCGTGCTGCTCACCGAACTGCCCGCGACGCATATCGGCCTCGGCGGCCGCAGCGCCGCGGACGGCGCGCCGCCGTCGCTGCCGGTGATCGTCGCGATCCTGATCGCCGGCCGCACCGACGCACAGAAACGCGCGCTGATCGCCGCGCTGTCCGACGCGGGCGCGAACGTGCTCGACGCGCCGCTGCAAGCCACGCGCGTGATCATCAAGGACATTCCGAACACCGACTTCGGCATCGGCGGCCAGACCGCGCGGGCGCTGGGGCGCTGACCATGCGTCGCGCGTCGCTGCCCCGCCATGCTGCGCCGACGCGGTTGCGCTCAACCGTCGGCGAGCGGCAGCGTCACGCGGCAGTCGAGCCCGCCGCCCGCGACCGGGGCCGCGGCGATCCGCCCGCCGTGGCGCGTGACGATGCTCTTGCACAGCGACAACCCGATCCCGTTGCCGCCGGCCTTCGACGACGAGAAGCCGTCGAACAGCCGGTCGTGCGCGCCGGCCTCGATCCCCGGGCCATTGTCGATCGCCCGCAACTCCGCGTGGCCGGCCACGTTCGCGGTGCCGAGCGTCAGCGTGCGCGGCAGGCGCTCGCAGCCGGCGAATGCCTCGATCGCATTGAACGCGAGATTCAGGATCACCTGCCCGATCAGCACGCGCTCGCAGCGGATCGGCAGCGGCGCGTCGGCCTGCACGATCGCGACCGTCACGCCGGCCTCCTTCGCGCGCAGCTCGATGAAGTACGCGACGTCCGCGAGGATGTCGCGCAGGTCGGCGCGCGCGACAACCGGCTCGCGCTTCACGATGAATTCGCGCACGCTCTTGATGATCAGCGCCGCATGCTCGGCCTGCCGGTCCGCGCTGCGCAGCCCCCAGATCGCGTCGTCGACGGCGCCGTTGCCGTTCAGCCGCCGCACCGCGCCTTCGATGAAATTGCGCACCGCGGCGAGCGGCTGGCTCAGCTCGTGCGCGATCACGGTCGCCATCTCGCCCATCGCGTTGTAGCGGCCCGCGTATTCGAGCATCCGCGCCTCCGCGCGCCGGGCCTCCTCGATCGCGACTTCGTCGCTCACGTCGCGGAACTGCACGAGCAGCCCGTCGAGATCGCCTTCTATCTCGACCTGCCGGCACAGGATGCGCAGCCAGCATGCCGAGCCGTCGCGCCGCACGATCCGGTAGCGCTGCGGTGCGGACGGGCACGCGGACGGCGCGTCGCGCAGTTGCGCAATGAGCCGGTCGCGATCGGCCGCGGAGCAGTAGTCGAGCACCTCGCCGAGCGGTTCGTCGGGCGCGAGCCCGAGCACGCGGCGGCCCGACTCGCTGATGAACTGCACGCCGCCGTGCGGCGTCACGACCGCGATGCCTTCGTCGAGATCCTGCATGAACTCGCGCAGCCGCGCCTCGTAGCGGCGCAACTGCTGGCGGACCGCCTCTTCCGCGCTGATGTCGCGGAACTGCACCATCACGACGTCGCGCCCGCGCAGCGGCACGTAGGTCGCGGTGGCCTCGGACAGCATGTCGACGCCCGTGCGCGATCGATAGCACCATTCGTACACCTGCGGCCCGTCGGCGCGCGCACGATCCCATGCGCTCACCGCGATCTCGCGGCGGTACTTCGGCTCGGGGCGCGTCATGTCCGGCGCCTTCAGCGGCAGCAATTCCTCGACGGAAAAGCCGAGCGCGATGCACGCGGCGCGATTCGCCCACACGATCGCCCGGGTGTGCGCGTCGTGCAGCAGCACGCACGTGGTCAGCGCGTCGAGCAGCCGGTGGAAATCGTCTTCGTCGGGAAAACTCATGATCGGATTCGGAGGAAGGCGCGCGGCATCGCGCGGCCGGAAACCCAACATAGCACCGGCGCGCGCCGATCGCATCTGAAGATTTCTTTAGGCCGGCACGGAGCGTCACCAGTCGCGCGGCCCAACGCACCAATTGCTGCGTGTTTTCGGCGTTTCTAGACTAGGGTCTGTTTGCATATGAAACGCACATGCGAATGTCCGAAATCGCCCGCCTGGCAAGAAGCGAGGAGCGCCGTTTGGCGAGCCAAACAAGCGACGAGCGACGCCGCCAGGCGGGCGATTTCGGGCATTCCCGTGGAAAGTCTTTTTTTAATTTTGGGGTTGCCACGAGAACGGCCGCTCGCCGCGTTGCGCTCCTTGGCGAACACGTCATATTCGCGGCGTCGCGCGCCTCGCGAGCGGCCGTTCTCGTGGCAACACATGCGCGTTTCATATGCAAACAGACCCTTGCATCGTCTTGCCCCCCGCAACCGACACCGGAATCGCCCCCATCCCCAGGAGACTTTCATGCCGCAAGCCGCTCTCGCCATCGAATCCGCGCCGACCTCGCCGCCCGCGGCGCGTCCCGCGGCCGGGCAGCTGTCGCCGCTCGACGCGGTGATCGAAACCGTCGCCGCGCGCCGCGAGGAATTCGACCGGCTGTCGCACGTGCCGCGCGACGTGATCGCGCTGTTCAAGCAGGCCGGCATCTATCGCGCGGGCACGCCGCGCCGCTTCGGCGGCGATGCGCTCGCGCCGACCGCATTCCTCGACATGATCGAGCGGATCGCGACCGCCGACGGCTCGGCCGCGTGGGTCGCGAGCTTCGGCTCCGCGAACGTCTACCTCGCCGCGCTGCCGCTCGACACGCAGGCCGAGCTGTACGCGAACGGCCCTGACCAGGTGTTCGCGGGCGGCCTGTTCCCGGTGCAGCCCGCGCAGGACGCGCCGGGCGGCTGGCGGGTGAACGGCACGTGGAAATTCGCGAGCGGCTGCAAGGGCGCCGACTGGCTCGGCGTCGGCATCGCCGTGCCGGGCGCGCAGGACGCCGCGCCGAACAAGCCGCGCACGGCCGTGTTCCGCGCCGCCGAGGTCGAGATCGTCGAGAACTGGAGCGTGGTCGGCATGCAGGGCACCGGCAGCCACGACCTGCGCGTGAACGACCGTTTCGTGCCCGAGGCGTGGACCTTCGTGCGCGGCGGCGAACCGACCGTCGACGAGCCGCTGTACCGCTATCCGACCGTCGCGTATGCGGCGCAGGTGCTGGCCGTCGTCAACCTCGGCCTCGCGCGTGCGGCGCTCGACGTCGTGAACCGCATGTCGGGCGGCCGCCAGACGACGACCGGCGCGCCGCGTCTCGCCGATCGCGCGTATTTCCGCATCGAGCTCGCGAAGGCCGAGGCGCAACTGCGTTCGGCGCGCGCGTTCTTCTACGACGCGACCGATTCGGTCTGGCAATCGATCCTCGCCGGCAATCCGGTCACGCCCGATCAGGTCAGCCTGCTGCGGCTCGCGGCCACGCAGATCGCCCGCGAAGGCGCGAGCGTCGTCGAACGCGCGTACCGCCTCGGCGGCACGGCGGCGATCTACCGGTCGCATCCGCTGCAGCGGCTGCTGCGCGATGCGATGGTCGTCACGCAGCACGCGTTCCTCGCCGAGGGCAACTTCGACGGCGCGGGCGCGGTGTTCACCGGCGTCACGCCGTTTCCCGGCCATCTGTAACCCGCGTCGCTCGACGCTTTTGACGAACGCGCATGAAGCCGAACCCGACGGAGCATCGCCGGCCGCTTCATGCGCCCGACCGATTCCCCTGGAGAACCCGATATGTCCGATTCGAATCCGCTGCCGCTGCGCGTCCTGTTCTGCTGCGGCGTGTCGCAAAATTTCTTCGACCTGCCTCGCGAGCAGATCGGCGAAGTGTGGCAGGCGTACGGCGCGATGCTCGCGGCCGTCGAGGCGATGCCCGGCGTGCGCGTGCTCGGCGTGATGGACGACGACCGCCTCGTGGTCGGCCAGGCCGACGGCGCGCCGTGGACCTTCTACATCATGGCCGACGTCGCCGATTTCGACACGACGGTCGCCGTGTGCAACCTGTACCGCACGACACCCGTCGGCGAATACAACCTGTGGCGCTACGGCAAGATCGAGGCACGCGTCGGCCGCGCGCTGACCGTGCCGCCGGCCGCGAAGCCCGCGGCGTGAGGCGCGCGATGACCGACCTGTCACCCGCCGCGATCGACGCACTCGCGCAGCGCATCGCGGCGCTCGACGCCGAGCGCGCGGTGCGCGCAACGATCACGCGCTACATGGCGCTGTGCGACGTGCCCGAAAATGCGGGCGACGGCCCATCGCTGGCCGCACTGTTCACGCCCGACGCCGTATGGGAAGGCATCGGCCCGCAGTACGCGAAGAAGTTCGGCCGTCTCGAAGGCACCGCCGCGATCGTCGCGATGCTCGGCCGCTATCTGCCGCCCGATCCGCATTTCTCGGCGAACCTGCACTTCCTGACGTCGGAGTCGATCGAGGTCGCCTCCGATCTCGCAAGTGCGCGCGGCCGCTGGATCATGCTGCAGGCGTCGCGCTACGCGGACGGCGCGGCCGAGCTGATCGCCGCGCGGCTCACGATCGATTTCGCGCCGGCCGCCAACGGCGCCGCGTGGCTGATCCACCATTTCCGCACCGAACGCGTGCTCGACGGCCCGTGGCCGCTCGCCGCCGCGCCACGGTCCTGACGTTTCCCGCTGCTTTCGCACGATACCGACCATGACAGGCTTCATCGACACCTTCACGCTCGGCGGCCCCGGCCCGACGATCGCGATCAAGGACACGATCGACATCGCGGGTCACCCGACCCGCGCGGCGAGTCGCGCGCTCGCCGATGCGCCGCCCGCCGAACACCACGCGGACGTGGTCCGCCTGCTGCTCGACGCCGGCTGGCAGATCGCCGGCAAGGCGAACATGCACGAACTCGCGTTCGGCATGACCGGCATCAACGACTACACGGGCACGCCCGTCAATCCGCAGGACGCCGCGCGCATTCCCGGCGGCTCGTCGAGCGGCTCCGCATCGCTCGTCGGGCTCGGCGCGGTCGACGCGGCGCTCGGCACCGATACCGGCGGCTCGATTCGCGGGCCGGCCGCCTGCTGCGGCGTGGCCGGGCTGAAGCCGACGTTCGGCCGCGTGTCGCGCCGCGGCGTCGCGCCCGCCGATACCACGCTCGACTGCGTCGGACCGTTCGCGCGCGAAATCCGCACGCTCGTCGCGGTGATGGCCGCGATCGCGCCGGGCTTCGACCGCGCGCGGGCGACGGCTTCCGCGGCCGGCTGCACGGTCGCGCAACTCGCCGTCGAAGCCGATCCGGCGATCGCCGCCGCGCTCGATGCGGCCGTTTGCGCGTCGGGCCTGCGTTCGCACACGGTCGTGCTCGATGAAATGCCGGCCGCGTTCGCGGCGGGGCTCACCGTGATCAACGCGGAAACGTCGCGCGCGTTCGGTCATCTGGTCGCGACCGGCAAGCTCGGCGCCGACCTCGATGCGCGATTGCGTGCGGCCGCAACGACCGCGCCTGCGGCATTGAAGGAAGCCGAAGCCGTGCGCGCACGCTTCACCGCGCAGGTCGACGCCGCGCTCGAACACGCGGACGTGCTGGTGCTGCCGACGCTGCCCGCGTTGCCGATCACGCTGCGGCAGGCACGCGACGGCGTATCGGTGATCGCGATGTCGTCGCTGATCCGGCCGTTCAACCTGAGCGGCCATCCGGCGCTCAGCCTGCCGCTGCCGCTCGCCGGTTCGCCGTTGAAGGCCGGCTTGCAGATCGTCGGACGCAAGGGCGCGGACGAACAGGTCTGCGCGATCGCGGCACACTTCGAGGCGGCACTCGCCGCATGAACCACGATGCGGGCGCCGCTGCCACCGGCGTGCGCCCGCGAACCACGGAATTCCACACCATGTCAGATCGAGTCGTCCTCGTCACCGGCGCCGCGCGCGGGCTCGGCGCCGTCATCGCCGAACGCTTCCATGCGGCCGGCTATCGCGTCGCGCTGGCCGACATCGCCGCCGACGCGATTCACGCGCATGCGCGCGACCTCGACCCGAGCGGCGAACGCGCGCTCGCGCTGCCGCTCGACGTCACGTCGAAACGCGATTTCGAAGCGGCGCGCGATACGCTCGTCGCGCGCTGGGGCACGATCGACGCGCTCGTCAACAACGCGGGCGCATCGAAGGTCGTGCCGGCGATGGAGATCACGGCCGAGCAGTTCGACCAGGTGATCGACGTGAACCTGCGCAGCGTGCTGTTCGGCTGCCAGGTGTTCGGCCAGTACTTCGCGCAGCGCGGCGCGGGCCGCATCGTCAACATCGCGTCGCTCGCCGGGCAGAACGGCGGTTCCGCCACGGGCGCGCACTACGCGGCCGCGAAAGGCGGCACGCTGACGCTGACCAAGGTGTTCGCGCGCGATCTCGCCGCGCAGGGCGTGACCG
The DNA here is from genome assembly GCF_014211915.1 of Burkholderia cenocepacia. Lineage (NCBI taxonomy): Bacteria > Pseudomonadati > Pseudomonadota > Betaproteobacteria > Burkholderiales > Burkholderiaceae > Burkholderia > Burkholderia cenocepacia. The sequence continues at coordinate 2,802,279 of NZ_CP060040.1, read as the reverse complement.
TCAACGCGATCTCGCCGGGCCCGCTCGATCTGCCGATCGTGTACGAAAGCGTCGCGCCCGAAAAACTGCGTCAGGTGCTCGCGAGCCTGCCGGGCGGCAAGCTCGGATCGGCCGGCTTCGTCGCCGATGCGGCCGTGCTGCTCGCGTCGGGCGACGCGCATTTCGCGAACGGTGCGTGCTGGGACATCAATGGCGGGCTGTACATGCGTTGAGCGGCGGCCCGCATCGGGCGTGTGGTGCCGTGCGCAATACGTGTCGCGTATAGGGCACGCGTGGCGCGTGCCTCGCCTGCTTCACGTGCTTCGTGTGCCGTGGCGTGCCTGCGCAAGCCCGTCCGCAAGCAGCCCCGACCGCTAGCGCGACGACTCCCCGTCGTCGCCCCACACGACCATCACGTCGCGCACCAGCGCGGCGATCGACGTCGCGCCGAGCTTCTCCTTGATGCTCGCGCGATGCACGTCGACGGTCTTCACGCTGATCGACAGATCGGACGCGATCTGCTTGCTGCCCTTGCCGTCCACGACGCCGCGCAGCACTTCCTTCTCGCGCGCGGTCAGCGCATCGAGCCGCTGGCGCAGCTCGCGGTGACGCTGGCTCACCGCGTGCCGCTGCTGCGCGAGCCGCAGCGCACGCTGCACGCGCTCGAGCATCTGCTGCGAGTTGTACGGCTTCTCGACGAAATCGATCGCGCCGTTCTGCAGCGCGCGCACCGACATCGGAATGTCGCCGTGCCCGCTGACGAAGATCACCGGTAGCGTCGCGCCGCGCGCATTCAGTTCGGCCTGCACGTCGAAGCCGCTTTTCTCCGGCATCCGCACGTCGAGCACGAGGCACGCGGGCAGGTTCACGTCGAAACGTGCGAGAAAGTCGGCGGCGTTCGCGAACCCTTCGGACGCGATGCCGACCGATTCGAGCAGCCACGCGAGCGACGTCCGCATGCCGCTGTCGTCGTCGACGATGTATACGATCGGTGCGGGTGACGTCATCGCGGGTGTCTCGCTGAATATCGGTATCGGGGTCGCACGCGCCGCGCGCAACGCCGGTGGCCGGTGTGTCGCGCGCGTCGTTCGCTGGGGATGTGCGGCACATCATAACGAGCCGAAAATCCGCTGCAAACCCCTGCACGTGCCGTACGAACGCGCAATCGCGCTTTTTTCGCACGCGGCGGCACGCATCTAGGTAGAACCTTTAGACGCGTCGGCAGGAACGCCATCCCGATCGCCAATCGTGCGAATGGTCGGCCGCATTTTCGCGACGTACGCTCGGGTCATCGTCGGCGATCCGGCGCTGCCGTTGCAGCGCTGCGCGGTTCGCCGCTTTCGTCCAATCAGGAGCGCCCATGTCTTCCACGACCGATATCCAGCGACCGGCGCGCGTCGAGCCGACCGACGCGCAGAAGGCCTTCCGCCAGGCGATGGCCCACCTCGGCGCGGCCGTCAACGTGATCACCACCGCGGGGCCGCACGGCCGCTGCGGGATCACCGCGAGCGCCGTGTGCTCGGTCACCGACGCGCCGCCGACGCTGCTCGTGTGCCTGAACCGGTCGAGCGCGATGCATGCGACCTTCGAGCGCAATCGCCAGGTCTGCATCAACGTGCTGCCGGCCGAGCACGAGTTGCTCGCGCGACACTTCGCAGGACTCACCGACCTGCCGATGGAACAGCGCTTCGAGCTGCCCGTGTGGGATCGCGGCGAACAGGACGTGCCGGTGCTGCGCGATGCGCTCGCGAGCCTGCAGGGCACGATCGCCGAGATGAAGGAAGTCGGCTCGCATTCGGTGATGTTCATCGAGGCGACGTCGATTCGCGTGCGCGACGACGGCGACAGCCTGATCTACTTCAGCCGCGCGTTTCATCGCGTGTCGCGCACCGCGTGCGTGCGGTAACGATGCCGGCGCGCCGCCACGCCGGGTGCGAGCCCGTGCCGGCTACGCGGATGCCCGCAACGCGCGCTGCCCGGCCGCAAGTGCAGCGCCCGCGAACAGCGTCAGCGCCGAATACACGAGCCCGCGCGCGAGCCCCGCGCTGTCCGACACCCAGCCGATCGCGACCGGCCCCGCGATCTGCCCGAAGGCGAAGACCGTCGTGAATGCGCTGATGCCCTTCGCCCAGCCGTCGGGCGGCAGGTTGTGCCGCACGAAGGCGGTCGTGGAGGCCACCGCCGACAGGAACGTCGCGCCGAACAGCAAGCCCGACGCGAACGCCGCAGCCGGATGCACGAACAGAGCAGGCATCAGCGTCGCGACGCCGAGCAGCGCGTTGAGCACGGCGAGCGCCTGGCCGCCGCGCATCCGGTCGAGCAGCCCCGACCACAACCGCGCCGACACGACGGTCGCAACGCCGAGCATCACGTAGAACGCGGCGACCACCGTGCCGCTCATCCCCGCGCCGCGCAGCAGCGCGACGATGAACGTCATGTAGCCGATATAGCCGACGCCGAACAGGCCGTAGCCGGCCAGCGCGAGTGCGAAGCGAACGGGGCTCGCGGTCGCCGCCGGTTTCGCGCCGTCGGCCTGCTTGGGCGGTGCCGCATGTGCATGCTCGATGCGGCGCGCAGCCGACACGGCCACCGCCGAGAACAGCACGCACGCCACCGCGAGTGCGAACCATGCCGGCTGCCAGCCGTGTACACGGTGCACGAGCGTCGCCGGCACGAGCAGCGACGACGCGACGATGCCCCATCCGGTGCCGCCGTAATAGAGGCCGAGCAGCAGCCCTGCGTCGCGCGGCGACGCGGATGCGAGCCGCGCGGCCAGCACGCCGCCGCTGATGAAGATCAGCGCGCTGCCGACACCCGTTGCGAGCCGCTGCGCGAGCAGCGCGTGCATGTCCGACGTGAGCCCGCCCGCGGCCATCAGCACGGCGGTCAGCGCGCAGCCGACCGCGAGCAGCGTGCCCGCGCGCCAGCGCCGCGACAGCAATGGAAAGGCCAGCGCACCGATCAGGTAACCGGCCGCGTTCGCCGTGTTCAGCGCGCCGGCCTGCGCGAACGTCCAGCCGAGGTCGGCCTTCATCGGCGGCAGCAGCAGCGCATATGAAAAACGCGCGAGGCCGAGCGCGATCGCGCTGCCCAGCGACAGGCAGATCGCGAGCCGCCACGCGGCCATGCGGCCGGGATCGGTTGCGCCGGCGTCCGGCCGCGAGCGGCCGGCACGCTCCGGTTGCGGCACTGCACGCATCGGGGTGTCTCCTTCGTTGTTCGATTCCGGGGCGTTCGCCGCCGTCGGTCGATCATACTGGAGCCGTGAAACCGGTGCGCGCCGGCGGCAGAAACCCGCCGGCCGTCGCGCCCGGGTTCCGCTCCCCGGCGCGACGCGCGCGACGGCCGGAAAACGCGGAATGCCGGCCGGGCCGGCACGCACTACCGCCCGAGTCCGGCCGCAAACGCCGCAAGCAGCGCGCGCCCTTCGGGCCATCCGCCCAACCCGGACGCCGCGTTCAGATGGCCGCGTGCGCCGAGCAGAAGCGGCGTCGCGCCGTGTTCCGTGGCCCATTCGAGCGCTCGCCCCGCCGGATCGTACGGATCGTCCGCGCTCGCGATCGCCAGCACCGGCACGCGCCCGAACCGACCGCCCGGCAGGTTCGCGAACGCGGCGGCGGCAACCGGAAAACGTGGCCCTGCCGGATCGGGCACGGCCACGAGAAACGCGCCGCGCACCGCGCGCGCCGACCGCGCATGCCAATGCGCGAACAACAGGCAGCCCAGCGAATGACAAATCACGAGCGGGGGCGCCCCGGCGTTCGCGACGGCCGCGTCCAGCGCCGCCGTCCAGTCGGCGAGGTCGGGCGCCTCCCACGAAGCCGGCGCGATGCGCGCGGCGCGGGGAAACGCCGTCTCCCAATGACTCTGCCAATGATCCGGTCCCGAATTGCCGATACCCGGCACGATCACGATCGCCTGATCCATCACGCCCTCCGTCAACTGAAACCCGGAGTGTGACCACGCGCCAGTCGGCATGGAATGGCAAGTCATCGGTTATTGAGACAAAATGCCGATGAATCAACGGTACCGGAGGACCGTCATGCCGGACGAAGCGCTGGATCGCCTCGATCTTGCCATTCTCGAAGCGCTGCAGGAGAACGCGCGGACGCCGCTGTCGGAAGTCGGCAGGCGCATCGGGCTGTCGCAGCCCGCCACCTCGGAGCGCGTCAAGCGGCTGGAAGAACGCGGCATCATCGCCGGCTACGGCGCACGCATCGATCCGGCGGCGCTCGGGTTGGGCATGATGGCCATCATCCGGCTGAAAACGACTCACGAGCACATCAAACCGGCGCTGCGCGCGTTCGCCGAGATGCCGCATGTCATCGAAGTCCACCGCATGACCGGCGAGGACTGCTTTCTGCTGAAGGTGCTGGTGCCGACACCGGGCCAGCTCGAAACGCTCGTCGACGCGATTGCGCGCTTCGGCGCGGTCACGACTTCGCTGGTGCTGCGCTCCGAACCGACCAAGGCGATCGGAAAGGCGTTGCTTGGATGACGTGCGGATGCGGATCGACTGCGTGACGCATGAAATCATGCGGACCGGTTCAAGCGCCGGGCGTTCGCTCATGCGGCTCTCTCGAATGACATAAAGCGCAGCAATCCGGTCAATTGAATTCAAATTAAAAATAACCGAATTCATTTCGTCGATCCGGATTCCTTCCGCTAAAAAAATGATGCGTGATCTGTCGCTCGTTTTATTCCGCCTTTCCAATATGTGAATCGAAAATGCCTCGTGTTTAGCACGTCACGGCTAAAAACACTGCAACGCATTGCATTCGAAAATTCGTCAGACTAATATCGACGCCACTCGTCCGGCATTCACGAAATATCGAACGAGGAGCGGTCATGTTTTTTCCGCGCTTTCATGTTGAATCACTCATGTTCACCACAGGAGAATTGACATGCAGGAAACCCAGCAGATCGAATTGCTTGACTGGATGCAGGAAGACACGCACCCCGAGGCCGTCGACATGATGGTCGAGGACGCCGTGGTGCCGTTCGGCACCGCGCTCTGGCCGGTCTGAGCGGGCCACCCGTTCTCGCGGAAGGGCCGCGGCCCTTCCGCCGCTTCCGGAGATACGCATGCTGAACCTGCACCGCGCGCTCGGCTTTCACCCCGCGTTGCGCGACAAGCTGGCCCGCGGCGAATCGGGAAAACTGCTGGTCGGCCATGACACCCGCAACCGCGACATCGCGTTGCGCGCCTTTGCCGCCCTGCCCGATTCGCTCGACGCGACCACCCTCTGCCTCGAAAGCACCCCGCCCGCCGACATCGCCGCCGCGCTCGACGCCGCCGACCTGTTCGTGCTGCTGTACGACTCGTCGTGCCTGCCGACGCCGTCGCCGAGCGGGCCGCCCTTTCTCGCCGCGATCCGCCCCGCGATCGTCGAGCACTGGAGCAAATCGGTTTTATTCAAGGATTACGGCCCGCACCTCGACGAGGCGTTCGCCGAATCGCTCGACGACATCGCCGCGCGCAATGGCCGGCTGATCGACGCGGCCGCACGCGCATCGCAGATCCGCTTCATCGACGAAGCCGGCAACACGCTGACGGGCTCGCTCGCGCCGGACCAGAAATGGACGAGCGTGGACGGCATGGGCAACCTCGACGTCGTGCCCGGCGAGATCGCGACGCACGTGACCGACCTCAACGGCTCGGTCGTGTTCAGCGGCACCTTTCTCGGCACCGTGCCGTTCGCGATCAAGTACAAGGTGGCCGAGCGGCTCGCGACGCTGCATGTCGAGCACAGCACGATCGTCGATTTCGACACCGACGATGCGGGCTTCCGGCGCGATTTCTCGACCTATCTCGACCGGCATGCGAATCACCGGCGGATCGAGGAATTCGGCATCGGCACGAACCTCGGCATCCGCGGCCTGTACGGCCGCAACGCAGGGTTCGAGGAACGCCATCCGGGCCTGCACCTCGGCCTCGGCGGCGGCGAAAACGGCAGCCACCATCTCGACCTGATCTTCGCGCGCGGCACGCTCGCGCTCGACGAGCGGATCGTGTTCGACGGCGCGTTCGCCGTCTGACGCAGCGAGCAGGTTGCTCAGGCTTCGGCGGCCGCCGCGTCGCCGAGCCACTTGAACATCACGAAGCAGTCGACAAAGCCGAGCCGCGCGTGACGGTATGCGCGCGGCAGCCGGCCGACGATCTCGAATCCCAGCTTCTGCCACAGCGCGACCGCGACCTCGTTCGTCGCGACCACCGAATTGAACTGCATCGCGAGGAAACCGCGCTCGCGCGCCACCTGCTGCGAGTGCTCGCACATCAGGCGCGCGACGCCGCGACCGCGCGCGGCCTCGCTCACCATGTAGCCGCAGTTGCTCACATGCTTGCCGGGCCCGGCGGCGTTCGCCTTCAGGAAGTACGAGCCGAGCACCACGCCGTCTTCTTCGGCGATCCACGTACAGAGCGGCGCGTCGAGCCACAGTGCGCGTGCCGCTTCCTGGGTCGGTTCGGGATCGAATGCATAGGTTTCCTGAGCAGCGACGATGGCGCGGTAGGTCGGCCAGAAGCGTACGAAATCGTCGTCGGTCATCGGGCGAATCGTGATCATGCGGGGTCTCTCGTGAGTGTGATGTCGACAGGCAGGACGGGCAAGCGGGCGATCGTACCGCGATTCATCGACGGTCGCCTGCTCGCCGCGCCGCGCTGCGATACGCGCCCGGCGGCACGCCGTACCAGCGCTTGAACGCTTGCGAGAAACTGGACAGATCGCTGAAGCCGAGCCGCTCGGCCACGTCCGCGAGCGACAGCCGCGCATCGCCGAGCAGCGTCTCGGCCATCGCCCCGCGCGTCTGCGCGAGCAGCGCGCGAAACGTCGTGCCCTCCTCCTGCAACCGCCGCTTGAGCGTGCGCGGGCTCGTGTTCATCAGGCGCGCCATGTCCTCGAGCGAGAACGGCGCGCTGCCGGGCGTCGCGTTCAGGTACTGGCGCACCATCTCCGACGTGCCCACGCGCGCACGCCGTGCTTCGACGAGTTGCCCGCACATCTGCTCGCACATCGACACCGTCAGCGGATTCGCATGCGGCAACGGCCGGTCGAGGAACGCACGGTCGAACGCGAGGCTGTTCGCCCGCGCCGAGAACGTCGGCTCGATGCCGGCGATACGCGGCGCCGCGAGCGCCGGCGAACGCGCGGCCTGCAGCGTGAAGCGCGACAACGCGAAATCGCCGCTGGCGATTTCGTGCAGCAGCACGGCCGCGGCCGTCATGTCGCGCTCGACGAGGAACCGGCTCAGGTCGGCGTCGAGTTCCGGCGCGCCGAAGCTGAGCACGCCAGTGTCAGCCGACTCGCGGTACGTGATGACGGTGTACGCATACGTGAGCGGCAAAAAACGCATCGCGAGCGCGAGCGCATCGCGCCCGGTCGCGCTCGCGATCAGCCCGTAGCCCCACACGCCGTACGCGGAGAAGTGGTAACGCCGGCCGACCTCGAACCCGAGGCCCTGTGCCCGGCCGAGCGCACGCAGCAGGTTGCCGGTCAGCCGCAGTTCCTGCGCGGCCGTCACCTCGACTTTCGGGTCGTCGAGCTGCGCGCTCGCGAGGCCCGTGCCGGCCAGCAGCGTGGCATGCGGCACACCGCGTTCGTCGCCGAAATCGACCAGCAACCGGGCGCTGGCCGGACTCCGGGTGAAATCCCAGAAGCTCATGCGGAGAAACCCTCGAAGCGCCGATTTGGCCCAAATACTAAAACAATTGTCCCCAACCAGCATTGGTGTTTTCCCATGCGGCCCGCACCATCGGCGTCATCCAGTCGTCGTCCGAACGACGCCATCCCCCAGGAGGAGACACCATGCGACCGAGTCGCCCGACCGATCCCGCCGCCCACTTCACCCACTTCGCCCGCCGGCGCGCCGGCCGCGCCCGCATGCCGACACGCGTCGCATGACCCACCGATCACCGAAGCAAGGAGACGATTCCATGAGCAAGACTTTCGACTACATCGTGGTCGGTGGCGGGTCGGGCGGTTGCGTCGTCGCGGGCCGGCTGACCGAGGACCCGGCCGTGACCGTCTGCGTGCTCGAGGCCGGCGGCCGCGGCGACAGCGCGGTCGTCAACGTGCCGACCGGCGCGGTCGCGATGATGCCGACCCGCCTGAACAACTGGGCATTCGACACGGTGCCGCAGCCGGGGCTCGGCGGGCGCATCGGCTATCAGCCGCGCGGCAGGGCGCTTGGCGGTTCGTCGGCGATCAACGCGATGGTCTATATCCGCGGTCATCGCGTCGACTACGACGGCTGGGCCACGCTCGGCGCCGAAGGCTGGGCGTACGACGACGTGCTGCCGTACTTCCGCCTGAGCGAGCACAACGAGCGCTTCGACGATGCCTGGCACGGCCGCGACGGCCCGCTGTGGGTCAGCGACCTGCGCACCGGCAACCCGTTTCATGCGCGCTATCTGGAAGCCGCGCAACAGGCCGGCCTGCCGCTCACCGACGATTTCAACGGCGCGCAACAGGAAGGCATCGGGATCTACCAGGTCACGCAGAAGCACGGCGAACGATGGAGCGCGGCGCGCGCGTACCTGCTGCCGCACGTCGGCCGCCGCGACAACCTGACGGTCGAGGCGCACGCGCAGGTGCTGCGCATCCTGTTCGACGGCACGCGCGCGACCGGCGTCGAGGTGCGGCAGCACGGTCAAATCCGCACGCTGCGCGCGCGGCGCGAAGTCGTGCTCGCGGCCGGCGCGCTGCAGACGCCGCAGTTGCTGATGCTGTCGGGCGTCGGCCCGGGCCGCGAACTCCAGCAGTTCGGCATCGCCGTACAGGCCGATCTGCCGGGCGTCGGCCGCAACCTGCAGGATCATCCGGATTTCATCTTCGGCTACCGCACGCGCAGCGTCGACACGATGGGCGTGTCCGTCCGCGGCGGGCTGCGCATGCTGCGCGAATTCGCCCGCTTTCGCCGCGAACGGCGCGGGATGCTGACGTCGAACTTCGCGGAAGGCGGCGGTTTCCTGAAAACGCGTGCCGATCTGGCGGCACCGGACATCCAGCTGCATTTCGTCGTCGCGCTCGTCGACGACCATGCGCGCAAGCCGCATGCCGGTCACGGGCTGTCGTGCCACGTGTGCCTGTTGCGGCCGCGCAGCCGCGGCTCGGTCACGCTGAACGGCGCCGACCCGCTCGCGGCGCCCCGCATCGATCCCGCGTTCTTCGACGATCCGCGCGATCTCGACGACATGGTCGCGGGCTTCCGCATCACGCGTCGCCTGATGGAGGCGCCGGCGCTCGCCGACTGGACCACGCGCGACCTGTTCACCGCGAACGTGACGACCGACGACGAGATTCGCGACGTGCTGCGACGGCGCGCCGACACCGTCTATCACCCGGTCGGCACCTGCCGGATGGGGCGCGACGCGCTCGCCGTCGTCGATCCGCAACTGCGTGTGCATGGCCTGCAAGGGCTGCGCATCGTCGATGCATCGGTGATGCCGACGCTCATCGGCGGCAACACCAACGCGCCGACGATCATGATCGCCGAGAAGGCCGTCGACCTGATGCGCGGCGTATGCCGCGTGCCGGCGCAGCCGCATGCCGACGCAACCGTCAGGACGACGACGGATCGTGACGCTACCCTTGCAACCCGCGCCGCACACGCCGGCGACCAGCCCGAGGAAACCCGCCATGCTGTCGCCTGATCCTTCCCGTTCCGCCGGCTCCCCCACGCCGCTTGCGGCGATCATCATCGGCGCCGGCTTCGCCGGCATCGGCATGGCGATTGCGCTGCAACGCGCCGGCATTCACGATTTCGTGATCGTCGAACGCACGCACGACGTCGGCGGCGTGTGGCGCGACAACCGCTATCCGGGCGCCGCGTGCGACGTGCCTTCGCACTTGTACTCGTTCTCGTTCGAACCCAATCCCGCGTGGTCGCGCGTGTTCGCGCCGCAGCCCGAGATTCATGCGTACCTGCAACACTGCGCGCGCAAGTACGGTCTCGCCCGCTATCTGCGCTTCGGCGCCGAAGTCGAACACGCACGCTACGACGAAGCCGGTGCGCTGTGGCACGTCACGCTGCGCGACGGCACGACGCTGAGCGCCGCGCTGCTCGTCAGCGGCACCGGCCAGTTGAGCCGCCCCGTCATGCCGAACCTGCCCGGCATCGACACGTTTCGCGGCCGTGCGTTCCACTCCGCGCACTGGGATCACGATTACGCACTCGCCGGCAAACGGGTGGCCGTGGTCGGCACCGGTGCATCGGCGATCCAGTTCGTTCCGGCGATCGCCGGCGACGTGCGGCGCCTGACCGTGTTCCAGCGCTCGCCGGCCTATGTGATGCCGCGCCCCGACCGCGCGTATCGCCCGTGGGAAAAGGCGCTGTTTCGCCAGCTGCCGGCGGCGATGAAACTGCATCGCGCATCGATCTACCTGCGCTACGAAGCGCGTGCGATCGCGTTCACGCGGCTGCACGGGTTGATGAAGGTCGCGGCCGGCCGGCCGTTTCGCAAGCTGCTCGCGCGCGACGTGCCGGACCCCGCGTTGCGCGCACGGCTCACGCCCGATTATCCGGTCGGCTGCAAGCGCATCCTGTTGTCGAGCGACTATCTCGCCGCGATGAGCCGCGACCATGTGGAACTCGTCACGCAGCCGATCCGGCGCGTGACCGAGGACGGGATCGAGACCGTCGACGGCGTGCATCATCCCGTCGACGCGATCGTCTACGGCACGGGGTTCGCGGCAACGGAATTCCTGTCGCCGATGCGCATCACGGGCCGCGGCGGCCTCGACCTGAACGATGCGTGGCGACGCGGCGCGCAGGCGTATCTCGGGCTCACCGTGCCCGGCTTTCCGAACTTCTTCATGCTGTACGGCCCGAACACCAACCTCGGTCACAACTCGATCGTCTACATGCTCGAGAGCCAGATCGCGCACGTGATGCGCTGCATACAGGCGATGCGTCGCGACGGCGCGCGTGAGATCGACGTCGACGCGCGCCGCTACCGGCGTTTCAACGTGCACGTGCAGCAGCGGCTCGCAGGGTCGGTGTGGAGCAGTTGCAAGAGCTGGTACGTCGATGCATCGGGGCACAACAGCACGAACTGGCCGGGCTTCACGCTGACCTACCGGTGGATCACGCGCTTCACCGGCATGTCCGCGTACCGCTTGTCGCAGCCGCTGTCCGGGGCGGCTGCGCCGCTGCACGGCACGGTGGTCGCGCCGCCCGCCGGCAGATTCGAAGCCTTCACGGCCGCTTCGTTGCGCGGTTTCCTGCGCGTCGCGTTCCGGCCGCTGATCGGGCCGCCGTTCGGCGCGCGCATGCAGCGCCGCGTCGTCGCGCTGCTGTCGCCGCTGATGCCCGGTGCGGGTGGCACACTGCGCTACCGCACGTCGGCGCAACATGTGCCGATCGAAGTGGTCGCGCCGAAACGCGGCGATACGGGTGGCGCGATCCTCTATCTGCATGGCGGCGCGTTTTGTCTCGGCGGACCGCATACGCATCGCGGCGTGACGACGCGCCTCGCGAACGACGCGGGCCTGCCGGTGTGGGTGCCCGATTACCGGCTCGCGCCCGAGCATCCGAGCCCGGCCGCGCTCGACGACGCACTGGCCGCCTACGACGCGATGCGCACGCAGGGTTACGCGCCGCACCGGATCGTGATTGCCGGCGACTCGGCCGGCGGCGCGCTGGCGCTGGCGCTCGCCATCGCGCTGCGCGAGCGCGGCGAGCCGGCCGCCGCCGCACTGCTGCTGATCTCGCCCGTGACCGACCCCGCGCTCGGCGGCGCAACATTGGCCTCGCGTCGCCACGACGATCCGATGATCCGGCGCGGCTGGCTCGAACAGGGGCTGCGCTGGTGTCACGGCACGGGCTCCGCCGCGGCGCGCGGGCCGCTCGACACCGGTCTGCATGGCCTGCCGCCGATGCTGATCCAGGCCGGCGACCAGGAAGTACTGCTGTCCGATGCGCAGCGGCTGGCCGAGCATGCGCACGCGTGCGGCGTGCCGTGCCGGCTGGAGATCCATGCGGCGCGCTGGCATGTGTTCCATCTGCAGGCGTTTTACTTGCGCTCGGCGCGGGACGCGTTGCGGACGTTGGCGGGGTTTGCGTCGGAACGTGTCGCCACGACGGCATGACGATGAAACGAGGACGCACGACGATCGACACGTGTCCGATCGTCGTGTCCGCTTGCAACGAAGCGACGCCGGGCCGACAACCACCCAAGATCGCGACGGCCGCGCCGGCGAAGCAGTAATTCACACAGTCTGCCGGCGGATTTTCCGCCCATCATTCATTCCCTCACGCTCCACGTCTCGGGGTGCGTCTCCTCTCCTCACGCCATCGACAGCCGGCCATTTGGCCGAATCGTCATGCGCCATCCCGGATGAAAGAATGATCGTCGTCCGGGAAGCCCGCACCACGCCCTGATATCCCGACCATGAAGACGCCGTATGCGTGTCGGCCTCTAAACCATTGCGATGCCAACCGCTTCGTTCCCACTACCTTTTTTGTAGCTTATAAGTTACAATGCTCGCCAAGTTCGAACTCCTTCGCTATCAGCGCGACGACGGTCGCGAGCCTTTCACCGAATGGCTGAAGGCCGTCCGTGACAAGCCCGCGCAGGCGCGGATTCGCGAGCGCCTGCGCCGCGTGCAGACCGGCAACTTCGGCGATTGCGAGCCGGTTGGCGAAGGTGTGATCGAACCGCGCGTCCACGTCGGCGCCGGCTACCGCGTGTACTTCGGCCGGCACGGCAGCGCGTTGGTGCTGCTGCTGTCCGGCGGCGACAAGGCGAGTCAACCCGACGACATCAGGCGCGCCAGGGAACACTGGTCGAACTGGAAACGGAGGCAAACATGAACAAGCTCAAAGGCGCGGTATCGCACCACGATGCGGAAGTCGCCGAACTCGGCGCCGATCGCGAGCTCGCGGTCGCCTATTTGCGCGTCGCGATGGAATCGCTCGACGATCCCGACAACCGTGCGGCCGGCCTGCTCGCGCTGCGCACGGTCGCGGAAGCGTATGGCGGGCTCGGCGCCGTCGCGGCCGAAGCCGGCATCAGCCGCGAATCGCTGTATCGCACGCTGTCCCCGAACGGCAACCCGACGCTGAAAACCCTGCTCGCGGTGCTCAAGACGGTCGGCCTGCGCCTGTCCGTCGTTCCCGCGCAGCCGTCGCACGCGTAACGGGCGCACAGCGCGCGGGCTCCCTCACGGCTGGACCATCCACACGAGCAGCATCGCGTCCGGCGCGGCCGCCATCCCCGCCGGCCGATGCGCGATCGTCGGCTCCACCGCCAGCCCGTGCGCGATCGCCGCCGCATCGTCGATCGTCGTCGAGCGCACGAACGTCATCAGCCGCGCCGGCCGGCGCAGCGTCTCGCGATACAGCGCGCCGTACCACAGCGGCCGCATGCCGAGCGCATCCTGCAACACGTACGGATAGCGCCACAACCGCAGCACGAAGCGGCTTTCCGGGTGCGCCGAATCGACGCGGACGAACACGCGCCGCGTGCTTTCGCCATGCGTATAGCGCGGCAGCACGGGCAGCGTGTCGGCCGGCGCCTGCGGCAACAGCCAGCGCAGCGCGGTGGCCGGCGTCCACGGCGTCGCGCGCTGCCAGCCGGCCTGCGCGAGATGGCGATCGAGCGTGTCCGACGTCGCGCTCCATTGCAGCGGCAGATATTCCTCGCGATCGCCGCCGATCTCGGTGCGCCGCGTCGGCACGCGCTGCCACCCGCCGCGCAGCCACTGGTCGACGGTCATCGCGACCACGTCGCCGACATGCGGACGCGCCGCGCGATCGAGCTGCCATTGCGCGGGAACCGTCCATACGCCGGCCGTCGCCAGAACGACGACGACCGCGACGAGCGCGCCTCTGGGCTGCACGTGCTCGCGCACACGCCAGTACGCATAGGCGCCGGCGAGCAACGCGAACCATGCGAGCCCGAGACTCCATCCGCCCAGCAGACCCGACAACCAGGTATCGCCGACGTACAGTCGCGCGAAGCCGCCGAGCACGATCCACAGCACGACCGCCGTCACGACCGGTATGCGCCACAGCGCGGGCCGGTCGCGCGTGAGCGCCCAGCCGAGGCCGCTGCTCGCGAGGATCGCGAACGCGGCGTCGGCGTCGGGCAGCGCCACGTGCAGCGCGCCGGGCGGCAGGCTCGCGGGCGTCGCGCCGGGCACGCTCGCGCCGAACACCGGCACGAGCGCAACGGCGACACCGATCGTCGCGAGCCACCAGGCAGCCGTGAGCCAGCAGCGATGGATCATCAGCCACACGAGAAACGCGGCCGCGACGATCAGCCCTGTGTCGTGCCCATGCAGCACGGCGAGCGCGCTCATCACGGCGTCGCCGGGTGGCGTGCGCAGGTTCTGCAGAAACGCATATAGCGCAATGTCCGCGTGCATCAGCGGATCGTTCGCGACGACGTCCTGCACGATCCCCGCGAACAGCCACACGCAGCCGATGAAAAGCAGCGCGAGCACGGGCACCGCGCCGGGCAGCCCGCGCAGGTACGCGATCCCGTCGTGCAGCCGCGCGCCGAATCGCGGCCAGCGGCGCGCGCATGCATGCACGGTTTCGACGAGCGCGCGGCGCAGCAACGGCCAGCCACGCCGCAGCGCGACGCGCACGCCGATCCATACGAGCGCGACCAGCCCGGCCACGACCAGCAGGATCGCGGCGACCCGCACGCTGATCGCCGCGGCCAGCGCGGCCGACGCGCCGAACAGGATGCCGGGCGCGACGTGCACGGGCGCCCACACGAGTGCGGAGATCACGTTGACCGGATAGAACGACCGGCGCGGCAGCGTCGCGCAGCCGACGACGACCGGCACGACCGCCCGCACCGGCGCGAGAAAGCGCGCGAGCACGATGCTCTTCATGCCGTGACGCAGCACGAATTCCTCGCCGCGCGCGTAGGCGGTCGCATAACCGAAGCGCGCCCACGCGTTGCGGATCATCCCGCGGTAATGCCGGCCGAGTTCGTAACTGATCCCGTCACCGATCACCGCGCCGACGGCCGCGACGCCGATCGTCGCCCATGCGTCGAGCGCGCCCGCGCCGATCAGCGCGCCGGCCGCGAACATCACGGCGCCGGCCGGCACGATCGTGCCGACCAGCGCGATCGCCTCGGCGCAGGCGGCCACGAACACGATCGCCAGCACGAGCAGCGGATGCGCGCCGATCGCGCCGATCCATGCATGGATCGTGTCGCTCATTGCACCCTCCCGGACGGTGCGGCCCGGTGCGCGACTACCGGGCCGGCAAGGGCATTGGATACGTTCATCGCGACATGCGCAGGCTCGCGCCAGCGTCGGAGGTCAGCAGGCTGGGTCAGTCGAACTCGTGCTGCCGCGCGTCGGCCTCGAGCGGCGCGTCGTGATAGCCGACCGTCGCGATCTCCCGTAGATAGCGCGCAAGAAACGCGCCGATCGAGCCGGCAGCCTCGTATTGATGGACATGCCTGAATTCGTGGGTCAGCAGGCGGCGCGTGTCGTGCCCGCGCAGCACGTACACCGCATGACCGAGCGTGAGGCCGATCGTCCCGGACGCCAGCAGCCCGGAGTCGCGGGCGATCGCGGCCAGCGTCGGCGTGTCTGGAAACGGCATGCGGTCGACCGCCATCACGCGAATCCGGTCCGGCTGCGCGACGCCCACCGTGCGCGCGTCGTCGGCTTGCGCCGGCGTCAGCGGCGCGCCCTGCGCGAGCCCGCGCGCGGCCTCCGCCTCGGCCCAGGCGACCGCGGCGGGCAGTGCGGACGGCAGGATATCGGCAAGGTCGATCATTGCAGGGCTCCTGGTTCGAGTGGTGGCATCGGGCACCAGTTTAGTCCCGAATCGCAACGGCTCGCGGCGCGGTTCCGGCGAGGCCGCATCGGCTCGCGGCGGCGGCAAAGGTACCCGGGAATACCCTGTTCCACCTGCGCGCCACACCGTACCCTTTCCTGCCGATTATTTCGTTTCAGCGCACATTCCGCACTCAACACTCCCGAAAATTTCGCGAACGAGTACCTTTTTCGGGATCGGGCGCATATATTGATCAGAAGAACGGCCGCGGCGACACCCGGACAGCAACGACAGCAACGCGCGGCGTCATCCCGAAGAGGATCGCTGGAAGATGATCAGGGTAATTCTGGCTGACGATCACGCAGTCATGCGGGACGGACTGCGTCACATCCTGGAGCGGGCCGGCGGTTTCGAGATCGTCGGCGAGGCGAGCGACGGCTCGGGCACGCTCGCGCTGGCCAAGCGCGCGGCCGCCGACGTGCTGCTGCTCGACCTGTCGATGCCCGCGCCGACCGGCATCGAGCTGATCCGGCTGGTCAAGCGCCAGGCGCCGTCGCTGCGCACGCTGGTGCTGACGATGCACGCGGAAGCGCAGTACGCGGCACGCGCGTTCAAGGCCGGCGCCACCGGCTACCTGACGAAGGACAGTGCGACGGCCGAACTCGTCGAAGCCGTCGGCAAGGTGGCGGCAGGCGGGGTCTACGTGAGCTCGTCCGCGGCGGAAAGCCTCGCCCACACGCTGCGCGCGCCGGCTCAGGCGCTGCCGCACGAACGGCTGTCGGCGCGCGAGTTCGACGTGATGCGCCGCATCGTCGCGGGTCAGACCGTCACGCGGATCGCGTCCGAACTCGCGCTGAGCACGAAGACGGTCAGCACGTACAAGACGCGCATCCTCGAGAAAATGGGGCTGCCGCACGAAGCCGCACTGGTCCGCTACACGGTGCGCCACGATCTCGACCTCGGGGACGACGACGCATGACGGCCGCCTTCCGCTTCCCGCCCACGTCACCGCCGGACGACGACGATCCGGACACGTCGCGTCTGTTCATGTCGTCGCTGCCGCCGGGCCGGCGCGAGCGGCGGCTCGCGCTCGCGACGGTACTCGTATCGGCCGTGATCTTCGCCGCGCTCGCGCCGTTCGCGGCCATGCCGCTCGCGCCGGGCTGGGCGTTCATTCCCGTGTACCAGTCGGCGATTGTCGTCAACGACATGGTGACGGCCGGCCTGCTGCTCGGCCAGTACGCGATCCTGCGCGAGAAATCGCTGCTCGTGCTGGCGGGCGGCTACCTGTTCACGGCGTTCATGGCCGGCACGCACATGCTGACCTTCCCCGGGCTGTTCACGCCGACCGGCCTGCTCGGCGCCGGCGAACAGACCACCGCATGGCTGTACCTGTTCTGGCATGGCGGCTTTCCGCTGTCGGTCGCCGCGTACGCACTGCTGCGCGCGACGTCGCGCGGGCGCCCGGCTCCGGCCCCGCAGCGGCGTGCGGCGATTCCGGTCGTCCTCTGCCTCGTGGCCGCCGGCGGCGCGACGGCCGCGCTCGCGCTGCTCGCGACCGCCGGCCACGCCCTGCTGCCGCACATCATGAGCGGCAACCGGATGACCTCGACGATGACGAACGCGATCACGGTCGTCTGGGGCTTGAACCTCGTCGCGCTGATGCTGATGTGGCGGCAGCGGCGCCGCCATTCCGTGCTCGACCTGTGGGTGATGACGGTGCTCGTCGCGTGGCTGTTCGACATCGCGCTGTCATCGATGCTCAATCACGGGCGCTTCGATCTCGGCTTCTATGCGGGGCGAGCGTACGGTCTCGTCGCGTCGGGCGTCGTGCTGTTCGCGATGCTGTTCGAGAACGGCCGGCTGCATGCGCAGACGGTGCGCGCGCTGGCCGGCGCGCGCTACCAGCATCTGCTCGTCGTGCAGAAAAGCGCGCAGTTGAACGATGCGAACGAACGGCTCGAACAGCGCGTCGCCGCGCGCACCGCGCAACTGAGCGCGTCGAACCGCGACCTGCGGCGCGAAGTCGAGGAGCGCGTACGTGCGGAGCGGGCGCTACAGGCCTCGCGCGAGGAGCTGCGCGAGATCGCCGCGATCAGCGCCAGCGCGCGCGAAGCCGAGCAGCGCCGCATCGCGCGCGAACTGCACGACGAATTGGCGCAGACACTCGCGACGCTGAAGAACGATCTCGAATGGCTGATCGACCACGTGCCGCAGGACGACGCATCGCTGGCACGCAAGATCGCGGCGATGCATGCGCTCGCGCGCGGCGCGGTGGCCGCGACCCGCCGCATCGCGTCGGACCTGCGCCCGCTGATGCTCGACGATCTCGGCTTCGCGGCGGCGATGCAATGGCTCGTGGAGGATTTTCGGCACCGTCACGGGATTGCGTGTGCGCTGCACGTCGAGCCGCCCGAGCTGCAACTCGACGAGCCGTATGCGACGGCCGTGTTCCGCATCGCGCAGGAAGCGCTCGCGAATGTCGCCCGGCACGCGGCCGCGTCGCATGCGAACGTCGAACTCGTGTGCGGCGGCGAAGCGATCGCGCTGACGATACGCGACGACGGCGCGGGCTTCGATCCCGCGGTGCCGCGCAAGTCGAGTTCATTCGGGCTGGTGGGGTTGCGCGAGCGTGCGTATCTGGTCGGCGGCACGCTGCGGATCGCGACGACGCTCGGCGAGGGCACGACGGTCGAGGTCGAGATTCCGCGGGTGCCGGCGCCCGTCGCGGTCGCGCATGGCGGGGACGGGGATTCGCGGATCAATCGCTGACCAACGCGGCAACGACAACCACCGCATCGTCACGTATCAGTGGTAATCATCTTCCCGTTGGTGTCGTACGGCTAAAATCGTAACTTGCTCGACTGCTTCAATCTCGAACAGCAGGACATAGCCCGACGTGCCGAAGGACACGATCAGCTCGCGCAAAAATGGATTTCCGTGATCGACCTTGCGGCATGTGAACGGAAACATGCGGAGCATGGCGACACCTTGTTCGATCGCGTCCACAGCCCGCGCCGCCGCATCCACATCACGTTCGAGCAAGTATCGATACATCCGTACCAGATCCTCACGGGCCGCACGTGTATATCGGACCCGATAGATCAATCAGCCGCCTTCGCTGCACGCGCAGCCTTCAGCATGCCCTCGAGTTCGGCCTGCACGTCGGCGGCATCGACGTATTCACCGGTACGACGCGCCTCGTCGCGCGATGCGAGGCCACGGGTTACAAACTCGCGTTGCAGACGGCGACGCGCGATCCCGTCGCGCAGCGCCGACTCCATGAACGCAGACAACGTCTCGTTTTCCTCAAGGACCGACTCTGCCTCCTCCCGCAATTGCGGATCGACACGCAGCGCCGGCATGGTCGCGGTTTTCATCGCACACTCCATGTATTACATATGTAATGCATGGTAGCACACTCACTTTTTCGCGTGCAGTCAGCCATTCGGCCTAACCCACGTATCCCGGGCCAAGCCGGCCCCATCACGCCCGCGCCGCCACCATCCCCCGCTCCGAGCACGTCCACGCGACCAGCGCGCCGACGCCGAGCAGCGCGAGGCACACGATCGGCACGATCATGGGCCCGAAAGCGGTGCCCGTCACCTTGCCCGCGAACGGCATCAGGTTCTGGCTGAAGAAGCCGCCGAGGTTGCCGATCGAGTTGATCGCCGCGACGCTCGCGGCCGCCCGCGCGCCGGTGAAATAGCGCGGCGGCATCGACCAGAAGCACGGATACAGCAGCGGGATGCACGCGCCGCCGAGCACGAGCGCGACGAAGCGCAGCGGCGTCGACGGCAGCACGAGGCTCAGCAGAAAACCGAGCGCGCCGAGCGCCGCGACGATCGCGATCGTGCGCAGGATGCTCTTCGCACGGCGCAGCTTCGACGGCAGCCACACCAGCAGCACCACCGCGAGCGCCCACGGCAGCATGCTCAGGAACCCGTTCGTCGTGCTCGACACGCCGAACGATTTCACGATCGTCGGCAGCCAGTACGTGACGCCGTACAACGACGTCGACATCAGCATGTAGGTCGCCGCGAACAGCATCACGCGCGGATCGAGCAGCGCCTTCCACGGCTGACCGTGCTCGGCCTGCGCCGGCTTCTCGCGCTCCAGCGCGGCCGCGACGATCTGCTTCTCGCGCTCGTCGAGGAACCGCGCTTCGCGAAACGATGCGGGCAGCACGCGGAACACGACGATCGCGACGACCACGGCCGGAATACCCGTCGCGACGAACACCCACTGCCAGCCCGCGAGCCCCCACACGCCGTTCAGGCTCAGCAGCACGCCGCCGACCAGCGAGCCGAGCATGTTCGCGAGCGCGCTGCCGAGCGTGAAGATGCCGAGCACCTTCGCGCGGTAGCTCTGCGGAAACCACAGCGTCAGGTAATAGATCACACCCGGATAGAAGCCGGCCTCGGCGATGCCGAGCACGAAGCGCAGCGAGCAGAACGCCGGCATCGACGTCGTGAAGCCCATCAGCACCGTGATGAGCCCCCACGTCAGCATGATCCGCGCGAGCCACACGCGCGCGCCGTAGCGATGCAGCGCGAGCGTGCTCGGCACCTCGAACAGCAGGTAGCCGATGAAGAACAGCGACGACGCGAGCCCGAACGCGGCTTCCGTCATGCCGAGGCTGTGCACCATCTGCAGTTTCGCGAAACCGACGTTCTGCCGGTCGATGAACGCGATCAGGAACATCACGACGAGGATGGGCAGCAGGCGCCGCGCCATCTTCGACATGATGCGCTGTTCTTCGGCGGACGCGGGGTCCAGGGTGTCGGTAGCGTTCACTTCAGGCTCCTTGGGTGAATCGATTGCATATCGGTTGAATCGGTGAATCGGTTGAATCGGCGCCGCGCGTGACGAACGCGCCGGCGCGAGGTGTTTCGATGAATGGAACCGGATCGCGACGGGCGTGGCTCAACCCGACCGGTAGTCGTCGAGCATCGGCGCGAACATCTCGTGCCACGCGCGCGGCTTCGCCTTGATCGTGCCGGCCAGGTACAGGAATTCGACGTAGTCCATCAGCTGGTTCGGCAGCACCGAGAAGCGCGTGTCGGGCGCGGCGAGCATCCGCATCACGTCGTCGTGCGACACGCCGACGCCCGACGACGCCGCATAGAGCGCCGCCGCCGCGCGCGGGTCCTGCGCGATCAGGCGGTTCGCCTCGTCGAGCGCGCCGAGAAACGCGGCGGCGAGCGCCGGCTCCGCATCGACGAGCCGCTTCGGCGCGAACACGACGTCGAGCGTCATCGGGCCGAGCACGTCGACCGACCTCACCACGCGATGAATGCCCGGCTGCCGCAATTCGAGCGTCGAGAACGGCGGCGACGTGAAGTGCGCGGTCACGCCGTTCTCGCGGCGGATCAGCGCCTGCATCGCCTGCGGATGCGGCAGGTTCACGGTGATCGAATCGAGCTGCGCGAAATGCGTCGGGCCGAGTTGCCGGCTCGCGACCATCTGCAGCACGACCGCCGACAGCGACGTGCGGATGCCCGGCACCGCGATCCGGTCGGACGACGTGAAGTCGCGCAGCGATGCGAGGCCCGCGCGGTTCGCGTTCAGCGACAGCGACGTGGTCGACAGCCCGCTGATGCCGATCACCTCGACGTTCGGAATGCCGCGCGCCCGCGCCCACAGCTCGATGAAACCCGGCGCGCCGGCGCCCGCGAAATCGAGCGTGCCGGCCATCATCGCGTCGTTGACGGAATTGCCGCCGTCGAGCAGTACCCATTCGACCGCGACGTCGCGCACGCCGTGACGCGCCGCGTGCCGCTCGAACAGCCGCTGCTTCTCCATCACGAGCAACGGCAGGTACAGCACGCCATAGCCTTTGGAGATCCGCACCGTGCGCGGCTTCGCGCGCACCAGCGCCGGCGCCCCGAGCCCGCCCAGCACGCCCAGCACGCCGAGCCCGGCTGCGATCAACGCGCGGCGGCGCGGCGACGTCGTCATGCGCGTGCCGCCGTGCGGCCGACGGCCAGCGGCCACGCGCAAGCCGGCGTGGCGCCGTGGCGCGCGTTCGTCGTGCCCGTGACATGCTGCATGTTGCCGTCTCCTTGAATATTTCTGGTATTAATGCCGTCCTTGCATCCTGCTTCCGGCTCGACACAGGTTATCGGCCGAGTCTGAGAAAATGCTGACATCCCGGCCCCGGGAAAACCCCTAATTCACCTACCTGCAAACGGCACCATGCGCATTCTCGTCGTGGAGGACGATGCCGAAATCGGCGCGGCGATCCGCAGCCGGCTGGCCCGGCTCGGCCACGCCGTCGATCTCGAAACCGACGGCGCGACCGCGAACGGGCTGCTGCGCGTCGAGCGCTTCGATCTCGTCGTGCTCGATGCGAACCTGCCCGGCATGGACGGCTTCACGGTACTGCGCCACCTGCGCGCGTCGGGCAGCACGACGCCCGTGCTGCTCGTCACCGCGCGCTCGGCGATCGACGACCGCGTGAGCGGCCTCGGCCTCGGCGCCGACGACTACCTCGTGAAGCCGTTCGACTACCGCGAACTCGACGCGCGCGTGCAGGCGCTACTGCGCCGCAACAGCGGCCACGCGAACGACGTGCTGACGCTCGGCGGGCTCGTGATCGATCGCAGCAGCCGCCTCGCGGAGCTCGACGGCCAGCCGCTGTCGCTGTCGCGCCAGGAATTCGCGCTGCTCGAAATCCTCGCGAGCCGCCCGCAGCGCATCTTCTCAAAGGAAGAACTGCTGAACCAGTTGTTCAGCTTCGGCAACGAGCCGACCGCGAACGCGGTCGAGCAATACGTGACCCGCGTGCGCAAGAAGCTGCAGGGCAGCTCGGTCGAGATCCGCACCGCACGCGGAATGGGGTATCAGATTGCCGCGCATTGACTGGTTCCCGAAGACGCTGTTCGGCCGCACGCTGCTGTTCATCGCACTCGTCGTCGCGACCGGCGCGCTCGCGCTCGCGGCGATCGCGCGCTACTACGCGGGCGTCGCCGCCGAACGCGCATACGATCAGTTACTCGCCGGCGCGTCGATCCAGGTCGCGGAAAACCTGTACGTGCAAGGCGGCGTGCTCGCGCTGAACCCGCCGGTGGCCGCGCTGTCGACGCTGTCGCGCTACGACCTCGTCTACTACAAGGTGGTCGATTCGCGCGGCGTGGTCGTGGCCGGCTACCACGATCTCGCGAGCCCCGCGACGCTCGCCGCCGCCAAACAGGGGCCGGCGTTCGCGAATGCCGTCTATCAGGGGCATCGGGTCCGCACCGCGACGATCGCGCGCTACATGCCCGAGGAAAGTACGCCGGGCTGGGCGCTCGTGACGGTTGCGCAGACAACCAACGCGCGCCAGCAGCTGACGAACGACATGAGCCTCAAGGTGTGGACGCTGATCCTGCTGATGAGCGTGCTCGCGATCGGTGCGAGCGGCCTCGCGATCCGGCGCGGCCTGCGCCCGCTCGCGCAGATCGGCGCGATCATCGCCGCGCGTGACCCGGCCGACCTGCGGCCCGTGGCCGTCGATACGCCGAGCGAGATCGACGCGATCATCGGGTCGATCAATGGCTTGATGCACCGCCTCGCCGAGCGGATCAACGCGATGCAGCGCTTCATCGCCGACGCCGCACACCAGATGCGCACGCCGCTCGCGCGGCTCGACGCGCAGATCGAGCTGCTCGACGGCGAATCCGATCCCGCGCGTCACGCGGCGCGGCTCGATGCGCTGCGTGCGACCTCGTCGGACGTCGGCCGGCTCACCGGGCAGTTGCTCAATCACGCGATGGTGATTCATCGCACCGAGGCCGTGCCGCTGCAACCGGTCGAACTCGTCGCGCTCGCGAAAGAGGTCCTGGGCCGCACGATTCCGCTCGCCGGCGAACGCGACGTAGCCGTTGCGTTCGCGAGCGACGCGCCGCATGCGTGGATAGACGGCGATGCGATCAGCCTTCAGGAAGCGCTGTCGAACGTGCTGCACAACGCGCTGCTGCATGGGCATGCGGATGACATCGTCGTGGCGGTCGCGACTCAAGGCAACGTGGATCGAGCGGTGACGCTGACCGTCACGGACAACGGGCGCGGGATGCCGCGCGAGCACTGGGACGCGGCGTTGCAACCGTTCGTGCGGATCGCGCCGGACGGCAGCGAACGGCGCACGGGGTCCGGCCTCGGGCTCGCGATCGTGCAGGAAGTGATGAAGGCGCACGGCGGGCGCGTCGGGTTTGCGTTTCCCGATGCGGGCGGGTTCGCGGTGGTGTTGACGTTTCCGCGTGCGGCGGCGACGCAGGCTGCACGCGACGCTTAAGCAACCTCAGATCCGGCGCACGCACGCTCGATCGAACGCCACCGCGGCGACACGCGTTCAGTCGTCGCTGCCCCGATCGTCGTCGGCGTTGCGCTGCGCATGCCGCGCCACCCGTTGATCCAGTTCGTCATACTGGCGGTCGCAGAACAACCGGAACAACGCATCGACGTCGACGCGCTTCCTCACGTCGATCGTGTCGACGTGCTGCTCCAGCTTGCCCTTGCCGATGCCGAAGAGCCCCTTCTTGATCCGCATGGACACCGCATTCAACTGGAAGCCGTCCGAATGCGCATCCGTCAACGCAGTCACCCACAGCTCACGCTGATCGTCGGCATGCTGCAGTACGAGCGCCGGCAGCGGGCCGTCCTGCGTCTCGTTCCATTCGACGTGCTGCGCCCCCCAAGGGAACGCATCGAACGCATGAACGAACGACGCATAGTCGGTCGCGCCCTGCTGATCGAGCTGATTGAAGTCGTAACCGACTTTCTGGATGGAATAGGTCAACATGGCGCGGCAACCCCGTGGTGTTCGAAATCAGGAGAGCGTCAATCTACCGTGAATTTCGGTATCCATTACGATTTTTCCGGTCGCCTCATGAACGCACATTCGCCGTCGCCGCGCGGTGATCTTCGAGGTAAGTGCCGGCCAGCCTGACAAGCTCGCGCTTCAGTTTCGGATCCCCCAGCAACCCGCGCCGGGCCGCGTTGTGCACGACGCCTTCGAGCGCGGACGACAGCACCTGCGCGGTCAACGTATCGGCCTTGACCGGCGCACGCCCGCGACACGCGGCAACGATCAGCGCATACCGGCGCAGATATTCCTTCTGAAACGCGTCATACGCATCTTTCGCACCGCCCGGATCAGGGAGATCGAGCAGCGCCCGGTGCAGCGCAGGGTAATCGCGGTGCGCGGCGATCAGGTCGCCGATCAGGCCTTCGAGCCGACGCCCGGCGCTCGCCCGACGATCATGCGCGCGCTGCAGCACGGCGAGCACGTCGTCGAAATGGCGACGCCGGATCGCATCGACCAACGCGAGCTTGTTCGGGAAATACTGATACACGGAGCCGATGCTCACCCCGGCGACCTGCGCGACCTCGTTGGTCGTGAAGCCGGCCCACCCGTGCTTGTCGAGAACGCGAGCCCCGGCCGTGACGATCACGTCCACCGTCGCACGCGAACGGGCCTGGCGCGGGGCTTTGCGCATCGCGGCAGCGGCATTGGAAACGCGAGTGGACATGCGGGCTCCCACTGAAAATAATGGTGGCGATGCTCACATATTAGGTGAACCCGACGAGGAAACGACCATGAGCGCGAACGCACTCCTGTCCCGCATGCTGCGCTACCAGGCATGGGCCAATGACGAAATGCTGAAGGCGATGTCGGGGCTCGACGCAGAGCGGCATGCGCAAGCCCGTCATCTCGCGCTGCGGCTGATGAACCATTGCCTCGTGGTGAACCGGATATTCGCCGCGCATCTGAGCGGCGAGCGTCACGGCTTCGTGTCCGACAACACGCCTGACACGCCGGAGCCGGAAGCGCTGCGCGCGGCATTCGCCACGCTCGATCGCTGGTATCTCGACTATGTGGCAACCGCCACACCCGACATGCTGTCGGAATCGATTCCCTTTGTGTTTACCGATGGCGACAACGGATACATGACGCGCGAAGAGATGCTGACCCATGTCGTCACGCACGGCGGCTATCATCGTGGCGAAGCGGGCAGACTGATGATTCAGGCAGCTGCGGTCTCGGCACAGGATATCGAGCTCCCTTGGGAAACCTACGCGGTTCACTTGCATCGGACAGAGCCCGAGCGCAGGCTTCAAGGCAAGCTCGACGGCGCGAACTCAGCGAATGCCGGGCGATGAAACACGCCGCGCCCGCTACACCGCCACCGCCTCCCCACCGAGATACGCATCGCGCACGCGCTCATCGTCGAGCAGCGTTTTCGCGGGCCCTTCGAGCACGACGCGCCCCGTCTGCAGCACGTACCCGTAGTGCGCGATCTCCAGCGCGAGGCTCGCGTTCTGCTCGACCATGAACACCGTCACGCCCTGCCGGTTGATCGCGTCGATCAGTTCGAGCACCTTGTCGACGTAGAGCGGCGACAGCCCCATCGTCGGCTCGTCCATGCAGATCAGTTTCGGCCGCGCCATCAGCGCACGCGCCATCGCAAGCATCTGCTGCTCGCCGCCCGACAGCGTGCCCGCGCGCTGCGCGAGCCGTTCGCGTACACGCGGAAACAGGTCGAGCACGCGTTCGTAGTCTTCGCTCACCGCCACACGATCGCCGCGCGTGTACGCGCCCATCAGCAGGTTCTCGCGCACGCTCATGTCGCCGAACAGCCGCCGCGCCTCAGGCACGGCCGCGATCCCGCGCCGCACGCGCTGCGGCGTCGCAAGCGCCGTCACGTCGTCGCCGTCAAAACGCACGACGCCGCGCTTCGGCCGCATCAGCCCGAGAATCAGCTTCATCGTCGTCGATTTGCCGCTCGCGTTGCCGCCGAGCAGGCTGACGATCTGCCCGCGGCCGACCTCGAAGTTCACGTCGAAGTGCACCTGCACCGGTCCGTAGAACGTGTCGAGATGTTCGAGTTTCAGCAGCGGGTCGGTCATGGTCGTATCAGGCACGGAGAATTGCACGGTCATGCGGCCGCCTGCGCGGTGCGCTCGGCCGGCGTGCCGCCCGCGTGGCGGCGGCCGAGATAGGCTTCGATCACGCGCGGATCGTGCCGCACGTCGCGCGGCGCGCCTTCGGCGATCTTCACGCCGTTGTCGAGCACCATCACGCGGTCGGACACGCGCATCACGAGTTCGAGCTTGTGCTCGATCAACAGGATCGTCAGCCCGCGCGCCTTCAGCGACTGGATCAACTGCAGCATCTCGGCCGTCTCCGTCTCGTTCATCCCGGCCGTCGGCTCGTCGAGCAGCAGCAGGCGCGGATGCAGCGCGAGCGCGCGGCCTATCTCCACGCGCCGCCGGTTCGCATACGACAGGCTGTGCGCCGGATGATCGATGCGCGGCGTGAGCCGTTCGCCGAACCCGGCGACGATCGCGCGCGCTTCTTCTCGCAGTGCGGCTTCCTCGCGCCGCACCGACGCGGGCCGCACGAGCGCGCGCAGCACTTCGGCGGCCGCGCCGAGCGCCGGCCAGCCGGGCCGCGCCGCACGCAACCGCGCATGCGCGCCGATCAGCACGTTGTCGAGCACGCTCAGGTTGCCGAATACGCGGCCGTGCTGGAACGTGCGTGCGATGCCGAGCGCCGCGAGCCGTTCGGACGCGGTGCCGGTGATGTCGCGGCCGTCGAACGTCACGCGGCCGGCGTCGGGCCGGTCGGCGCCCGCGATCAGGTTGAACAGCGTCGACTTGCCCGCGCCGTTCGGGCCGATCACGCTCAGCAGTTCACCGTCGGCCAGCGTCAGGCTCGCGCCGTCGAGCGCGGTCACGCCGTCGAAGCGGCGCGTCAAACCCTGCACGTCGAGCAGGGGTCGAGTGGTGGTCATCGCATTCCTCCTCACACCGTGCCGAGCAGGCCCTGCGGCCGGAACCGGACGAGCAGCAGCAGCACGAGGCCGTAGATCAGCATCCGGTAATCGGCCGCCCAGCGGAACAGTTCGGGCAGCCCGATCAGCGCGATCGCGCCGACGATGCCGCCGAGCACGTTGCCGAGCCCGCCGAGGATCACCATCGTCAACGCGAGGATCGACACCTGCGAATCGAAGGTCTGGTGATTGATGTAGCTGTACAGATGCGCGGCGATGCCGCCGCTCACCCCGGCCGCGACGCCGCCGACCGCGAACGAGATCGCCTTGTAGCGGTTCGGCGCGATGCCGTGGGCACGCGAGGCGACGTCGTCCTCGCGCACCGCGCGCAGCGTGCGGCCCAGATGCGAACGCAGCAGCCGCATCTGTACGAGCGCGAACACGACGAGCACCGCGAACGTGAACCAGTACGCGGCGCGCGCGGTCGTCGCCCACGGCAGCGGCGCGATGCCGGTGATGCCGAGCGGGCCGCGCGTCAGGCCGTCCCAGTTCAGGATCACGAGGCTCACCACCTCGCCGATGCCGAGCGTCGCGATCGACACGTAGTGCCCGCGCAGCCGGAACGCCGGATAGACGAGCAGCGTGCCGAGCACGGCCGTGATCGCACCGGCGCACGGGATCGTCACCGCCGGCGACCAGCCGAGATCCGACGACAGCAGCGCCGACGCATACGCGCCGATCACGAGCAGCGCCGCATGGCCGAGCGAGATCTGCCCGACCGTGCCCGCGACGAGCGTGAGGCTCAGCGCGAGCAGCCCGTACAGCCACGCGTTGGTCAGCGTCTGCAGCACGTACGGCGATGCACCGAGCCACGGCAGCACGGCCGCCGCCGCGACCAGCGCGGCGAGCACCGGGCGCGGCACGCGCACCGCTTTCGCGGCGGCGAGGAAGGTGCCCGTCATCGGCTCGGGCGGCAACGCGCGATTCGCGCTGAACAAGCCGTTCGGCCGCCACACGAGGAATACGATCAGCAGCCCGAACGCGAACAGGTCGCGGTAGCTGGTGCCGAACAGCGCGACGCCGTAGCTTTCGACGAGACCGAGCAGCAGGCTGCCCGCGATCGCGCCCGGCACGTTACCGAGGCCGCCGATCAGCAGCGCGACCACGCCCTTCAGCGTCGCCTGGAAACCCATCGCCGGATCGATGCTGTTGTAGTACATGCCGACCAGCAGCCCGCTCACGCCGCCGAGCGCGCACGCGATCGCGAACACGGTCTGGTTCACGCGATCGACGTCGACGCCCATCTGCAGCGCCGCGTCGCGATCCTGCGCGGTCGCGCGTACGGCCCAGCCGAGCCGCGTGAAGCGCAGGAAGCCGTACAGCAGCGCGGCCGCCGCGATGCCGATGCCCGCGATCAGCAAGTCGAGCGAGCCGAGCGTCGCGCCGGCGATCCGCACGTGCCAGTCGGGCAGCGGCGTCGGCACCGCGCGCGGGTCCGCGCCGAACGCGAGCTGCGCGAGCTGGTCGAGGATGAAGCTGATGCCGATCGTCGCGAGCAGCGGCGCGATGCGCGCGGCATGGCGCAGCGGCCGCAGCCCGATCCGTTCGATTGCGATGCCGAGCGCGCCGCAGCCGACCACGACCGCCGCGAGCGCGACCGGCAGCGGCAGCCCGAAGCGCGTCAGGCACAGCCAGCCGATGAACGCGCCGACCATGTACACCGAGCCGTGCGCGAAGTTGATCAGGTGCGACACGCCGAAGATCAGCGCGAGCCCGACTGCGAGCAGCGCGTAGATGTTGCCGACGATGAGGCCGTTGAGCGTGTAGTCGAGCCAGGAAGCCATCACGATGCGTCCGTCAGGTGCAGGCGGTTCATGTCGGGTTCAGCGCGCCGCGAGCTGCGGCTTCGCGCCGTCCCACAGCGCCCACTGCCCCTGCTTCACGACCAGATAGACCGTGCGCGCGCCGGCGACGCGGCGCGTCTGCGGATCGAAACGCACCTTGCCGAAGATCACGCTCGGCACGTCGCTCACTTTCGCGAAGCCGTCGTGCGCGGCCTGGCGCGTCGTGCCGTAGCGGCGCAGCACCTCGGCCGACAGGATCAGCGCGTCGTAAGCACGCGCGACGAACGAATCGGGATCGGCGTGGAATTTCGCGCGATAGCGCTGCACGAACGCCTGCACCTCGGGGCGCGGTTCGGCCGGGAAGAAGTTCGACTCGGTATAGACGCCTTCGACGGCCGCGCCGCCCAGTTCGAGGAACTTCGGCGAATACACGGAGCCCACCGCCGCGATCGGCAGTGCAACGCCCGACGTGCGCGCCTGACGCACGATCTGCGCGCCGTCGGCGTAATAGGAGATCAGCACGATCGAATCGGGCTTCGATTCGCCGATGCGCACGAGCGTCGAACGGAAATCCTTCTCCGCCGGCTGGTAGCCTTCGGCCGCGACGACCTGCGCGCCGAGCCCCGTCACCGCCTTCGCGAAGATGTCCTTGCTGGTGCGGCCCCAGTCGGTATTCAGGTACAGCACCGCGATCCGCTTGAAGCCGAGTTCCTTCACCGCGTAGCGCGCGAGCAGCGGCTGCTCCTCGGCCTGGCTCAGCGCGGTGCTCCACAGATAGTCGCCGCCCTTCGTGAAATCCGGATGCGAGTTCGTGAAGCCGAACTGGATCAGTTGCCCGCGCTGGTAGATCGGCGACGCGGCCATCGACGTCGCGCTCGAGAAATCGCCGAGCTCGATCGCGATGCGCGGATCGGCGACGAACTTCTGCGCGATCGCCACCGCCTGGCGCGGGTCGCTACGGCTGTCCTGAAAGTCGATCGCGAGCGGCCGGCCGTGAATGCCGCCGCTGCCGTTGATCTCGTCGAGCGCGAGATCGAAACCGCGCTTCCACTG
The DNA here is from genome assembly GCF_014211915.1 of Burkholderia cenocepacia. Taxonomy (NCBI): domain Bacteria; kingdom Pseudomonadati; phylum Pseudomonadota; class Betaproteobacteria; order Burkholderiales; family Burkholderiaceae; genus Burkholderia; species Burkholderia cenocepacia. The sequence goes on along the minus strand of NZ_CP060040.1, from coordinate 2,771,897 downwards.
CTCGCCGTATTGCGCGTCCTGGCCCGTGAGCGGCCCGCTCACGCCGATCACCACCGGCTCGCCCGACACGCCGGCCGCGAGCGCGCCGCCCGTCGACAAGCCCCATGCGGCAGCGAGCGCCGCCACCGTGCCCAGCACGCGTCGCCATGCGCCGCGTGCGTCGTTCCCCGAAACGTTCATGCGTCCCCCAGCTTCAGTCAATCGAAAAGAGTGAGGGCATGTAACCATCCGGGTCATAGCGTTCCAACGAAGTTTTGTGCATATCGATATCGCATGCGGCGCGAAGCGGATGACGTTCGCGATCGACATGAATGCCCGCTGCCTCGACCGACATGCGGGCATGCATCGCATCGCGTTGATTCGATTGGCGTTTCGTTCTCGTCACCCCGCGCAACCGGCGCGCATGCGCGCAGGGCCGGCCGCCGCGACGGTCGCGCCCTTCGCAGTTTTCCCGCTGTCGATAGCAAAAATCATTATATGAATCGCGCATGCTCACACTTCTACAATGCGCAAATCGCATCATTGGAACGCGTCATGGAGCTGCATCAACTCGAAGCCTTTTCCGCGGTCATGTCGGCCGGCAGCGTGACCGGCGCGGGCGAACTGCTCGGCCGCTCGCAGCCGGCCGTCACGCGGCAGATCCAGGAACTCGAAGCCGATCTCGGCTACGCGCTGTTCGACCGGCACGGCCCGCGCGTCACGCCGACGCGCCGCGCGTTCCTGCTGTACGAGGAAGTCGAGCGCTCACTAGTCGGGCTGCGCGCGATCGAGGCGCGGGCCCGCGCGCTCGGCGATGACACCGCCGAACCCGTGCGCATCGCGGCCACGCCGTCGCTCGCGGCCACGCTCGTGCCGGCCGCGCTCGCCGCGTTGCCGGACGACGCGCACGCGCCGCACTACCAGTTGCGCAGCGAATCGGCCGAGCATGTCGTGCACGAGGTGCTGGCCGGCACGGCCGACGTCGGCGTCGTCACGCTGCCGATGGCGCATGCCGGGCTCGACGTGCACTGGATCGCGCAGACGCCCTGCGTCGCCGTATTGCCGGCTGACGATCCGCTTGCGACGAAGCCGCGTATCGCGCTGCGCGACCTCGCGCGACGCCGCATCGTGACGGTCGCGAACCGGCACCGGCTGCGCCAGCGGATCGATGCGGCGTTCGCGGCCGCGCGGGTCGATGCGCGCGTGTTCATCGAAACCAATGCGTCGCTGAATGCGGTGATGGCCGCGCGCGCGGGCATCGGGATCGGCATCGTCGATCCGGCGACCGGGGTCGCGCTGCCGGTGGAGGGTGTCGTCGCGCGCGCGCTCGACGTCGACATTCCGTTCGCGTTCGGCGTCGCGACGCCGGCCGGCAAGGCGCGCACGGCGGCCGTCGATGCGCTGCTCGACGCGCTGCATCGCACGACGCGCACGCTGCTCGACGACGTGATCTTTCACGACGCCGCCGCGCACGACGCGCTGCTGCGCGGCGACCGGTTGCGCACCGACCGCACCGCGCGACCGCCTCGCCCGACCCGTGCACGCCGCGCGCGCCCGGAGGCCGCATGACGGCCCAGCTCGACGCACTCGAAGCACGGCTCGCGCAGGACCTGCGCTGGCTCGACCTGCCCGCGCCGTCATGGGTGCCGCCGCGCGAAGCGGACGGCGTGCGCGTGCTCGACGTCGCGATCGTCGGCGGCGGCATGGCGGGGCTCGCGGCGTCCGCCGAGCTGCGCCTGCTCGGCATCGACAACCAGTGCGTGATCGACCGCGCGCCGGCCGGCTACGAAGGCCCGTGGGTCACGTTCGCGCGGATGGAGACGCTGCGCTCGCCGAAGCAGCTTGCCGGCCCCGCGCTCGGGCTGCCCGCACTGACGTTCCGCGCGTGGTTCGAAGCGCAATATGGCCGCGACGCGTGGGACGCGCTGTACAAGATCCCGCGCCCGCAATGGATGGAGTATCTGCGTTGGTATCGGCGCGTGCTCGACCTGCAGGTGCGCAACGACACGACGCTCGTCGCGCTGCGTCCACGTGAGGACGGCCTGCTCGCGCTCGACATCCGCGCAAACGGGGAAGGCGACACGCTGCTCGCGCGGCACGTCGTGCTCGCAACCGGCCGCGACGGTCTCGGCGGCCCGTACGTGCCGCCCGTCGCGCAGCGCGCGCCGCGCACGCGCTGGGCCCATTCGTCCGAGCCGATCGATTTCGCCGCGCTCGCGGGCAAGCGTGTCGGTGTGGTCGGCGCGGGCGCATCCGCGTTCGACAACGCGGGCACCGCGCTCGAAGCCGGCGCCGCGCGCGTCGACCTGTTTTTCCGCCGTGCGGACATTCCGCGCATCAACAAGCTGACCGGCATCGGCAGCCCGGGCCTCGTACACGGCTACGCCGATCTCGACGACGCGACGAAGTGGCGCTTCATGCACTACGCGCTGACGTCGCAGACGCCGCCGCCGCGCGACAGCGTGCTGCGCGTCTCGCGCCACGACCATGCGCATTTCCATGCGGGCAGCCCGATCGAGACGCTCGCCGACCATGCGGACGGGCTGGACGTGACGACGCCGCGCGGCCGCTACACGGTCGATTTCCTGATCTTCGCGACGGGCTTTCATTCGGACTGGACGACGCGCGACGAATTCGCGTCGTTCGGCGCGCACGTGCGGCGCTGGAAGGATCGCTATCGGCCGGAACCGGCGCTGTGGCTCGACGAGCTCGCCGAGTCGCCCGATCTCGGCCCCGCGTTCGCGTTTCAGGAGCGCGAGCGCGGCGCGTGCCCGGCCGTCACGCGCATCCACTGCTTCAACCACGCGGCGAGTCTGAGCCACGGCAAGCTGTCCGGCGATATCCCGGCCATCAGCGCGGGTGCGAAGCGGCTCGCGCGCGGCATTGCGAGCCGGCTGTTCGATGCCGATCGCGACCGCCACTACGACGCGCTCGTCGCCTACGCGAATGCCGAACTGCAAGGCGACGAATGGCGCGACGCCGACGCCCTCGATCACTTTGACGATGAAGGAACACCGAACCGATGACTGACTCCATCACGCCGGCCGCCGTGCCGGATACGATCGACGCGGCAGCCGGCCTGCGGGAAGGCGACGCCGTCGCCGCGCTGCGCCGCGCCCGCGACAAGGTGCTGCTTCCGACGCGACTGAGCGAAGCCGCGCTGTTCGATCCCGCGCTGCCCGATCTTTTGCTGATCGAGCGGCTGCACGCGGCGCGGTATGTCGCGCGGCAGTCGAATGCGCACGCGCTGGCCGACATCTATCGCGCCCGATTGCTCGACGCGGGCGGCACGCTCGACGACATCGAACGGGCGGATGCCGACGCGCTCGACGCACTGCCGCGCCGCCTCGGCGCGATCCTGTTGCACGCGAAGCGCCTGACGCACGCGCCGGTCGACGCGCGCGCATCCGATCTCGACGCGCTGAAATCGGCCGGACTCACGACACCCGCGATCGTCGCGCTGTCGCAGCTCGTCGCGTTCGTCGCGTATCAGTTGCGTGTCGCCGCTGCCGCGCGGGCACTTCAGGCACGTGCCGCAAAGGAGGCCGCATGACGACGGCCACTCACGGCTTCACGTCCGACACGCTCGGCTGGCGCGCGTGGCTCGACACGGTCTCGCTCGACGCCGCGACGCCCGAACAGCTCGCGGTGCTCGAAGCGAGCCATCCGCAAGCGAAAACGTCCGACTATTACCTGCTGCTCGTCCATCTGCCCGAAATCCTGCGGCAGCGCTCGGGCGTGTTCAACGCGATCATGTACGGCCCCGGCGGGCTGTCGCGCGCGGAGCGTGAACTGGCGAGCACGGCGGTGTCGCGCGTGAACGGCTGCGTGTACTGCGCGTCGGTGCATGCGCAGCGCTTCGCGCAACTCGCGAAACGCACCGATGCGATCGAGCAGGTGTTCGACGATCCGGCGACGGCCGGCACGACGGCGCGCGAACGCGCGATCGTCCGCTATGCGATCGCGTTGACCGAACGGCCCGACGCGATCGGCGAAAGCGACATCGCCGCGCTCGAAGCCGAAGGGCTCACGCATGAGGAGATTCTCGACCTGTCGCACGCGATCGCGATCTTCGCGTGGGCGAACCGGTTGATGCTGACGCTCGGCGAGCCGGTGTTTCCGGAATCGGCGGCCGGCGCCTGACCGCGCGCAGGAACGTGGCGCGGCCCTGCCTGCGTCACGCCTTGTGCGTCGACAACAGGATGCTCGTCTCGGTATTGGCGATCCCGTCGATCAAGCGAATCGCGCCGAGCACACGATCGAAGTGCTCGAGCGAATCGGCATGCAGTTCGGCGACGAGATCCCAGCGCCCGTTCGTGCTGTGGATCGACGCGACGTTCGGATGCCCGCGCAGCACCTTCACCACCTCCGCGCCGCGATTGCCCTGCACCGCGATCGACATCAGCGCGCGAATCCGGTGCCGTTCGGCAGCCGGCTTGAGCCGCACCGTATAGCCGACGATCACGCCGTTCTTCTCGAGCCGCGTGAGCCGGTTTTGCACGGTTGCGCGCGCCACGCGCAATTCTTTCGCCAACGCGACGACAGGCAATCGCGCGTTGTCGCGCAGCAGTGCGATGAGCTGACGGTCGACGTCGTCGAGCGTGATCATGAACGGCTTTCCTGTTGAACGTGAACCGGCCGCCAGCGTGCCGGAGGCGGCGCATGCCGGCCAGCTTGAATTGATCAAATTGCCGGAACGGGCTGGCAATTTGCCAAGTCTATCGATAAATCTGCCACTTTTGCCGTCTTTTTGTTGGCTCGACTCGCGGAAATAATGACTCCATCGACCGGCCGACCCGCCGCGCCGCTGCCTTTCCAGGAAGCCCGGATTCGCGCCGAAGCCCCGCCCGGTCGACCAGAACGCCGGCCCCCGTACCGGCACCGAATATGGAGACAGACCGATGACTCGCTTCCTCGATGTTCCCGCCACCGCCCGCCTGATCGCCCAAACCGGCGTCACGACGTTCCTGCGCGAACTGGTCGACACGCTGCGCGCCGACTACCTGCACTGGGCCGATTTCGACAAGTCGCCGCGCGTCGCGTGCCACTCGCGCGACGGCGTGATCGAGCTGATGCCTGTGGCGAACGCGTCGTTGTTCGCGTTCAAGTACGTGAACGGCCACCCCGTCAATGCGGCGCGCGGCATGCACACGGTGATGGCGTTCGGCGCGCTCGCCGAAGTCGATACCGGCTACCCGCTGCTGCTCGCCGAACTCACGCTGACCACCGCGCTGCGCACGGCCGCCACGTCGGTGCTCGCCGCGCAGGTGCTCGCGCGGCCCGATGCGCGCTCGATGGCGCTGATCGGCAACGGCGCGCAAAGCGAATTCCAGGCGATCGCGTTCCACACGCTGCTCGGCATCGACGAAATCCGCGTGTTCGACGTCGATTCGCACGCGACCGACAAGCTCGTGCGGAACCTCGCCGCGTACCCCGGCTTGCGCATCGTGCGCGCCGCCTCGACCGCCGACGCGGTGCACGGCGCCGACATCGTGACGACCGTCACCGCCGACAAGGCGTTTGCCACGATCGTCACGGCCGACATGATCGAGCCCGGCATGCATGTGAATGCAGTGGGCGGCGATTGCCCGGGCAAGACCGAACTCGAAGCGGGCGTGCTGCGCGCGGGCCGCGTGTTCGTCGAATTCGAGCCGCAGTCGCGCATCGAGGGCGAGATCCAGCAGATGCCGGCCGATTTCCCGGTGACCGAACTGTGGCGCGTGCTGCAGGGTGAGACGACCGGCCGCGAACGTGCGGACGAAGTCACGGTATTCGACTCGGTCGGCTTCGCGCTCGAGGATTACTCGGCGCTGCGCTACCTGTACGCACTCGCGCAGCAGCACAACGCGGGTGTCGAGATCGCGTTGATTCCGCCGGCCGTCGATCCGAAGAACCTGTTCGCGCTGATCGACGACCCGGCCGCGATCGCGCACGGCCACACGGCGTTCGTGACCGAAGCCGTCGCCGCGTTCGCGCGTTGACCGTCATGCGCGGGCGGCCCGTACGCCGCCCGTTTTCCTGCCCTTCGCTCCCGCCCCTCATGAATCTCGTATCGATCCAGGCGCCGTCCGCCGTCGTGATGATCCGGCCGCACCGCTTCCTGCCGAACCCGCAGACCGCGGCCGACAACGCGTTCCAGCGCACGGCCGCTGAGGATTCGCACGACACGTCGTCGGTATCGGCCGCCGCGCGCGACGAAGTCACGGCCGCCGCGCAGACGCTCGCCGATGCGGGCGTGCGCGTGCATGTGTTCGACGACCACGGCGAGCGCGACACGCCCGACTCCGTGTTCCCGAACAACTGGTTCTCGACGCATCCGGGCGGCCATGTCGCGCTGTATCCGATGCACAGCCCGAACCGCCGCCGCGAGCGGCGCGCGGACGTCATTGAAATGCTGAAGGCCGAGTACCGCGTGCAGGACGTGATCGACTACTCGGGCCTCGAATACGACGACGTGTTCCTGGAAGGCACCGGCGCGATGGTGCTCGACCACGTCGCACGGATCGCGTACACCGCGCGCTCGCGCCGAGCCGATCCGGTCGCGCTCGAACGCTTCTGCACGCACTTCAATTTCGAGCCGATCTGCTTCGACACGGCCGATGCGAACGGGCGGCCGATCTATCACACGAACGTGATGATGAGCGTCGCGACCGAGTTCGCGATGGTCGGCCTCGACCTGATCGCCGACAGCCGCCGCCGTGGCGAGATCGCGCAACGCCTGAGCGAAACGGGGCGCGCGGTGATTGCGCTCGATCCGTCGCAAATCGCGAATTTCGCGGGCAATACGCTGGAATTGTCGGGGAAGAATGGGCGCGTGCTCGCGTTGTCGCGGCGCGCGTTCGACTGTCTCACCGGCGAGCAGCGCGTGACGATCGAACGCTCCGCGCGACTGCTGCCGCTCGACGTGCCGACGATCGAACTGGCCGGCGGGTCGGTGCGCTGCATGCTCGCGGGGATTCATCTTGCGCGGCGTTCGGCGGCGGCGCATGACGGCGTGGAAATCGAATCAGAGGAAAAGCGGCGCGAAGCGGTGTCGGTATCGCACGCCTGAATGAAACGAGCGTCGACGTCGCGCCATGGTTGGTGCGACGTCGACCGGATGCTTCGACCTGCGAACGAGATCGAAGCATCCCGTACTGCGCTCAATCGCCCAGCAGCTTCAACCCGGCCGGCAGCGTTTCGCCGAACACGCGCACCGTATCGGCTTCATCGAACGCGATCGCTTCACGAACCATGTCGATCCACGCCGCCGATGCATTCGCGGCCGACAGGCGCTTGATGACGGCCTCGCGCGTATCGTCCGGCAAATCGCGCGAGCGGTCGCCGGTCATCCGCGCAATCTGTGCAGCCGCGAACGCAGCCGGCTCGACCTGTTTCCAGTCGAGCGCGAACAGCGCATCGAGCCAGCCGATGACGACATCCGCCGGAACGACGCTGTGCGCGCTGCCATAGAACGGCCGCCTTGCGCCAATCCGCCCGAGCGCCCACGCACACAATGCGCGATCGGCCGGCTTCTGCAATTGCGCGATCAGGCGCTCGGCCAGCTCGACCTTGCGCTCGACGGGCAGCCGCTCGAGTGACGCGGACAACCGCGTCATGTCGGCCGGCCCGACCTTGGCCGGATCGAACGGCAGCTTGCGCCGCTTGTCGTCGGACGGTTCGAGGAACGCGATCGCGTCGCGCACCTGCGTCTGCGCGTCGTCGTCGAGGCCGCCGGCCACGCGCCGCCACAGCGTCCACCACTCGGACCACACCTGCGCGTCGGTCACGTATTGAATGCCGTCGTCGAACAACGGCCACAGCTGCTCGATGCGCCACGCGTCGAGCGGATGACCGAAACCCGGACGCAGGCAATATCCGGCGAGATTCAGCCACGCGCGCTCGTGATCGGCCGAACGACGGCGCCTCCGCGCCCGCGCGAGCAATGCGTCGAACAGTTCGCGTGCGAGCGCAACGTCCCACTCTTCGCGCGCGCCGAGCACCTGTTCCAGTTGCGCGCGCAACCGGCGCGTGTCCTTCGGTGTCACGCCCGCGGCCTTGCTGCCGAACGAACGCTCGATCAACTCGAGCGCCTGATCCAGCCGAGGATGCCGCGCGGGCGCCGCATCGTCGCCTTGCACCGGTGCATCGCCGCGCAACTGGAATTCGAGCCGCCAGCGGCGCGCCGCGTCGTCGGTCGCGATGCAATGCATTTCGAGCGTGCCGACCTCGGTCAGCGACGCGGTGAGCTTCACCGGCGTTTCGCGCGCGTCGCTGCCCGCCTTCGCGTCGACGACCGTCGCGATCGGCGGCAGCCGCACGAAATCGCCGCCGTCGAGATCGACGAGATCGCCGGGCTGGTACTTCGTGTCGGCCACCGTCGATACGAGGTGGAACCGCACCGGCTGCCCGAGTTGCAGCGCGAACGTGCGATCGTCGAGATGGATCTCGCGGCCTTCTTCCGCGCCGCGCGGCAGCAGGCAGACGCCGCGCGCGACCCCCCCGTCGCCATCGTCGAGCACGAGGAAATAGCTGCGCGCGGAGCCGCCGCCGATGCGCGGCGCATGCCCGGCGCGCGCAAGCCCGTAGGCCACCGCGCCGCGCGCGACGGCCACGTCCGGATGCGCGTTGTGCAGCACGTCGAGCGGTGCGCCGCGCCACGTACCGAGCGTCTGCGCGAGACGGCCGGCGAGCGCGCCCGCGCGGAATACGCCGCCGTTGAGCAGCAGCGTGTCCGGCAGCGGGCCTTCCGCATGACGGTTCAGGAACGCGGCGACGTGGCGCGTGACGGCCGCGTCGCTCGCATACGGCAAGCCGAATTCGATGATCGCCGCGCGCGTACGGCGCGGCAATTCGCCGGCCTCGACCCGCGGAAAGAACCCGTCGACGACGATCTGCTCGACCTCCTGCCGTGTCAGCTCGGCCGAACGCGCGCCGCCGACGAGCTTGCTGCCCGCGCCGAGCAGCGTGACGGTGACGGACGCCGGCGCGTCGTCGCCGAGCAGCCGCTCCTTCGCCGCGCGGCAGCGCTCGACGAGTTGCGACAGGCTCGCGGCCGACAGCCGCGTACCGGGCTCGGTCAGCCGCGACTCGACCAGGCGCGCGAGCGCGAGGTCCATGTTGTCGCCGCCGAGCATCAGATGGTTGCCGACGCCGACGCGCGTAAAGGTCGGCTCGCCATCATCGCCCGGCGCGACGTCGACGAGCGTGAGGTCGGTCGTGCCGCCGCCGACGTCGCAGATCAGCACGCGCCGCGCCGCGGCGAACGTCTCGCGCAACGTGTCGCGCTGGCCGTACAGCCAGTCGTAGAACGCGGCTTGCGGCTCTTCCAGCAGCCGCAGCGCCGGCAGCTTCGCGCGCCGCGCGGCCTCGACGGTCAATGCGCGCGCGCCGTCGTCGAACGACGCGGGCACCGTCAGGATCACGTCCTGCTTCGCGAGCGGCGCATCGGGAAAATGCGCGTCCCACGCGTCACGCACATGCGCGAGATAGCTCGCGCTCGCATCGACCGGCGACACCTTGTCGACGCCATCGGCCGCGCCCCACGGCAGGATCGCCGCGAGCCGGTCGACCGCGGCGTGCGACAGCCAGCTCTTCGCGCTCGACACGAGCCGGCCCGGTACCTGTGCGCCGAGCGTGCGCGCATAGCGGCCGATCACGGCGGGCGGCGCATCGGCCGCGTTCGCCTTCGTGTTTACCTTCGGATCAGCCGCCCACGGCAGCCGCAGCGCGTCCGGCGGCAACTCGCCCGCCGCCGGGTGGTAGCGCACCGACGGCAGCAGCGGCTGCGCGGCCACCGCGCCGGGACCGACCAGTTGCTCGACGTCGAACACGCGGATCGCGTCGGAACCGGCCTCGACGTACGCGACGACCGTATTGCTCGTGCCGAGGTCGATGCCGACCGTATAACGCTTCATCGCGCTCAGGCGGCGCCGCGCACGTCGAACTCGACCTTCCAGCGCTCGTTCGTGCCGCTCGGGATCGCCTCGAGTTCGAGCGTGCCGGCTTCGGTCACGCGCGCATGCAGCTTCACCGGCACGACTTCGCCGACGGTGCGCCCTTCGGCGGGCAGCGTCGCCTGGATTTCCTCCAGCTCCTGCAGCTCTTCCGGCGACCAGTAGTCGAGCAGCGTACCGACCTGGTCCTGACGACGCACCGACGAACCGAAGAAGCGGAACTGCACCGGTTCGCCGACGACGAGGCCGAACTCCTGCGGCGGCAGCGCCGCGTCCGAGCCTTCCTCCATCCCGAACGGCGCGACGCACAGCGCCTGCACCGGCGGCTCGAGCCCCGGCACCGCGGGCATCGCCGATTCGATCGCGACGTAGTACGCACGCGCCGTGCCGCCGCGAATGCGCACGCCACGGCCGCGCTTCACGTAGCCGTAGTACGCCGCGCCGCGCGCGACCGCGAGATCAAGATCCGCGCCTTCGAGCAGGCGGGCGGGCGGCGAGCCTTCGGCGGCGAGCCAGTTGTTGAGCGTATCGAGCACGCGCTGCGTGAGCAGCGTCGACTTGAACACGCCGCCGTTGAACAGCACGGCGGTCGGATGCAGGAACGTCGCGCCCTGCGGCAGCGTGCGCTGCACGCCTTCGAGCGTGTCGAGCGCCGCGACCTGGCGGCCGAGGAACGCCGCGAGATGGCGCGTGATGCCGGCGTCCTGCGCATACGGCAGGCCGAGCTGCGTCAGGCCGACACGTGCGCGGCTCACCGGGCGCGCGGCCGCATCGACTTGCGGGAAGAAGCCTTCGAGGATCGTCTGCGTGAGTTCCGCGCGCGTCAGCTCGGTGCGGATCGAGCCGCCGATCAGCTTCGAGCCGCGGCTCGGCACGACGAGCGGCACCGCGTCGGTGGTCGGGTCGGACAGCAGCGTTTCCTTCGCCGAGCGGCACGCGTAGGTCAGCGCGCGCAGTTGCCACGGATCGGCCTGCGTGCCCTGCTGCGCGAGCTTGCGTGCGACCACGTGCGCGAGCGCGAGGTCCATGTTGTCGCCGCCGAGCAGGATGTGCTCGCCGACGGCCACGCGATGCAGTTCGAGATTACCGTCGCGCTCGACCACCGCGATCAGCGACAGGTCGGTCGTGCCGCCGCCGACGTCGACGCACAGGATCAGGTCGCCGACCTGCACCTGCTTGCGCCAGCCGCCTTCGCTCTTCTGGATCCAGCTGTAGAGCGCCGCTTGCGGCTCTTCCAGCAGCGTCATCCGCGAGTAGCCGGCGGCCCGCGCGGCTTCCGCCGTCAGCTCGCGCGCGGCCGGATCGAACGACGCGGGGATCGTAACCGTCACGTCCTGGTCGGCGAACGGCGCGTCGGGATGCGCGTGGTCCCACGCTTCGCGCAGGTGCGTGAGATAACGGATCGAGCTTTCCAGCGGCGACACGCGGGCCACTTCCGGCGGCGCATCGCTCGGCAGGATCGCCGCGCGGCGGTCGACGCCCGGGTGGCACAGCCAGCTCTTCGCGCTCGACACGAGGCGGATCGGCGTGCCGGCGCCGCGCGTGCGCGCCATCTCGCCGACCGCGAACGCGCGCGAGGCCGTCCACGGCAGTGTCAGGTCGCCCTGGGTCAGTTCGCTTTCATGCGGCAGGTAGAGGAACGACGGCAGCAGGTCGCGCGATTCCAGCGCGCCGGGCGCGGTCAGTTGCGCGATCGGCAGCACCTGCTGCACGATCTTTTCGCCGTCGCTCGTGCTGCTGTCGACGTACGACAGCGCGCAATGGGTCGTCCCGAGATCGATACCGATCGAATAGCGCGGATCGCTCACAGTTCCACCTCCGCCGGTGCGATCACCGATGCGTCGTGGCTGCCCGTCAGCTTCGGCAGGCGCACGTCGGACACGCGCCAGCCGCGATGGCTGACGGTGCCGGTGAACGGCGCGGAGCCGACCACGTTGCCGGTCACGCGCACGGCCGTCGCGTCGAAGCCGGCGGGCAGCGTCACGCGGCTGCCTTCGGCTTCATCGCGCACCGGCACGATCGTGAAGTGTTCGCGCAGCGCGGCGCGGCAACCGTCGTGCACGAGGCGCGCGGCCGCGCCGATGTCGGCGTCCGCGTAGCCGGCGATGTCTTCCTCGACGAAATCGATGAAGCGCGCATCGCGCTGCAGCAGGCCGAGCAGTTGCAGGGCGGCCTGCGGGCTCGCTTCGCGCAACTCGGGGGCCGGCGCCTTCACCGGCGCGGGTGCGACGGGCGCGGCAGCGGGCGCCGGGGTCGGGGCCGGGACGGGTGCAACGGGTGCCGGCGCGCCATCGCGCACGCGCAGTACGTCGGCCGCGAACTCGCGATTGCCGAGCACGGAGAAGAACGTGCCGACGGCCAGCGACAGCCGGCCGAAAAAGGACAGGTTGGATTCGGGCATGGGGTCTGGACTCCTGTGGGCTCGCAGCACGGCGAGCGTTTCTTGCCTTGGCGCCCGGCGGCGGCGTGCGGCATGCGCACCGGCGCCGCCCGGCGCGTGATTCGAACGCGCCCTCGCGGGTGCGGAAAACCCGTATTTTGCCCTGTGGCGGGCGAACCGGGCAGAAGTTGGGGACAGAACATGGCGGCGCGGCGGTTTCGGCCGCGCCGGATCGCGAGTCGGATTGCATGTCAGGCGCGCTCGATCGGGATGCTGCGCCACGTCAGCGCGTGTACCCCCGCAGCGCCGCCTTCGCTTCGAAATCGCGCGACAGCATGCCGAGCGTGACTTCGCCGAAGCGTGCCAGGAGCGACGCTTCGGCCTCCTTCAGCGTCGCCGACAGATGCGCGTTGACCGCCTGTTCGACCAGGCATTCGGGCTCGTCCTCGGGCACCAGATCGGAAAACAGCGGCGGCTCGCCCACCGCGCGATAGACGTCGAGCAGCGTGATGTCGTCGAGCGCGACGCTCAGCGCCCAGCCGCCGCCGTGCCCCTTCTCCGACTGCACGTAGCCGCAATCGCGCAACCCGCCGAGCAGGCGCCGCACGACGACCGGGTTCGTGCACAGCATCGTCGCGATCGTCTCCGACGTCAGCGGGCCGTCGGCCTGGTCCATATGGATCAGCGCATGCAGCATGCGCGACAAACGGCTGTCGGTTCTCACAAGCGGGGCTCCCTTCTCTCGAAACTTCTGAAGTTGCATGAATGATACCATCGCCCTATCATGCAACTTCTCGTGTTTCATGAGTTGGCCGACCCCGGAGCACATGAGTCATTCACGCAGGTTCAGAAAGGAGTTGATGCATGCATTCCCGTCATGAAGTGATCGTGATCGGCGGCAGCTTCGCGGGGCTGTCGGCCGCGATGCAGTTGGCGCGGGCACGCCGCCGCGTGCTCGTGATCGACGCCGGCCGGCCGCGCAACCGTTTTGCCGAACACGCGCACGGCTTCTTCGGGCAGGACGGCAAGCCGCCCGCGCGGATCGTCGCCGAAGCGAGCACGCAACTCGCCGCGTATCCGACCGTCCAGCGCATCGAAGGCGAGGCGCGCACTGCCGAGCGCGACGCGCACGGACGCTTTCACGTGACGCTGGCCGACGGCAGCCGCGCAAGCGCCGACCGGCTGATTCTCGCGACCGGCATCCGCGACGAACTGCCGGCGCTGCCGGGGCTCGCGGAACGCTGGGGCATCAGCGTGCTGCATTGTCCGTACTGCCATGGATATGAAGTGAGCGGCCAGCGGCTCGGCGTGCTCGCCACGCATCCGCTGTCGGTCCATCAGGCGATCCTGATTCCGGACTGGGGCCCGACGACGTGGTTCACGCAGGGCGTGGTCGAAGCGAACGACGAGGAAGCCGCGTTGCTCGCAGCACGCGGCGTACGCATCGAGCGCTCGCCAGTCGTCGAGATCCTCGGCGATGCGCCGCGTATCGACGCGCTGCGGCTCGCCGACGGTCAAGCCGTGCCGATCGACGCACTGTTCATCGGCGCGCGCACCGACATGGCGAGCGACCTCGCGCAGCAGCTCGGCTGCGCGTTCGACGAAGGTCCGCTCGGCACCGCGATTCGCGTCGATACATGGAAGCAGACGAGCGTCGCCGGCGTGTACGCGGCCGGCGACGCGTCGAGCCTGATGACGAATGCGACGTTCGCCTCGGCATCCGGCGTGGCGGCGGGGGTGGGCGTACACCGGTCGCTGATTTTCGGATTGGATGCGTAGGCGGGCGTACAGCCGGCGTCACGATCGTCGATGTATCCGGCGAAGGAAGCGGGTGCATTCCCGTCATCCTCATCGCAGCCGCTCCACGCCACGTCGATGGCTTCCCCGCGCAATCTGCGGTTTAATGCTCGACACCCTCTGCATTAAGAGCCAAGAAATGCTCGACCTCGACGACCTTCGACTCGTCCGCGCGATCGGCACGTCGCGCTCCCTGGCCGCTGCCGCCCGGCTGCTCGACCTCACGCCGCCCGCGGTCACGATTCGCCTGCAACGAATGGAGGCACGGCTGAACGCGAGGCTCGCCGTACGGCAGCCGAAAGGAATCGCGCTGACCGACGAAGGGCAGCGGCTGTACCAGGAAGCCGTCGGCATTCTCGAGCGCGTGGAGGCGCTGCCAATCAACATCACGGGCGACCACGGCGACGTGCAGGGCACGCTGCGCGTCGTCGCCCCGCTCGGTTTCGGCCGCAAGTACGTCGCGCGGATCGTGCGCGACGTGCAGCGCGCGCATCCGAAGCTCGAAATCTCGCTCCACCTGTCGGAGAGCCCATTGACCAGCGCATCGGGGGCCGACGTGGTCGTGCATGTCGGCAGCCTCAAGTCGTCTTCGTGGATCGGCTATCCGCTCGCGCCCAACGAGCGCTTCCTGTGTGCGAGCCCCGGCTACGCGCGCCGCCTCAAGGACCTGAATCATCCGTCCGACCTGACCCGCTACGACTGCCTGTGCCTGCGCGAGAACGACGAAGACATCCCGCGCTGGCGCTTCTCGCCCGGCCGCGGCGTCAAGGGCGAATCACGGCGGTCTACCGTCATCCGCGTCACGGGCGCGCTGTCGTCCAACGACGGCACCGTCATCACCGAATGGGCGCTGGCCGGGCTCGGCATCGTCGAACGCTCCGAGTGGGACGTCGCGCCACTGCTCGCGAACGGCAAGCTCGTGCGGTTGCTGCCCGGCTGGAGCCTGCCGCCCGCGCCGGTGACGGCGCTGCTGCCCTCGCGTACCGGCCGCTCCGCGCGGCAGCGGGTGTTTCTCGACGCCGCGCGGCAGTTTCTCGATCCGCCACCGTGGCGGGGCAAGGCGTGAGCCTTAAATTCGATTTAATGGCAGATTAGCCCTGCATTAAACACGACGCGCGCCAACCGCCCTACAGTGTCCGCATCGACAACTTCGCCATCGGACGCATCGTGGACCTTCACACCCTCAACACCCCCGCCGCATTGATCGACGTCGCTCGCATGCAGCGCAACATCGCCCGCATGCAAACGCATCTGGACGCGCTCGGCGTGCGGTTCCGGCCGCACGTGAAGACCACCAAATGCCGACAAGTGGTCGACGCGCAGATCGCGGCCGGCGCGCAGGGCATCACGGTGTCGACGCTCAAGGAAGCCGAGCAGTTCTTCGCGCACGGCATCCGCGACATCGTCTATGCGGTCGGCATGGTGCCCGCCAAGCTCGGCCAGGCGCTTGCGCTGCGCCGCCAAGGCTGCGACCTGAAGATCGTCGCCGACAGCCTGCCGGCCGCGCACGCGATCGCCGCGTTCGGGCGCGAGCACGGCGAACGTTTCGACGTGTGGATCGAGGTCGACGTGGACGGCCACCGCTCGGGCATCCCGCCCGACGCCGACCTGCTGATCGACGTCGGCCGCGCGCTGACCGACGGCGGCATGCTGCTCGGCGGCGTGCTCGCTCACGCGGGCTCCAGCTACGAATACGACACACCCGAGGCGCTGGCCGCGATCGCCGAACAGGAGCGCAGCCGCACCGTGCGGGCCGCGGAGCGCCTGCGGGCCGCCGGCTTGCCCTTCCCGGTCGTGAGCATCGGGTCGACGCCCACCGCGCTGGCGGCGGAACGGCTCGACGGCGTGACCGAAGTGCGCGCCGGCGTGTACGTGATGTTCGACCTCGTGATGCACAACGTCGGCGTGTGCGAACTGTCCGACATCGCGCTGTCGGTGCTGACCACCGTCATCGGTCATCAGGAAGAGAAAGGCTGGGCGATCGTCGACGCGGGCTGGATGGCGATGAGCCGCGACCGCGGCACGCAGCGCCAGGCGCGCGATTTCGGCTACGGGCAAATCTGCACCGAAGCCGGCGACGTGCTCGGCGACTACCTGCTGAGCGCCGCCAACCAGGAGCACGGGACCGTGTCGCGGGTGGGCACGCCGGATACGGGCATCGCGCAGCGATTCCCGATCGGCACGCGGCTGCGCATCCTGCCGAATCACGCGTGCGCCACCGGCGCGCAACATCCCGACTACCAGGCGATCGGCCACGACGGCGCCGCGCAGACGTGGCCGCGCTTCTACGGGTGGTGAGCGAAGTCCGGCGCCCATGCCGCGTCATCCGTGCATTGACTATTTATCCAATTCTGGACAAACTTTAAACACCCTCGATTCGTCTCGTGCCGGACAGGCACCCCCGACCATGCCGACCGACGCCCGCCTCCTTCTCCTCGACCGCGATGCCGTCGAGCCCGCCCTGCAAGCCGGGCAAGTGATGGCGGCCGTGCGCGAAGCCTTCGTGCTGCACAGTCAAAGGGCCGGACGGGTATTCCCGGTGGTGCGCGAGAAGCTGCATACCGGCGGCGTGTTCGGCATCAAGTCGGGCGACGTCGCCGGTCAGGATCTGCTCGGCTTCAAGGCGGCCGGATTCTGGCCGGCCAATCGAACCGTCGGCGGCGAGCCGCATCAGGCCACGGTCGCGTTGTTCGATCCGGCGACGGGCCGCCCGCTGTGCATCATGGACGGCAACGCGATCACCACCGCGCGGACCGGCGCCGCCGGCGGCCTCGGGCTGCAACAGCTCGCGCGGCGCGACAGCACGCGGCTCTGCGTGTTCGGCACGGGCGTGCAGGCGCGCGTGCAGCTCGACTACGCGCTCCGGCTGCTGCCGCAGCGGTGCACGGTGCAATACGTGAACGTCAGCGGCGAGCCGGACCCGGTATTCGAATCGCACTTCGTCGAACGATGCACGATCGGCGTGGCGCGCGACCGGAACGATGCGGTCGCCGATAGCGACGTGGTGATCACGGCCACGCCCGGCGGCGGCCCCTTGTTCGACGCGGATGCGGTGCAGCCAGGCACCCATCTGACCTGCGTGGGCGCCGATACTGCCGGCAAACGCGAACTGCCGGCCGGCGTGCTGGAACGCGCGCGCATCGTCGTGGACGATCACGATCAGGCGCGCGGCATCGGCGAGTGCCAGTGGGCGCCGGATTTGCCGCGCACGGAAATCGGTGACATCCTCGCGGGTGCGGCATCGGTCGAGCGTTCCGCGCACGAGATCACCGTCTTCGACATGACGGGGCTCGCGCTGCAGGATCTGACCGTCGCGCGCTTCCTGTATCGACACGCGCTCGACAACGGCAGCGGAACCTCCGTTCCGTGGCCCTGGTAAAACGACTTCCCGCTCTCAACCGCCATGCGTCTCGCCAAAGTTTCCGCCCTCTCGTTCGACCTCGACGACACCCTGTGGCCGTTCGGGCCGTCCGTCGTCCGGGCCGAGGCGACGCTGCGCACATGGCTGATCGAGCACGCGCCCAATACCGCGAGCGTGTTGCCGACGCAACAGGCACTCAGCGCGCTCCGTGAGGAATACGAACGGTTGCGCCCGGATCTCGCCAGCGACTATCGCGCGATGCGAATCGGCTCGATCCGGCTTGCGCTGGAACGCGCGAACGAAGATGCCTCGCTGACCGATCGTGCCTACGACGTCTTCTACGCGGCGCGCAATCGTGTCGAATTCTACGAAGACGCGCTGCCGGCGCTGGCGTGGTTGAGCGCCCGCTTTCCGCTGATCGCGGTCACCAACGGCAATGCCGACCTCCGGCTGACCGGCGGCGACGAATTCTTCCGCACGACGCTCAGCGCGCGTGCATTCGGCTTCGCCAAGCCTGAGCCCGAAATCTTCCATGCGGCGGCTGACGCGCTCGACGTGCGGCCGGCCGAATTGCTGCATGTGGGCGACGACTTCCACCTCGACATCGTCGGCGCGCTGAATGCGGGGCTTCAGGCCGCGTGGGTCGTGCGCGAGCCTCGGGCGGACGGGGAACCGGCTCCGCCGCAGGCGGCGACACCGCATCTCACGTTGCGCGATCTGGCGATGCTGTGTCGTGCGCTCGGCGGACCCGATACGGTGTCGTGATCGCACGCGGACGCGGCGGGTCGTGCCGATGCGGCGCATGACCCGGCACCCGTTTCACTGTCACGCCGCCTTGCGCGCCTCCGCGATCCGCTGCGGCGCCTTCGGCCGCGCATACAGCCGCTCCAGATACGCGCGCAGTTGCGGGAACGGTTCGATCAGGTGGCATTCGCTCGCCCAGTCGATCAGGTAGGCCGTCACGCAATCGGCCACCGTCAGCGAATCGCCGACGATGAATTCGCGCCCTTCGAGATGCGTGTCGAGAATCGCGGCCATCGTCATGAAATCCTCGCGGGCCAGTTCGATATCGGCCGGCGAGCGCTTCTCCGGCGGATAGAGGAACGTATGCCGCGTGATCCGCCACAGCGGCTGCTCGAGCTCCGTCACCGCGAACATGATCCATCGATAGGCTTGCGCCCGCAGCGCCGGATCGACGGGCAGCAGCGCCTTCTCCGGGTACTTGTCCGCGAGATACAGCACGATCGCGGCCGATTCGGGAATCACGAGGTCGCCGTCCACCAGCACCGGCACCTTGCCGGCCGGATTCAGGCGCAGGAATTCGGGCCGCTTGTGCTCGCCCTCGAGCAGGTTGACCGACACGAATTCGAAATCCGCATCCAGTTCCTTCAGCCCCCACAGCGCCCGCTGCGAGCGGGTGCCGGCAAATCCGTAAAGCTTCATCGCCAGTCTCCATCCAGAATGTCGTAAAAATGTCTGCCGCATGCCGGGCATGACACATCGCGCGAAGCGACGCGCGGCGCCCCGCAGCGCGCGTCGCTCATGCGCCGGGAATCGCCAGCACCGGCATCACCTCCACCGACACGCCCGGGAACAGCGTGAAATGCGGATGACCTTCGAACAGCGCGGCGGCCGCCTCGTGCGATGCCGCCCGCACGACGCTGAAGCCGCTCAGCGCATTGGACGTGTCGCGGATGCCGCCGGCGTCGATGGTCTTGGTCTTGCCGAGCGGGCCGCCCAGCTCGACGATCGCGTCGCGATGGCGCTCGACCCACGCATGCCACGCGGCGATGCCATCGCGCTCGCGCGTGCGCCGCTCGTCCTCCGGCAGCGCCATCCAGGCCTTCATCGCCGGGCTGTCCCGGGTCCCGAGAAATACGGCGAGATACAACGGTTGTTGCGCACTCATGCCTTCTCCTCCGATGACGGGCACGGCGGGTTGCCGCGCCTCGACCTTGACAAGATAGGTTGATATCAACACAATTGCAACATGGCACGAAAAGAAAAGCTTCCCTTCGAAACGACGCTGATGGTGCGCGATTGCTGCCTGTGCCTGCACATGCAGCGCGCGGCGCGCAATCTGGCGCGCATCTTCGACGATGTGCTGCGCCCGCTCGACCTCACCAACGGCCAGTTTTCGCTGCTGATGTCGTTGAACCGGCCGCAACCGGCCCCGATGAAATCGGTCGCGTCGCTGCTCGCGATGGACCGAACCACGCTCACCGCGGCGCTCAAGCCGCTCGAACGGCGCGGCCTCGTCACGATTACGCAGGACCCGGATGACCGGCGCAGCCGCCTGCTGGAACTGACACCGGCCGGGCACGAGCTGCTGGCCGAAGCGTTCCCGCTGTGGCAGCAGACGCATGCCGAGATCGAGCGGCCGTTCGCGCCGGGGGAAGTCGACCAGTTGCGCGGCCAGTTGCGCACGCTGTCGATCGATCCGGGTTCGCGCGACTGAGGCGGCGCGCGGATCGCCCAGCGGTGGCGATCATGCGCACTTCCTGTCACGCGCTGTCAGCAGACATTGCCGGCGTCCGTCGCACCGCCCGATTCGATGGCAATATCGCTCGACACGACAACCGATCCGGTATCCATAAGGAGACGAGCATGGGCAACAACGAGAAGGGCGCGATTTTCCGGTCGCTTCACCGCGCGGGCCAGCCGCTGGCGCTGTTCAACGTGTGGGACGCCGGCAGTGCGCGCGCGGTGGCCGACGCCGGCGCCGTCGCGCTGGCCACCGGCAGCTGGTCGGTCGCGGCAGCCAACGGTTTCGTCGACGGCGAGCAGATGCCGCGCGCGCTGATGATGGAGGTGCTGGAGCGGATCGTGCGTGCGACGGACTTGCCCGTCACCGTCGATCTCGAAAGCGGCTACGGCGAGCGGCCGGAGGATGTCGCCGAGACGATCGCGATGAGCATCCGGGCCGGCGCGATCGGCTGCAATCTCGAAGACAGTTTTCCGTCGACGGGCGAACTGCGCGACGTCGACGAAGCGGCGGCCCGTATCGCGGCGGCCCGGCAGGCGGCC
This sequence comes from Burkholderia cenocepacia, assembly GCF_014211915.1. Lineage (NCBI taxonomy): Bacteria > Pseudomonadati > Pseudomonadota > Betaproteobacteria > Burkholderiales > Burkholderiaceae > Burkholderia > Burkholderia cenocepacia. Next base: position 2,751,418 of record NZ_CP060040.1, on the reverse strand, counting down.
GATCGCGCGGGCATCGACTATTTCATCAACGCGCGCACCGACGTGTTCTTCAAGGCGGCAACCGAGACGCACGACGAACGATTGCTCGACGCGACGCTGGCGCGCGCCCGCGCGTACGCGGCAGCCGGCGCCGACGGCCTGTTCGTGCCCGGCCTGCGCTCGCCGGCGCTCATTCGCGCGCTGACGGCCGCGTCGCCGCTGCCGGTGAACGTGATGCGCGTCGCGGAAACGCCGACGCTCGCGGAACTCGCGGAGTACGGCGTGGCGCGCATCAGCCACGGGCCGTATCCGTATCTGCAGGCAATGAAGACGCTGGCGGCGCTGGTCAGGCAAGGCGGCTGACCGATTCGCGGGGCGGCGGGCGGCCGCCGCGCCGCCGCTGCCGGTCACCCCGATCGGCTTTGTTCACGCAGGCGTCGTGCTGCGCTACTTCTCGCCGATCACGACGATCGGTACGCCGCAAAGCGCGGCCGCGCAGGAGCTGCGCATGGAGTGCATGTTTCCGGCCGACGACGCGACCGACGCGCGCCACCGGCAATTGCTCGACGCGCACGCGCCGGTGCGCTGACCGACGTTCAGGATGCCTTGACGAAATCGATGAATGCGCGTAGCGCCGGCGGCACGAGGCGCCGCCCCGGATAATACAGAAAGGGCCCCGAGAACGGCCGCCACCACGGTTCGAGCACCGGTTCGAGCGCGCCGCTGTCGAAATGCGGGCGCACCCAGTCTTCGAACAGATACAGGACCCCCGTCCCGGCGATCGCCGCGTCGACCATCAGCTCCGTCGCCCCGCCGATCTGGACCAGCAGCGGCCCGGCGGCCGGCTCGACCCGCACGACCTCGCCGTCGCGCTCGTACTCCCACGGCGGCATCGCGCCGCTGGCGAAGCGTCCGCGCAGGCACCGATGGCCGAGCAGGTCGCGCGGATGCCGCGGCCGGCCGTGCCGGTCGAGATAGCCGGGCGCCGCCGCGGTCGCGAACCGCTGGATGCGCGGGCCGATCGGCACCGCAATCATGTCCTGTTCGAGCCGTTCGTCGTAGCGGATGCCCGCGTCGCAGCCGGCCGCCAGCACGTCGACGAAATTTTCGTCGGCGGTCACTTCCAGCCGGATGTCCGGATACGCCTCGAGAAAGCGCGGCACGATCGCCGGCAACACGAGCCGCGAGGCGCTGACCGGCACGTTGAGCTTCAGCGTGCCGGCCGGTCGGCCGCGGAATTCGTCGATCCCATCGAGCGCCGCCGCCACTTCGGTCAGGGCCGGCGCGAGACGCGCGAGCAGGCGCTCGCCGGCTTCGGTGGGCACGACGCTACGCGTCGTGCGGTGCAGCAGCCGCACGCCGAGCCGCGCTTCCAGCCGGCGCACGGCCTCGCTCAGCCCCGACGCGCTGAGGCCCGTCACGCGTGCGGCATCGCGGAATCCACTGGCGCGTGCCACGGCCATGAACGCGTTCAGATCGCCCAGATCGGTTTGCATTGTTCGCCTTTTCGTACAACCCGTGCGAATTATGCCGGCTTATCGCGCAGGCGACTCGTCCTTATGCTGAACGCATTCATCTCTTCGACAGGAGCAAGGTCATGCCCGATATTCGCCACACCGCCACCTTCAGGCTCGGCGATCGCCACGTCAGACGGATCGGCTATGGCGCGATGCAGCTCGCGGGCCCCGGTGTATTCGGCCCGCCGAAAGATCGCGAAGCCGCATTGAACGTGTTGCGCGAAGCCGTCGAATCCGGTGTCGACCATCTCGACACCAGCGACTTCTACGGCCCGCATGTCACGAACCAGTTGATTCGTGACGCATTGCATCCGTATCGCGACGATCTCGTGATCGTTACCAAGATCGGCGCGCGACGCGGCGACGACGCATCATGGCTGCCCGCGTTCGCGCCCGACGAGCTCGAACGGGCCGTGCACGACAACCTGCGCAACCTGGGGCTCGACGTGCTCGACGTCGTCAACCTGCGCATCATGTTCGATACGCACGGGCCGGCCGAAGGATCGATCGAGGCGCCGCTGGCCACGCTCGCGGAGTTGCAGCGGCGCGGGCTCGTGCGGCACATCGGCCTGAGCAACGTCACGCCCGCGCAGGTCGCGCAAGGCCGGCGGATCTGCGACATCGTCTGCGTGCAGAACCACTACAACATCGCGCATCGCGGCGACGATGCGCTGATCGACACGCTGGCCCGTGACGGCATCGCCTACGTGCCGTACTTTCCGCTCGGCGGCTTCTCGCCGCTGCAGTCGTCGACGCTGTCCGGCGTCGCGGGCCGCCTCGGCGCGACGCCGATGCAGGTCGCGCTGGCGTGGCTGCTGCGCCGCGCGCCGAATCTCCTGCTGATTCCCGGCACGTCGTCGGTCGCGCATCTGCGCGAGAATCTCGCGGCCGCCGACCTCGATCTGCCGGCCGACGCGCTCGCGGCACTCGACCGCATCGCGGGCGCTGGCGCCGCCTGACGCGCGGACGATCGCCTGGCGGCCCGTACCACGCGGGCTGCGGGCCGCCGGGCCGGTCAGGACGCGACCACGCCGACCCGCTTCGGCACGCCGGTCACGATCGTTGCGACCGCGACCGCCAGCACGATCGCCGCGCCGACGAACACGCCTGCCGCGCCGTTCGCGTCGAACACGACGCCGCCGGCGGCCGCGCCCGTCGCGATCGCGAGCTGGATCGCCGCGACGATCAGCCCGCCCGCGCTCTCGGCCTCGTCGGGCACGGTGCGCGTGACCCACGTCGACCACGCGACCGGCACGCCGCCGAACGCCATCCCCCACAACGCGACCAGCACCGCGTCGATCATCGGCGCGCGGCCGAGCACGACGAGCGCGATGCCGAGCACGACCATCAGCGCGGGCATGCCGATCAGCATCGGCCGCAGCCGGTGTTCGAGCACGCGGCCCGCGAGCGACGTGCCGACGAAGTTCGCGATGCCGTAGCCGAGCAGGATCGCCGACAGCCCGTTCACGCCGACGCCCGCCACCTGTTCGAGGAACGGCCGCAGATACGTGAAGAACGCGAAATGGCCGGTGAACACGAGGATCGTCGCGAACATCCCGAGGCCGACGGTCGGCCGGCGCAGCACGTCGATCAGCGTGCGCAGCCGCGTCGTGCCGCTCGGCGGCATCGACGGCAGCGTGACGATCTGCGACACGAACGCGATGCCGCCGAGCATGGCCGCGATCAGGAACACGTTGCGCCAGCCGATCAGGTGACCGAAGTAGCTGCCCATCGGCGCGGACGCGATGGTCGCGACCGCCACGCCGCTGAAGATGATCGACAGTGCGCGCGGCACCATCGCTGTGGGCACGAGCCGCATCGCGGTGGCGGTCGCCATCGTCCAGAAGCCGCCGAGCGCGATGCCGAGCACGACGCGGCCGAACAGCAGCACGCCCAAATTCGGCGCGAATGCCACGGCGAGGTTCGATACGACGAGCAGCACCGAGAACACGAGCAGCACGCGCCGCCGGTCGATCGTGCGCGTGAGCGCCGAGATCAGCAGGCTCGTGACGAGCGCGACCGTGGCAGTGGCCGTGACGGCCTGTCCGGCCACGCCCTCGGTCACGCCGAGGCTGTCGGCCATCGGCGTCAGCAGGCTCGCCGGCAGGAATTCGGCCGTGACGAGCCCGAACACGCCGAGCGTCATCGCGAAGACCGCGCCCCAGGCCGGTTCGCGGGGGGCCGCCGTCGAGGCGGCCGAGGAGATTCCGGGATTCATGCGGGGTTCCGTGTCGGTTAGGGAAAGTACTGATAAAGGCGTATCGTAAGGAACAGCAGCAGGACGGTCTATGACATACAATCCGTTCTTGTTGATCGAACGTCCGTATCTCGATATGTCCGAGCCCCTTCTGCCCCCGATTCCCGAAGTGCACGACCTCGTCAGCGAGTTGCTGCTGGGGATGCGGCTGAGCGGCGTCCAGTACCGCCGCATCCAGGTCGCGCGGCCGTTCGGACTGAGTTTCGGCCACGGAACGGGCCGCGCGCAGTTCCATTTCATCGTGCGCGGACCCGTGCTGCTGCGCGACGCGACGGGCGAGACGATGCGGCTCGAGGCCGGCGACGCGATCCTGTTGCCGCACGGCGGCATGCACGCACTGGTGTCCGATCCGGATGTACCGTGCCGCGAGATCGACGGCTTCGAGGTCGCGAAGATCTGCGATACGGTCGCGTCGGTGGCGTCGGCCGGCGTGTCGCCCACGAGCTGCGCGACGAAGGAACCCGGCGCCGGCGATGCGCTGATCTTCAGCGCCTGCATGGAACTCGACCTCGGCGGCATGCAGCCGCTCGTCGGCACGATGCCCGCATTCATGCACGTGGGCACGCTGCTCGCGCGCTACCCGGAAATCCGCCCGATGCTCGATGCGATGGAGCGCGAGGCGTGCACGGCGCGCGCGGGCTTCGCGGGCATCCTCGCGCGGCTCGCGGACGTGGTCGCGGCGTTCATCGTGCGCGGCTGGGTCGAGTGCGGGTGCGGCGATGCGACCGGCTGGGTGCAGGCGCTGCGCGAGCCGAAGCTCGGCCGCGCGATCGTCGCGCTGCATCGCGACCCGGGCCGCAACTGGAGCGTCGCGGAACTCGCGACCGAGGCAGGCGTGTCGCGCTCGGTGTTCGCCGAGCGCTTCCTCGCGGCCACCGGGATGACGCCCGTGCGCTACCTCACCGAGCTGCGGATGCGGCTCGCCGCGCAATGGATCGCCCGCGACCGCGAGACGATCGAAGCGGTCGCGTACCGGCTCGGCTACGGTTCGCTCGCGGCGTTCAGCCGTGCGTTCAAGCGCGTGGTCGGCAAGCCGCCGGGCGCCGTGCGCGCGGACGGCGACGTACCCGCCGAAGCGTAACGCGCGGCGCGCGGGGCCGGCGGCGGTGCCGGCCCGCAGGCCGTCACTTCAATGCGTCGAGCCGGTCGACCAGCGCCGTCGCGCACTGCACGGCGAGCGCCGCGCACTGCTCCACGTCGACGGCCGCGCCGGCCGCGACCGTGCCCTGCACGATCCGGCCCAGCAATTCCTTCGAGAGTTCGGCGATCTCGTGATCCCGTTCCGTCATGATGTCCCTCCTGCGCGTCGGCGATTCCGGTGATTCGCCCGTCCGGAGCGAATGCCGTGCCCGCGCCGCTCACCGCTGCTTCGCCCGCACGACGATCTGCGCCTGCGTGTCGCGCTCGATGCGCTCGAGCGACGCGCGCAGCGCCGCGAATTCGTCCGGCGTGCAGACCTGCCGCCCGAAATCCGCGTTCATCCGCCGCGTGACCTGCACGACGCGCGCGGCCGCATCGAACACGTAATGCGACGTGAAATCGACGAAGCGGTCGCGCACGGCCGTATCGGCCGGCAGGTCAGTCACGACCACGCCCGCCGGCAACGCGATCTGGCCGGTCTCGTCGAACGCGCCGCCGATGCAGCCCCACGGCTGCGTGCGCACCGGCTCGGCCAGCCAGGTTTCGACCTGGGTCGCGATACCGCCCGTGACGCTCGACAGCGCGGGCAACGCGGTCGTGCCGTCCGGCCAGACGAAATGATCGAGCGTGCCGGTCACGGTCACGTCGAACGGCCCGTCCGTCACGCGCCGGTCGCTGGTCGACAGTTGCGCGCGGCCACGCAGGCCGCTTTGCCGCAGGCGCTCGGTCGCGAGCTGCGCGATGCGCTCGCGTGACGCGCGGCGAAACAGGTTGCGTTCGAGTTCGGCCGTCCAGCCGTCGTCCTCGACATAAGCCTGAACACGTGCGGCGCCCGGCTGCGCGGCATCGATCGAGATCCGCGCGGTGCGGGCGCGCGGCTGCGTGGCCGGCGTGCGCGACAGCACGCCCGTATCGACCAGCAGCGCCGGGCGATCCATCACGATCGGCGGCAGGTAGCCGAACGCGATGCCGGCCGTCGTCGTATCCGCGTAGAGCGCGAGATCGGGCAGCCACGTGATCGCGTGATTGATTGCTCCGGCGCCGTAGCCGGGCACCGACGGCAGCGTGTACACGGCGCCGAGATTGATCAGCACCGGTTCGCTGCGAATGCCGACCGCCGCGAGCAACGCGCCGAACAGCGCGACATGATCCTTGCAGTCGCCGTAGCGGTTGCGCAGGATGTCGGTCACGCGATGCGGCGCGGCGGCCGTCTCGCCGAGGAACAACCCGACGTAGCGCACGTTCGCCTGCACCCAGTCGTACAGGATGCGCGCCTTGTCGCGCGGATCGGCGGCATTCGCCGTGAGCGCACGCGCCAGCTGCACGACAGCCGCATCGTTCGCGCTCGGGTCGACGGCCGCGTTGCGGTAGCGCGCGGCGAACGCCGCGTAGTCGGGCAGCGTCGACACGACGAGCCGGTCGCCGTAGGTCGGATAGCCGACGGAGCCGCTTTCGATGCGATCGTACGCGCCGTGCCGGTAGTCGAATTCGTAACGCGTGCGGCCGTTTGCCGTGACGGGCGGCAGCGCGACGTAGCCGCGCGCGTCCGCGTACAGCGGCATGTCGGCCGGCACGTCGAAGATCAGCCGCTGGCTGTCGACCGGCTCGCGCGACGGCTCGACGGTGTAGCCGAAGTAGCCGCGATTGACCGGCTTCGTGCGGGTCTTGCGGAACGCGACGCGGGTGCTCGACCCGGCTTCGACGCCGGGAAACACGACCGTGCGCAGCAGGCCGTCCTGGAACGTCGGCGCGCCGGCCGAGCGCGGCTCCTGCACGTCGCGGATGCCGTCCGCGCCGACCGGATGCGCGACGCCGTCGCGGTCGATCGTCTCGGCCGCGAGCAGTTCCACCTTCTCGAGATGCTTGTCGTACCACACGTAGCGCTGCGCAACGGCATCGATGCCGTTCGCGTCGTTCGCGCGCAGCGTCGAATCGTCGTGCTCGTCGAGCGAACCGTCGTGCTGGATCACGAATTCATGGACGTCGCTCACGAGCGTGACGGGCGCCATATCGGCCGCGTCGCGGGCGTCCCGCGTGTCGTGTGAGTCGGGCGTATCGGCCACGGCCCTACCCGCGCCGAGCGCCACGGCGCACGCGAACAGGCAGCCGGTCCATCGGGAATAAAAACGCACCACGTCGAAGCTCTCCGCGCGTTCGTTACCGGACGTCAGCGCCGCGCGCCGGAACGGAAGTCGTACCGCATGACGCGCGCATGACAGGCCGCTCGCGCGCACCCGCACGCGTGGCCGTCGTGCGGCCCAGTGTGGGCGACGGGCTGGCGAGCGTCAAGCCGCGGCCAGCGGGAAGGACACCTCATGTCGATCGGCGACGCTTTCGAAAGCGGTGACCGCGTGATGGCGTTCGCGTGGCTGCGCGTGGTCCTGTTCAGGCACGCTACCGACGGTGCTGCATCTCGAACAGCGGCATCCGAAACCGATCGACGCCGAGCGGCCATGCGCGCCGCGCATTCTCTCTCGCTCACGGCGAGACGAACCGCCCGCACGCCGGCCGGCCCGACCCGCAACAGCGGATCGGCGTCCTGGCGTCGCTTTCAGCGCGTAAGCGGCCGACGACGCCGGCTGCCTCACCGCCGGTGCGCCCGCTCCACTCGAGTCCCCTCCCCACCCACCGACCTCAGCCCCTCGTCCCTCCGTCCGTCGTCACCCGCCCTTTCGCCCGAACGCAAGCCGCACCGGTGTCCCGGTCGTGCGTTGTTCCCCGCAATTCGACATTTGTGCGCGCGCAACAATGGCGATGCCTCGCGCCAGGCGCCAGGCGGGCAACCCGATGCCCGCCTGGCGCCTGGCGCGGCGGTCTTTAAAACCACATCTCACGAGGACATACCATGCAACTCCAATCCCATCCGGCTTGCCGTCCGTTTTACGAAGCCGGCGAACTCTCCCAACTGACGGCCTTCTACGAAGAAGGCCGTAACGTCATGTGGATGATGCTGCGATCGGAACCGCGGCCGTGCTTCAACCAACAACTCGTCACCGACATCATCCATCTCGCGCGCGTCGCACGCGACTCGGGCCTCAAGTTCGACTTCTGGGTGACGGGCTCGCTCGTCCCCGAGCTGTTCAACGTCGGCGGGGACCTGAGCTTCTTCGTCGACGCGATCCGCAGCGGCCGACGCGACCAGCTGATGGCGTACGCGCGCTCGTGCATCGACGGCGTGTACGAGATCTACACGGGCTTCGGCACCGGCGCGATCTCGATCGCGATGGTCGAGGGCAGCGCGCTCGGCGGCGGCTTCGAGGCCGCGCTCGCGCATCACTACGTGCTCGCGCAGAAGGGCGTGAAACTCGGCTTCCCCGAGATCGCGTTCAACCTGTTCCCGGGCATGGGCGGCTATTCGCTGGTCGCACGCAAGGCGAACCGCGGCCTCGCGGAATCGCTGATCGCGACCGGTGAAGCGCATGCGGCCGAATGGTACGAAGATCAGGGGCTGATCGACGAGACGTTCGACGCCGGTGATGCGTATCTGGCGACGCGCACCTTCATCGACGTGACGAAGCCCAAGCTGAACGGTATCCGCGCGATGCTGCGCGCCCGCGAACGCGTGTTCCAGCTGTCGCGCTCGGAGCTGATGGACATCACGGAAGCGTGGGTGCATGCGGCGTTCACGATCGAGCCGAAGGATCTCGCGTACATGGAACGCCTGGTGATGCTGCAGAACCGGCGCGTGTCGAAACTGCGCACGGTGTAATGCGACGGGCGCCGCCGGGGGCCGGCGGCGCCTTTTTCCGGAACGATGCTCAGGCGATCAGCCTGAGCTTTCTCGTCTCCGCGAGCCACGCCTCGAACGCCTGCGCCGGCATCGGCCGCGCGTAGTAGTAGCCCTGCGCGTGATCGACGTCGAGTTGCTTGAGGAATTCGGCTTCCGCATGCGTTTCGACGCCTTCCGCGACCACCGCGAAATTCAGCGCCTTCGCGAGCGACACGACCGAGCGCACCAGCGCCTGCGAGCGCGGATTGCGGTCGATCGCCGTGATGAAGGTGCGGTCGAGCTTGATCGCGTCGAGCGGCAGGCGCGACAACTGCGACAGCGACGAATAGCCGGTGCCGAAATCGTCGAGATGGATCTCCGCGCCGAGCTGGCGGAACTGCCGCATCAGCCCGTTGGCCGCCTCCTCGTCCTCGATGAAGCAGCTCTCGGTCAGCTCGATGTCGAGCAGGCCGGGCTTCAGCCCCGCGCCGTCGAGAATCGACGCGAACTGGTGCACGATGTTCATGTCCTGCAACTGCCGCGCGGACAGGTTCACCGCGATCCGGACACCGAGCCCCTTCGCCTTCCATGCGGCGGCCTGCGCGGCCGCGGTGCGCATCACCCAGCGCCCGAGCGGCGCGATCAGCCCCGACTCTTCCGCGAAGCGGATGAACTCGACCGGCGCGACGAGCCCGCGATCGGGCGACTGCCAGCGGATCAGCGCCTCGACGGCATGCACGTCGCCCGTCGCGATGTCGACGACCGGCTGGTAGTGCAGCACGAACTGCTCTTCCTCGAGCGCCTTGCGCAGGTTCGTGTCGAGCCACATGTACTTCGCGACCTTCTGGTTCATCTCCAGCGAGAACACGCGATACGTATGCTTGCCCTCTTCCTTCGCGACGTACATCGCGGTGTCGGCGCTGCGGATCAGCGTCTCGAGCGAATCGCCGTGCTGCGGATGCATCGCGATGCCGATCGAGCAGCTCGTGTAGACCTCCATCAGCCCGAGATGGATCGGCGTGCGCAGCCGTTCGAGGATGATCTGCGCGGTCGCTTCGAGCAGCGGCCGCGTGGCGTGTTCGAACAGCACGAGGAATTCGTCGCCGCCGAGCCGCGCGAGCGTCGCGCCGGACGGCAGGCAGCCGCTGATGATCGCCGACACGTCCTGCAGCAGCCGGTCGCCGGTGATGTGCCCGTAGTGATCGTTGACGCGCTTGAAGTTGTCGAGATCAAGGAACAGGATGCCGACGTGGCCGCGCGTATTGGCGTCTTCCTCCGCGATCGCCGCGTGGATGCGCTCGCTGATCGCATGGCGGTTCGGCAGCCCGGTAAGCACGTCGGTGTTCGCGAGCTCGGTGAGCCGCTGCTGCGCGTTGCGCTCCTCGGTGATGTCGATGCCCGAGCAGATCAGGTACTGCTCGTCGACGCCGCTGCCGCTCTGCACGAACTTGTTGCGGAACTGGAACAGGCGCGGCCCGTTGACCGTGTTGATGTAGCGCTCGACCGCGAACGACTGGTTGCTCGCGAAGAAGCCCGTGATGTTGCTGCGCGACTGCGCGCCCTGCTCGGGGCTCATGAACAGCTCGAACGCGCTGCGGCCGATCACGTCGACCTCGCGCTTGCCCGTCACTTCCTCGCACAGGCGGTTGAAGCGCTGCACCATCCCGTTGCGGTCGAGGATCACGACGAGCGAATTCACTTCGGACACGACCTGCTCGGCGAACGCGAGCCCGTGCGACAGGTCGCCGGCGACGGACTCGGTATCGGAATAGGCGGACGCCGTGCCGGCCCAGTCGACCGTATTGACCTTCCTGCCGACGAGATGGAGGCTGACCGGGTTGCCGAACAGCACGATGTCGAGCACGAGGTGCGACGTGACGCCAGTCAGCGCGCGGATGCGCGCGGCCTGCTCGACCGTCAGCGCGACCGCGACGTTGGTCAGACCGCGGACCGCGGCCAGTTCGAGCGCATTGCTGTCGCTGCCGAGACGCCAGCAGGGGCTGCGCGTACCGACATGCGCCTCGAGCACCGCGCTATCGTTTTCGTCATCCATGGACACGCCCCGATCCAGAAAAAAACGCATAGTGTAGACGGAGGCGAGTGGGCCGACCGCCTTCCCGGGCCACGCAGTGCGCGTGCCTGGCAGGGCTGCCGTGATTGCCGTGACGGCGGGCCTCGTCCCGTTACTTGTTTCCAGCTGATGCGACCGGCGTTCGCGCGTGATGCGCAGGTTCCACCTTACGAATGATGAGAGCCATCTTATCAAATGACGATGAGGATTGGCACTCACATTTAGAGCAGAGTGTCAAGGAATCGGGACTCGATTGGCAAGCCGGATTTTTCATGATTGGCAGCGGCGAATGCGCAGGTGACCCGGCGTGCATCCGGGGCGGCCAGACGGCCCGGAAGCCCCGCCGGGCGGGCGTTCATGACCGATCCATGGATAAGGGGCCGGATGCTCGAAGGTGTCGCCGCGGCGGGGTCGAATCGCGCACCGCGCGCCGGCTTTTTGTCATTTTTGATTCCATTCGCGCGTGAATGCCGGGCTTTATTCCACAGTTCGTTGCAATATCCTCTGCCCGCCCCGGCGCGGGGCATCCGCGCCGGGAGCCGGATGCGCGGCTCAGTCCGCCGCGCCGTAGCCGCCGCCGCCCGGCGTTTCGACGACGAACACGTCACCGGGCGCCATCTGCGCGCGGCCGATATGGTCGAGCACCTCGACCGTGCCGTCCGCCCGCTCGATCGTGTTGCGGCCGAGCGCGCCGGCCGCGCCGCCCGCCGCGCCGAACGGCGCGTGAATCCGGTTGTTCGACAGGATCGACGCCGTCATCGGCTCGAGGAAGCGGACCCGCCGCACCGCGCCGTCGCCGCCGCGCCAGCGGCCGCCGCCGCCCGAGCCGGCGCGGATCACGTGTGAATCGAGCCGCACCGGGTAGCGCCATTCGAGCACCTCCGGATCGGTGAGCCGCGAGTTCGTCATGTGCGTCTGCACCGCGGCGACGCCCGCGAAGCCGTCGCCCGCGCCGCTGCCGCCGGCGATCGTCTCGTAGTACTGGTACTGATGGTTACCGAATGTGAAGTTGTTCATCGTTCCCTGGCTCGACGCGACGCAGCCGAGCGCGCCGTACAGCGCGTTGGTGATCGCCGACGACGTCTCGACGTTGCCCGACACGACGGCCGCCGGGTAGTCGGGGTTCAGCATCGAGCGGGCCGGCACGATCACGGTCAGCGGCTTCAGGCAGCCGGCGTTCAGCGGGATGTCGTCGCCGACCAGCGTGCGGAACACGTACAGCACCGCCGCCATGCAGACGGCCTTCGGCGCGTTGAAGTTGTTGTCGAGCTGCGCGGACGTGCCGGTGAAATCGATCTCCGCGCGGCGGGCCGCGCGATCCACGCGGATCGCGACGCGAATCTCCGCGCCGTTGTCGAGCGGATAGCGGTACGCGCCATCCTGCAGTGCACCGATCACGCGCCGCACGGCTTCTTCCGCGTTGTCCTGCACGTGCCCCATGAACGCGAGCACGACGTCGCGGCCGAACTGCGCGACCATCCGGCGCAGCTCGTCGACGCCCTTCTGGTTCGCGGCGACCTGCGCGCGCAGGTCGGCCATGTTCTGCTCGACGTTGCGCGCCGGGTAGCGGCCCGATGCGAGCAGCGCGCGCGTGTCGGCGTCGCGCAGCACGCCGGCCGACACGAGCTGCCAGTTGTCGATCAGCACGCCTTCCTCGTCGATGTGCGTCGAGTCGGGCGGCATCGAGCCCGGCGTCGTGCCGCCGATGTCCGCGTGGTGGCCGCGCGAGCCGACGTAGAACAGCGGCGCGTCCGAGCCGTCCGCGAACACCGGCGTGATGACGGTCACGTCCGGCAGATGCGTGCCGCCGTGGTACGGATCGTTCAGCATGAACACGTCGCCGTCGCGCATGCGGCCGCGGTTGCGCTCGATCACCGTGCGGATGCTCTCGCCCATCGAGCCCAGGTGCACGGGCATGTGCGGCGCGTTCGCGATCAGGTTGCCGTCGCCGTCGAAGATCGCGCACGAGAAGTCGAGCCGCTCCTTGATGTTCACCGAGTACGCGGTGTTCTGCAGCCGCAGCCCCATCTGCTCGGCGATCGACATGAACAGGTTGTTGAAGATCTCGAGCCGCACCGGGTCGGCATCGGTGCCGAGCGAGCGGCGCGTCGGCAGCGGCGTCGTGCGCGTCAGCACGAGGTTGCCCTGGGCGGTCATCGCGGCGCGCCAGCCGGGCTCGACGACGGTCGTGCCGTTCTGCTCCGCGACGATCGCCGGGCCGTCGATCGTGTCGCCGGCGCGCAGCGTGTCGCGCACGACCAGCGCCGCGTCGTGCCACTGGCCGCCGGAATAAAAGCGCACGGCCGCGTGCGCTTGCGGCGCCGCGCCCGCCTCGCGCGGCGCGAGCGGCGCGATGTCGACCGGCGCGTCCGAGCGGCCGATCGCCTCGACCGACGCGAGTTCGGCCACCAGCGGCGTGCCCGGCATCAGGAACGCGTAGCGCTGCCGGTACGCGGCCTCGAACGCCTGCTGCATCGCGGCGACACTGCCGGCCGGCACGTCGAGCGCCGAATCGGTGCCCTGGTAGCGCAGGTGCACGCGCCGCTCGGTCGCGATCCGCTCCGGCGGCACGCCCTGTTCGAGCAGCGCGCCGATGGCCTCGTCGGCGAGCCGGTCGAGCGCCGCGTTCAGCGCCGGCAGCGATGCGTCGGACAACACGGCTTCCACCGCGCGCTCGCGCATCGCGGTCTGGTCGGCCAGCCCCATCCCGTACGCGGACAGCACGCCCGCGAGCGGATGCGCGAACACCCGCGTCATCCCGAGCGCATCGGCCACGCCGCACGCGTGCTGGCCGCCCGCGCCGCCGAACGTCGTCAGCACGTAGCGCGACACGTCGTGGCCGCGCTGCACGGAAATCTTCTTGATCGCGTTCGCCATGCTGCCGATCGCGATCTCCAGGAACCCTTCGGCGAGCGCCTCGGGCGTCTCGCGCCGGCCGGTCGCCGCGTGGATCTCGTCGGCGAGCGCCGCGAACTTCGCGACCACGCCGTCGCGGTCGAGCGGCTGATCCGCATGCGGGCCGAACACGCGCGGAAAATGATCGGGCTGGATCTTGCCGAGCATCACGTTGCAGTCGGTCACCGTCAGCGGGCCGCCGCGCCGGTACGCGGCCGGCCCGGGGTTCGCGCCGGCCGATTCGGGCCCGACGCGCAGCCGTGCGCCGTCGAAGCCGAGCACCGAGCCGCCGCCGGCCGCGACCGTGTGGATGCTCATCATCGGCGCGCGCATCCGCACGCCGGCCACCTGCGTCTCGAACTCGCGCTCGAATTCGCCGTTGTAGTGGGACACGTCGGTCGACGTGCCGCCCATGTCGAAGCCGATCACCTGGTCGAAGCCGGCCGCGCGCGCCGCACGCACCATCCCGACGATGCCGCCGGCCGGGCCCGACAGGATCGCGTCCTTGCCCTGGAACGCATCGGCGCGCGTGAGGCCGCCGCTGCTCTGCATGAACTGCAGGTTCACGCCCGGCATCTCGTGCGCGACCTGCTCGACGTAGCGGCGCAGGATCGGCGACAGGTACGCGTCGACCACGGTCGTATCGCCGCGCGACACCATCTTCATCAGCGGCGACACCTCGTGCGACACCGACACCTGCGTGAAGCCGATGCGGCGCGCGAGCGCCGCCAGCATCCGTTCGTGCGCGGTGTAGCGGTAGCCGTGGATCAGCACGATCGCGAGCGCACGCACGCCGCTGTCGAACACGCGGCGCAACGACGCTTCGGCACCCTGAACGTCGAGCGGCACGACCACGTCGCCATGCGCGCCGACGCGCTCGTCGATCTCGACGACCGTCTCGTACAGCGCGTCGGGCAGCACGATGTCGAGATCGAACAGGCGCGGCCGGTTCTGGTAAGCGATGCGCAGCATGTCGCGAAAACCGCGCGTCGTGGCCAGCGCGGTACGTTCGCCCTTGCGTTCGAGCAACGCGTTGGTCGCGACCGTCGTGCCCATCTTCACCATGTCGACCTGCGCGGGCGTGATCGGCTCGTCGGCCGCGAGGCCCAGCAGGTGGCGGATGCCGGCCACGGCCGCGTCGCGGTACTGCTCGGGGTTCTCCGACAGCAGCTTGTGCGTGACGAGCGTGCCGTCGGGCCGCCGCGCGACGATGTCGGTGAACGTGCCGCCGCGGTCGATCCAGAATTGCCAGCGCGCGGCGTCGGAGGGAACGGGGGAAAGGTGTCGGTCAGTCATGATGTCGGTCGATGCGTCGTTGATTCGAGGGACGAGCGCCGCCGCACGGCGCGCGTCGCGCGCCGTGTCACGGTGTCGATGAAAGAGGAGGAAACACGCGGGGCCGGCGGCCCCGCCGCTGCCGCCGGTCAGGCGGCGTCGAGTTCGCGGCCGCGGGTCTCGGGCAGCGTCAGCGCGGCGACGATCACCACGCCGTAGGCAGCGACCGCGAAGATGCCGATGCTCGTGCCGAGCCCGTATTGCTTCGACAGCGCGCCGATCAGGAACGGGAACAGCGCACCGATCGCGCGACCCACGTTGTAGCAGAAGCCCTGGCCGGAACCGCGCACGCGGGTCGGGAACAGCTCGGTGAGGAACGCGCCCATCCCCGAGAAGATGCCCGATGCGAAGAAGCCGAGCGGGAAGCCGAGCCACAGCATCGACGCGTTGGTCAGGTTCAGCGACGTGTACGCGAACGCGATCACCATCGAGCCGACCGCGAACAGGATGAAGTTCGGCTTGCGGCCGAGGCGGTCGGTCAGGTACGCACTCGTCAGGTAGCCGACCCACGAGCCGAAGATGATCATCGCGAGATAGCCGCCGGTGCCCATCACCGTCAGGTGCCGCTCGGTCTTCAGGAAGGTCGGCAGCCACGTCGTGATCGCGTAGTAGCCGCCCTGCGCGCCGGTCGTCAGCAGCGCCGCGCGCAGCGTCGTCGTGATCAGCTTCGGCGCGAAGATCTCGGTGAGGCGCGGCGCATCGGCCACTTTCGCCTGCGCGGCCTTCTCCTTCTCGTAGACGTCCGGCTCCTTCACGTAGCGGCGGATCGCGACGACCAGCAGCGCGGGCGCGAGCCCGACCAGGAACAGCGCGCGCCACGCCTGCTCGGCCGGCAGCACCGAGAACAGCAGCGCATACAGCAGCGCGCACAGCCCCCAGCCGATCGCCCAGCCCGACTGCACGAGGCCGACCGCCCTGCCGCGGTCGCGCGCGCGGATCACTTCGCCGATCAGCACCGCGCCGGCCGTCCATTCGCCGCCGAAGCCGAAGCCCATCAGCGCGCGCGCCGCCACCAGCTGGTGGTAGTTCTGCGCGAGCCCGCACAGCGCGGTGAACACCGCGAACCACAGCACCGTGAGCTGCAGCGTGCGCACGCGGCCGATCCGGTCGGACAGGATGCCGGCGATCCAGCCGCCGAGCGCCGACGCGAGCAACGTGATCGTGCCGATGAAGCCCGCGTCGGCGAGCGAGATGCCCCAGGTCGCGACGAGCGTCGGGATCACGAACGACAGCATCTGCGTGTCCATCCCGTCGAGCATGTAGCCGACCTTGCAGCTCCAGAACGCGCGGCGCTCGCGCGGCTGCGCATCCGCGTACCACGAGAACAGGCCGGTGCGCTCGCGGCTCGCGGGCTCGGCGGCGGGCGCCGCGAGGGTCTTGCTTTCCATGGTGGTACTCCTGTCGTTATGCGCCGATCCAATGGCGTGGGGTGCGGTGTGTCGTCTGTACGTCGCTTACGGGTGGGCCGGCCGGGTCAGAACACGGCCAGCGAGGCATTCGTGATGTCGGTCATCAGCATGTGGCCGGGCGTATGCGCGATCGCGATCGGCAGCTTCGCGTCCATCAGCGCGGTTTGCGGCGTCACGCCGCATGCCCAGAACACCGGCAGCTCGCCGTCGCGGATCGTCACCGCGTCGCCGAATTCGGGCGCGTTCAGATCCTCGATGCCGAGCGCCCGCGGGTCGCCAATATGGATCGGCGCGCCGTGCACGCCCGGGAACCGGCTCGTGATCTGCACCGCGCGGATCGCGTCGGCGCCGCGCAGCGGCCGCATCGACACGACCAACTGGCCGCCGAAGATGCCCGCGCGGCGGTTCGCGATCGACGTGCGGTACATCGGCACGTTGCGACCCTCCTCGACGTGGCGCAGCCCGATCCCTTCGCGGGCGAGCATGTCCTCGAACGAGAACGAGCAGCCGATTGCGAATACGACGAAATCGTCGCGCCACAGCGCGTCGAGCGACTCGACGCGCTCGGTCAGGCGGCCGTCCCGATAGACGTTGTAGCTCGGCACGTCGGTGCGGATGTCGAGATCGTCGCCGAGCGCGTCGATCCGGAACGCGCCCGGTTCGCCGACGCCCAGCAGCGGGCAGGCCTTCGGGTTCGCCTGGCAGAAGCGCAGGAAATCGTGCGCGTACGCGTCGGGCAGGATCGCCAGGTTCGCCTGGGCAAACGGGCCGCAATGGCCGGCGGTCGGGCCGCGGAACGCGCCGCGGCGCACGGATTGACGGAATTCGGAAGGCGTCATGAGAGTCGGTCGCAGATCGGGATGGCGTGGCGATGACGGTGGTGTGTCATCGGATAGGGCGAAGAATAGAAAGGAAAAAATTTTGTCGCCAACGAGTTTTTTTGCGCCTGTTGTATAGAATTTCTTAACGGACCTGCGGGTTTTCCCCGGTCCCGTTCACTTTTCGTCGCCGGCAAGCTGCGCATCCACTGCCTCGCCCGACCGCCATGAACACGCGTTTTCTCGAAACCTTCGTCACGCTCGCGAAGCTGCGCAACTTCCGCACGACCGCGGCGGCGCTGCACGCGACGCCGGCCGCGATCTCGCAGCGCCTGAAGGCGCTCGAGGACGAACTGCATACGGTACTCGTCGATCGCGACAGTCGCGAATTCCGGCTCACGCCGAACGGCGAATACCTGCTCGGCTATGCGAAAGCCGTGGTCGAGGCAACGCAGGAACTGCAGGCCGCCGCGTCCGGCGAGAGTGCGCTGCGCGGCAAGCTGCGGCTCGGCGTGATCGAGACGGTCGTGCACAGCTGGCTGCCGCACTACATGCGGCGGCTCGCGGCCGACTATCCTGAGCTCGAGATCGACCTGACCGTCGACGTCAGCGTCGTGCTGCAGCGCCGGCTGATGGCCGGCGAGCTCGACCTGATCATCCGTGTGGAAGGCAGCGACGAGGCGTCGGTCGTGTGCGACGCGCTCGCGAACTACCCGGTGCGCTGGATCGCGCGCGCCGGCCTGCTGCCGAATACCCGCGCGGGCCTCGCGCGGCAGGTGTTGCGCCAGCCGATCCTCACCTACGGCCGCGGCACCGCGCCCCATCGCGCGCTGGAGGACATCGTCCGCACGCTCGCGCATGCGCACGGCGTACCGCTGTCGGAGACGCGCATCACCGGTTCGCCATCGATCTCGGTGATCGTGCAACTGGTGCGTGACGGTTTCGGCGTCGCCGCGATTCCGGTGCTGTTCGTCGATGCGCTGATCGAAAGCGGCGAAGTCGTCGAGCTGCCGCTGCAGCCGTCGCCGCCGTCGATCGTCGTGTCGATGTCGCGGCGGACGGACGCGCCGCGGTTCGTGCACGGCGCGTCGATCGCGGCGCGCGCGGCATGTCACGAGTATTGCGAGAAGAGCACGCGGTTGCTGGTCGAAGCGCTTTGACCTTGCAGCGGCGGGCGACGCCAGTTCGACATCGCCGCATGAATCGCCCACAATCGCGTTCGACGCGTCGCCGCATCGGCGCCGCGCACCGTGAATGACGGCCCGGCCGCCCGGCATTCGTCGCTTCGCATGATCGTGCACCACGAGAAGGCAACATGCAGATTCGTTCCGCTTCGCCCCGCCTGAACCTCGCACGCGTCGTGATCGTCGCGCTGTATGTCGCGTCGCTGCTGCTGCCCGTCGCGGCCGAACCGCCGAACGCGGCCGGCGCGGTGAGCTGGTGGCATGGCTACACCGTGCTCGTGCTCGGCCCGCTCGCGATCCTCGACCTGCAATTCGCATGGCTCGGCAACCCGCTGCTCGTCGTCGCGCTGCTCAGGCCGAGCCGTACCGTATCCGCGCTGCTGGCCGTGGTCGTGGTCTTCGCGCTCGGGTGGCATACGATCCCGACCGACGCGAACTACGAAACGATCCGTACGTTCGGGGCCGGGTACTACTTATGGATGGCGGTGATGGTGGGCGCCGCCGCGCTGCCGTGGATCGATGGGCGCGGTTCGCAGGATGACGGTGCGCCGAGCCTCGGCGTCGGTGCCGCGGGCGGGGCCGTGCCGACCGGCACCGGCACCAGCGCAGTCACCGGCAGCCCGGCCCGACCGGATGCCGCGCCGTCATCGCCCCGACCGCCTGCCCGGCAGAGCGGCTGGACCGTGACGGCAACCGACACGCGCATCGAAGCGACCGACGGGACCGGGGCGATGCGCGGCATCGCGCTGTCCGACCTCGGCGCGATCGTGATCGAGACCAACGACCAGGGGCCGTTCGCGTCGGATATCTGGTGGATTCTGTTCGATACGAACAAGCAGTTCGCGTGTGCCTTTCCGCAGGATGCCGAAGGCGCGAAGGCGGCGGTCGACCGGCTGCTCGACCTGCCCGGCATCGATCACCGCAAGGTCATCGACGCGCAGACGTCGATCCAGAACGCGACGTTCCCGATCTGGGCGCGCGCGGCGGGAGAACCTGCCACGCCGGGAGAAACCGGCGCGACCGCCTGACCGACCGGCAACCGTTACGCGGATGGCCCCGCATGCGGCGGCGTCAGCTTGCCGTCGCCATACTCGCGAAGCACCTGCGAAATCACGACGCGATACCCGTCCAGCCAGCGCGCCTGCTTCGCCTTGGCCTCGAGATGCGCGGGATGCTGCATCAACTGCCGCAGCGCCGCCTCGGATTCCCAGTAATAGACGTTCTGGACCAGGCCGGCTTCCGCGTTCTCCCACGTTTCCTCGCCGAGATAGCCGGGCGTCGCGCGCGCCATGTCGGCGATCTGCCGGTCGAGCCGGTGGAATTCGTCGTCGTACTGCCCGGCACGAAAAATGAAGGTCGATGCGTACATGCCTGCTCGCTCTGCCACGATTGAAAGAGCGCCAAGTGTACGGCACACGCGGCGTACCGCGAGCGTCAGGCGGCGAGCGGCGCGGCGGCGCCGCGATCGTCGAGCCACGCGTCGATGCGCGACGCATCTTCATGCGCGGTGGCTGCCGGTGCCGGCATCGCCGCGAGCGCTTGTCGCGCCCGTTCCAGCGCCTGCGCGAAGCCACGCAATTCGTGCGTCGCGGGCCGGTCGGCGGCCTGTCGGCGCGCGAGTGCCGCTTCGACGTTCGCGCCGATCAAGGCCAGTTGGGCGTCGATGAAGTCGACGCACAGCGCGCGGCAATGCGCGGAAACCTGCGCGACGGCCAGCAGGACCGGCACGATCGACACGGTCAGGTAGCCGCCGGGCGCCAGCCGCGCCAGCGCATGGCTCACGCCCGGCCCGCCGTCGGCCAGCGACGCGAACACGGCGTCGCGCCACACCGCGCGCTCGAACACGAGTGCCTCGCGATGCGCGTCGAGCGCCGCGCGATCCGCGACCTGCCCGGCCGTCACCAGCGGAATCGGGAACACCGATTCATCGGCAGACCGCGCATGCCCCGCTTCGACGATGCAGTTCGCGCCCAGCCACGCCGCATCGTCGCGCCGTGCCGCGAGCGCGCGTGCCTGCAACCGGTCGGGCAGCATCGGATCGAGCGGCACCGCGCCGCAGATCGAAGGCTTGTTCGCATGCACGCCGCAGCGGCCATCGTCCGCCAGCGCCGCGCAACGGCCCAGCGACGGATAGTCGTAGCCTTGCAGCGTCAGCGCGAGCCATTCACCCTGCACGCCGTCGCCGCGATGGAACAGCCGGTCCGCCAGCGCGTCGGCCGCGGCGACGTCGTCCGCGTCGAGCACATGCTCGCGCCTGCCCGCCTGCCAGCGTTCGCCGATCCGCCGCTTCGGCACGCGGCGAATCGTCAACGCGCCGACGAAGCGATGCCGATGCCGGAACAGTTCGCGCAACGACAGCGTCGGCGCGCTGTTGCAGCAGCGGCCGCACGCGTTGCACGCGAGCTGGTAGGTGTCTACCACGGCCGCCGCACCGAATCCTGGTAGCGCGTGAGGATGAAGCGCGCGACGTCATCCGAGTGATACGCGGCGACGAGCTGCGCGACCCACGGCTTCGCGCGATCGGCGTCGCGCACCGTGAGCACGTTCGCATACGGCGAGCGGGCGTCCTCGAGGCTGATGCTGTCGCGCGCGGGCTGCAGTCCGAAGCGAACCGCGTCGTCGCTGTCGATCGCGACGAACGCGGCCGTGTCGAGCGCCGCGTAAAGCCGGTCGCGGCGCAGCGCGACGAATTTCAGCGCGAGCCGGTTGCCCGTCACGTCGCGCAGCGTCGCATGCAGGCCGGCTTTTTCGCGCAGCGTCACCAGCGTGTCGTTCTGCAGCAGCACGAGCGCACGCGCCATCCCGCGCGGATCGGCGGGCAACGCGACCGTCGCGCCGGGTTGCAGTTCGTTCAGGTTCTTCAGCTTGCGCGAATAGAACGCCATCGGCAGCGTGACGGTCGGCGCGACTTCGGTCAGCGCGACGCGCTGGCGCGCCCGGGTCGCGGCAAGCTGTTGCGCATCCTCGAAACTGGCCGCGTCGATCCGCCCGTCGGCCAGCGCCGTGTCGATGCGCGACGCATCGTCGAATTCGACGACGTCGACGCTCAGCCCGCGCGCGGCGGCCACCCGCTTCACTTCGTCGAGGATCTGCGCATGCACGCCGCGTGTGACGCCGACGCGCACGGCCGGCGCCGCGGCTTCGGCAGCCACTGCCGCGCCGTGAAGCACGACGCCGCATGCAGCCAGCAGCCACGCCGCCATGAAACGCCCGATGCGCGCCGTCATGACGCGTCCCTGAGGATCGTGCGAAACCCGATGTGCGACGCGCCGAGATCGGCTTCCTGCTGTTCGCGCGACGATGCGCGATAGCGCACGCAGTAGTCTCGCGAGCACAGGAACGAACCGCCCTTGATCACCATCGGCGTATCGTGCCGGCGCGTCGGCGGCGCCACGGCCGCCGTATCGCCGTTCGTGTGCGACTGATGCGGGCCCGTGTACGCGTCCTTCGTCCACTCCCATGCATTGCCGATCATGTCGTAAAGACGAAAGCCGTTCGCCGCATAGCAGCCGACGGGCGCCAATCCGGCGTGGCCATCCTCGGCCGAGTCGAGCACCGGAAACGCGCCCTGCCAGTAGTTCGCGGCCGGCTTGCCGTTCGCATCGCGCGGCGCCGCATCGAGCGATGCGTCGTCGCGGCCCCCCTTGCCCGCGTATTCCCATTCGGCCTCGGTCGGCAGGTCGCGGCCGAGCCAGCGCGCATACGCGAGCGCATCGCGCTGCGTGACGAGCGTCACCGGCAGGTTGCCGCGCCCTTCCACGTCGCTGCCCGGACCGCGCGGATGTCGCCACGACGCGCCCTTCACCCACGACCACCACGCGAGGTCGCGTGCATTCATCTCGTCGCGCGTGGGTACATGAAACACCGCCGCGCCGCCCTGCTGCTCGGCCTCGGTCACGTAACCGGTGGCCTGCACGAACGCGGCGAACTGCGCGATCGTCACGTCGGTCTGGTCGATCCAGAAGCCGCCGACGCGCGTCTTGCCGTCGCCGACCGGGCGCTCGTCCGCATAGCCGCGCGTGCTGCCGAATACGAACGCGCCGCCGCGCAGGTGCACCATCCCGGCCTGCGGATCGTCACGCCACTTCGACGGCAGCCCCGAATAGCGTTCGCACGCGCGCTCCGAACCGAGCGGCGCGAGCGCGCGGCCGCGATTCAGGTCGTCGAACGCGCCGTCCGCCGGCGCCGCCGGATTCGCATAGCCCGCCGCGAACGCGGCGGCGAACAGCGTGGCGGCCAGCGCCGCGCCGATCGTCCAGAAACGCAACCGCATCGTGTCGCCCCGCGATCAGTAGTAGCCGCGCGGACGCAGCGGTTCGACGCCGCCGACGTTGCCCATGTAGGTCTTCCACTGGTCGACCAGCGTGCCGATCACCGACGGGTTCTGCGCGGACACGTCGGTTGTCTCGCCGCGATCCGACGCGAGGTCGTACAGCTGCCAGTGACCGTCGAGCGGGCCGAGCGGCGGCTCGGTCCACAAAGCCTTCCAGCGGCCGTCGGCGCTGCGCAGATACGCGCGGCCGTACGCTTCGTCGCCGAACGGCGTCGTGTGCACTTCGCCCGTCGCCGAACCGGTGAGCACCGGCAGCAGCGACTGGCCCGTGACCGGATACACGTAGCGGTTGTTGTAGACCACCTTGCCCTTGTTCTGGTCGACGCCCGTCAGCGTGTTCACCAGCGGCGGCGCCGGCTGCGACGGCGGCGTGACGCCCGCGACCGCGAGGAACGTCGCCGTGTTGTCGGTCACGTGCGTGAACGCGCGCAGCGTCGGCAACGCCTGCGACTGGCCCGGCAGGTGCACGATCGTCGGCGTCGACACGCCGCCTTCGCCCGAATAGCCCTTCGTGAGCCGGAACGGCGCCGCGCTCACTTCGGCCCAGCGCAGCCCGTACTGCAGGCGCTGCGCATTCTGCTTGCCGTTGTCGGTGCCGAGCGCCGAATAGGTCGGCTCCTGCGCGTTCGCGGTGTCGGTGGCGGTCGGGTCGGCGCCGGAATCGATCGGCCAGCCTTCCGCGCCGTTGTCCGACTGGAACATGATGAACGTGTTGTCGTATTCGCCGATGTCCTTCAGGTGCTGGATCAGCAGGCCGATGTTGTAGTCGAGGTTCTCGACCATCCCCGCGTAGATCTCCATGTAGCGCGCCTGCGCCTTGCGTTCGGCCGGCGACAAGCTCGACCACAGCTTGTCGACCTTGCCGGGGCCGTAGTCGCTGTAGCCGTCGGCGGCCGAATGCACCGCGTTGATGTACTTCGCGCTGGCCGTGCCGTTGTTCGCGGTCGCGGGCGAGGCGACCGTCATCTCGGGCAGCCCGTCGAACGGCTTGAAATCGGCCGGAATCAGGCCGAGCGCCTTCTGCCGCGCGATCCGCGCGTTGCGGATCGCATCGTAGCCGGCGTCGTACACGCCCGCGTACTTGTGCAGCCACGGATCGGGCACCTGCAGCGGCCAGTGCGGCGACGTGTAGGCCGCGTACGCGAAGAACGGCTTGCCGTCCTGCTTGTTCGCATCGATGTACGAGATCAGCTTCTGCGTATAGAAATCGGTCGAATAGAACACGGCCGGGCTGCCGCCCGTGCCGCCCGGCTGCCCGGGCTGGCCCGGCTGCACGTAGCGGCCGTCTTCCGTGTAGTTCGACGAGCCGGCCGGCTCGTGCGCGAAGTGGTTCGTCGCCGCGCCGCCGAGCAGCACGTAGCTGCGCTCGAAGCCCCACTGGTCGGGCGTCTGCCCGCTGCCCGTCGCACTGCCGACGATGCCCGAGCCGATGTGCCACTTGCCCGCGATATACGTGTGATAGCCGGCGTCCTTCAGCAGTTGCGCGAACGACAGCGCGCGATCGTTCAGGTAGCCCTCGTAGCCGGGCAGACCGCGCCGCTCGTCGGTCGGCACGCCCATCGTGCCTTCGCCGACGAGATGATGATCGGTGCCGGACACCAGCATCGCGCGCGTGATCGCGCAGACGGTGCCCGTGTGGTGATTCGACAGGATGCGGCCCGATGCGACGAGCGCATCGAGGTTCGGCGTGTTGATCTCGCCGCCGAACGCATGGATGTCGGAATAGCCGAGATCGTCGGCCATGATGTACAGGATGTTCGGGCGTTTCGCGGCCTGGGTCGGGGTGGGCGTCGGCGTGACGCCGGCCTGCGACGGCGGCGCGTCGCTGTCGACGCCGCCGCACGACGCGAGCGACACCGCGCCGGCAATCGCGGCGCAGACGACACGGAAACGAAAAGCATGCAACGGCGACGCGGACTTTTTCATTATTGTTGACGCTCGATCTACGGGATCGGCGATCTTAGCGTCGCTCGCGCAGCGCCCAAAGTCGGATTCGTCACATGCTAACGGGGTGAGGGAATATGCGACGGAGGTCGTGCGCCACGCACCGCGCCGCCGTGCGTCAGCTGCGCCCGCCGAGGCTGCCGCCGCCGTCCACCGACAGCACCTGCCCGGTGACGAAGCCGGCTTCGTCCGACAAGAAAAACACGGTCGCGGCCGCGACGTCGTCGGCCGTGCCGAGCCGGCGCGCGGGAATCGTCGCGAGCACCTTGCGCTCGGCTTCGCTGCCGACCGGCCGCGTCTGGCGGAACAGTTCCGTCTCGATCGGGCCCGGCGCCACCGCGTTGACGGTCACACCGTGCTCGGCGAGTTCGAGCGCCCACGTGCGCGTGCAGCCGACCAGCGCGTTCTTCGCGGCGGAATACGCGGTGCGGTCGAGGCTGCCGAAAATCGCGCGGCTGCAGATGTTGACGATGCGCCCGTGGCCGCGCGCCTTCATCGCATCGGCAAAATGCTGCGTGACCTGGATCGCGGCCCGCACGTTGAGATCGAACACGGTCTGCAGCGACTTGAAATCGATCTTCCCGAGCGGTTGGGGCAACACGATGCCCGCGTTGTTGACGATGCCGTCGACATGGTGGTGTTCGCCGATCCGTGCGAGCGTCGCGGCGGTCTGCTCGATATCGGCGAGATCGCACGCGAGCAATTCGCCGGGGAAGTCGATGCCCTGCGCGTGCCGCGCGAGACCGACGACGCGATGGCCGCGTCGGGCGAGCGTGGTGCTGATCGCGAGGCCGATGCCGCGTGATGCGCCGGTGACGAGATAAGTGCGGGATGACATGGGCGTGCCCTTGGGAAGGAATCCGGAGGAAATGGCGCAACGCGCCTCGTGGTCACCCGGCGCGCGCGTGCTGTGCCCGATTGTGCCGCAGCGATGAGAAACGCGTACGGTCGTCGCTGGCTATCCGTCAATCGGTCGCTGCGACATTCTCCATACCACTCGCCATCCTTGTCCTGAAAACGTTAGGAAAGGTCTCAAGACGGTCAAGAAGGTCCGCAAAAACTATCTCGATCGGTCAGTTTGACAACCTGCTAGCGTTGCCGGTCAATCTTTGGAAAGGGATATGTAAGAATTTCATACCTATCCGGAGAAAGTTCCGATGTCGAAATGTCCGAGTTTTTCCACAGCCTTCCATGCAAACATGACCGCGTTGCATATGCCCGTTCCAACAACTGTTTTCGCAATACTGCAAACCTCCATCGCCAGCGTTGCCGCGATGATGAGCGTCCTGAAAACCTTAGGTGCGGATGCAACGGTCGGTGAACTAATTGGCGCGACGACGAAGCTGGAAGTCGTCACCATCGGCAGTTCGATTCTCGGCAGCATCTATCTGGGCGCGATCATCGGCAGCTTGATGGTCGCAACCGATGCGTCATTGGCGTGCGCAGTCGGCAAGCGAGGAACCAATATGTCTTTGGCGGTCGCTCGATGGGGCACACGTTACGGACTCGCGATTCATCCTTTGGTCATGGCTCAAATCCTGCGCCACCCTGAAGTGCTTGCACCGGGCTCGCATAGCTATCTCGGACCGAAAGCGAACACTGCGATCAGGGGTGCGCGATGAAGTGGATCGCAGACCGATTGCTTCTCATCGTCACGGCACTGATTGTCGCGGCCGTAGGCTGGGCGATCATCAGCGCGACAGGAGAATGGTTCCCGATCCTGATCATGGTGACCGCGTTCGCTACGCTTTGGATCGATAACACGCGGCTGCGCAAGCTACTTGAACAGAACGGCATCGATCCGCGACGACACAAGCGCTAGTCGCTCGCGCAAAAAAGCCCCGCTGCTTGCGGGCTTTTCCTCATCCATACCGAACACGCGCAGATCCGCCCGAGTGGTTCACCCACCGTCGATTGACCCGTCGTCGCTCACCCCACCCGCCCCGCCACCACCGGCATCGCGCGCCGCGACGCGATCCGCAACGCGAGCACACCGCCCGCCAGCAACGCGACCGCGACGAGCAGCAGCGCGAGATCGTACGAATGCGTGACGTCCTTGATCCGTCCCATCACCGGCGGCAACGCGAGCCCCGCGATGTTCGCGACCGCGTTGATCAGCGCGATCGACGCGGCCGCCGTGAGGCCCGACACGTACTCGGTCGTCACGGCCCAGAACACCGGCGTCGCCGCCCAGTTGAAGCCGACCGCGAGCACCAGCAGCGCATACGCGACGGACAGCACCGGCGTGTAGATCGCCGCGACCAGCAACGCACCGGCCAACAGCATCGGCACGCCGAGATGCAGCGCGCGTTCGCCGCCGAGATCCGAATGCCGGCCATTTAGATACATCGCGACGCACGCGAACAGGAACGGCAGCGCGGACAGGCTGCCGACCGCGAAACTCGACTGCCCCGACAGACTCTTCACGAGCAGCGGCAGGAACAACGTCAGGCCGATCGTGCCGAACGCCTGCAACAACCAGAACGCGGCGAGCGCCCACACCTTGCCGTCGCCGAACGCACGCCGCAATGCGACGCCATGCGACAGATGCTCGCGCGGCGCGCCGTCGCGCAGCGTCGCTTCGAGCCACGCGCGCTCGTCGGCCGGCAGCCAGCGCGCGTGCGCCGGCGTATCGGGCAGGCGGCGCAGCACGACGAACCCGAGCAGCAGCGCGGGCACGCCTTCGAGCAGGAACAACCAGCGCCAGCCGTCGACGCCGAGCGCGCCGTTCAGGTTCAGCAGCGCGCCGGACAGCGGCAGCCCGATCACCGACGCGAGCGTCGCGCCGATATAGAAGAACGACATCGCACGTGCCCGGTCGCTCTGCGGATACCACGCGGACAGGTAGTAGATGATGCCCGGCGTGAAGCCGGCTTCGGCCGCGCCGAGCAGCAGGCGCATCGCGTAGAGCTGCCCCGGTGTCTGCACCGCGCTCATCGCGGCCGCGACGATGCCCCACGTGATCATGATCCGCGCGATCCAGCGGCGTGCGCCGACCCGCGCGAGGAACAGGTTGCTCGGCACCTCGAACAGGATGTAGGTCACGTAGAACAACCCCGCGCCGAGCCCGTACATTTCGGCGCTGAGACCGAGGTCGGCATTCATCTGCAACGCCGCGACCGAGATGTTCGAGCGGTCGATATACGCGACGAGGTACAGCAGCATCAGGAACGGAATCAGGCGCAGGTTCAGGCGTCGCATCGTCGCGGCGTGCAACTGCGGGGCGGTGGCGGTCATCGGCATGTCTCCTGGATCGTCTCGCGTGAGGCGCGGCGTCATGCAAGCCAGTCTAGGAGCCCCGTGAAATTCGCGTCAATTACCGGGATGTGTTCTCGATATATGAGACGCGAGCGGGCGCGATGCGCGGCCAGCCGGGTTGTCGCGCCGTCGTCATGCGCGCGCCCCGTTTGCGTCGTCGGACGCCAGCATGTGCGGAATCTCGTCGACCAGCGCATCGACGACGGCCCGCACCTTCGACGGCACGTGGCGCGCCGCCGGCCGCACCGCGAACACCTCGGCGCCCGACACGCTGTTGCTGTCCATCACGAGCGCGAGACGGCCGTCGCGCAAGTACGGCGCCATCAGCCAGCACGGCAGCCACGCGAGGCCCGCGCCGGCGGCGGCCGCATCGGCGATCGCCTGCAGGTCGTCGAACCGCAGGCGGCCGGTCGCGCGATGGTCGTGCACCGCGCCGTCCGCGCCGATGACTCGCCATGGTGTCGGCTGTCCGCCGCGCGAATACGCGATGCCGACGTGTGACGCCAGTTCGTCGAGCCCCGCCGGCCGGCCGTGACGCACGAGATACGCGGGCGATGCGCAGATGCCCATGCGCTGCACGCCGAGCTTGCGGCCGACCAGCGCGCTCGTATCGGCCAGCTCGCCGATGCGCACGGCCAGATCGAAACCGTCGTTGACGAGGTCGGCCACGCGATCGCTGAACGACATGTCGATTTCGAGCCGCGGATGACGCTCGACGAGACGCCGCACGACGGGCGCCACGCACTGCCGCCCGAACAGCACGGGCACGCTGACGCGCACGCGCCCGGCCGGCTCGCGGCGGCCCGCGTCGAGCGCGGCTTCCGTCTCGCCGAGTTCGGCCAGCAGCCGCCGGCACTGCTCGTAATAGACGAGCCCTTCGTCGGTCAGGCCGAGCTGGCGCGTCGTGCGCTGCAGGAGCCGCGCGCCGAGACGCAATTCGAGCCGCGCGACGATCTTCGCGACGGCCGAGCGCGTCATGCCGAGGCGCAGCGCCGCCGCCGCGAAGCTGCCCGATTCCACCACGTCGACGAATTCGGCGACGCCTCTCAGCCGTTCATCCATGCCGCTCCGCTCCGGTGCGATGACAGGGTTGTGTCCATGCTGGCGACAATCGTTGGCCGAATTCTCGCCAATGCGTCCGCCTGCGCAACACTATGATAGTCCGGACTATCTCGAAAAGGAGTCGACATGCATGCATGGCATCTCAAACCGGGCGACGGCCTTGCCGGGCTCCGGCGCATCGACGCGACGCCGCGCGCGGTCGGGCCGACCGACGTCGTCGTGAAGATCCACTCGGCCGCGCTGAACTATCGCGACCTGATGTTCGCGCGCGGCGACTATCTGGGTATCGGCAAGGAAGCGCTGATCCCGGTCGCCGACGGCGCCGGCGAAGTGGTCGAGACCGGCCGCGACGTCACGCGCTTCAAGCCGGGCGACCGCGTGATCAACACCTACTTCCCGCGCTGGATCGACGGGCCGCCGACGCCGCACAAAGTGTCGGGTTCGCCCGGCGCGCAATTCGATGGCGTGCTGGCCGAACGCTTCGTCGCCGACGAAACCGCGCTGGTCGCGATTCCCCCGCATCTCGACTACGACGAAGCGGCGACGCTGTCGTGCGCGGGCATCACCGCGTGGAACGCGCTGTTCGTCGGCGGCGGATTGAAGCCGGGCGCGACCGTCGTGCTGCTCGGCACGGGCGGCGTATCGATCATCGCGCTGCAGCTCGCGCAGGCCACGGGGTTGCGCACGATCGTCACGTCGTCGAGCGATGTGAAGCTCGAACGCGCCCGCGCACTCGGTGCGGACGCAACGGTCAACTATCGGACGACGCCCGAATGGCAACATGAAGTATTGCGGCTCACCGGCGGCGCGGGCGCGGATCTCGTCGTCGAAGTCGGCGGCCGCGATACGCTGCCGCGCTCGATCGCCGCGACGAAGCTCGGCGGCATCGTGTCGATCATCGGGGCCTCAGCAGCTTCGGCGGGCCGGTACTCGATCTGCTGCCGCTGATCGGCGGCGTCAAGCAACTGCACGGCTTCATGGTCGGCAGCCGCGCGATGCTCGACGACGTCGCGCGCCTCGTCGACGCGAAACGGATCAAGCCGGTGGTCGATCGTGTGTTCGGCTTCGACGAAGCGCCGCAAGCGTATGCGCACCTGCAATCGGGGCAGCACTTCGGCAAGGTGGTGATTCGCGTCGCGCAGTAACGAACGAAGGCGGCGCAAGTCGCCTTCATTCGCCATCCCTCGCATCCTCCCTTCCCCGCCCTCCCGTCCAAAGCGTATCCGCGCAAATGCTTTTCGGAATCCGTTATTGGATCGCGCCGCCGCGCATTTTTATACTCGTCAGCACTCTCTGTTAAAGAGTGCCAGCCAATTTCGACAGAACAGGACAGGACGAAAAAATGAGCCTACGCCCCTTGCACGATCGCGTGATCGTGAAGCGACTCGATCAGGAAACCACCACCGCGTCGGGCATCGTGATCCCCGACAGCGCCGCCGAAAAGCCCGACCAGGGCGAAGTTATCGCCGTCGGCCCCGGCCGCAAGGACACGGACGGCCAGCGCATCGTACCCGATCTGCAGGTCGGTGAACGCGTGCTGTTCGGCAAGTACGCGGGGCAAGCCGTCAAGGTGGACGGCAACGAGTTTCTCGTGCTGCGCGAAGAAGACATCGTCGCGGTCGTCAATCAATAACGGAGCGCAATCATGGCAGCCAAGGAAATTCTTTTCAGCGACATCGCACGGTCGAAGCTGACCGAAGGCGTGAACATCCTCGCGAACGCGGTGAAGGTCACGCTCGGCCCGAAAGGCCGCAACGTCGTGCTCGAACGCAGCTTCGGCGCGCCCGTCGTCACGAAGGACGGCGTGTCGGTCGCGAAGGAAATCGAACTCGCGGACAAGCTGCAGAACATCGGCGCGCAACTCGTGAAGGAAGTCGCGTCGCGCACCAGCGACGCGGCCGGCGACGGCACGACCACGGCCACCGTGCTCGCGCAGGCGATCGTCCGTGAAGGCCAGAAATACGTGGCGGCCGGGCTCAATCCGCTCGACCTGAAGCGCGGCATCGACAAGGCCGTCACGTCGGCCGTCGAGGAATTGAAGAAGATCAGCAAGCCGACCACCACGAGCAAGGAAATCGCGCAGGTCGCGACGATCTCCGCGAACGGCGAGGAGTCGATCGGCCAGCGCATCGCGGAAGCGATCGACCGCGTCGGCAAGGAAGGCGTGATCACGGTCGAGGACGGCAAGTCGCTCGCCGACGAGCTCGACGTCGTCGAAGGGCTGCAATTCGATCGCGGCTACCTGTCGCCGTATTTCATCAACAATCCGGACAAGCAGATCGCCGAGATCGAAAGCCCGTACATCCTGCTGCACGACAAGAAGATCTCGAACATCCGCGACTTGCTGCCGGTGCTCGAACAGGTCGCCAAGTCGGGCCGGCCACTGCTGATCATCGCGGAAGACGTCGAAGGCGAAGCGCTCGCGACGCTCGTCGTGAACAACATCCGCGGCATCCTGAAGACGGTCGCGGTCAAGGCGCCGGGCTTCGGCGATCGCCGCAAGGCGCTGCTCGAGGACATCGCGATCCTCACCGGCGGCCAGGTGATCGCCGAGGAAACGGGCCTGACGCTCGAGAAGGCGACGCTGGCCGAACTGGGCCAGGCGAAGCGCATCGAGGTCGGCAAGGAAAACACCACGGTGATCGACGGCGCGGGCGATGCGAAGAACATCGAAGCGCGCGTGAAGCAGATCCGCGTGCAGATCGAAGAGGCCACCTCCGACTACGATCGCGAGAAGCTGCAGGAACGCGTCGCGAAGCTCGCGGGCGGCGTGGCGGTGATCAAGGTCGGCGGCGCGACCGAAATCGAGGTGAAGGAGAAGAAGGATCGCGTCGACGACGCGCTGCACGCCACGCGCGCGGCCGTCGAGGAAGGCATCGTGCCGGGCGGCGGCGTCGCGCTGATCCGCGTGCGGCAGGCGATCCGCGAACTGAAGGGCGCGAACGCCGATCAGGACGCGGGCATCAAGATCGTGCTGCGCGCGCTCGAGGAACCGCTGCGCCAGATCGTCACGAATGCGGGCGAGGAAGCGAGCGTCGTCGTCGCGAAGGTCGCGGAAGGCACGGGCAATTTCGGCTACAACGCGCAGACGGGCGAGTACGGCGATCTCGTCGAATCGGGCGTGCTCGATCCGACCAAGGTCACGCGCACCGCGCTGCAAAACGCGGCGTCGGTGGCCGGGCTGCTGCTGACGACCGATGCGACCGTGTACGAAGCGCCGAAGGATGCGGCGCCGGCCGCCGCACCGGGCGGCCCGGGTGCGGGCGGGCCGGGGTTCGATTTCTGACGACGCAGCAGCGTGCGCGCCGGTTCGCCGGCGTGCGTGCGGCCGCGCAGGACCCTGCAACGCGTGGCGACGAAAGTCGTCACGCGTTGTGTACTTTGGCGCGACGCAATACGATTGCCGGCGGACCGATTGCCGCACCGGCCGCGACGTCCGACTGGCGCGCGGCGAGAAAAGGCTACGTCGCCAGCATGACGAACCCGAAGTCCGTCGCATTCTACGGCAGTATCTTCGCGCTGAGGGCGCCGGCCCATGCGCCGGCGTGGGTCGATCTGTCGGTCGTCGTGCTGTCGGTCGCGACCCCGGCTGCGTGGTATTGCACGATGGCGCTGCTCGCGTCGCGTCCGTCGGTGCGCCGGTTGCTGGTCCGGCGCAAGGCCGCGCTCGATACGGCCGCCGGACTGTTGCTGATGGCAGTGGGTGGGCGGATGCTGGCCGGACGTTGATTCGCGGCGTACTCGTCCGTCTCGAACGCTCACCGGCCATACCGGCCCGACGCACCCCGTCTCCGGCGCGTGCGTAACCGGCGATTCACCCACCTTTACGACCTTTTTACTTGCGCCCGCGCATCCGTTCGCTAGAATGGATTCGCCATCCACTACCGAGCACGCGCCATGCGCATCCGAAGTCCTCGTCCTCCGGGTTGCTTCTCCGCCTGACAGGCCGGACGCCTGCGTCTCCTTCCCGAGCCACCGTCCCGCCGACAGGCGGACGGTGCGCGCCGTGGCCCTTCCCGTGCATGCTTGAACACGACGTCGATGCGGTCGTCCCGCATCGCACATCGCAATGCGTGCGACACGTTCCGCGTAACGGCACGTCATCGGTCTGCCGATCCGATCCATTTATTTTGCATCACTGATTTTATTCATGGGGATTCTCGCTTCCGAAGCCGCGCGCGCCCCGTCTCGATCGTCTTTCATACAGGAGCAAAGGAATGATGCTGGGCTTGACGTTCTGGAAACACGTGATCGGCGCGCGAACCCCTGCTCTGCGCGAGGACCGGACGACGGCGCACGGCCGACACCGCCGGGTGTCGAGAACGCTCGTGCTGGCAAGTGCCATCGTGGCGTTCGCGGCAATCGCATCGGGCGCGCCGGTCGTCGGCATTTCAGTGTTTCTGCTGACGACGCTGCCGTTCGTGCTGTCGGGAACCTGAGGTGTCCGTATCGCGCGCGGCGGCATCGGCGCTCGATACGATATTTTAATGCCCGGCCCCCGCGTATCTGACACCGTCTTTACGCGGGTTTGTCTAGGATTCCCCTGTCATTCCGACACGGAGAGATCCGCATGCAAACGCATCAGGCCGCCGTCGGCGGCCAATCCGACCGCCCTCAGCAACGCGGTGGCACGCCGTTCGCGACCGCGCTCGCCGACGCCTGTCCGCCGGACAATATCCTGCTCGACGTACCGGTGGAAAGTGCAATCCAGTTGTTCGACCTCGTCGCTCACCATGTCGCACGCGACAGCGGCGTATCCGCGGAACGGATCCGGGCCGAACTGATCAAGCGCGAACAACTCGGCTCGACCGGCCTCGGCCAGGGCGTCGCGATTCCGCATGCGCGCGTCGACGGGATCGGTTCGGCCGTCGCGCTGTTCGTCCGCGCGCGATACCCGTTCACGTTCAACGCGCCCGACCGCAAGCCCGTGCGCGAATTCGTCGTGCTGGTGCTGCCGCACGCGGACGACCGTGCACACCTCGAACTGCTCGCCGACGCCGCGCGATGGTTCGGCGAACGCGCGATCCGGCAAGCGTCACGCGACGCACAAACGCCCGACGAGATTCGCCGACTCATGCAACGCACTGTTTGATCGAGCGTCGCGCAACGACAGGTATCCCCTTCATCCTTTCGAACGCCAATGTTCCCAGACCCTGACACTCCCACTCGACGCGTGGCCGGCTTGGCCCGCTCACTGCCGTTCATGCAGGCGCTGCACGGACAGACCGTCGTCATCGTCGACGGTGGTGCCGCCAGCGACGTCCACACGCGCTCGGCCTTCGCGCAGGATGTCGCGCTGCTCGCGCTCACCGGCATCCGTCCGATCGTCGTCCAGAGCGCGCCGTCCACGTCCGGTACGCAATCGATCCACACCGTGCACGCCGCCATGACCGGCATCAACCATGAACTCGCGCGCCTGATCGGCAGCCACGGCGCGCGGGCAATCGGCATCGACGGTCACGACGGCGGCCTGCTCGTCGCCAGCGCCGTACCCGACAGCGCGAACACGAGCACGGTCGCGCGGTTCGACGTCACCGCGTTGAACGCGTTGCTCGACAACGGACTGGTGCCCGTCGTGATGCCGGTCGCACCAGACGACGCGGGTCGCGACTGCCTGCTGCGCCCTGAACGGCTCGGCAGCCTGCTCGCGCAACGCACGTGCGCCGTCTCGTTGGTGATGATGGTCGACAAAGGGTTGCTGCACGAACTTGGCGAGCTCGTCGGGCTGTACGGCATCACGGAGCTGGAGCAATGGCTCGCCGAGCATCCGGCCGCCGACGCGGCGCCGTGCGTACGGGACGCGCTCGATGCGCTCGCACACGGCGTGCAGAATGTCCATCTCGCCGATATCGGGCAACCCGAATCGCTGATCGACGAGCTGTTGACGGAGGAGGGATCGGGGGTCGTGTTCTGCCGACGCGGCAACACCGATCTGCTGTCGGAGATCCGCCGCTACTTCGCCGATTCGGCGTGCGTGCTGCGTGACGGGTTCAGTGTCGAGCAGAAGCCGGTCGTGCGCTTCTGACCGGGTAGCATAAAAACGCTTGCGGCGGCCCGCGAAGGCCGCCGCAAGCGGGCAACGTCAACATCAGCGCAACGACAACGTCAACGCCGCGCCGCCAGCCTCCTGACGACACTCACCAGCGCATCGACTTCGTCGCACGTGTTGTAGAACGCGAGCGACGGCCGCACCGTGGCTTCGAGCCCGAAGCGCCGCAAGATCGGCTGCGCACAGTGATGCCCCGAGCGCACCGCAATGCCCTCTTCGTTCAGCGCCTGCCCGACTTCCTCGGTTTCATAGCCCTTCAGCACGAACGACAGCACGCTCGCCTTGTCGCGCGCGGTACCGACGAGCCGCACGCCCGGCACCGGCGCGAGCACGCTCGTCGCATACGCGAGCAGATCGTGCTCGTAGCGCGCGATGTTCTCGATGCCGACACGGTTCACGTAGTCGAGCGCCGCGCCGAGCCCCACCGCATCCGCGATGTTGCCGGTGCCGGCTTCGAAACGGTTCGGCGGCGGCTGGAACACCGTGCGCTCGAACGTCACGTCCGCGATCATGTTGCCGCCACCCTGCCACGGCGGCATGTCGTCGAGGATCGCGCGCTTGCCGTACACCACGCCGATCCCGGTCGGCCCGTAGATCTTGTGCCCGGAGAACACGAAGAAATCCGCATCGAGCGCCTGCACGTCGACACGCATGTGCGAGATCGACTGCGCACCGTCGACCAGCGCCTTCGCGCCCGCGCGATGCGCAAGCTCGACGATCTCCTTCACCGGCACGACCGTGCCGAGCGCGTTCGACACCTGCGTGACCGACACGATCTTCGTGCGATCGTTGAGCAGCTTCCGGTATTCGTCGAGCAGTACCTGCCCAGAATCGTCGACCGGAATCACGCGCAGTTTCGCGCCCTTGAGCGCGGCAAGCTGCTGCCACGGCACGATGTTCGCGTGATGCTCGAGATGCGACACGACGATCTCGTCGCCCTCGCCGACGTTCTGCACGCCCCACGTCTTCGCGATCAGGTTGATCGCCTCGGTCGTGCCGCGCACGAACACGATCTCGTCGGGCGACGATGCGCCGATGAAGCGCTGCACCGTTTCCCGTGCATGCTCGTACGCATCCGTCGCGCGGCCGGCCAGTGCGTGCGCCGCGCGGTGGATGTTCGAGTTCTCGTGTGCGTAGAAGTACGCGAGGCGGTCGATCACGGCCTGCGGCTTGTGCGTCGTCGCCGCGTTGTCGAACCAGACGAGCTGCTTGCCGTTCACGCGCTCGTGCAGGATCGGGAAATCGCGGCGGATCGCGTTCACGTCGAACGGCGGATGAGCGCCACGATACAGCTGGCCTTGCGGCTCGGCTGCGTGCGCATCGTCGATGAAATAACGCGGCACATCCGCGCCCGATGCGCCCGATGCATGCGACACCGGCACGTCGCGCTGCACGGCGAGCAGCGCGCGCAGCGCGTCGTCGCCCGGCAACCCGAACGCTTCCGGCGACGCGAGGCCGTTCGACGGCACGACGATGTCCTGCGGCGTCCCCTGCCAGCCCTGCAGCGAACCGTCGGTGAAGTAGTACGGCGACGCCTTCGCCGCGCCTTCCGGTGCCGGCGCATTCACCTGCGGCACGCCGAGCGCCGCGCCGCCGACGCGCGGCTCGAGCGCGGGCGCGATCGATACGACGTTGTCGGGCAGCCCGTTCTGCGCGGCCGCATGCGGCGCGAGCGCGGGTGCACGGTTGCCGAGCGACAGCACGTGCGTCGGCGCGGACGGCGCGAGGTTCGCACCGGGTACCTTGCCTTGCGGCAGCGCGAGCCCCGGTATGCCGGTGCCCGCCCCGCCCGGGCCCGCGAGCGGCGAACCGCCCGGCACCGGGTTGCTCACCGACGCGAGAATCGGCGCCGTCGCGGGCAAGGCCGACGGCACGCCGCCGACCGCGCCGCTGCCCGCCGACAATCCGGGCGCGGTGGCCTGCCCGGGCGGCGTCGCGAAGAACTCGGACGCGAGCCGCGCGAGCGTCGCCGGGTCGGGCAAGCCGGCCGGCAGCGGCGCATGCGGCAACGCGTGCGCGTCGCCGCCGGCCAGGCCGGGATTAACGGTAGGTGTCGGGATAGTCATGGAACTTGGCGATTTCGACGTCATCGAGGACAGCCAGCGCATCCGGCGAATGGACCGCGAGCGAGCAATACAACGAGATCAGGTACGACGCGATCGCCTGGTTGTTGATCCCCATGAAGCGCACCGACAGGCCCGGCCCCTGCTCGCCCGCGACGCCCGGCTGATACAGGCCGACGACGCCCTGACGCTTGTCGCCGACGCGCAGCAGCAGGATCTTGGTCTTGCCGTCCGCGACCGGCACCTTGTCCGACGGAATCAGCGGAATGCCGCGCCACGTCAGGAATTGCGAGCCGAACAGGCTGACCGTCGGCGGCGGCACGCCACGCCGCGTGCATTCGCGGCCGAACGCGGCGATCGCGAGCGGGTGCGTGAGGAAGAATGCCGGCTCCTTCCACACCTTCGTCAGCAGCTCGTCGAGATCGTCCGGCGTCGGCGCGCCCGTCAGCGGGAAGATCCGCTGTTCGTCGGTCACGTTCGCGAGCAGCCCGTAGTCGGGGTTGTTGATCAGCTGGCTTTCCTGCAGCTCCTTGATCGTCTCGATCGTCAGGCGCAGCTGTTCCTTGATCTGGTCATGAGGACTGCTGTAAAGATCGGAGATCCGCGTATGCACGTCGAGCACCGTGCTCACCGCGTTCAGGAAGTACTCGCGCGGCTGTTCCTCGTACGGCACGAACGTCTGCGGCAGCACGCTTTCGTCCTCGAGCTGCGTGCACGCGGCACGCACGGCTTCCGGGTTCTTCACCTGGTTCAGGCGATAGATGCCGGCCTCGACCGGCACCCATTGCAGCAGATGGGTCAGCCATCGCGGCGTGATCGTGGAAAGCTGGGGGACGGTCTTGGTAGCGTTCGCTAGTTGGCGGGCGGCGTGATCGCTCAGCGCAGCCGTGCCGCTTGCAACGGTCGACATGTGTGGCTCCGGGTTCTTAAGATGAAAAACGGGATTGCTTATGACGCTGGGTGATTATCGGAAGCACGCCCCTGCCGGCTCAACATGCTATAGCCGTCAGGTCGTGCACCCGAAAGGGGAAACGGTGCGAGCGGCCTCAGGTGACGTACGCGCCCGGCAGCAGCGTCGAGATCGACACGTCGAACGCGCGCGCGATCTTGTCGGCCGTGACGATCGACGCGATCGCCTCGCCGCGCTCGATCTCGCCGACGTACGAGCGGTTCAGCCCCGCATGCTCGGCCAGTTGCTCCTGCGACCACGTGCGCGCTTCGCGCAGCTTGCGCACGGTGGCGCCGAAGTGATGGATGAGGTCGCTCATCGCGCCTCCTAGGCGACGCGCGCCGCCGTGCGCGGCGCGGCGTTCGCTTCGCTGCGCAGCACGGCCTGCGTGACGTTTTCGCCGGCCGGCACGTCCTGCGTGAGCCACACGTTGCCGCCGATCACCGCGCCGCGCCCGATCGTCACGCGGCCGAGGATCGTTGCGCCCGCATAGATCACCACGTCGTCCTCGACGATCGGATGGCGTGCGAGCCCTTTCTCCAGATGGCCGGCCGCATCGCGCGGAAAGCGCTTCGCGCCGAGCGTGACGGCCTGGTACACGCGCACGCGCTCGCCGATGATCGCCGTCTCGCCAATCACGACGCCCGTGCCGTGGTCGATGAAGAAGCCCGCGCCGATGCGCGCGCCCGGATGAATGTCGATGCCCGTTTCCGCATGTGCCTGCTCGGCGATGATCCGCGCGAGCAGCGGCAGGCCGAGCCCGTACAGTTCGTGCGCGAGCCGGTGATGGATCATCGCGAGGATGCCCGGATAGCACAGCAGCACCTCGTCGACGCTGCCGGCCGCCGGATCGCCGTGGAACGCTGCCAGCACGTCGCTGTCGAGCAGCCGGCGAATCTCCGGCAAGCGCGCGGCGAATGCCTGCACGGCCTTCGACGCGACTTCGTCGAGGTTGTCTGCCGGCCCGTCGGCATTGCGGTGACGCGCCGCGTAGCGCAATTCGAGCGTCACCTGCGTGAGCAACGCATTCAGCGCCGCGTCGAGCGCGTGGGCCACGTGGAAGTTCTCGCTCTCCTGCCGCAGGTCGGGCGGCCCGAGCCGCATCGGGAACAGCACGCCTTTCAGTGCGCCGACGATCTGCGCGAGCGCTTCGCGCGCCGGCAAATCGCGCCCGCCGGGTTCGAGCGAACGCCGCTGCTTTTCGCGCCATGCGCGACGCACCGTCTGCAGCGATTGAACGATGTCGTCGATATCGAATGCGGCCATGCTGCTTTCTCCCCGTAACCGCCGTGAATCAATCCTGCGCCCAAGGCAGGCCGCGGAAACGCCAGCCGTTCTGGCCGCCGCGATGCTGCCGCTCGTCGAGGTCGCCCTCGAAGCCTTCGAGCACATTGAAAACCTGCGTGAAGCCGCCCTTCGCCGCGGCCTCGGCCGCCTGCGCCGAACGGTTGCCGCTGCGACACAACAGCAGCACGACCGCGTCCTTGCCGGTCTTCGCTTCCAGTTCGCGCACGAAGCGCGGGTTGCGCGTCAGGCTCGTACCGGTCGCCCACGGCACGTGCAGCGACTCCGGCACGTAGCCGACGAATTTCCGTTCCTCGGTCGTGCGCACGTCCACCAGCACGGCGTCGCCCGCCGAAAACAACGCCCACGCGGTTTCCGGCGCAACGCCGCCCGCGTAGGGCTTGCCGGCCGCCAGGGCCGCCGCGCGCGCGTCTTCGAGCGCCTGTTGCGCAGCGGTTCGTTCTTGCAGTTCAACCGTCATGACACTTCCTTGTATTCTCAGATTCGTATGAACAAAGACACCGGGAATGCGGCTGTTGCAGCTTGCGTGCTGTCTATAGCCGTCAACGCCACTATGCGAGTGCGGCCGGGGAAGCAGAACCAATAAAAATTCATTTCCTAATCAGCGCCGCGGGGAATGCAATAGCAGACGCGCGCTATCGGTGCGCGGTTGATGGCGGGTTGAGAATGGAAGACGATGACCGTTCGATGGCGTACATCGAAGGGGTTTGAAAGGAAGGGAAAGAACGATCAGCGCGGCATTCGGCGCATCGTCATGGAATCCGAAATGCGCCGGCGAAGCCACCGAGCCTCGCCGATGCATGGGTTCTTCAGGATGTCATACCACCGGGTCGACGGGCACAACCGGCACCCCACGCGCCTCGATATCGCGTCCGGCAAGCAGACACAGATCCTCGCGATGATGCGTGGCGACCACTTGCACGCCCACCGGCACGCCGTTCACGAGCGCAGTCGTGACGGCCAGCCCCGGCAGCCCCATCGCAGGCAGCGCGCGCAACGTGAGCTGCGCTTCCCACACGCGATCGAACCCTTCCGGCCCTTGCCGATCGAGATCGTCGGGAAACGGAAGTTCCGATGAAACGGGCAGCAACAGCACCGGATATTCATCTAGAAACAGCCGCCATTGCCGCGTCAACGTCGTGCGCCGGACCAGCGCCCGGCTGATCACATCCGCCGGCAGATCGCGCACCTTGCCACGCACGGCGGCGATCACCGCGGCCGCACCCGGATCGCCGTCTTGCTCCGCGGCATTCGCCAGCGCGTCGAACCCGTCGCCGAGCCAAAGCTGCTCCTGCAGCAGCGCAGCCTCGCGCATCGGCGGCGTATCGTCGATCTCGTCGACGATCCAGCCGGCATCGACGAGCCGGCGCGCGGCATCGCGCAACGCGGCCTCGACTTCGGGCACGACCGCCAGGCCGCGCGGCCGCACGCACAGCGCCGCGCGCTTCGCCACCTCGGGCCCGTCGAACGGCACCGCGACGTGCCACGGATCGCGCGGGTCCGGCGCGGAGAACGCCCGCAGCGCGAGCGAGAGATCGTCGATCGTGCGCGCGATCGGCCCGGCCGCCGACATCAGTTGCGCGCCGATCGCCCGCTCCGGCGACGACGCATTGAACGCCGGCACGCGGCCGAGCGACGGCCGTATCCCGTGCACGCCGCACGCATAGGCCGGGTAGCGCACCGAGCCGCCGATGTCGGTGCCGACCGCGAGCGGGCCGATTCCGGCAGCCACCGCCGCCGCCGCGCCGCCGCTCGATCCGCCCGGCGTCAGCGACGGATTGCGCGGATTGCGCGTGTGACCATGCACGCGATTCGACGTGAACCAG
The DNA here is from genome assembly GCF_014211915.1 of Burkholderia cenocepacia. Classification (NCBI taxonomy): domain Bacteria; kingdom Pseudomonadati; phylum Pseudomonadota; class Betaproteobacteria; order Burkholderiales; family Burkholderiaceae; genus Burkholderia; species Burkholderia cenocepacia. Next base: position 2,710,315 of record NZ_CP060040.1, on the reverse strand, counting down.
CGCAGTGCGAACGTCGGGGAATTGGTTCGGCCGAGCAACACCCCGCCAGCCTTCCGGATGTTCGCGACCACCGGGCTGTCGGCACGCGCGATCAGGTCGCGCTGCAGGCGGGTGCCGTTGGTCGTCGCAAAGCCAGCCTGATCGACGTTGATCTTCACGGTGACGGGGACGCCCGCGAGCGGCCCCGGATCCTCGCCGCGCGCGATCGCACGATCGACTTCGTCGGCCTGCCGCCGCACGTCGTCGGGACGATGTTCGACCACCGCGTTGATCGCCGGATTCACGGCATCGAGACGATCGAGCACCGCGTCCGCCACTTCGCGCGCCGATACGTCGCGCTGCCGCACGCGTTTCGCGAGCTCGGTTGCCGACAGTTGCCAGAGTTCGGTCATGACTTCTCCTGGTGAAAAGACATCACGATCACGCGGCGCCGCGCCGCCTCACGACAGCGCGGCGCCGCATTCGCTCACTGCGTATCCTGCTTCGCGCGCTCGGCGGCGGCAATGATCGCGTCGGCCACGGCCTTCGGCTGGCTCAGCATCGCGACGTGGCTGGCATTCACGCGCGTGACCGTCGCGCCGATCCGCTTCGCCATTGCCTCCTGCAGCTTCGGGTCGATCATCCGGTCCTGCGTCGCGACCACGAACGTCGACGGCTTCGCATGCCACGCCGCCTGCGTGACCTTCTCCGAGATGCACCCGCCATACCACGGCCCCTGGGTCGCGGCAACGAGGCGCTGCTGCGTGGGCGGCAGATCCGGCGCGAAATCCTGCGCGATCGCCTTGTCCGACAGCCGCGCGAAACCGCCCGCGTCCTGGCGCAGCTCGCCGGCCCATGACGGCGCCGGCAGCCCCTGCGTGACGTCCGCGATCGACTGGCCGTTGTCGGGCGCGAACGCCGCGACGTATACGAGCGACTTCACCTTGTCGTCGTTGCCCGCATCGCTGATCACGACGCCGGCCCACGAATGGCCGACCAGCACGACCGGTCCCTTCTGTTCATCGATCGTGCGCTTCGTCGCGGCCGCATCGTCGGCGAGCGAGCTCAGCGGATTCTGCACCGACACCACGTGCAGGCCGCGCGCCTCGAGCAGCGGAATCACGCGGTTCCAGCTCGACCCGTCGGCGAACGCGCCATGCACGAGCACGACGTTGGTGCCCTTCAGGTCTTCCTTCGGCGCGGCCTGCGCCGCGACCGCACCGAACAGTCCGCCGATCATCGCGGCGGATACCAGAGCGCGTTTCATCAAACCGGCCATCGTCATGCTCCTTTCTTAATCGTGTCGTTGAAGTGAAGTACTGTCTGAGCGGCCGCGCCTGCATGCGGCAGGCGCGACGCGAGATCACGAATGCGCGTACAGGTCGTCGGCGGCGTTGCGTGCGGCACGCGACGGCGCGGCATCGCGATGGCCGGCCGGCGTCGACGCATCGGCCACGTTGTCGTCTTGCGACTTCGACGGGCCGTTCTGGTCGGAACGCGCGACCTGCTCGGCAGCCGCGACGGCATGCTCTGCGGCGGCGATGTCGTCCGGGTAATGCGCTTCGCTGCCGGCCGGGTTGTAGCCGGCCTTCTCGAGACGGACGAGGTCGGCGCGCACTTCGGCACGCGTGAGGCCGTGGCCGGTATCGGCGAACGACAGTGCGGGGGCGACGGCGAGAACGGCAACGGCGAGGATTCGAGCGGCTTTCATGAGATTTCTCCTTGAACGAAGTTGGGTGGTCGATCACTTAGGCATCCGGTGCGAACGTCTGGCACCGAACGTTTGCTGCATGTCGACAGTAGAACCCGCGCACGTATCCGGCATGTTTCCGAAACCGGGCTTTCTGCATGCCAGTTTTTCAGAAGCGGCTGCAGATACAGAGCGATACAAACCCGTTTGCCGAGGGGATTCGTTTCGCCTCGCGCTACGCACCACGAAAAAAGGCGTGCCTCGCGGGGCACGCCTTTCCTTCGCCTTCACACCGCCGTGTCACGTCATGGCGCGAGCCGCGTGAACACGTAGTCGTGGTTCTTTACCCGCGCCTGATGGCACGCAAAGCACGTCTGATGCTGGCCGATGTCGGCCGGCACGCCGTTGACGAAGCGCCCGAATCCCCAGCCGCCCGTCGCTGCGTAACGGCGTGAATCCTTCACCATCACCTGCACGGTCGTCGCCTGGCCGGGCACCGTCGCGGGCGCGAACTCGTCGGACTGCTTGCGCTTGTATGCGAGCTTCACGAGGATCGTGCCGTCCGGAAACGGCAGCGTCGCCTGTTCGAGCGCGCGGATCGCGACCGGGTTGCCGAGCACCACGCGCAGCTCGTCGAGCGGGGCGGCCTCTTCGGCCGGCGCGACCATCTCCCACTTCCGGTAGCCGGGCGGAATCGTCACGCCGTAGATCGGCGACGCGGCCGCGGCCGGTTTCGGCTGTTCCGCGAACGCGGCCGGCCCGCTCGCCGACCACGCGCCGGCCAGCAGCACACCCGCGACGAGCGCACGACGCACACCGTGCGGCCCCAGCCCTACACGGGCCCGCATCACAGATGCTCCACTTGCAGGACCGCATCGGCGAAAGCCTGCGGCGCTTCCTGCGGCAGGTTGTGGCCGATGCCGCCGGTGATGGTCCGGTGCTGATACTTGCCGGTGAACTTCTTCGCGTACGCGGCCGGCTCCGGATGCGGCGCGCCGTTCGCGTCGCCTTCCATCGTGATCGTCGGCACGGCGATCGCAGGCCCCGCCGCGAGACGCCGCTCGATGTCGTCGTATTGCGCTTCGCCCTTCGCGAGCCCGAGACGCCAGCGATAGTTGTGGATCACGACGGCCACATGATCCGGATTCCGGAACGATGCGGCCGAGCGCGCATAGGTTTCGTCGGAGAACTGCCACTTCGGCGACGCGAGTTGCCAGATCAGCTTGTTGAACGCCTCGCGGTTCTGCGCGTAGCCGAGTTCGCCGCGCTCCGTCGTGAAATAGAACTGATACCACCACTGGAATTCGGCCTGCGGCGGCAACGGCTTGGCGTTCGCCGCCTGACTGCCGATCAGGTAGCCGCTCACCGACACCAGCGCCTTCACGCGCTGCGGCCACAGCGCCGCGATGACGTCGGCCGTGCGCGCGCCCCAGTCGTAGCCGCCGAACACCGCGCGGTCGATCTTCAGCGCGTCCATCAGCGCGACGATGTCGACGGCCGTCACCGCCTGCTGGCCGTTGCGTACCGTATCGGCCGAGCGGAACGTCGTCGAGCCGTAGCCGCGCAGATACGGCACGATCACGCGATAGCCGGCCGCGACGAGCAGCGGCGCGACGTCCGCGTAGCTGTAGATGTCGTACGGCCAGCCATGCAGCAGGAACACGACGGGGCCGTTCTTCGGGCCGAGATCCGCATACCCGACGTTGAGCACGCCCGCGTCGATCTGGTGGATCGTGCCCAGCGACGCGACGCCGGCCGGGCGCTTCGCCGCGGATGCATCGGGCGCCGACTGGGCCTGCGCGAGTGCGCTGAAGCCGAGGTCGGCCAGGCTCAGGCTCGCCAGCGTCGAGCCCAGGATCAGGCGGCGGCGGGTGTTCACGGTATCAGGCATGACTCGTTCTCCATTGTCGATCGCTAAGGAAAGGGCCCGCGGCACGTGCGGGCAATCGGTTCTCGCCATTCGCGGCGGCAGCGCATGGCACCGCGCCGCCGTGTGAATCGCTTCACCGGTTTTATATCCGAACCGTCCGGACGCTTTGTATCTCAACGTATCCGTGTGCGAACACGACACACAGCGATTCAAAAATCGCGGGAAAACGACGCTTCGGCACGGCCGCGCGGCACTCGCGGCCCCGTGCGCCGGCGAGTCAGAACAGCCTGGCGATCGCGGGCACGCTGAGCACCGCGACGTAATAGCCCATGAACTGCACGCCGGTGTTGAACGCGAACAGGCGCGACAGCATCCCGCCGAACAGGCCGATCGTCACGATCACGGCGAGCCCGAGCAGTTGCCCTTCCCACACGCCGATCACGACGATCAGCCCCGCGAAGGTCGCGATGATCGCTTCGTGGCTCAGCTTGCGCGCGACGAACGATGCCGCGCGGTGCGCGTGGTGCATCGCGAGCGGATACGCGATCAGCGCGGCCAGCACGATCGACAGCAGCCCGTAGCCGAGGAACTCGGGCCAGCTCATCAGCGTATGGAGGTTGTGGATCTGCCCGCTCGCCACGTCGACCGTGAAGCGAGGCGGCGCATTGAACAGCGGCGCGGCCGGGCCGGCCGCCACCGGGCTCAGCGGCAGCCCGAACGCGATCAGCGGAATCAGTGCCTCGGCGATATAGGTGGCCTCGGTCACGCCGTTACGTGCGGCGATCACGGTCGTCAGGCGCTGATACGCATGACGCACGCGCGCGCCGACGATCTCGCCCATCAGCACCGTCATCGCGACCGGGCTGAACACGAACGTCGCGCTCGACACGGCCGCCGTGCCGACCGTCCACGCGACCTGCTCGCGGTCGAGTACCTTCAGCGGATTGGGGAAATAGCCGCGCCAGCTTTTCACGTCGGGCGCGAGCACGAACGTCGACGGCCCGTCGCGGCGCATGCGCCGCCGCTCGGCCGGCGACAGGATCGAGAACAGGTCGGCCACCAGCGGGCCGATCGCGATCCCGAGGAAGTAGCTGACGCTCAGCTTCACGCCGTAATGACCCGTGAGCGCCTGCAGCCCGACCACCAGCATCACGAACGGCACCAGCAGCAGCACCGACGCCCAACGCCCCGCCGAGCAGTATGCGATGCCGACGGCCGCCGCGAGGAACACCCACGGCGCGGCCTTCGCGATCGCCGCGCCGAACGGCGCGAGCAACGACGCGAACAGCACCGCGAGGGGCAGCGCGACGAACGCGGCGACGATCGCACCGGAGATCATCTTGCGCAGCGCGATGTGTGGCACGCCGAGCGCGCGCAGCAGCGTCGCCTGTTGCAGCAGCGGCGCCGCCATCGTGTCGCCGGGAATGCCGAGCAGCGCGGTCGGGATCGCATGCGTGATGTGCTTGGCCACCGCGCCCGCGAGGAAAAACGTGAACACGCCGGCCGGCGGCACGCCGAGCAGCGCGACGAGCAACGTGAGCGGCGCGATCGTCGTCGTTTCGTCGGTGCCGGAGATCAGCCCGATGCCGGAGAACACGATCGCGCCGAGCAGCCCCATCGCGAACGCGGCCGGCAACGCCTGCAGCAGTGCATCCATCAGCGGCCTCCCGCGCGTGCGCGCCCGGTCGACGCGTCGTACGACGCGAACAGGTCGAGCAGCCCGAGTTCCTCCATCTCGGCGCGCGCGCTGGCCGACAGGTCGCTCGGTGCGCCGATCCCGCCCGAAGCTTCGGCGAGTTGCCGCAAGGCGTCGTCGCGCTCGGCGCTGCCCGCCGCATGTTCGATCACCGTGCGCTTCGGCTTGAACAGCACGGCGCAGATCGTGCCAGCCAGCAGGCACCCGCCGAGGCCGATCAGCATCGCATAAGCGCGGGCGATCGCCGCGTCGTGCACGAACGATGCGAGCGCGATGCGGCCGATCTCGAACGCGCCGAGGCTGATCGCGATGCCGAGCAGCACCGACCACGCGAGATGCTTCGTCGCCACCGTGTCGCCCCATACCTCGACGAGCGTCGTGGCCGCCGCATCGGCGCCGGCCAACGGCCGGGTGCGATGCGGCGCGGGTGCGACGGCGCTTGAACCGGTCTGTTCCATGTGTCTCCTCCTGGTTTGATATGTCGCCGGCCGGGCCGGCGCGGCGCGGACTGCACGCCGCATCGATCACGCGGCGCGCAGCCGCGCGTCAGCCGCCGCTGCGGCCCGCGAGCAGCTCGACGGCGAAATCGGTACGCACGTCCTTCGCCGCGACCATCCGCTGCGCGATCCGGTCGATGTCGGCGCCGGTCGCGCCGGCCGCGACGGCGATGTTGCGCGCATGCAGCGCCATGTGGCCGCGCTGGATCCCTTCGGTCGCAAGCGCACGCAGCGCCCCGAGATTCTGCGCAAGCCCGACCGCGACCGCAATTTCGCCGAGTGCCTGCGCGGACGTCACGTTCATGATCTTCAAAGCGAGGCGCGCGAGCGGATGCGTCTTCGTCGCGCCGCCGACGAGCCCGACCGGCATCGGCATCTCGATCGTGCCGACGAGGTCGCCGTTCGCGGCCTTCTCCCACGTCGTCAGCGACGTATAGCGGCCGCTGCGGCTCGCGTACGCATGCGCGCCGGCCTCGACCGCGCGCCAGTCGTTGCCGGTCGCGACCACCACCGGATCGATGCCGTTCATGATGCCCTTGTTGTGGGTCGCCGCGCGGTACGGATCGGTCGCCGCGAACACGTATGCGTCGATCACGCGGTCGATCACCGCTTCGCCGGCGTAATCGTCGGTCGCGAGCGTCGCGGCCGAGTACCGTACCTCTGCGCGCGCCAACCGCAGGTCGGCGAGGTTGGACAGTATCCGCAACCGTACCTGGCCGCCGGTAATCGCCTCGATGCGCGTCGCGACGGTTTCGGCCATCGTGTTGACCGTGTTCGCGCCCATCGCGTCGCGCACGTCGACGATCAGGTGCGCGACGATCATCGCGCCGCGCGGCGTGTCGGGGAACACATGAACCTCGATGTCGCGGCAGCCGCCGCCGAGGCCGACCAGCACCTTGTCGCGACTGTTCGCGAGGGCGATCAGTTCGGCCGCATGACGCAGGATCGCGAGCCGCGCGCCATACGGATCGTCGACGCCGACCACCTGGACCTGCGCACGCATCAGCGGGCCGCTGCTCGACGTGCGGAAGCCGCCCGCCGCGCGGGAAAGCTTCGCCATGTACGATGCGGCCGCCACGATCGACGGCTCCTCGACGGCCATCGGCACGATCACGTCCCGATCGTTGATCCGGAAGTAGCCGGCCACCGCCATCGGCAGCTCGAACGTGCCGATCACGTTCTCGATCATCCCGTTCGCGGTATCGAGCGGCAGCGCGCCCGGTCGGGCGAGCAGCGCGTGCTCGGCATCGTCGAGCCCGACGGCACGGGACAAGTGGGACAGGCGTTGCTCGGGCGTCAGCGAGCGGAAGTTCGGCAAGGCGGAATCGATCGGCATGATGGATTGACTGTTGCGGGTGGCGATGTCGCCCGTCGGTGCTTGCGGCGAGCGGCGGACAGCCGAATAATAGTCACGCTGTACCCATTGAAAAGGTACAAACGGCGCAGACAGTCACTCAACCGTACCCATGACAGTGGGCCGGTCCGACGGAAGATTCCGATGAAACAGCGTGCAAAAGCCAGCCTGTCTGGCGCGATGGCGGACAATCTCGCCAGACAGATCGAGGAAGGGGTGTTGCCGGCCGGCGCGAAACTGCCGTCGATCAGGGAATACGCTGAGGCAGCCGGCTGCTCGAAGAACACCGTGATCAGCGCGTTCGAGATGCTCGCGGCCGACGGCCTGATCGAGCCGCGCCGCGGCTCGGGCTTCTTCGTCACGCGACGCGCGGCGGCCGCGCCCGAGCTCGACGAGCCGAGCTCGCTCGACCGCGCGATGGACATCGTGTGGCTGATGCGCGAGCAACTGCACGCGAAGCCCGACGTGCTCAATCTCGGCGAAGGCTTCCCGCCGATCGAGTGGCTCGAGGAAACGCGGCTGAACCAGTACCAGCAGCGCATCATGCGCACGAGCGCCGCGTCGCTGTTCCGCTACGGCAGCCGCTTCGGCTACCTGCCGCTGCGCCAGTCGCTGCAGCAGAAGCTCGCCGGCTACGAGATCGAGGCGCCGCCCGTGCAGATCGTGCTCACGCACGGCGCGAACCAGGCGATGGACCTCGTGCTGCGCTATTTCGTGCGCCCCGGCGACACCGTGCTCGTCGACGATCCCGGCTACTACCCGCTGTTCGGCAAGTTGAAACTGAGCGGCGCGAACATCGTCGGCGTGCCGCGCGAGATCGACGGGCCCGACGTCACGAAGCTGGCCGAGCACATCGCCGCGTACCGGCCGAAGCTGTTCTTCACGCAATCGGTCGGTCACAACCCGACCGCAACCGATACGAGTGCGGCCAAGGCGCACCGTATCCTGCAACTCGCCGACGCGCACGACCTGATCATCGTCGAGGACGATGCGCTGGCCGACCTGCGGCCGCGCTCGCTCACGCGCATCGCGACGCTCGACCAGTTGCGCCGCACCATTTATATCGGCAGTTTTTCGAAATCGGTGTCGGCCGCGCTGCGTGTCGGGTTTCTCGCGTGCAATGCGGCGCTTGCCAGCGATCTCGCCGACGTGAAGATGCTGACGCACGTCAGCACCTCGGAATACTGCGAACGCACGCTCGATGCGATCGTCAGCGATGGCCATTTTCTCAGGCATACGAATCATCTGCAGGAGAAGCTGCGGCGCGCGACCGGCACCGCGCTCGATGCGCTCGGCCGTCTCGGCGCGGAGGTCTATCGGCCGTGCGAGCAGAACCTGTATCTGTGGGCCGCGCTGCCCGGCTGGCCGGATTCGATGTTGCTCGCGCAGGCGCTGCTGGAGCGCGGCGTGATCCTCGCGCCCGGGGCGGTGTTCTCGCCGCAGGCCGATCGTCCGTCGAAGTATTGCCGCTTCAACGTCGCGTATCTGGCGGACAAGCGGTTTGCGCAGGCGTTGCAGGCGGTGACCTGAAAACGAACGCGAGCCGCGCAACAGGCCGGCCCGCATTCGTCGCGCCCCCTGCTTACACGCGCCGCAACGGCCGGAACCCGGCACGCACTTCACGCGCAAACAATTCCGGCTCCTCCCATGCCGCGAAGTGCCCGCCCTTGTCGACTTCGTTGAAGTAGATCAGGTTGTGATAACTGCGCTCGGCCCAACTGCGCGGCGCCTGATAGATCTCGCCCGGAAACACCGTGATCGCCGCCGGCAACGAGATATCCACCGCGTTGAAATTGTTCGAGTGATCCTCCCAGTAGATCTGCGCGGACGACGTCGCGGTGTTCGTCAGCCAGTACAACGAAATGTCGTCGAGGATCTCGTCGCGCGGAATCGAGCGTTCCGGTACTCCTCCGCTATAAGTCCACTGCGAAATCTTGTCGTACATCCACGCAGCCTGCCCGGACGGCGAATCCGCCAGCGCATAACCGACCGTCTGCGGCCGCGTGACCATCATCGCCGAGTAGCCGCAGTTGTCGCGATAGAACGTCGCGAGCTTCTCGTACGCGGCCTTCTCCTTCGGCGACAGCGAAGCCGGCGCGGGCGCATCGGTCGCGAGCAGCGTCGCGATCTCCGGCGGCACCGTCGCCGGCATGTTCACGTGAATCCCGACCAGCCCCTGCACGCGCTGCATCGCCATCCGGTGCGAGATCACCGAGCCGCAGTCGCCGCCCTGCGACACGAAACGCGTATAGCCGAGCCGCGCCATCAGCTCGCCCCACGCTCGCGCGATGTGATCGGAGCCCCAGCCGGTCTTCGTTGGCCGGCCCGAGAAGCCGAAGCCCGGCAGCGACGGCACGACGACGTGGAACGCATCGTCCGCGCTCGCGCCGTGCGCGGTCGGGTCGGTGAGCGGGCCGATCGCCTTCAGCAGCTCGAAGATCGAACCGGGCCAGCCGTGCGTCATGATCATCGGCATCGCGTTCTCGTGCCGTGACCGCACGTGAATGAAATGAATGTCGAGCCCGTCGATTTCCGTGATGAACATCGGGAAACCGTTCAGGCGCGCCTCGCCCTTGCGCCAGTCGTAGTCGGTGCCCCAGTAGCGCAGCAGCGCCTGCATGCGCGCGAGCCGCACACCCTGCGATTCGTCGGCGACGGTCTCGCGGCCCGGCCAGCGCGTCGCGGCAATGCGACGGCGCAGGTCGGCCACGGCTTCATCGGGAATGTGTGCGGTAAACGAGCGTATGCCGCTCGCGCCGGTGGCCGCATGCAGCGCGGTGGGCAGCATCGCCGACACCCCGGCGGCCACGGAAGTGGCCAGCAGGTGGCGACGCATCGGGGAAAACGGTGTGGAAGACATCGTTCGGCATCTCCTTTCGTGAAGTGGAAAGTGAACATGCCGCGCGCGGAATCGCGCCCAGGCTTTCAATCAGGCGCGCCCTCGTCACGCGGCGTCGCCTATTCGAAAGGTCTGATGTATCCCGGATTTGTCTGATTTGTACGCGTTTGTAGCTGTTGCGTGGTGAGCGGCCACGCCTGTATGGCCGCTCGCCGATGCGGCGCTCAGAGCGCCTTGACGATCGCGCCGTCGACGCGAATGTTCTGCCCGGTGATGTAGCCCGCGCCGTCCGACAGCAGGAACGCGACCGTCTTCGCGATCTCGCCGGTCTTGCCGAAGCGCCCGGCCGGAATGCGCGCGACGATCTCCGGCGTTTCCGGCCAGCTGTCGATGAAGCCCGGCAGCACCGCGTTCATCCGGATGTTCTCGGCCGCATAGCGTTCCGCGTACAGGCGCGTCCATGCGCTCAACGCCGCGCGCAGCGCCGACGACACGGGCATCGGCTGCTCCGGCGCGTCCGCCGCGAAGCTCGAGATGTTCACCACCGCGCCGCCGCCCTGCTTCTGGAAGATCGGCGTCACGCGACGCATCACGCGCACCACGTTCAGCAGAATCAGGTCGAGCCCTGCGTGCCAGTTGTCGTCGGTGATCGCCAGCAGCTCGCCCTTCGGCGGATGGCCGGTGTTGTTCACGACCGCGTCGATCCGCCCGTAGCGCGCGATCGTTTCCTGCACGAGCTTGTCGATATCGGCTTCTTCAGTCACCGAGCCCTGGATGCCGAAACCGCCCAGTTCCTCGCCAAGCGCCACCGCGCTGCCCGACGGCGACATCAGCGCGACGCGATAGCCCGTCGCCGCCAGTTCGCGCGCGATCGCCGCGCCCATGCCCTTGCCCGCCGCCGTGATCAACGCCACTTTTTCTACAGTCACGATGTGCTCCTCGTTCCGATTCTGCCGCCGCGCAGCCGCCATTCGGCGCGCCATGGTGGTAATGTAGGCGCATCGATTCCGGCTGTCGAACCAGTATTTCTGCCGCCAGCCGATAGTTTTTCTACAGCCTGACGATGCCACCACGCCCTTCCCGTCTGCCGCCATTGAATGCGCTTCGTGCGTTCGAAGTGTCCGCGCGGCACCTCAATTTCCGCGCCGCCGCCGACGAGATCGGCGTCACGCAGGGCGCCGTCGCGCAGCAGGTGCGCCACCTCGAGGACGTGCTCGGCCTGAAGCTGTTCGAGCGCCTGCCGCGCGGCCTCGCGCTCACGCACGACGGCGCCGCGTATTTCTCCGACGTGCAGCGCGCGCTGCATGCGATCGCCGACGCCACCGACAAGCTCGTCAAACGACGCGCCGCGCTGACGATCAGCACGACGCCGTCGTTCGCGTCGAAGTGGCTGATCCCGCGGCTCGCGCAGTTCACCGAAGCACACCCCGACTACGACGTGCGCGTGATCGCCGATCCGCAGATCGCGACGTTCCGCCACGATGGCGTCGATCTGGCGATCCGCTATGGCAAGCCGCCGTTCGGCAAGCATCTCGCCACCCATGCGCTGTTCCCGCTCGACGTGTGCGCAGTGTGCAGCCCGTCGGTGCTGACCGCGCCGGCTTCGCCGCGCGCGCTCGCCGGGCAGGTGCTGCTGCACGACGCGCACGATCTGTGGCCCGAGTTCCTCGCGGCGATGCCCGCACCGGTCGACGTCGATCCGCACAAGGGGCTGCGCTTCAACCAGACGTCGCTCGCGATCGATGCGGCCGTCGCCGGCCAGGGCATCGCGCTCGCGACCGAGCCGCTCGTCGAGCGCGACATCGCCGCCGGACGGCTGTGCAAGCCGTTCGACTTCGCGTTTCCGCTGTCGATGGGGTTTTATCTCGTGTATCCGGCCGAGCGCCGCGACGACGATGCGATCGCGGTGATGCGCGCGTGGATGATCCAGGCCGCGTCGGACGGGCGGCCTTGAGCGGATTGGGTACGCTCGGCCAGCGTCAGGGCGCGATCCAGCGAGCTTCGTAGCCGCGTTCGTTCAGCTCGAATACCGCGCGACGATGGCCGGCGCGCGCGAGTTCGAGCCAGTCGATGCGCGTGACCGTCATGTAGATCAGGCAGAAGTTTTCGTAGCCGTCGGCGGTGGGAGCTGTGCTGTCAAGATGCGCGGCTTCCGGCGATACGACCGGCGTGCCGGGCGGCAGCGGCGCACGATACAGCAGCAGCGTATGCGGACGGCTCGCTTCCCAGATCGCGCGCCGTTGCGCCTCGTCGTCGCAGATCGATGCAACGCCTTCCGCACGAATCTGCACAAGCGTGTCGAGATCGTTGGCGACGATCGAGAGACGCGGATCGCGACGCAACTCCGCGACCTTCGCCGAACGTGCATCGGTATGAAACGACAGCACGCGCTCGATGCGACTCACCTGGCGCAACACGATCGTCCGAACCTTCGGCGCACCATCGAGGCCGAGGGTCGCCGCCTGCAGCATCGTGAACGGCGAGCGCTGCACGTTGACGCCGGATTCAAGGCAGGACCACAAGCGGTCGTAGGTTTGCGCGAGCGATTCGGAGATCGAGTCGGTGGTCGAGTCGGACATGGGGCGGCGGCGATCGTCGGTGTTTCGATCGCGCCAGCTTAACCGTTTGTTTCGGCGACGGCTCGCATGGGATGCGTCGCCGCCCGTACGCCCGTCAGTTGTAGCCGAGCACGACCGGCGCCGCATCGCCTGCATCGGGCGCCGGCTCCGCGCCGAAGCGGCCGAGCACGTCGGCCACATATTGCGGCCCGGCGCTGATCTGCGACGAGCGATGCTTCGCCGGCTGCTTATAGGCGGCGCTCGCCGCCGCCCCCGTCGATGCCGTTTCGTTGACGGTGATATTCACGCTGATGTCTCCTCACGCGGCCAGCGCCGCACCATACGCGCGCACGAGGCGCGCGACGCCTTCCCGGATCGCATCGACGTCCGGCGCGGCGAACGACAGGCGCAGCGACGCCGCGTCGACGTTGTCCGCGAAGAACGCCTTGCCGGGCACGAACACGATCTTGTTGGCGATCGCCTGTTGCAGCAGCACGTCCGACGATACCGCGCCGAGCCGCGCCCACACGAACATTCCGCCTTCGGGACGATGGAATTCGATCGCGTCGCCGAAGCCGTCGCGCAGCGCGTCGCACATCGCGTCGCATTTGCGTCGGTACGCGGCCGTGATGCGCGGCAGATGACGTTCGAGCGCACCGTCGGCCAGATATTCGGCGGCGGTGGCCTGCGTCCACGGCGTGCTGCACAGATCGACCGTCTGCTTCGCGATCACGCAGCGCCGCGTGATCTCGGCCGGTGCGATCGTCCAGCCCACGCGCAGCCCCGGCGCGACGATCTTCGACAGGCTCGCGAAATGCACGAGCCAGTCGCGCGCGCCGTCCACCTCGCCGGCCAGCGCGAGCATCGACGGCACGGCTTCGCCGGCGAAACGCAGGTCGCCGTACGGATCGTCCTCGACGATCAGGAAACGGTATTGCACCGCGAGACGCAGCAGCTTCAGCCGGCGTTCGCGCGTGAGCGTCGCACCCGTCGGGTTCGCGAAGGTCGGGACCGTGTAGAGCAGCTTCGGCTGCGCGATCGCGCCGGACGCGAGTTGCGCTGCGAGGCGATCGACGTCGAGGCCTTCGCCGTCGACCGGAATCGTCACGATGCGCGCCTGTTGCAACCGCATCGCCTGCAGCGTGGCCGGGTACGCCGGCTGTTCGGTCAGCACGACGTCGCCGGGCGACACCATCACGCGCAGCAGCAGGTCGAGGCCTTGCTGCGAACCGGTCGTGATGAGCAGTTCGGCCGGCGTGCACCCGACGCCGCGACGCGCCATCAGCGCGATCAGTTGCTGCTTCAGCTCGGCGAGGCCGTCGGTCGGGCCGTATTGCAGACAGCGGACGGGCTGTGCGTACGCGCGTTCGGCGGCCGCGTTCAGGCCGTCGACGTCGAACAGGTCGCTCGCCGGATAGCCGCCCGCGAAGGAAATCATGCCCGGTTCGGACAGGTACTTGAACAACTCGCGGATCGGCGAGCCGGCAGGGTTTTGGAATGAGGGCGTGAACGCGTACATGTCGTCGTGTGCTGGAAGGCGTGGGCGGCCGGAATAGCCGCCGAGTGCCGGCCGCCAAGGCGCTTCTGGCGCCGCGGCGGGGAATTCGAGCCACGATTGTCGATAGTCATTAAGGGCTCGGCAAACGATATCTATGCACTAGGTCTTGCGGTTTGGTCATTAAATGGGGGGACGGGCGGCATGGCGTGCGGATTTGATGCGTGTTGGGGCGTGCTCCCGAAGTCACGCATTCCCTCGCATATCCCGCATCGCCGCTTCCGCCGCCTAGATGCCTGAAAGCATGGCCGTGAAGTCATGGATTACGTGATGTGCATCGGCGTACGGTTACTATTGGGACTCGCTGAACAATGAACTCAACCAAAAGATAAGAGACGCAGATGCTGCTGGTACCGCGCACATGCACGCGCCAATCTGACATCAAAGATGGTCCGGTTGCAAAACCGATCCCGCTGAGCGACACGCGAGCTTTAACGGCATACGTGTTGCTCGGCGACCCAGGCTCAGGCAAAACCGAAGCATTCGTGCAGGAAGCCGATACCGGTGGCGGCTAACGACCGCTTCTGGCTGCGGACTCAACCCGCAACTGAAGCCGACAAACGAAGGGCAGCCTCAGCCGCCCCACAACAACCAACCAATCAATCAGCCCGCCACACCCCGATTCGCCTCGATCACCGTCAACGCAGCCATATTCACGATCCGCCGCACGGTCGCACTGGAAGTAAGAATATTCACCGGCGCATTAACACCCAACAGGAAAGGCCCCACCGCCACATTACTCCCCGCCTCGGTCTTGAGCAGGTTGTAAGCGATATTCCCCGCATCCACATTCGGACAAACCAGCAAGTTCGCGGCCCCCTTCAACGGCGACATCGGCAGCAGCTTCGCGCGCAGCCCTTCATCGAGCGCACAGTCGCCATGCATCTCGCCATCCGCCTCGATGTCCGGCGCCTGCTCGCGCACGATCTCCAGCGCCCGGCGCATCTTCACGCCCGAAGCCGCGCTCCCCGACCCGAAATTCGACCGCGACAGCAGCGCCACCTTCGGCGTCAGGTTCAGCCATTCCATCTGCCGCGCCGCCGCGATCGTGAATTCCGCGATCTGCTCCGCATCGGGGTTGTCGTTCACGTGCGTATCCACCAGCGCGACCGTCCGCTGATCGAGCAACAGGATGTTCATCGCCGCGTAAGTCGAGGCCCCCGGCTTCTTGCCGATCACTTCGTCCACGAACCGCAAGTGATTGTGATACTCGCCCACCGTCCCGCAGATCATCCCGTCCGCGTCGCCGAGCTGCACCATCATCGCGCCGATCAACGTCAGGCGCCGACGCATTTCCACGCGCGCCATTTCCTTCGAAATGCCGTCGCGGCAGCGCAGTTCCCAATACTTCGTCCAGTACTGCGGGAAGCGCTCGTCATATTCCGGATTGGTCACTTCGACGTCCTGACCGAGTCGCAAACGCAGGCCGAACCGCTCGATGCGCGCCAGCAGCACCTCCGGGCGCCCGACCAGAATCGGACGCGCCAGCTTCTCGTCGACGATCACCTGCACCGCCCGCAGCACGCGTTCGTCCTCGCCTTCGGTGAACACGATCCGCGCCTTGCCGCCGTCACGCACGAGCTGGCGGGCAGTCGCGAACAGCGGCTTCATGAACGCGCCCGAGTGATAGACGAATTGCTGCAACTGCTCGACGTACGCATCGAGATTCGCGAGCGGACGCGTCGCCACGCCGCCTTCCATCGCCGCCTTCGCCACGGCCGGCGCGATCCGCACGATCAGGCGCGGGTCGAACGGCTTCGGAATCAGGTATTGCGCGCCGAACGACACGTCGTACGCACCATAGGCCGCCGCGACGACTTCGTTCTGCTCTTCCTCGGCCAGCCCGGCGATCGCGTGCACCGCGGCAATTTCCATCTCGCGCGTGATCGTCGTCGCGCCCACATCGAGCGCGCCGCGGAAAATGTACGGGAAACAGAGGACGTTGTTGACCTGGTTCGGGTAGTCCGAGCGGCCCGTCGCGATCACGACGTCGTCGCGCGTCTCATGCGCCAGTTCCGGGAAGATTTCCGGCGTCGGGTTGGCCAGCGCGAGAATCAGCGGGCGTGCTGCCATTGCCTTCAGCATCTCTGCCGTAAGGATGCCGCCGACCGACAGGCCGAGGAACACATCCGCGCCACCGATCACTTCGGCAAGCTTGCGCGCGTCGGTTTCCTGCGCGAAGCGCGACTTGGCCGGGTCCATCAACGTGGTACGGCCGCGATAGACGACGCCCTCGATGTCGGTCACCCAGACGTTTTCCACCGGCAGCCCGAGGTCGACCAGCAGGTCCAGACACGCCAGCGCGGCCGCACCGGCGCCCGACGTCACGACCTTCACTTCCTTGATGGACTTCCCGACGACCTTCAGCCCGTTGATGAACGCGGCGGACACGGTAATGGCCGTGCCGTGCTGATCGTCGTGGAAGACGGGAATCTTCATGCGTTCGCGCAGCTTCTGCTCGACGGTGAAGCATTCCGGCGCCTTGATGTCCTCGAGGTTGATGCCGCCGAACGTCGGTTCGAGGCCGGCAATGATGTCGACCAGCTTGTCCGGGTCGGTCTCGTTGATCTCGATGTCGAACACGTCGATCCCGGCGAACTTCTTGAACAGGACGGCCTTGCCTTCCATGACCGGCTTCGATGCGAGCGGGCCGATGTTGCCGAGACCGAGCACGGCGGTGCCGTTCGTGATCACGCCGACCAGGTTGCCGCGGCTCGTGAAGCGGTGCGCCTGCAGCGGATCGGCGGCGATCGACTCGCACACGCTCGCCACGCCGGGCGTATAGGCCAGCGCCAGATCGCGCTGGGTCACCAGCGGCTTGCTCGCCACGACCGAGATTTTCCCGGGGGTCGGAAACTCGTGATAGTCGAACGCGGCCTGCTGCTGTGTCTCTGTCTGTTTCATGTTCTGGGTCTCGGCGTGGGCGCCAGGCCAGTCCCGGCGCGATCCATGAAGAGGATTCTAGGGATCTGCCATAACGTGATGATTCTGTTTTAATATCGGTCCATCACTTTTTCATGATGAATGCATGACCAGTCAATGAATTTTGATGCAAACGACGTGGTCAGGCGGCTCGGCGCGCGTCTGAAGATCCGGCATCTGGTGCTGTTGCTGCAGATCCAGCAGCACGGCTCGCTGACGCGGGTCGCCGAGCACATGGCGAGCAGCCAGCCGGCCGTGACGAACGCGCTGTCCGAACTGGAGAGCATGTTCGGCACGCCGCTGTTCGAGCGCTCGTCGCGCGGCATGCGGCCCACGGCGCTCGGCGCGGTCGTGCTCGAGCGCGCGAAGGCGATGATCAAGGATCTCGACCACCTCGCCCGCGAGATGGAGGCCGTCGCCGCCGGGCATGCGGCCCATCTGCACATCGGCGTGATTCCGTTCATCTCCGGCCAGATGCTGTCGGCCGCGCTGAAGCGGCTGCAGGCGCGCATGGAGCGGCGCCTGACCGTGACGATTCACGAGGGCACCAGCGATCAGCTGCTGCTGCAACTCAAGGATCACAGTGTCGATATCGTGATCGGGCGCGCGTCGTCGGCGATCGATCTCGGGCAGGTTTCGTTCGAAGTGCTGTATCAGCAGCAGCCGCGCATGATCGCGAGCCGGCGGCTGGCGGCGAAGCTCGCCCGCACGCCGCTCGACTGGCACAAGCTGCACGCGCTCGACTGGATTCTCGGCGCGCCGCATACGCCGATGCGCGAACAGGTGACCGACCTGTTCCTGTCGGCCGGCATCGCGCCGCCCGTGCCGATCGTCGAAAGCTACTCGTCGAAGCTGATCGGCGAAATGATCGCGTCGAGCGACGAAGCCGTGTCGATCGTGCCGGCCGATATCGCGGAGGAACTGGTGCGGATCGCCGGCGTGGCGATCGTGCCGTATTCGCTGGTGTGGACGTTGCCGCCCATTGCGCTGTTCACGCGCTCCGCCGATTCCCGGTCGCCCGCGCGGGATTTGCTCGTCGACGCGCTACGCGCGGTGTGCAAGGAGACTTACGGGGACGCGCAGCGATAGCGCGCTACTTGGCGGCGGCGAGGCGGCGGAGGATTTCCGCACGCTCGGCGCTCAGCACGTGGTCCGCACCCTCGCCCCTGTCGTAGCGCTGGCTCGTCCGGTAGGAAAAGCGCTTCGCGTATTGATTGACGGCGGGATCGAACGCCCATGCGTCGACGTCGAAGAAGTGCGTGCCGAAATGATCCTCGCCCTTGCCCCACACATAGTCGGCCCGGACGAACAGCGGATACGGCGACACCGCCGGCAAGTTCCACATCGCGCGATCGGCCATCTCCGTTTCGGTGACGATCGGCATCAGGTTCTCGATCTTGCCGTTCGCGCCGACACGCAGGACGGCCACGCGCTCCAGCATTCCGCTGCCGCCGCCTGAAAACGTTCCGGCTAAAAACACCCACGAGCCGCCGGATGCAATCGGCAATCGTTCGGACCGCGGATTCAGACCGAACTGATACAGCTCCTTGGCGGAACCGGGGACAAGCGTCGGCGGCATCTCGAAGCACGGCGCATGGTCGGGAAGCACGCAGAGCTTCACGCCGGACAGCGGGAGCCCGTCGGCATCGAGCTTGCCTTCGGCCTGCGTGAAGCGCGGGAATGCAGTTTCGCTGGGGGCGGCTTGAACGCACGCGATACCGACGACCGCCATGCCCGAGATCACCGCGAGCGTCTTGCCGATCCAGCGCATACCGCACCCTCTCTCATTTTTTACAGCGGCATATTGTCAGTGATCTCGCCGGCTGCCGCCAACCGGCATCGCCGGCATCGGTTCAGTCGGCGAGGCCCATGCGGCGAAAGCCTACGCCTCCGCGATGGGCACGTTGCGCAACGCCGTGACCAGCTTGCGCCCGGCGTCCTCGATGTGCCGCACGAGGCCCTGGCAGGCCGTCTCCAGGTCGCGGGCACGCAGCGCATCGAGGATGGCCATGTGCTCGGTGCGGCTGTCGCGGCTGTGGCTCATCACGTCGTACTGGAACCGCAAGTACCTTTCCGCCTGCAAATGCAGCCCGTCGAGCGTGACCAGCAGGCGCCGGCGGTTGCCCTTCTCGTAAAGCGTGCGGTGGAACAGCCAGTTCGCCTGGCTCTGTTTCGCGGGGTCGTTGCCGAGGTGTTCGACCTTGTCGATCAGGTCCTCGGCTTCGCCCAGCACGCTCTTGGTCAGGAACGGAAACGCCATTTCGAGCGCGAGCGGCTCCAGGCGCGATCGCATCATCCACAAGTCCTCGGCCTCGGTGGCATGCAGCGGCGCCACCGTCAGGCCGCGCTTGCCCTCCTGCCGGGCGAGCCCGTCGGCTTCCAGGCGCACCAGCGCCTCCCGGATCGGAATCCGGCTCACACCATATCTGACCGAGAGGTTCTCCTGGATCAGCGGCGTTCCAGGCGGCAATTCTCCCCGCAGGATGTCCTCGCGAATCGCTTCCGCGACCAGCGTGTTTGGGGGTCGCAATGCATACCTCCGGCTTGATTTTTTTGACTTGCCAATTGTATCTTGGCACCGATATGCTACCAATGTATCCAAAATACATAATATGGATACATAAGACGATTTGCGGTGTTGCACGTCGTCGTCCTGCACCAGAGCGGCGAAACCCGGGGGGCCAGTAGGCTGCCGACGGGGTCGCGAGCGAGGGGCTGGCGTGATTCAAAACAAGGCACCGGTCAGTTGCCGGGCGTGACGGGAAGTTCTCAACCACACTCGCAGGAGAGCCGCACTTGAAACGAGCACATTTATCCAGCGCACTCAAGCTTTCGCTGAACGCCACGATTGCGGTGTTGGCGCTTGCCGCCGCGACGGCAGCGAGTGCAGACCCGGTCGTCGTGAAGATCGGCAGCGTCGAGCCGTTGACCGGCGGGATCGCGCATCTTGGTAAAGACAACGAAAACGGCGCGCGCCTCGCGGTGGAGGAAATCAACGCGAAAGGCCTGACGATCGGCGGGCACTCCGTCACGTTGCAGCTCGACGCCCAGGATGACGCAGCCGATCCGCGCACGGCCACGCAAGTGGCCCAGAAGCTCGTCGACGACAAGGTGGTGGCCGTGGTCGGTCACCTGAACTCGGGTACGTCGATCCCGGCCTCGAAGATCTACAGCGAAGCCGGCATCACGCAGATCTCCCCGTCCTCGACCAATCCGGTCTACACGCAGCAGGGCTTCAAGACCACCTTCCGGGTCGTGGCCACCGACGCGCAGCAAGGCCCGGCGCTGGCGAACTATGCGAAGAAGCTGGGCAACATCCATCGTGTGGCGATCGTCGACGATTCGACCGCCTACGGCCAGGGCCTGGCGAACGAATTCGAGAAGCGCGCGAAGGAACTGGGCATCACCGTGCTGTCGCACGATGCCACCAGCGACAAGGCCATCGACTTCCGCTCGGTACTCACCAAAATCAAGGGCGAGACGCCTGACGCGATCATGTACGGCGGCTCGGATTCGACCGGCGGCCCGTTCGCCAAGCAAGCCAAGCAGCTCGGCCTGCGCGCACGCGTCTTCACGGGCGATGGCGTCTGCACGGAATCGTTGGCCAATCTCGCCGGCGATGCGACCGAGAACGTGGTGTGCTCGCAGGCCGGCGCGGCGATCCAGACGATGCCGGGCGGCGAGGCGTTCCAGGCGAAATACAAGAAGCGCTTCGGACAGGTAGTCGAATACGACGCGCCGTTCGCCTATGACGCCGTGTACATCATCGTCGATGCGATGAAGCGGGCGAAATCCACCGACCCCGCCAAGATCCTCGCGCAGATGCCGCCGACCGACTATCACGGCGTGATCGGTGAAACCCAGTTCGATTCGCATGGCGATCTCGCGCATGGCGTGATCTCGCTGTACGTCTACAAGGCGGGCAAGAAGACGTTCCTCGATCAGGTGAAGATGTAAGCGGGCCATTGCCCGGGATCGCGGAATCGAGAAATCGTGCAGGGCGGATTTGTTCAGGCAAAGCCCCGGAGCTTTTTGAAGGAGAGCCGTTGTGTCCGTAATGACGTATTTCGAATTCCGCGATCAGCTCAAACGCGCGCGGCTGACCGTGCGGGAATTTGCGAGCCTGGTGAAGATGAATGAAAATTCAATCACCAATTATTCACAAAAAGGTGCTGTGCCGTCTCACCTCGCGGTAATCGCGCTCTTGATGGGCGAAATGGCCGACCATCAAATCGAATTTCGCGATATTATCGATCAAATGGAAATCGAGCAGAAGAAACCACGTGGCGCGCCGATCAAGTTCGGCATGAGCCACGCCAAGCCGGCCCTGCAGGGCTGAGCAGCTGTAGCGCCTGCGGCTTGCGACATGCATGCCGCAGCGCGAATCAAACTCCCGGATTAAAAACAAAAACGTAACAACAATAAAAGATATTCGCTTTTTGATGTCGCAGTCGAGCAATTCAGTTCCATCTTTCGAGGGCCGTAAAAATAACCATGAACAATACTATCGAGGTACGTAGTACCAGGTTTGCTTTGAGCCAGGAAGAATTGGCAGATTTTCATCGCAACGGCTATATCGGGCCGTTCGATCTTTACCCCAGCGACCAGATGGAAGCCAACCTTCAGGCGCTGCGCCCCAAGCTGCTGAACACCAAAAAGGCCATCTACAGCCAGGAAAAATCGATTTCCGGCGTCACCAATCTGGCCAATTACGATCGCCATCTCGATATCGACTTCCTGGCCTCGCACATCACGCGCCCGGAAATCACCGACCGGGTCGCGAGCATCCTCGGCCCGGACGTACTGTGCTGGCGCTCGGAGTTCTTCCCGAAGTATCCGGGCGACGAGGGCACGGACTGGCATCAGGCCGACAACTTCTCCAACGTGGCCGGCTCCAAGCACCCGCAGATCGTGTGGCCGGAGGATGCGCAATTCGGCGGCACCATCACGGTCTGGTCGGCGTTTACCGACGCCACCATCGAGAACGGCTGCCTGCAGTTCATTCCCGGCACGCATCGCACCATGAACTACGACGAATCGAAGGTCATGGAGTATCGCGAGGACGCCATCAACAACCGGGAAAAACAGGGCGTGCGCCGCGGCTTCTTCGGCTACGACTACCGACAGTTGCAGAAGGACCCGAACTGGAGCCCGGACGAGAGCCAGGCCAAGTCGATGGTCATGCGCCAGGGCCAGTTCATCATCTTCTGGTCGACGCTCATGCACGCGTCGCATCCGCACAGCGGGCTGACCGACAAGATGCGGCTGGGCTTCGCCGCGCGCTATCTGCCCAACTCGGTGCGCGTCTATCCGTATTCCAACACGCTGGAAGAATTCGGCGGCAGCGCCAGTCTCGACAAGTTCGGCTGCGTGCAGGTCGCGGGCCAGGACGCCTTCGGTCACAACCGTTTCGTCACCGAGAACGTCAACGGCTTCCGTTTCCAGGCCAACTAATCCGGCAGGAGCACTAAACACCATGAGCAATCGCAACGATATCACCGACATCGAGGCGTGGCTGGTCGAGGCCTGCGGTGCATTGGGCCTGCGGGTCGAGAACGCCGACAGCGACTTCTTCGCGGCGGGCGGCACCTCCATCACCGCGGTCAAGCTGCTTTCGCGCGTGGAGGAGCGCTTCGGCGAGGATGCGCTGACCCCGGAGGCGCTGTTCGAGCACAGCCGCCTGTCCGACATCGCGAGCCACATCGCGCAACACAGCGAAACGCGCACCTCGTGACGCAGGTGCAAGCCGGCGCGGCCCAGGCACGGTGGTGCCTGGTTCCGCGCCCCGTGGCCGCTCCCCGGCTGCGGTTGATCTGTTTCGCGTATGCGGGCGGCAGCGCCGACCTGTTCCGCAACTGGGTCGAGCACCTCGCCCCGGATGTCGAACTGGTGGCGGTGCGCCTGCCCGGCCGCGGCATGCGCCTGCGCGAGCCGCTGTACGGCGAGTGGCCCGCGCTCGTCGAGGATTGCGCGAGCGCGCTCGCGCCGTATCTCGGCGAGCCGCACGCGCTGTTCGGGCACAGCTTCGGCGGCCGTCTCGCCTACGAGATCGCGCAGCGGATGCGCCCGGTGCTGCCGCCGGGCACCTGCCGGGGGCTGTTCATCGGCGGTTGCCGCAGCCCCGACAGTCCGCAGGCGCGGCCTTACCTGCACGAACTGCCGGAGCCCGCGTTCCGCGCCGCGTTGCGCACCATGGGCGGCACGCCGACCGAGGTGCTCGAGGATGAACGGCTGATGAGCCTGATGCTGCCGATCATGCGCGCCGACATGCGGCTCGCGGAGCTGTGGGGCAACTGGCACCGCACGCCGCTCGACGTGCCGCTCCATGTCTACTACGGCCACGCCGATCCGATCGACAGCGAGGCCAGCGTGGCCGGCTGGCGCGGCTTCACTACATCCGGATGCGAGCTGGTCGGGTTCGACGGCGCGCATTTCTTTCTCGATAGCCATCGCGAGCCGTTGCTTGCGCACATGGCTACTCGTTTGAGGAGCTAGTTCGATGAAATCGCTTCGCTGCGATGAAGCCGCATGGTCGCTTCACGAGCGGATCAACCAGACGTCCGTGCCCTACCCTGACGACGCGAGCATCGGCGAGTTGTTCGACCGCGCCGTGGCGCGCCGGCCGGAGGCGGCAGCCGTGATCACGGCGAGCCGGATCTGCACCTATCGTGAGCTGGACGACTGCGCCAATGCGCTGGCCTGGCGCCTGATCGACGAGGGCGTGCGCCCCGGCGACGTGGTCGCGCTGGTTCTGCCGCGCGGCGTGGATCTGGTGGCCGCCTTGCTGGCGATCGTCAAGGCCGGCGCGGCCTACCTGCCGCTCGACGCGGCCTGGCCCGCCCAGCGCATCGCGCACCTGCTCGAGCAGACCGGCTGCCGCCATGCGTTGTACGGCGCGGCCGGCCCGGCGCCCGCGGCGCTCGGCGCGTGTCGCGCGCTGCCGGTGTCGGTCGACACGCTCCGCGAGCAAGGCCAACGCGAAGCGCCCCACGGGCGCGCGACGGCGGCCTCGATCGCCTACATCAACTTCACGTCGGGCTCCACCGGTCAGCCCAAGGGTGTGCCGATCGAGCATCGAAGCGTCGCGCGGCTGGTCTTCGGCGCGCGTTATGCGCGGCTCGACACGGAAAGCCGCGTGCTGCAGATGGCGCCGGTCACGTTCGATGCCGCGACCTTCGAGATCTGGGGACCGCTGCTCAATGGCGGCGCGTGCGTCGTCTACGAAGACGGCTTCGTGCGCGCGTCGCGCCTGCGCGACCTGATCGAGCGCCACCGGATCAACCTGCTGTTCCTGACCACCGCGCTGTTCAACGCGCTCGTCGACGAAGCGCCGGCGACGCTCGCGAACGTCGAGACGGTGCTGACCGGCGGCGAGGCCCACTCGCTGCGCCATATGAACGAGGCACTGCGCCGCTACGGCGCGGACCGGATCGTCAGCGTCTACGGTCCGACCGAATGCACGACCTTCACGACCTGGTATCCGGTGCGCGAGATCGGCCCCGACGAAACCATGCTGCCGATCGGCCTGCCGATCCAGAACACGCGCCTCTATGTCGTCGACCAGGGTGCGCTGTGCCGCGCCGGCGAGCCCGGCGAGATCTGCGTCGCGGGGCCGGGCCTGACGCCCGGCTACCTCGGCATGCCGGAGATCACCCGCGAGCGCTTCGTCGAATACGAGATCGCGGGGCGACGCGAGCGGCTCTACCACACCGGCGATATCGGCTACCTGCGCGAGGACGGCGTGCTGGTGTTCAAGGGGCGCCTGGACGACCAGGTCAAGATCAACGGCTTCCGGATCGAATTCGGCGAGATCGCGTTCCATCTGCAGAACCGGCCCGAAGTGCGGCGCAGCTATGTGACCGTGCATGACAACGGCATCGAGAAGCGGCTGGTGGCGTTCGTCGTGCCCAGGAGCGAAGGCAGCGGGGCCGAGCAGATTCGCGCCGCGCTGGCCGAAGTCCTGCCCGCGTACATGGTGCCGGCACAAATCCATCTTTGCGACGAACTGCCGATCTCGGCCAACGGCAAGATCGATCATCGACATCTGAAACAGACACTGGAGTGACAAGCATGAGCCTGAGCAAACGCGCCCAATATTTCCAGGATCTGCTGGCGGATCGCGGCCTGCAGATGGAAGTCCTCGAACTGCCCGCCTCCACGCGCACCGCCGACGACGCCGCGCGCACGCTCGGCTGCCAGAAGGCGCAGATCGTCAAGTCGCTGGTATTTCGCTCGCTGGCCGACAACCGGCCGGTGGTGGTGCTCGCCAGCGGGCCGAATCGCGTGAACGAGGCGGCGATTTCCGAATTGATAGGCGCGCAGATCGTCAAGGGCGATGCCGACTTCGTGAAGGAAACCACCGGCTTCGCGATCGGCGGCGTGCCGCCGTTCGGCCACCGGGAGGAAGTTGCGCTGCTGGTGGACGAGGACCTGCTCCAGTTCGACGAACTGTGGGCGGCGGCCGGTACGCCGAGCGCGGTGTTCAAGATCGCCGGCCGCTTCACCGACGTGCTGCCCGCGCATCGCGTGGTCTCGGTGAAGTAACGAGGCTGCCCATGTCCAGTCCCTATCCGGACGAGTCGTATCGCGGCCTCGCGGCCGAGCTGCGCGAGCGCCTGCAGGCCTGCCTGCTGCCCGAAGCCGACGGCGCCGAGGCGCGCGGCCATCTTCCGCGCGCCATCTGGCCGGCGCTGGCCGCCGAGGGCTGGCTGGACCTGCCGCTGGCGGGCGAAGGCTTCGTGCGCAGCGCCGTGTTCCTGGAGGAGCTGGGACGCCTCGGGTATGCGGGCGTGCGCGCCTCGATCGGCGTGCATGCGTTCATGGCGGCGTCCTACCTCGCCTGGTTCGGCGACGACGCCCAGCGCGAACGCTATCTGGCGAGGATGCGCGACGGCACGGCCGTGGCGGCGCTCGCCATCACCGAGGATCAGGCCGGCAGCGACCTGAGCGACCTGCAATGCAGCGCCGCGGCGAGCGGCGACGGCTGGCGCGTGAACGGCACGAAACGCTTCGTCTCCAACGGCTCGCAGGCCACGCTGATCGTCGCGCTGGTCCGCAGCAACGCGCGGCGCCACGCGCTGGGCGGTTGCAGCCTGCTGGTCGTGGATGCCGAGGCGCCCGGCGTCACGCGCACGCCGCTGAACCTGCTGGGCTGGCGCAGCGCCGATGTCTGCGACATCCGCTTCGAGGACGTCGCGGTGCCGCGCGAGAACACGCTCGGCAAGCCCGACAAGGCGTTCACCTACCTGATGCGATGCCTCGACTTCGAGCGCATGGTGGCAGGCATGCTCGCGCTCGGTGGCGCGGGATGCAGCATCCGGCTGATGAATCGCTTCGTGCGCCAGCGCGTGGTGCGCGGCGCGCCGCTGAGCGCGAACCAGACGATCCGGCACGAACTGGTCGAATTGATCGCCGAATTGCGGCTGTTGCGCCATTTCGCTTATCAGCTGGTGCAGCAATACGTGGGCGGCAGGCTCGGCAGCGGCGACGCGTCGATCCTGAAGCTGCGCAGCACCGAGCTGGCGAAGCGAGCGGCGCATCTGTGCGCGCAATTTCACGGCGCGCGCGGCTACCTGTCGGAATCCGATGTCGCGCGGCTCTATCGCGACGCGACCGCCGGCACGATCGCCGCCGGCGCCAGCGAACTGGTGCGCGAAATCATCTTCGACAGCGTCGATTCGGAAGCGCTGCTCGACTGAACCCACTGCCGCGCGCCCCCGCAGGGCCGCATGGTCGCGAAACGATTTTCCCCTTCTTCCTCAAGGAACACGTGATGTGGCTGATACAAGTGGCGCTCGTCGTTCTGGTCTGTAACGGCTGCGGTGCGATCGCGGAGCGGCTCGGGCAATGCAAGGTGATCGGCGAGATCGCCGGCGGCATCCTGCTCGGCCCGCTCGCGCTCGGCGTCGTCACGCCGTCGCTCTATCACGAGCTGTTCACGCCCGACAACACCTCGGCGATCAGTCGTATCGGCGAGATCGGCCTCGCGTTGCTGATGTTCGAGATCGGCCTCGACGTGCGCCTGCCGGCGCAACGCGCGCTGCTCGGCCCGGTGCTGATCGCCGTGCCGGGCATGCTGCTGCCGTTCGGCGGGGGCTGACGGTGGGCTGGCTCGCCCACGACGTCCTGGCGCCGCAGCAGCCGTTCTGGCCGTTCGTGTTGTTCTGCGGCGTGGCGCTGTCGGTATCGGCCGTACCGGTGATGGCGCGCATCGTGACCGACCTGAATCTCACGCGGCATGCCGGCGCCGCGTCGGCGCTGTCGGCGGCGATGGTCGGCGACCTGCTCGGCTGGGGCGCGCTCTCGCTGCTCGTCTGCCTGTCGCACAACGCCGCCGGATGGCGCGCCCTCGCCGTCAACGTCGTGCTGCTCGCCGCCTACGTGGCGCTACTCGTGATCGCGGCCAAGGGTGTGCTGCTGCGCGTGGTCGGGCGCTCGCTTGCGCAGGGCTGGTCGCGCGACACGGTGGCGATCCTGGTCGCCTCGGTGCTGGTGTCGGGGTGGATCACCTCGCAGCTCGGTTTCCATAGCGCGTTCGGCGCGCTGCTGATCGGCATGCTGCTGCGCGACGTACCGAGCGTGCGCGAGCAGTTCGACCGCCTGCTGGGCGGCTTCCTGCATACCATCCTGATGCCGATCTTCTTCGCCTGCGCGGGCCTGAACCTGCAGTTCTTCGACGTCACCGCCCATGCGCAATGGCTCTGGCTGCTGGCCTTCATCGTGGTCGGCTTCGCGGGAAAATACCTGGGCGTGTTCGCCGGCGCGCGACTGACGGGACACACGAGCGGCGACGCGACGGTGATCGCCACGCTGATGAACGCGCGCGGCCTGATGGAACTGGTCTTCCTGTCGATCGGGCTGCAACTGCGCATCCTGCCGCAGAACGTCTACACGATGCTGGTGATCTTCGCGCTGTTCACCACCGCGATCACCGCGCCGCTGTTGCGCCACCACCTGCGCCCGGTGGCGGGCGGCGCGACGGAATCGGTGTAGGGCGAGGCGACGGCCAAGGCTCAGTGCAGACTACGGCGCCCGCCACTCTGGCCGACTCAACGGAACGGGATTTCATGCCGTATGACAGCGATTACTTCATATAACGAAGCGTCGCCTGCCACGCCCGCGCCGTTCAATGTGTGCCGTGCAGGGGCTGCGTGAACCCCCTGCCCGTTATCGACCGGCGGCCGCGCCAGATCAAGTCAGGTTGGCAAACACCGGCTGGTTCCTGACGCTCTCACGCTGGCGCATTCTCGCGTACCAGGCTCGAAGCGCCTCGCACTCCTCGGGCACCGGCAGCTTCACGAGCATCGCAAAGATCAGACCGCCGATGACGGTGATGTCGGCCATCGAGAACGCCTCGCCCGCGACATACGGCTGGCTTTGCAGAATGGCATCGAAGTAGCGCATGCCCTTCAGCGCCTTGTCGCGTTGGCGGAACCCCCACTCCGGGTTTTGATACGTCTCGACGTCGGGGCCCAGCCCCGGCGTGCCGTGATGGAAATAGACGCTGATGGCATCGAGCAGCTCGAGCTCGGCGCGCTTGCTCATCATGTGGATGATGCCCTTTTCGCGTGGCGTGCTGCCGGTGAGCGTGGGCACGCCGTCGAGCGCGTCGAGGTATTCGGTAATGGCCGTGCACTCGGCGATACAGGTGCCATCATCGAGCTCCAACACCGGCAACGTACCCGAATAATTCTTGCCGGCGATGAACTCGGGCTTTTTGTGCTCGCCCTTGTAAAGATCGACCATCACGAACTCGACGCGCGATTGCAGCCCTTTTTCGGCCAGCGCGATACGCACGCGGGTCGGATAGGGCCCTGTCGGGAAATCGTGGATCTTCATCAGGGGCAGTCGGGCTGCATCGAAATCGACGTTGCTGGAAGTCATTGCGGGGCGCTCCGTAGTCGGTTGCACTGGGTCGGACGACGTGAAAGACACGTCTCTCATGAATCTACCTAACGTTTGTTAGGTTAACCATATAAGGTACAATCCCGGGTGTCAACACCCTTTTCCCGTGCGCGGAGACTGAAGCAGTGACGAACGATGCGAGCTCGAACTCGAGAGAAAGAATCCTGGCGGCCGCCACGAGGCTCGCGCAGACGCACGGCTACGGCGGGTTGAACTATCGGGATCTCGCCAGCGAGGTGGGGATCAAGGCCGCGAGCATCTACCACCACTTCGAAAGCAAGGCCGATCTTGGCGCAGCGGTAGCGAGGCGTTATTGGGAAGACTCGGCGGCGGCGCTGGACGACATGCTGGCCAACTCGCGCGATCCGCTGGATTGCCTGCGTCGCTATCCGGATACCTTCCGCAAGGCGCTCGAGACCGGCAACCGCCTGTGCCTTTGCAGCTTCATGGCCGCCGAAACCGACGATCTGCCGGAAGTCGTGATGAAAGAAGTCCTGGCCTTCGCCGACGTGAATGTCGCGTGGCTGAGCAAGGCTCTGTCCGCGGCGGCCGTGGTCGGCGCCCGGGAGAGCAAACAGCGGGCGCGGGCCATCTTCGCGGCCATCGCCGGCGCGCAGCTCATCGCGCGGAGTCGCGCCGATCTCTCGCTCTATGACGCGCTGATCGACAATTATCGTAAAGCGGGGCTGTTGCCTGCGTAGCAGGGCAACGGTGACGCGGCGTCGAGTGACGTCGAACCGTTCGCGAACGCGCGATGGTCAATCGTGCGGCCCACTGGCAGCGTTTGCAGACGGACCGCCGCGATCACCGGCTGGCCGAACTGACAGGTTTTTCGTACAGGGACCAGACAATACCGTCCGTTTTCAATCCGACGCGGACAAAGCCCAGCGACTCGTAGTAAGCGCAGAGCTTCGTGTTTTCAGCGCCGCAGTCGAGTCGAAGCAAACGCCGGTTCAAGCGGCTCACCTCATGAGCGCACCAGTCGAGCATGAAGCCGCCGAGTCCGAGCCCGTTGAAACCTCGCCGCACGCAAAGCCCATGCACGTAACCGGCGATCGGCGCTTGCGGCCCCAGTGCCTGTCCTCGTCGAAGTCGAGCGAGAACGTGCCGACCAGCGCGCCATCCTGTTCGACGACGTACACGGCTTTCTCGGCGACATGGTTTCGCACCCACCGCTCGGAAAAACCGTCGCCTTCCCTGCCCCACACGTAGTCGCCGTGCGCGACTTTCCTGGCATGGGCGTCGTTCCGGATCTGTGTCAGCACCGGGACATCGTCTGCCGTCGCTCTGCGGACGTTCTTTGAGATCATCGCTCGCTTCTCCGTTATGTCGGAGCTACCATGCCGGTGCACCACGTGACTGCGCTGACTCTAGCCGCGCGCCCGGCACTCATGGCTGTCTTTATCTAGCGCTGCGCTAATCATGGCTCACTTGCTTGAGCCACGCGTTCAATTCACGCGTACGATCCCGTGTTCTATCGATTTCGCAAGTCAGTAGATCAAGATTACGATCCGCGCCTGCCTCGTTTATCAGATACCAAGCGGAACACTCGTCGTCGATGAAACGGAGCCATTGCCGCTGTGCCGCGACAAATTTCACCTTGAGTGCCGGATAGTCGACGTACTCGTCACGTGGCCGTGACAGCGACTTCAGAACCTTTTGGTAAGTACGGTTCAATTCGCCATCGACTCGCTGCAACTCATCTTGACTACGCTGCAGCAAGCACTCGGGAGCCACGCTATCCGGTGCGCAGCTCTGCGCTTGCGCAGCGGTGAACCACGACAACGTCAGCGCCATGACGACGCCGAGCGCCGCGCGACGCGGGCTGAACGCCGATGCGCGGATATGCATTCTTGCTCCCATTCCTGTTTTCCCGTTCATACGGCGACCGGAACATTTCCCGCGTCGATCGGGTTCGACAAAATCTCCGTCAGAAACCCCACTCATCTACGGATGAAACGTCTCGCCCCGCTTCAGCATGTCGATGAATTCCGCGATTTTGCGTGCCCGTGTTTCAGGCTTCCTGGCGTGCTGTATCCGGAACAGGATCGCATAGCGATTACGGCTGTTCAGCGTCGCAAAAAACTTCGCGGCTTTCGGATTGGCGTCCAGAGCCGCCTGCAAGTCGTCCGGCACGATCGAATTGCTGGCCGACGTATAGGCAGCCTCCCAACGGCCGTCTTGTTTGGCCCTCTCGATTTCACGCAGGCCGGCCGGGCGCATCCTGCCGGCGACGATCAGCGCTTCGGCCTTGTCCTTGTTGATTTTGGACCAGATGCTCTTCGCCGAACGCGGGGTAAAGCGTTGTAACCAGTATTGCTCGCTCTCGGCCTTCTTCTGACCATCGATCCAGCCGTGGCAGAGGGCGCTTTCCACCGCCTCTTCATAGCTGACGGTTCGCTGCCCCACGCCTTTTTTCGCGAACCGCAGCCATGCTCCGGTCGACGTGCCGCCGTTTTGCTCCAACCAGCTTTCCCATTCAGCCTGACTGGCAAACGTCAGAGCGCCTTCGGTCATGTCACGATCCAGAATGGTTGCGTTTTCAACGACTAAAAAGCCGCCGCTCAACGAATGAGCGGCGGCCACCAAAACACTCCACCCCGCAAAACCGCGTCAAACAATCCGGTTCAACGCATCGGCAAACCGCTTCACCGCGCCATCGACATCATGCAGCTTGTCGAGACCGAACAACCCGAGCCGGAACGTCTTGAAATCCTCCGGCTCGTCGCATTGCAACGGTACGCCCGCCGCGATCTGCAAACCGACATCGGCGAATTTCTTCCCGGTGCGAATCCCGTCATCGTCCGTGTAGCTCACCACGACACCCGGCGCCTCGAACCCTTTCGCGGCCACGCTCCTGATCCCCTTCTCCGTCAGCAGCGCGCGAATGCGCTCGCCGAGCTCGAGCTGTTCCGCCTTCACCTTGTCGAAGCCGTATGCGTCGGTTTCCTTCATCACGTCGCGCAGCGTCGTGAGGCTGTCCGTGGGCATCGTCGCGTGATACGCGAACCCGCCGCCCTCGTACGCTTCCATGATCTGCAGCCACTTGCGCAGATCGCACGCGAAGCTGGTGCTGGTCGTCGCATCGATACGCTCGCGTGCGAGCGGGCTCAACATGACCATCGCGCAGCACGGCGACGCGCTCCAGCCCTTTTGCGGCGCACTGATCAGGATATCGACGCCGCTCGCCTGCATGTCGACCCACACGGTGCCGGACGCGATGCAATCCAGCACGAACATGCCGCCGACCGCATGCACGGCATCGGCCACCGCGCGCAGGTACGCATCGGGCAGCATGATCCCGGACGCGGTTTCGACGTGCGGCGCGAACACGAGATCGGGTTTGTTTTCCTTGATCGCGGCAACCACTTCGTCGATCGGCGCCGGCGCATAGGCCGCCTGCCTGCCCGCTTCGACCGGGCGCGCCTTCAGCACCGTCGTCTCGGACGGAATGCTGCCCATGTCGAAGATCTGCGACCAGCGAAAGCTGAACCAGCCGTTGCGGATCACGAGGCATTTCTTGTTCGTCGCGAACTGTCGCGCCACGGCTTCCATGCCGAACGTCCCACTGCCTGGGACGATCGCGACCGATTTCGCGTTGTAGACTTTTTTCAGCGTGGCGGAGATGTCGCGCATGACGCCCTGGAAACGCTGCGACATATGGTTGATCGAGCGATCGGTGTACACCACCGAATATTCAAGGAGCCCCTCGCGGTCAACATCGGGAAGTAAACCTGGCATGCTCGCCTCCGGTGAAAGATGAACGATGGAATCAGGACGAGCAGCGTCTTCGATTCGATACTGCTCTGCACCATGCAAATGCGTCATTTCCTCGACGAAAGCAGATTCTAACGAACGCCAACGGACGATTGGCGCCTATTTTGTCGGCCGCCGGGGTCGGTGTTCGCCCATGCCGGCCCGTGCCGCGCCCATCGCCCTGTTCGGAGTAAGGGTTAACGACGCGTGCGGCAACCGCCTCATAACATGTCGACCAGGCTCTTCACGACGGAAACTTCGATGACCTCCTCTCCCGCATCGTCACAGCAGTCGTCCACCGATCCGGCGCTCGCCGAACGCATCGACACGGTCCTGTCCCGCCAGCTCGACACGCAGCGCCTGGTCGGCGCGGTCGTCCTCGTCGCCCGCGACGGCGAGCTCGTCTATCGCCGCGCGGCCGGGTTCGCGGATCGCGAATCGCGTACGCCGATGCGCGAGGACACGCTGTTCCGGCTCGCATCGGTGACGAAGCCGATCGTCTCGGCGGCCGCGATGGCGCTCGTCGCGCAACGCAAGCTGTCGCTCGACGAAGACATCGCGCGCTGGCTGCCCGAATTCCGTCCGGCGCTGCCCGACGGCCGCGTGCCGACGATCACGGTGCGCCAGTTGCTCGTGCATACCGCCGGCCTCGACTATCGTTTCAACGAAACCGACGCGAACGGCCCCTATGCGCGTGCGGGTGTCTCCGACGGGCTCGATGGCGCATCGATCACGCTCACCGAAAACCTGCGCCGGATCGCGAGCGTGCCGCTGCTGTTCGCGCCCGGCACCAGCTGGAACTATTCGCTGTCGATCGACGTCATCGGTGCGCTGATCGAAGCCGTCTGCGGCGTGCCGCTCGCCGATGCGATCGATGCGCTCGTGCTGCGCCCGCTCGGTGCGCGCGACACGAGCTTCGTCGCACGCGATCCGGCGCGGCTCGCCACGCCGTACGTGAACGACACGCCGCAGCCGCACCGGCTCGCCGAGAACGAGACGGTGCCCATCGACGAAGGGTTCGTCGGCGTCACGTACTCGCCGTCGCGCGCGCTGAATGCACACGCGTTCCCGTCGGGCGGCGCCGGGATGGTCGGCACCGCGGGCGACGTGCTGACGGTGCTGGACACGCTGCGCGCGGGCGGCGGCACGATCCTGCCGGCTGAGCTGGTCGACGAGATGGGCCGCGTACAGACCGGCGATCGGGAATTGCCGGACCTGCCCGGCGCGGGCTTCGGGATCGGCTTCTCGGTGCTGCGCGACCCGCGGGCGGCCGCGTCGCCGGAATCCGTCGGCACGTGGCGCTGGGGCGGCGTCTACGGTCATTCGTGGTTCGTCGACCGCGCACGCGGGCTCACCGTCGTGTCGCTGACGAACACGCTCTACGAAGGGATGAACGGGCAGTACACGCTCGATCTGCGCGATGCCGTCTACGGCGCGCGATAACCCGCCCGCGCAACGAAAAAAGGCCCGACACGGTCGGGCCAACGGGTTTGAGACACTAGGAGAATCCCGCCCACCCCATACCGGGCGGTCACGCCGCGCTACACGACGTTCTTTTCGACGATCGGCCGGTTTTCGAGCACGCGCGCCCAGCCGAGCGACGACAGGTCGAGCGTGTCGTAACGCCCGCCCAGAATGAGTTCGCTGACGCCCCGCCCCGTCGCCGGCCCTTGCTGCAGCCCGTGGCCGCTGTAGCCGTTCGCGAACACGACGTTGTCGAGTTCGGGGTGGTAGCCGATGATCGCGTTGTGATCGAACACGTTGTACTCGTAGTAACCGGACCAGCAATTCTCGACGCGCAGCGCCTCGAATTCCGGCACGCGGTGCGCGAGCGTCGGCCAGATCACGTCGTCGAACAGGTCGTGGTCGACTTCGTCGAGCGGCAGGTCGTCCGGGTCGCGATCCGGGCTCGGCGACGTGCCGCAGATATACGTGCGCCCTTCCGGCCGGAAATACACGCCGGTCGGATCGATCAGCAGCGGGCAATCGGCGAGCTTCGCCGGCGACGACACGTTGAAGATGCTGCGCCGCCGCGCATACACGGGAATGTCGATGCCCATCATCGACGACAGCGTGCGCGTCCATGCGCCGGCCGCGTTGACGAGCGTGTCGCACGCGTAACGCTCGCCGTCGCCCGTCACGACATGCGTGATCCTGCGGCCGTCGCGCACCACGTCCTTCACGTCGGCCGGCACGTAGCGCGCGCCGAGCGCCTGCGCCTTCTTGCGCAGCGCCTGCACGAGCCCGTAGCCGTCGAACCAGCCTTCGCCGCTCACGCCGTACGCGCCCGACACGAGATCGTCGACGTTCAGCCACGGAAACTTCGCGCGCAGCGCGTCGCCGTCCATCAGCCGGATATCGGCGCCGAGGCGCGTCTGCAGCGCATGGTTCTCGCGCAGCGTCGCGTCGCCGGCCGGCGTCGCGAGGAACAGGTAACCGCCTTCGTGCAGATCGATCGACGGCCGGTTGCCGTCCACTTCGAGCCGCTCGCCGATCGTGCGCAGGAACTCGATGCCGAACAGCGACATCTCGATCGACAGCGGCGTGGAGAACTGCTGGCGAATCGACGCGGCCGACAGCGCCGACGACGATCTGGCATAGGTAGGGTCGCGCTCGATGACGGTCACGGCGACCGTGGGATCGGTGGCGCGCAGGAAATAAGCGATCGAGCTGCCGATCACACCACCGCCGACGATGACGACTTGAGAACTCACGACTGACTCCGGTTGCACGTAAAAGGCTCAGGGCCTGTGGGTGATTCGCGCCGCGACTCGCGCGGCGTGCCGCGGGCAGGCTTCGTGGACGATCGCTGCGGCTATTTCAGCACGTCCGGCATCGCCGCGAAAGCCCGCGCGCGGGTTGCGTTCAGTCCGCCGACTGGGTCGTGACGGGCTGCCACGCGGCGTTCTTCACTTCATACAGCGTCGAGCTCGGATTCTTCAGGTCGCCCGTGTTCGTGAACGCGATGGTGCCCGTGATGCCGTCGTAGCGCGTGCCCTTCAGCGCGCCGTTGAAATCGGCCGGCTTCGTCGAGTTCGCCTTCTGCATCGCGTTGATCGCGATCCACGTCGCGTCGTACGCGAACGGCGCATACGCGAGCATGTCGACGCCGTACTTCTGCTTGAATTTCGTTTCGAACAGCTTGCCCTTCGCGAGACGCGACAGCGGCTGCCCGTATTCCCACACCGATGCGCCTTCGGCCGCATTGCCGGCCAGCTTGATGAAGTTCGCGTTCATCACGCCGCCGCCCGCGAGGAACTGCGCGCGGATGCCGAGCTGGCGCATGCGCTTCACGAGCATCGCGGCCTGTGCATCGAGGCCGCCGAAGAACACGAGATCGGCGTTGGTGCTCTTGATCTTCGTGAGCTGCGCGCTGAAGTCGACGGCCTTGTCGTTCGTGAATTCGCGCGTGACGATCGTGCCGCCGTTCGCCTTCACGGCCTTCTCGAATTCGTCGGCTTCGCCCTGGCCGAACGCGGTGCGATCGTCGATGATCGCGATGCGCTTCGCCTTCGTCACGCTCGCGGCGTACGCACCGGCGTTGCCCGCGTTTTGCGTATCGGTCGCGATCACGCGGTACACGGTGCCGAGCCCGGCGCGCGTGATGTCGGGATTGGTCGCCGACGGCGTGATCATCGGAATGCCGGCCTTCGCGTAGATCTTCGACGCGGGCAGCGTCGTGCCCGAATTGAAGTGGCCGATCACGACGGCCACCTGCGCGTCGGCGAGTTGCTGCGCGGCCTGCACGCCGGTGCGCGGATCGCTCTGATCGTCCTGCGACGCGATGACGAACTTCACCGGCTTGCCGCCGACCATCGTGCGCGCGGCATTCGCTTCGTCGACCGCCATGCGCACGCCGTTCTCGATGTCCTTGCCGTAGGCGGCGCCGCCGCCCGTCAGCGGGCCGGCCACGCCCACCTTGACGATCGTCTCCTGCGCATGGGCCGCGCCCGTCTGGAACGCGAGAAGCGCGGCGGTCAGGGCGACGCCGGAAAGCGAACGAATGTGGAACGTCATGGCTGTCCTTCTGCTGGGGATCGGGATGCAACGCGCGATCGGCGCGCGTCGGCAACCTCCTGCGCGCCGGCGATGGCGTGCGCCGCCGAGGCGCCATGCGCCCGACCGGCTGGCCGTTCACCGTGGTTCCGTCTCCGAAGAACCTTTCATCGCGAAAGAGGTGAATGGATTGTGGGTAGCCAATACCCGTGCAGCAAACGAAATATCGGAACTATGTTGTGAGATTTGGTCATCAAGTTCCGTGGTCATGGCCGCTCCGCGGCCCGTACGACGGTGAGCCGGGATGGAAGTCCGCGGCAGGAGACAGCGGCTGCGCCGCCGGGTCGGGGCCGGTCGTGGTCATGCCGGCAACGCATCATCGTTGCGATGCCGGCCCGGCCGGCCTTCGCGACGCCCCTTGCGGGCGCCGCGTCATCGGTCAGTGCCGATCGGTGCCCGTGTGGTTGCGCACCGCATCGGCCGCCTCGCCGGCCTTCTCCTGAAGCTTGCCGGCCTGCTGTTCGGCCACGCCTTCCGCTTCGGTCTCGCGGTCGCCCGTCACCTTGCCGAGTGCTTCCTTGACCGAACCCCTGACCTGTTTGAGCTTGCCTTCGATGCGATTCCTGTCCATGGTCATCTCCTGCGATGGTTTGAGGGAGAGCCGGCGATGCGGCGCCTTCCGTCGCACCGCCGAGTGGACAGGATCGCAAGCGGGGCGCCGCGCGAGGTAGATGCGGATGCACCAATCCACATGGTGCATTCGTACCGCCGCGCTCAGTCCTTGCCCTTCGCGCCGCTCTTGTCGCCGCGCGCGCCGTTCGCTTCGGCCGCGCCCACGATGCCGCGCTCGCGCGCCCACACGATCGCCTCGCCGCGGCTGTGCACGTCGAGCTTCGCGTAGATCGTCGCGACGTGATTGCGCACGGTGTTCGGCGCCAGCCCGAGGCGGCCGGCGATTTCCTTGTCGGCCAGACCGTGGCACAGCAGGTCGAACACGTCGCGCTCGCGCGCGGTCAGGTCGGACAGCTGCGCGCCCGCATCCGGCGCATTCGCGCGCCGCACGTTCGCGAGCTTCTCGATCAGCGTGCGGCTGAACCACGACGCGTCCTGCATCGCCGTCTCGATCGCATAGACGAGCTCCATCTCGGTGCGCTTGCGGTCGCTGATGTCGAGCAGCGCGACCAGCAGGCAGTCACGCCCGTGAATCGCGACGGGGTCGGCCGACACGACGCAATCGCGCACGTCGCCGTCGCGCGTGCGAATCTGCACGTCCACGTTGCGCACGTGACCGTCGCCCGCGAGCCGGCCTTCGATACGCGACCACGCGCCGCGTTCGGCCCACAGCCCGATCTCGTCCGCGGATTTACCAAGGAGATCGGCCTGCGCATGGCCCGTCATCGCGGCAAACCCATCGTTCACGTCGAGCAGCTCGAAACGGTCGGCCGTGACGATCGCCATCGCGACCGGCGCCATCCGGAAGGCCGTCGCGAAGCGTTCCTCGCTTTGCATCAGCGCGCGCTCGGCCTGCTTGCGCGGCTCGAGATCCATGAACGTGAACAGCATGCACGCCTCGCCGTTCATGTCGATCGGCTGCCCGGCGACGACCACCGCCTTGGTGCTGCCGTCGGCAAGCTTGAGCACGGCCTCCATCTGCGGGATCGTCGCGCCTTCGCCGAGCCGCTCGATCGCCAGCTCGCGTCGCTCGGCCTGTTCGAGCACGTCGATCTCGTACACCGAGCGGCCGAGCACGTCGTCGCGCGCGTGGCCCGTCATGTCGAGAAAGCCCTGGTTGACCTTCACGTAGCGCAAGTCGTCGAGCCGGCAGATCACGGCCGGCGCCGGATTCGCGTTGAAGGTGCGCTCGAAGCGTTCCTCGGCGCTCGCCCATTCGGTCGCGTCGTGCAGCACGAGCGCGAGGCAGTCGGGCGCGCCGGCCGCGTTCGTCAGCACCAGGCTGCGGATGCGGTGCAC
This sequence comes from Burkholderia cenocepacia, assembly GCF_014211915.1. Classification (NCBI taxonomy): domain Bacteria; kingdom Pseudomonadati; phylum Pseudomonadota; class Betaproteobacteria; order Burkholderiales; family Burkholderiaceae; genus Burkholderia; species Burkholderia cenocepacia. The sequence continues at coordinate 2,671,728 of NZ_CP060040.1, read as the reverse complement.
CCAGCTCACCGACTCGTCGGCGGCCGATTCGACTTCGACCGTCACGTCGCTGAACTCCTCGCCCGCGATCACGCGATCCATCGGATAGTGGCCGTCGCGCACCGGATGATTGTTCCGGTAGCGCAGCCGGAATCGCTCGCGGTATTCGGTAACGTCCGCGCCGAGCGCCTTCAACTCGGTCACGCCATGCATCGCGAGCGCAGCCTCGTTCGCCCAGACGATCCGCTGGTCGGGCTCGATCAGGATCACGCCCTCGGTCAGCCCCGCGATGATCTGGTGCAGCTGGCGCCGGTCGGTATGCGACTTGAGCGCCTGTTCGTCTACTGGTTCGTTCATCGAATCGTTGTCCCTTGTCGTCAACATGAGCGATCAACATGAGCGCCGGCCGAGCGCCCGTTGCAGCGGCATGCCCCGGCCGGCGCGTGCGGCGATGATCGCGTGCCGCGCAACGGCGCGACACGCGCGAATGCACTATCTCGAATAGTACATTCGCACGCCGCCCGTGATCGTGCGGTGCCCCGCCGAATGGTGCGATGCGGCCAGCGCGCCTGTCGCGCCGCGTTGCCCGGGTCGTGGTGCATGTCCCCACCCCGCCGTCTGTTCCGTCCCCCAGTGCAAACGCACTAACCGATCCGGTGAATTTGCGCGATGTCCGCTCGCGTTCGCGTCGGTACGCTGGTACTGCATCGGCGCTCATGCGCTGCCCTTTCATACCGCAGAGGGAGGACACCCGGATGAAATTGCATCAGACACCCGATCCGACGCGGCCCGAACCGGCCCCGGACCATCCGCCCGAACCGGCGCCCGGCACCGACCCGCCGGTACCGCTGCCACCCGACGTACCGCGCCCGGACATGCCGCCGCGCGAGCCCGGCTACGACACGCCGATCGCGCGTTGAACGCACCGGAACCGCACGGGAACGCGCCGTGCTCACCGACTGATTGATTCAACCCGCCAATCGAAGGAGAACATCAATGAACAAGACCTCGCACCTTTCGACCCTGCTCGCCGTCAGCGCGGCCTTCCTGCTTTCCGCCGCGCCGCTCACGAACGCGCATGCCCAGGCCTCGTCGACCGACAGCGGCATGGCGAGCGAATCGAATCAGCCTGTCACCGACACGTGGATCACGACCAAGGTGAAAGGTGAGCTCGCAACGACCGACGGCGTGAAGAGCACCGACATCAGCGTGAAGACGGTGGACGGCGTCGTCACGCTGACGGGCGTGCTGCCGACGAAGGTCGCCGTGAAGAAGGCCGTCGCCGTGACCCGCGCGATCAAGGGCGTGAAGCACGTCGACGCATCCGGCCTGAAGGCGAAGGCCTGAGCTACCCCGCGGCCGAGCGCCGCACTTTTCTCCCCTTACGAAAGGAGCACACCATGAACGAAGACAAGATCAAGGGTCAGTGGAAGCAGCTCACCGGCAAGCTGAAGGCCAAGTGGGGCAAGCTGACCGACGACGATCTCCAGGTCGCGGAAGGCAATCGCGATTATCTGGCCGGCAAGATCCAGGAGCGTTACGGGATCGCCCGCGACGAAGCCGAGAAGCAGTTGAAGGAGTTCGACCGCGAGCTGTAACGCGCCAGTCGTCTCACCCCGCCGCGACGCACGCCGCGTCGCGGCCACGAGGAGGACCACGACATGGGCAAATATCTGATCGCATGGCTGCTCGGCGTACCGATCGGGCTGCTGGTGCTGTTTTTTCTGGTCACGCACCTCTTCTGACGCGCGACGCCCCGTCAATGCAAACGGGCCGGCGGCTGAAATCAGCCGCCGGCCCGTTTCTTTTCATCCGCAGTGCGTGACGCGTCGCGCTTACTTCGCCGCGTTCGCCGTCATCTTGAAGATGCCCTGCGCGTTGCCCGCATCGAAGCGCAGGTCGGTCACCCAGCGACGCGCCGCCTGGTCGAACGTGCGCTTGCGCGTGATGAACTCGTAGAACGAACCCGGCACGTTGCGCTTCACCGTGCCGCCGTCGCGGGTGCGGAATTCGCGCTCGACGGTATCCGCGCGATAGGCCGTCTGGAACACGCGGCCCGAGCGCGAGCGTTCGACTTCGGGCTTCATCGGTCGCCCCTTCGCCTTCTCGTCGTCGGACAGCTTGAACACGTCGGCGACGCGGTCGGTCGCGTGATTGAACGCGTTGCCCTCGGTCGCGATCCACGCCATTTCCGCCGATTCCATCAGCAGCGTCTCGTAGTCGAGCTCGTTCGGCACGTCGTGCTGGCGCGCGAACGCGCCGACGATTTCCGGCAGCAGCGCATGGGCGTCTTCCAGCGACAGCCAGCCTTCGCGCTCGACTTCCCACAGCCGCGCGACGGCGGCCGGCGACAGCGGGTCGCGCGACGAGCCGACCACGTTCGTCACGGCCTGCTGGAATTCCTTCGAGAAGCGCTCCGGATGCAGTTCGCTGACGAAGAACTGCGCGATTTCATCCGGGGCGTCTTCATGCGCATACGCGCGGCCGGTCATGCCGAGCTTGTCGAGCGGGTAGCGGCCGTTCAGACGGAAGCCGAGCGGACGCAGGATGCGCGTGAACGCCGCCTCGCCCGGCGGCAGTGCGCCCGTGTGCGGCCAGCGCACCGTGCGCAGCGCGCCGTGGTCGAAATGGACCGAGCCGCCGTTTTCGATCGCCTCGGCCGTGTACGCGCGGCCGTTCGCCGAACGGTCGAGCAGCCCTTCGAACAGCGCCATGTTCATCGCCTGCGCGATTTCCGCGCGGGTCACGACGCCGTCTTCCCATTCTTCGAGGATGGCCGGCATGTTCAGGGTCGAGAACAGGGCGTCGGTCTTCGCCTGTCCCAGCAGCTTGGTCAGCAAGCTGTCGATATTCGGATTGCGCATCAGGATTCTCGTCTCGGGGACTCGCCGGCAAACGTGCCGGCCACTCGTCGGCCCGCCGCCCGCGGGCGCCAAGCCTTGCATGGCAAGCATTATTCAAAGGGTTGCAGCGGGGCGTAAAGCGAGATTAAATTGATACGTGATGAGTTTTTGGAATTATCAGCCGCTCATCGCCGGCGTTTCGCCCGGGCGGCGTACGGGTCCATTCATCAGATCAATCGAGCATCATGCGCAAATTCAAGATCCCCAACATGGGCGCGCTCGTGGCTTTCGAAGCCGCCGCCCGCCACGAGAGCTTCACGCACGCGGCCAAGGAGCTGTTCCTGACCGAAAGCGCCGTGTCGCGGCAGATCGCGACGCTGGAGGCGAGCCTCGGCGTGCGGCTGTTCGCGCGCGTGAAGCAGCGCGTCGTGCTGACGCGCGCCGGCAAGCTGTACGGCACGCAGGTGCGGCGCGCGCTCGAAACGCTCGACCGCGACACGCTGTCGATCATCGCGCACGGCAGCGGTGGCGGTTACCTGGAACTCGCGGTGCTGCCGACCTTCGCGTCGCACTGGCTGATCCCGCGCATCAAGAGCTTCTACGACCGCACGCCCGACGTGCGCGTGAACATGGGCAGCCGCACCGACCTGTTCTCGTTCGAGGACACGCACTTCGAAGCCGCGATCCACTACGGCAAGCCGACCTGGCCCGGCACGTCGTCCGACTACCTGTTCGGCGAGGAAGTCGTGCCGATCTGCTCGCCCGCGCTGCTGAACGGGCCGGTCGAGCGCGTCGAGGATCTGCTCGCGTATCCGCTGCTGCACTCGACGACGCGCCCCGGCGCGTGGGCGCAGTGGTTCGAGACGCACGGCGTCGAGGACATCCGCACGATGCAGGGCGTGCGCTACGAACTGCATACGATGCTGATCAGCGCGGCCGCGGCCGGGCTCGGCGTCGCGCTCGTGCCGAAGTTCTTCGTCGAGGAGCAGCTGCAGCAGCTCGGCCTCGTCGTGCCGTGCGACGCGGCAACCGTCGGCGATTCGGCGTACTACCTCGTGTATCCGACCGAGTTCAGCCACAGCAAGCCGCTGGAATCGTTCCGCGGCTGGCTGCTCGAACAGGCGAGCGCGTATGCGGCGCCGGAACGCGACGTGCAAGACGCCGATGAAGAGGATGACGAAGACGTCGAGTAACGGCGCGGTCGCGCCGGTGTCATGACGCGGTGGCGCCGCATGCGTGCCGCGCCGGCACGCCGGCAGAAACGATCTTCACCAGCAGCGCGCGGGCGCGACCGCTCATGCTCGACACATCAAGCGCGAGCCGGATCATGGGCGCTCGAGTGCGAGGCATCGCGAGGAAGCCCCGCATCGTCGCGCACCGCGTGCGTTACATGTGCCACTTCACCGTGGCGGTCAGCGTGCGCGGATCGCCGGGCATGTTGTACAGGTCCGCGTTGCCGTGCGCGGCGATGAAGTAGCGTCGATTGAACAGGTTGTCGAGCGTGAGCGTCACGTCGACCTTCTTGCTGCGATAGCCTGCGCCCAGGTTGAACACCGTGAACGACGGCAGCGTGACGAGATCGCTCGCCGACGTGTAGCGCGCCGACTGGAACTGCATGCCGGCCGCCGCATAGAAGCCGTACGGCAGCTCGCGCTTGAGCCACAGGTTCGCGCTGTGGCGCGGCATCAGCCCCGGCGTATTGCTCGATACCGCGAGGCCGGCCGCCGTCGATTGCGCGGAGCCGTCCACCGTGCCGTTCAGGTACGCGTAACCCGCATACACCGACCACTTCGGTGCGATCTCGCCGGTGAAGCCGAGCTCCATCCCGCGTACGTGCTGGGTACCGATCGGCAGCGCATAGCCGGGATTCGCCGGGTCGCCGATCTGCTGGTTGGTCTGGCGCATGTCGAACAGCGCGACGCTGGCCGTCGCCTTGCCGCCGAGGTCGAAGCGTGAGCCGACTTCATACGCGGTGGTCTTCTGCGGCGCGAGCGCGGCGCCGTTCGTGAACGCGCCGGAACTGATCAGCGTGTCGGCCAGCGGCGAGAACGACTGGCTGAACGACCCGTACAGCGTCAGCCAGTCGAGCGGTTCGTAGATCAGGCCGACGCGCGGGCTCCACGCATGGTCGGTGCGATCGAGATTGACGTTCGACGACGTGTAGTCGTGGCGAATCTGGTTCAGGTAGTCGAAGCGCAGGCCGGCAAGCACCTTCCAGTGTTCGGTCAGCGAGATCAGGTCCTGCGCGTAGACGCCCGCGAGCCCGACCACGGTCGACGCGTTCGTCTTCGCACGCGTGCCGGTCGGCACGCCGGGCAGGACGACCGGCTGCGGATTGAAGAGATCGTAGGTCGCGACCTTCGACACGCTGTAGATCGTGTCGAACTTCTGCTGCTGCGACAGTTCCAGCCCGTAAAGCAGCTCGTGGCGCATGCCGAACAGCGACGTCTTCTGCGTGAGTTCGAACAGCCCGTCGATGCCGTGATCGGTACGCTGGCGCGTCGACTGGTCGAGCGTGACGACCGGATGCGCGGCGGTCTTGATCGGCTCATACGTCACGTAGTTCTTCCGCTCGAGCGAGAAGTCGTACGCGCGGATCGCGCCGTGGAACGACAGCGAATCGTTGAAGCGATGATCGAGCGACACCGTCGCGCTTTTCGCGGAGACGTCGTTGTACGAGCTGTTCACCCCGTCGGCCGACCCGTAGTACGTGTTGATCGGCACGTCGACCGGCCGGCCGAGATACGCGGGGATCCCCTGGTCGGACGTGCGGCGGTCGTGCAGGTAGTCGAATTCGACGTTCAGCACCGTGTCGCGGTCGAGCTTGAACTGCGCGGACGGCGCGATCGCCTGCCGGTTGAGCTGGAACTGGTCGCGGAAGCTGTTCGAATTCTCGGCCGCACCGGTCATGCGAAAGCGTGCCGCGTCGTTCGCGTTCCAGCCGAGGTCGAATTCGCCGCGTCGCTCGCCGCGCGTGCCGAGCGTCACGCCCACGTCGTTCACCGGGCTCGCGAGCGGCCGCTTCAGCACGCGATTCACGATGCCGCCCGCCGAGCCGCGTCCGTACAGCACGGCCGCCGGCCCCTTCAACACCTCGACGCGATCGACGTTCGACAGGTCGCGGTAGTACAGCGCGTCATCGCGAATGCCGTCGACGTACTGGTCCGTGATGCTGTTGAAGCCGCGGATCGTGATCTGGTCGCGCTGGCCGTCGCCGACCGAGAAGCCGACGCCCGGCACGTTGCGCAACGCGTCCTGCAGCGACGTCGCGTTCTGATCCTCGATCACCGCGTGCGGCACGACGTTCACGGTCTGCGGCACGTCCATCAGCGACATGTCGGTCTTGGTCGCCGCACGCGAATGGCCGCCGTCGTACGACGCATGCTCGGCGGCCGCGTTGACGGAAATCGCGGGCAGGGTTGCCGCGGCGTCGGCCGCCTGCGCAAACGAAGTGCGGGCGCCGGCCAGCGACGTGGCGATCAGAAGCGCATGGCACGCGCTCGTGTTGAGTTTCATCGTGAACGTAGAAGGGGGTGAAGAAAACGGCGAACGAACGCACGCCGGCCGGCGCAACCGGCACGAAAAAAGCCGTGACTTCCCGTCACGGCTCGTAATGCGGCGAAATAATAAACGAGAATGATTCGTGTTTTTAATTAATTTTCAGCGTGTCGCCTGGCCGCAACGTGAATGCGCATTGCGCTCTGCATTCCTGACGAATGCCTTTCTATTTCAGATTATTGAACGGCTTGAAACGTAATAAAAACGAAAGAATTGAATCGGTCGCCTGAATGCGGCAACGATCGGCAAGAGGCGGGATGCGGGACAGGGGTGACGGAGAAGCTGGAGAGGATCACGAAGGATCAGGAGCAGCAGGCGGCACGGATTCAATCGTCCGGTGCGCGCCGGACCGGGCAACCCCGACCCGGCGCTCCGGGCAGCCGACCTCGTATCGGCGGCGCGGCGGATCTTCTTCTGTTCTTCACTACGTCTGCTCTCAGGTTCACTGCATTTTTTTCTCACCGCGTCGGGCCATTATCCGCTCAATTCCGCCGAAGTAAAACGTTTGCGGTTGCACCCTGGCTGTTATATCGACGATTCGGCAACAATCTTTCCAAATGCTTACGGTCATTTCGACGCGATAGCACCCAGGTTGCATTCATTGCGGCGTTCCTTTTAAATGGAACTGGTTCCAATCATTGAATCGGCCATGTTCGTGCGTGACGAGCAGCCGCGTGCGCGTCATGATGCCGATTCAGGATCGAGGATCATTCCGCTCAGGATTCGCATCGCCCGTCCTTCCCGGACACCCCGTCAAACGAGACCGTCATGCCCGATTCCGCCTCCCTGCAGCACCTGTTTCCCGCCTTGCAAGAGATTCCCGCCGAATTCCGGCTGGCTTCGCCGATCCACCAGCGCGTGTCGCTCGTCGACGGCGAATTGCGACCGTGGGACGGCGCAACCAAGACCGTGCTGTCGCCGGTATGCGTGCGACAGGCGGACGGCAGCGTCGAGCAGGTCGAGATCGGCAGCTACCCGGTGATGGGCGAAACGGAAAGCGACGCGGCGCTCGACGCCGCGGTGCGCGCGTACGACGCCGGCCGCGGCGAGTGGCCGACGATGAAGGTCGAGCAGCGCATTGCGTGCATGCAGGACTTCATCAAGCGGATGGTCGCGCAGCGCGAACTCGTCGTGAACCTGATCATGTGGGAGATCGGCAAGAGCCTTGCCGATTCGCAGAAGGAGTTCGACCGCACCGTCACGTACATGACGCAGACGATCGACGCGCTGAAGGAGCTCGACAACGCGAACTCGCGCTTCGTGATCGCGGAAGGCACGATCGGCCAGATCCGCCGCACGCCGCTCGGCGTCGTGCTGTGCATGGGCCCGTACAACTATCCGCTGAACGAAACCTTCGCGACGCTGATCCCCGCGCTGCTGATGGGCAACACCGTGGTGTTCAAGCCGCCTCAGTACGGCACGCTGCTGTTCGAGCCGCTGCTGGAAGCGTTCCGCGATGCGTTCCCGAAGGGCGTGATCAACACGATCTATGCGCCGGGCGCGGTGGTCGTGCCGCACATGCTCGCGTCGGGCAAGATCAACGTGCTCGCGCTGATCGGCTCGAGCAAGGTCGCCGATCACCTGAAGAAGCAGCACCCGAAGTCGCACCGGCTGCGCGCGATCCTCGGTCTCGACGCGAAGAACGCGGCGATCGTGCTGCCCGACGCCGATCTCGACCTCACCGTGAAGGAGTGCCTGCTCGGCGCGCTGTCGTTCAACGGCCAGCGCTGTACCGCGCTGAAGATGCTGCTCGTGCATCGTTCGATCGTCGACGAATTCCTGAAGCGCTTCACCGCCGCGCTCGAACAGTTGAAGATCGGCATGCCGTGGGAAAAGGGCGTCAGCATCACGCCGCTGCCCGGCATGCATCGCACCGCGTACATGACCGACGCGATCGACGACGCGAAGGCGAAAGGCGCACAGGTCGTCAACCATCAGGGCGGCGAATTCAGCAAGACGCTGTTCTACCCGGCCGTCGTGTATCCGGTGTCCGAAGGGATGAAGCTGTACCGCGAGGAGCAGTTCGGGCCGATCATTCCGGTCGCGCCGTTCGACGACGTGGAAACCGCGCTCGACTACGTGACGACGTCGGAGCACGGCCAGCAGGTCAGCATCTTCGGTTCCGATCCGGCGCAGATCGGCGCGCTCGTCGATCCGCTCGTGAACCAGGTGTGCCGCGTGAACATCAACTGCCAGTGCCAGCGCGGGCCCGACGTGTTCCCGTTCGCGGGCCGCAAGGATTCGGCGGAAGGCACGCTGTCGGTGAGCGACGCGCTGCGCGCGTTCTCGATCCGCTCGATGGTCGCGGCGAAGCAGACCGACAGCAGCAAGCAGCTGCTCGACTCGATCGTGTCGGATCACCACTCGAAGTTCATCAATACGGGCTTCATTTTCTGAAGCCGGCTTGACCGATACCGGAGCCTCCGTCGCACGCCAACGCGGCGGAGCGCTTCCGGCACACGCTGCGCGGGCTAGACGTTCGTCACCAGCAGCCGAACGCCCGCCACGCCGAACACGACGGCCAGACACGCTTCCATCGCGCGCCGGCCGCGCACGTACAACCGGCGCGCCCCGTCCATCGAGAACACCAGCGCATAGCCGCCGAACACCACGCAGCCGATCGCCAGGCAGCCCGGCACGACCGCGCCATGCGCGCCGCCCGCGCCGTTCGACGACAGCGCGACGATCGATACCCACACGAGAATCGCTTTCGGATTGGTCAGGTGCAGCATCGCGCCGCGCACGTAGAAGCGCGACAGCCGCTGCTCGCGCGCCGCGTTCGCCGCTGCCGCCGGCGGCCCCGCCAGCGCCGTGCGGCCCGACTTGAACGCGAGCCACAGCAGGTACAGCCCGCCGAACACCTTGATCGCGACCAGCAGCTTCGACCACGCGAGCAGCGCGGCCGAGATGCCGAGCGCCGCCACCGTCGCCCAGAACATCGACCCTGAAATCACGCCGAGCGCGAATGCGAGCGCCGCCTTGCGGCCCTGGTTCGCGGCGACCGACATGATCGCGAGATTGCTCGGCCCGGGGCTGGCCGTGCCGATGAAATAGGCGGTGTAGGCGAGCAGCAGGTTGGCCGAGAAGAAGGTGTGGACGCTCATATCGAACCTCGCGGGGATGTTCGGGAGATTGTTGGCAAACCTGCACCGTCTGCCCATGGACAATTACGCGGCCAATCGCTGGGCCAGTTGCGTGGCCATGCAACCAGTCGCCGCGCCGAACCGTCTCTGTTTTGAAACAACTGGCGCATTCGCCGCCGGTTCGCGCGATGCGGCGGCGCGCGCGCCCTGCAGCCGTTTCCCGTCGGCGGACGCACGGCGGGCATGGCCGCACCGCGCGGCACGCATCGTTCCGGCCATTCGCCGGCACGAGCGCGCGATGCGCCGGACGCCCGCGTTACGTTACATCCGTGAAGCATTTCGCGTCGTCGCGCCGCGTCGGGCGCCCGACGTCGCCCACCTCCCGCCCGTAGACACCCTCCTCGATCGCCTGCGCGATCCAGTCCCGACGGGACTCGCCGACCGATGCCGGATCACGGCTCAACATTGCTCAACAATCGTCCGGCAGGGCTGGTACGGAATCTGCATTCCGTTCGGGCAGAAGCCGCGCCCGGTACCGCGCGGACATGATCTCACCCTCGGGCGCTCCCACGGATACGCCCGTACGCTATGCACACGCAACGAGGCTCTTCATGGATGCGCAGCCCAATTCGTCCGATACGTCGTTCCAGCTCTTCCTCGCGAAGGTGCTCGAACAGCCGCTGCCCGACTGGACCGAAAAACAGCAGATGGAACTCGAGATGGCGCGCACGCTGTCGACGCAAATGGTCACGCTCGCCGAAGACATGCGCGGCCGCACGCCCGATCTTGCGCGTTGCCTCGTGCTGCTCCGCTACGCGAAGGTGCTCGACTTCATGCTGACGTCGCTCGCCGCGCACCGCGACATCCATCCGCAGACGCTGCGCACGCTATTCCGGCTCGCGAACCTGAAGGTCGACGATGCGTATCCGGTGTAAGCGGGCGCAACGGCTCGGGGGCCGCGCAGGACCGTCGCGGCAACGCCGGCCATACGCGATTCGCGCGAGTGTCGGATAACCTCGCCGCATGAGCGTTGGCAATAGAAACCGGACATCCCGGCCAGCCGGCGAATTCGGCTTCTTCGTGAAGCAATACGGTCGCAACGCGCGGAAGCATCCCGATCGAACGATCGCCGCTACGGTCACGACACCGAGCGCATGATGAAGCGACTGTCGCCGGCCGATCGCGCCGATCTGCTGGCCGACGGAGAACGGGACGTCACCCCTGGCTCCCCCTGACTTGCCCCACTCCACACGCACGGCCCGCCTGCCCCTCCACGCAAACGGAGGTACAATCGCGCGCCATGAACGCACTTCGCCGCTTCCTGCTTCGGCCAGGCGTCGCGCGACAGTGGCTGTGGGGGTTCCTCCTCGTGACGCTGCTGTCCCGCGCGCTGATGTCGGGCGCCGTGATGCTCGATCCGGACGGTCCGGATGCGGGCTCGGTGGTGCTGTGTTCAGGCCAGGGCCCGCTGATCGTCACCGCCGCCGCGCTGGCCGCCCGCTTCGACGCGAGCGCGCCGATCACGCCGGCCAACGATGCGCTGGCGCTCGTCGATGCACTGAAGCACGACGCGCACGCCGACAAGGCGGCGTCTTCCGGTAACGGCGACAGCCTGTGCGCATTCGGCGCCGCGCTGTTCACCGCGATCGCATCGTTCGTGCTGCTGGTGCTGCTGTTTCCCGCGGCGGCGCCGCGACGCTTCCGCGTTCACTTCGACAGTCTTCCTTTCGTGCGATCGGTATTCGACGATCGCCCGCCCTCCCGCGCCCCTCCTCGGTTCTGCTGAGCGTTCCGCCCCGTGGCGCAGGCACGTCGACGTGCCTGCGCGTTCACGCCGTTCGTTTCACCCGACCTGATTCACGCGCTCACCCGCCTGCCCGCATCGCGCGGGCGACGCCGCCCTGCGCCCCGTTTGCGCAGCGCGCCGCGCCGCCTGCTGCGGCGATGCCCGCACGCGGGTGCGACGCACGTTGACGGCCGCCGGCCCGCGCCAGCCCCGCCGCTCGACGAACCCGAGGAGTTCACACCATGTCGACCACCGTCGATCGGGCCATCTCGCCCGCCCGTTCCGCCAGCGCCGGTTACCGGACGCTCTGGCGCTGGCACTTCTACGCCGGCCTGTTCGTGATGCCGTTCCTCGTGATCCTCGCGATCACCGGCACGCTCTATTGCTTCCAGCCGCAGATCGAGCCGCTGCTGTATCCGCACCGGCTGGTCGTCGAACCGCGCACGACGCCGCGGCTCGATGCCGACACGCTGCTCGCCCGCGCCCGCACCGCGATGCCGGCCGACGCCACGCCGGTTTCCGTGCAGGTCTCCACCGCGCCGGACCGTAGCGCCGAGTATGGTTTCCGGCTGCGCGACGGCAGCCGCGAGAGCGTGTACGTGAACCCGTACGACGGCAGCGTGCTCGGCACGCTGAGCGTCGAGAACCGCTTCATGCAGGTCGACCGGATGCTGCATCGCAAGCTGCTGCTCGGCAAGACCGGCGAGTTGCTGATGGAGCTCGCCGCCTGCTGGACCTTCGTGATGATCGGCACCGGCATCGCGCTGTGGTGGCCGCGCGGCGCGGCACGCGTCGGGCGCGCGCTGCGGCCCGACCTGTCGCTGCGCGGCCGGCCGCTGTGGAAGAGCCTTCACGCGACGGCCGGTATCTGGCTCGCGGCCGGCACGATCGCGTTCATCCTGACCGGGCTGCCGTGGTCGGGCTCGTGGGGCAAGAACTTCAAGGCGCTCGCCGCGACCGTGAACCTCGGCGCGCCGGAAGGCGCGTGGGGCGGCGCGTCGATGCGCTCGACGCGCCCGGGTGCCGCCGCGACGGCCGGGCATGCCCCTGCGCAGGCCGCCGCGCCGTCCGGCCATCACCACGATTCCGGCGAATCGATGCCGGGCATGGTGATGGACGACCTGCCGTTGCCGCAAACGCCGTGGGCGGTCGGCAACGTACCCGTGCCGCATTCGCCGGCCGCGCCCACACCCGCGCCGCTGCCGCTGGGCCGCGCGATCGCGATCGTCGCCGGGCTCGGCGTGACGAGCGGCTACACGCTCGCGCTGCCGTCCGGCCCGGACGGCGTGTTCACCGCGTCGTACTTTCCGGCCGACCCGAAGGCCGAACGCACGATCTACGTCGACCAGTACAGCGGCGCGGTCTTGAAGGACATCCGCTATGGCGACTACGGCGCGGTATCGAAAGCGGTGTCGTACGGCACGTCGCTGCACATGGGCCGCTATTTCGGGCTCGCGAACCAGATCATTTGCGCGGTGCTGTCGCTCGGGCTGGCCGCGATGGCCGTCACGGGCACCGTGATGTGGTGGAAGCGCCGCCCGGCCGGGACGCTGGGCGCACCGTCGCGCGAACGCGGCACGCCGCCGATGCGCGGCTGGCTCGCCGGGCTCGTGCTGCTCGGCCTCGTCTTCCCGTTGATGGGTCTGACGATCGTCGCGGTCTGGTTGCTCGACCGGTTGCTGTTCGGCCGCGCGGCGCGCGCCGCGGCGTGACCGACGCAAGCGCGTCCCCCCATTCGAAGGAAACCGAAACAATGAAGTTCAGATTGATGCTGCCCGCCGCCGTGCTCGCGGCGCTGTCGCCGGCCGGGCAGGCACAAACACAGGAACGCAGTGTCGACGGCACCGGCGCCACGCTCGCACCGATTCGCGTCGACGCGCGGAAGGCGCCCGCCCTGACGCAACCGCTCGACACCGGCAGCCATCTCGGGCTGTCGCCGCTCGAAACGCCCGCGAGCGTCGAGCAGATCAACCGCGCGACACTCGACACGCGCGGCGACAGTTCGATCATCGACGCCGTGAGCCGCGCCGCCGGCATCAGCGCGTCGCCGCATCCCGGCAACGGCAACTCGGAGCTCGCCGCGCGCGGCTTCGTCGGCGCGTCGTCGGTCACGCAGCTGTACGACGGCGTGCGCCCGTACGGCGCGATCGGCGTCACGTTCCCGTTCGACACGTGGTCGGTCGACCATATCGACGTGCTGCGCGGCCCCGCTTCGGTGATCTACGGCGAAGGCGCGATCGGCGGCGTGGTCAACATCGTGCCGAAGAAGCCGACGCGCACGCCGATCCGCAACGAACTGCAAGTCGGCGGCGGCACCGAAGGCACGGCACGCGCCGCGTTCGGCAGCGGCGGCGCGATCAACGACAAGCTGTCGTACCGCTTCGACATCAGCGGCAACCGCGCGTCGAACTGGGTCGACCGCGGCGATTCGCGCAACCTGTCGGTGTCCGGCGCGTTGCGCTACGACGTGACGCCCGAGCTGTACGTGACGGCGTCGTACGCGCAGGGCTTCATGCATCCGATGCAGTATTTCGGCGTGCCGCTCGTCAACGGTGCCCGTGACCGCGCGCTCGACAAGAAGAACTACAACGTCGGCGACGCCGACATCGCGTTCCGCGACAGCTGGGCCACCGTCTCGGCGAACTGGCAGCCGAGCGACAGCCTGAACGTGACGAGCACGCTGTACCGGATGAAGAGCAACCGTCACTGGAAGGATGCGGAGTACTACACGTACCTGCCGTCGAGCGCGCAAGTGCGGCGCAGCAGCTACACCGAGATCTTTCACGACCAGGAACAGTACGGCAACGTGACGACGGCCACCGTCGGCGGCGCGCTGCTCGGCATGCGCAACACGTTTTCGGCGGGCGTCGAGTTCAACCACACGACGTTCCAGCACGACAACAATTCGCCGTATGCTGGCACGTCGACGGTCGATCCGTACAACTTCGATCCGGGCAGTTTCATCAACACGGCCGGCACGTTTCCGAAGTACCGCAGCCAGTCGAACCAGTACGCGCTGTTCGCGGAGAACCGGCTGGAGATCACGCCGCGCTGGTCGGTGATCGGCGGGCTGCGCTACGACCATGCGAGCGTGAACCGCGACGATCTCGTGAACGGCGGCGCATTCACGAAGGTGTTCGCGAACACCGGCTGGCGCATCGGCACCGTGTACGACGTGCGGCCCGGCCTCGCCGTGTACGGCCAGTATTCGGTCGCGGCCGATCCGGTCAGCTCGCTGCTGTCGCTCAATGCGTCGAAGGCGAATTTCACGCTCGCCACCGGCCGGCAGATCGAGATCGGCGTGAAGCAGTCGTTCCTCGACGGCAAGGCCGAATGGACGCTCGCCGCGTACCGGATCGTGAAGAGCAACCTCCTGACGGCCGACCCGGTGAATCCGAACCAGTCGATCCAGGTCGGCCAGCAGTCGTCGCGCGGGCTGGAGGCGACGGTCGGCGCGGAGATCGCGAAGGACTGGCGCGTCGATGCGAACGTGTCGATCCTGCGCGCGAAATACGACGATTTCCAGCAGTCGTCCGCCGGCACGACCGTGTCGCGCGCGGGCAACGTGCCGGTGTCGGTGCCGCAGCGGCTCGCGAACCTGTGGGTAAGCTGGCGCTTCGCGCCGGACTGGACCGGCATCGCGGGCGTCAAGTACGTCGGCAAGCGGTTCGCCGATACCGCGAACCAGTTCGTGATGCCGTCGTACACGACCGTCGACCTCGGCCTCGCGTGGAAGCCGCGCAAGGACACGACGATCACCGCCCGCGCGTACAACGTGTTCAATCGCCGCTACGTGCAGTCCGCGTACTACAACGAGACGCAGTATCTGCTCGGCAACGACCGGCGCTTCGAGGTACTGGCGAACTACCGGTTCTGAGCGCGCAGGCCGCCGCGCAACGTGCCAGGCGGCACGACCGCGGCGGCGTGCCGGTCAGCCTTCGGCATCGCCGGCGCGCGTCGATGCATCATGCACGCGTGCCCGCCGCGCGCCCCGCCATCCACTTCCGGTAGCGCCGCGTCTGGCACTGCGCGGCCAGTTGCTGCCCCACCAGCGCGCGCAGCGGCGATACCTGCGGATGCGTGCGGCGCCCTTCGCTCAATCGCGCGAGCTGGAACTTGACGACGGCCATGTTCGCCAGCGCGCCCAGCGCCTTGTTCTTCCAGCGGATCGGCTGCAGCACCGGCGCGCTGTCCTTGCCGGCGCGCCAGTCGCGCGGCAGGTTCGGGGCGATCGACAGCGCGGTCGCGATGCCGACCATCGCCACGCCGCTGTTCACCACCTGCTCGGCCACCGCACGACGGCGGATGCCGCCCGTGACCATCAGCGGCATCCGCGCGACGGCGGTGATGTCGCGCGCGAATTCGAGGAAATACGCTTCGCGCGCCAGCGTGCGGCCGTCGCGCGCGTCGCCCTGCATCGCCGGCACTTCATAGCTGCCGCCCGACAGTTCGACGAGATCGACGCCGAGCGGATTCAGCAGTTCGACCACGCGCTTCGCGTCGTCCGCGCTGAAACCGCCGCGCTGGAAATCGGCCGAGTTCAGCTTCACCGCGACGACGAATGCCGGCGACACCGCCGCACGCACCGCCTTCACGATATCGAGCAGCAGGCGCGCGCGATTCTCGATGCTGCCGCCCCATTGATCCTGCCGGCGGTTCGTCAGCGGCGACAGGAACTGGCTCAGCAGATAGCCGTGCGCCGCATGCACCTGCACGCCGGTGAAGCCGCTTTGCTCCGCGAGCTGCGCGGCACGGACGAAGCGCTGCTGCACGTCCGCGATGTCGGCGGCCGTCATCTCCTTCGGCACCGGGAACTGCTTCGACAGCGCGCCGAGCGCGAGCGGCACGGCCGACGGCGCGAGCGTCGTCTGGCCGAGCGCCGCCTGCATCTGGCGCCCCGGGTGATTGATCTGCATCCACACGTGCGCGCCGTTCGAGCGCGCGATCTGCGCCCAGCGGCGGAAACGGTCGAGATGCGCGTCGCTTTCGAGTACGACGCCGTTCGGCCCCGTCATCGCGCGGCCGTCCACCATCACGTTGCCGGTCAGGATCAGGCCGGCCTGGCCGTCGGCCCACGCCTGGTACAGGCGCAGCAACGCGTCGGACGGCGCGTGATCCGCATCGGCCATGTTTTCTTCCATCGCGGCCTTGGCCAGACGGTTCGGAATCACCGCCCCGTTGGGCAGTGTGAGGGGCGCAAACAGATTCATGGTGCAGATCCTCGATTGACGATGGCCAACGATAACTTTAAAGTCAACTTTAAGGTCAAGCCCTTTTTGGAGCCCATCATGAAAATCGGCGAACTGGCGAAGGCGAGCGGCCTCGCGGCGTCGCGCATCCGCTTCTACGAAGCGAGCGGCCTGCTCGAACCGGCCCGCCGGCAGGCGAACGGCTATCGGGAATACGGGCCGGAAGCGTTGACGCGGCTCGCGATCATCGACCGCGCGCAGGGCGCGGGCTTCTCGCTCGACGAGATCCGCGCGGTGTTGCCGCCCGATCTCGGCGCATGGCCGCACGACGAACTGCTGGCCGCGCTGCGGCACAAGGTCGACGAAATCGCGCTGCTCGAACGGCGTCTCGCGCAGAACCGGCAGCATCTGGAAACGCTGATCGACGAGATCGAGAACAAGCCGGCGGGCGAGGATTGCGCGGGCGCCGCGCAACGGATGCTCGACCGGCTGGGCGAGCAGGCCAGCGAGCCGCTGGAGGCGACGCCCGTCGTGCGGGCAGCGCGCAAGCGGGCGTGATGGCGTGTGCCGCGGGATTGTGATGCGGGATTGCGCCGCGCCGTCCATCGATCGATGCGCGCCTCGGCCTGAAGCAAGACGCGGCGCGCTCGCCCCGATTTGCTTACGTCGCAGGTAATCGACGCGCGCCGCCCGCGCCGCGATCATGGCGCCATCGATTCTCGAACCGCATCACGCCAAGGAGCCCGCCATGACCGCCTACGCCATCGCCCATCTGCACGACGTCGAAATGTGCGACGACATCGTCGAATACCTCGAACGGATCGACGGCACGCTCGCACCGTACGACGGCCATTTCGTGATTCACGGCGCACGGCCGGAGGTACGCGAAGGCGCATGGCACGGCGACCTGATCGCGATCGCGTTTCCGGATCTCGACATGGTGCGCGCGTGGTACGACTCGGATGCGTACCGGCAGATCCAGCCGCTGCGCGCACGGCACGCGAGCGGCCCGTTGATCCTGATCGACGGCGTCGACGAGCGGCACAAGGCGACCGACATCCTGCGTTGATCGCCGACGCCCGCGCCCGCCGCCGGCCTGACTTATTTCACGTTGCGCTCCATCGGCTCGCCGACGACGAACCCGCCGCCCTGGAACCGCTGCGCGGGATCGTCGTACTCGGCGGTCGGCGCCGTCACCGGGAACAGCCCGGCGAACTGCTCGGAGCTGTCGCGCGGACGGAAGCCGAGGAAGCCGACCTTCGTGTTGTCCCACCACTTCACCGGGTTGTCCGACGCGCCGTAGACGATCGCGTGCCCGACGCGGTTCGTCAGCAGCGAGCAGCGCACGAGCTCGATGAAATCGCGATAGCTGAGGAACGTGACGAGCATGCGCGGGTTCTTCGGCACCTCGAACGACGAGCCGATCCGCAGGCATACGGTTTCGATCCCGAAGCGGTCGAAGTAGTAGCGCGACAGCGATTCGCCGAAGCACTTCGTCACGCCGTACAGGCTGTCCGGGCGCAGCGGCGCATCGGCGTCGAGCACCTCGGTGACCGGATGGAACCCGATCGCATGGTTCGAGCTCGCGAACACGACGCGCTTCACGCCGTGTTTGCGCGCGGCTTCGTACAGGTTGTACGTGCCGGTGATGTTCGCGCCGACCAGATCGTCGAACGGCGCATCGACCGAAATGCCGCCCAGGTGAACGATCGCGTCCACGCCGTCGACGAGCTGCATCACGGCCGGCCGGTCGGCCAGGTCGACCACGCGGAGTTCTTCATGCGCGGCCGCGTCGCCGAGCGCCGCGATGTCGCTGACGCGCACGACGTCGGCCCAGTCGGCGAGCGCGCCGCGCAACTGGCGGCCGAGGTTGCCGGCCGCGCCCGTCAGCAGCAGGCGGCCGAACGGTTTGCGCGCGGCGGTGGATGAGGCGTTCATCGAATCTCCTTGATCTGACTTAAAGCGGAAAACGTTTTCCAACTATACGCGTGCGCGGCGTCGAGCGTCAATGGTCGAATCTGCTCGCAGCCATCCGCACTTTCCCGATATCGACGGGTGGCTGCACGCCGGCTTTTTCTGCCACAATCCGGCGTTATCGAACGAAAACGTTACCCTTCCGATGAAAAAAGTTTCCTCGACGATCCGCGACGTGGCCGCGGAAGCCGGCGTGTCGGTCGCGACGGTATCGAAGTACGTGAACGGCACGCAACGCTTCTCGCCGACCGTCGAGGCACGGCTCAAGGAGGCCATCGAGCGGCTCGGCTACCGATCGAATCCGCTTGCGCGCTCGATGATCACCGGCCGCACGCGCACCATCGGCCTCGTGATCCTCGACATCAGCAACCCGCACTTCACGAACGTCGTGAAAGGCGCGAACCGCGTCGCGCTGCAGCACGACTACACGCTGCTGCTCGTCGATACCGAGGAGAGCCAGGCGCGCGAACGCTCGCTGATCGAGGCGCTCGCGCAGCGCGTCGACGGGCTGATCGTCAGCACGCGGATGCCCGACGAGGAAGCCGGCTGGATGCTCGACCTCAACAAGCCGCTCGTGCTGCTGCGTCGCAGCCCCGGCCTGCCGATTCCGAGCGTCGGCATCGACAACCGGCTGTCGACCTACATGCTCGCGCGCCACCTGCTCAACCTCGGCCATACGCGCATCGCATATCTCGGCTTCGGCACCGCGCGCGTGAACGACGAACGAATCCAGGGCGCGCGCGACTGCCTCGCCGAAGCGGGGCTCACGCTCGACGTGCACGACGCGCACGCGCCGACCGCCGAGGCCGGCGAGCGTGCGTGCTCGCGCGTGATGCTCGGGCCGCAGCGCCCGCAGGCCGTGATCTGCTACAACGACCTGATCGCGCTCGGCTTCATGAAGGAAGCCGCGTCGCTCGGCTTCCGCCTGCCGCAGGACGTGTCCGTCGCCGGCATCGACAACGTGCCGTACGGCGCATACGCGGCGCCCGCGCTGACGACCGTCGACATCCAGAGCGAGAACATGGGCGAACTTGCGATGCAGAAGCTGATCGATGCGCTCGCCGGGCGCACCGACGCGAGCTATTCGACGTTCGAGCCGCGGCTGATCATGCGCGCGTCGACCGCATCGGCCGGCTGACGCGGTCGCGACGCGTCACGTCCCCGAACGCAAAAACGCCGCCCGAGGGCGGCGTTGTCGCTTGCCGATACGCGATCACGCATCGAGTTTCGCGGGCTTCATCTTCGGCGTGAGCACGTGCATCACGGCCAGCGCGATCAGGTAGGCCGACGCGCCGATCGCGAACAGCACCCAGTAGTGGCCGGTGCGCTGCAGCACCTGGCCGATCACTTCCGAGAACAGCACGCCGCCGATCGAGCCGGCCATCCCGCCGATACCGACCACCGATGCGACCGCGCGGCGCGGGAACAGGTCGGACGCCGTCGTGAACAGGTTCGCCGACCAGCCCTGGTGCGCGGCGGCGGCGAGGCCGACGATCAGCACCGCGATCCACAGGCTCTGCACCTGCGACACGAACGCGATCGGCAGCACGCAACATGCGCAGATCAGCATCGCCGTCTTGCGCGCCCGGTTCACGCTCCAGCCCGCACGCAGCAGCATCGACGACAGCCAGCCGCCGCCGATGCTGCCGACCGTCGTCAGCGCATAGATGCACACGAGCGGCAAACCGATGTGCTGCATGTCCATCCCGCGCGATTCGTTGAGCCACTTCGGCAGCCAGAACAGGTAGAACCACCACACCGGATCGGTCAGGAACTTGCCGATCAGGAAGGCCCACGTCTCGCGCTTGCGGATCAGTTCGCCCCAGCGCGGCGCGCCGGCGTTCGCGTTCGCCGCGTCGAGCGCTTCGGCTTCGTCGCGCGGCTCGTCGTATTCCGCGGCGAGCGCGCGCGTGTCGGCCGTGCGATACATCACCAGCCACACCGCGAGCCACACGATGCCGATCGCGCCGATGATCACGAACGCCGCGCGCCAGCCGTAGGCCACCGCGATCGCGGGGATGATCGCCGGCGCGAACACCGCGCCGATGTTCGCGCCCGAGTTGAAGATGCCGGTGGCGAGCGCGCGTTCGCGGCGCGGGAACCATTCGGCCGTCGTCTTGATCGCGGCCGGGAAGTTGCCGCCCTCGCCGATCCCGAGCAGCGCACGCACGAACGCGAAGCCCGTCACCGAGCCGACCGCCGCATGCAGCATCGCGGCGATGCTCCATACCAGCATCGCCACTGCGTACGACACGCGCGTGCCGAGCCAGTCGACGATGCGCCCGAAGCCGAGCAGACCCAGCGCATAGAACGCCGAAAACGCCATCACGATGCGGCCGTACTGCACCTGGCTCCAGCCGATGTCGTGCTGGAGCATCGGCGCGAGCAGGCCGAGGATCTGCCGATCCATGTAGTTGATCACGGTCGCGAAGAACAGCAGCGCACAGACGGTCCAGCGGTAGCGGCTGGCGGCCGCGCGCACGGCGCCGACGACGGCAGATTGCATGAATGTCTCCGATGCGCGGTCGCGCCCGTCGCGCCGCGCGGTATTCGTTGACCGGCGACCGGCGCCGGGGCGAACGGCCCACGCGCTGACGCACCGGCCCTTTTCGCCAACCCATCTGGAAAACGTTTTTCAAAGGATAGGGCGTCTGCCGGTGCCGTGTCAGTCGGGGATTTCGATGAGTCATCTCAAATTAGTCGCGGTAAAAGAGACGACTGTTTCGCAAAGTGGTATTAACCGTTTTTCCCCTGATTTTCCCGCTGCGGCGCGGCAGGCGCGCGGCAGCCGAGACACATGTCCGATTCCAGCCAGAATCGACCGCGGGGATGGTTTACAGTCGTCCCATGCGCCTCGATCCCGACACCTGCTACGACGCCCTGCTTTCGCGGAACCGCCGCTTCGACGGCTGGTTCTTCGTCGGCGTCGCGACGACCGGGGTGTACTGCCGCCCGGTCTGCCCGGTGAAGCCGCCGAAAGCGCAAAACTGCAGCTACTACCCGACCGCCGCGGCCGCCGAGAAAGCCGGCTTCCGGCCCTGCATGCGCTGCCGCCCCGAACTCGCGCCCGGCCACGGGCTGCTCGACCTGTCCGGCAATCTCGCCGACGCGGCCGCGACGCTGATCGACGACGGTTTCCTGAACGCGCATTCCGTCGCCGCGCTCGCACGGCGCGTCGGCGTGACCGAACGCCATCTGCGCCGCATCTTCAGCGCGCAGTTCGGCGTGTCGCCGGTCGAGTTCGCGCAGACGCAGCGGCTGCTGATGGCCAAGCGGCTGCTGACCGATACCGCGCTGCCGGTGGCCGTCGTCGCGTCGACGGCCGGGTTCGGCAGCGTACGGCGCTTCAATGACCTGTTCCGTCAGCGCTACGGCCTCAATCCGCTGCGACTGCGCAAAGGGGCCGGCGCGTCGGCCGACGGCGACATGACCTTCCCGCTGCCGTACCGGCCGCCGTTCGCGTGGGCCGACCTGATGCGTTTTCTTGCGCAGCGGCAGATCGACGGCGTCGAGCGGATCGACGCGCGCGGTTATGCACGCGTCGTCGAATTGCCGAATCGACACGACGGCGGCTGCGTGGCCGGCTGGCTGTCCGTCGCGCACGTGCCGCAGCGCTTCGCGCTGGCCGTCACCGTGTCGCCCGCGCTGACGCCGGTCGTACCGGCCGTACTCGCACGCGTGCGCCGGCTGTTCGATCTCGACAGCCGGCCCGACGTGATCGACGCGCATCTCGGCGATCTCGCGAGCGGCTCGCCGGGGCTGCGCGTGCCCGGCGCGTTCGACGGCCTGGAGATCGCGATCCGTGCGATCGCGGGCGAGCAGCTGGCGGCGGCGCAGGCCGATATGCCGTTGCTCGCACGAATCGCGGAGCGCTTCGGTCACTCGGTCGATGGTGCGCCGCCGGGCCTCATGCGCGCCCTGCCCTGTGCCGCGACACTGGCCGCGCTGCCGCCTTCGGCCCTCGAAACGATCGGCATCGAGCGCGACATGGCGCACGCGATCGTGTCGCTCGCCCGCGCGGTCGACGACGGCACGCTCGCGCTCGAACCGATGGCGCCGCTCGATGCAACGCTCGCCGCGCTGCGCGCGCTGCCCGGCTTCGACGAACGCGCGGTGCAGTACGTCGCGATGCGTGCGATGGCATGGCCGAATGCATTCCCCGCCGACGACGTGTTGCTGTCCGCCCGCGCCGCCCGCACCGACCGCACGCGCGTGCCATCAGCAGCACCGCATGCGGCGCGCTGGGCGCCGTGGCGCGCGTATGCCGCACTGCATGTGTGGCGTCTTCATGGAGATGTATCGCGATGACTCCCGCTCACCTGATTCCGAGCCCGCTGGGCGACATCGCCGTACGCATCGAGGACGATGCGCTGACCGGCCTGTACTTCGTCGGCCAGAAATACTTCCCGTCGCTTGCGATCCTGAACGACGCGCACACGCTCGCCAGGTCGCCGGTCGCCCGCCGGGTCGCGGAAGAAATCGCCGAATACTTCACCGGCGCGCGCGACACGTTCTCGGTGCCGATCCACCTGCGCGGCACCGCGTTTCAGCGACGCGTCTGGCAGGAACTGCTTGCGATTCCGTTCGGCGAACTCGTGTCGTATGGCGACATCACCGAACGCGTCGGGCTGCCGATGAGCGGCGCACGCGCCGTGGGCGGTGCGGTCGGCCGCAATCCGGTATCGATCATCGTGCCGTGCCATCGCGTGGTCGGCGCATCGGGCAGCCTGACCGGCTATGCGGGCGGCATCGATCGCAAACGTGCGCTGCTGTCGCTCGAAGGCGCAGAGCTTTCACGCGGCGCGCATCATCCGATGCAGCAGGCGCTCGCGTTCTGATCGACGAAGCGCGTCACGCGGGCAGCAGCGGCCGGCGCGCTTCACGCTTCGCATATGCGCCGGGTGTCATGCGGAATTTCGTCTGGAACAACGCGATGAACGACGACGTCGAGTCGTAACCCAGCTGCGCGGCCACCGTGCCGATCGGCTCGCCTGCATCGAGCAGCGGCAGCGACGCGACCAGCCGCACGCCCTGCCGCCATTCGGTAAACGACAGCCCCGTGTCCTGCCGGAACAGCCGCGACAGCGTGCGCCGCGTCGCGCCGACCTGATGGCCCCATTCGTCGAGACTGCGCGTATCGCCCGGCGCCGCATGCAACGCGCGCGCGATTTTCAGCAGGCGCGGATCGCGCGGCAGCGGCACCGTGAGCGGCGCCGGCTGCATGCGCGCGATCCGGTCCGCGATCAGGCACACGAGCGCACCGTCGGGCCCCGCCTCGTCGTAATTCACCGGCAACTCGCCGGTCGCGATCACCAGTTCGCGCAGCAGCGGCGTCATGCAGAGGATCGTGCAATCGTCGTTCACGTCGCTGCGCGCAATGGCTTCGTCGAGATACAGGCTGTGGAACGCGACGCAATCGCGCGTCGACACCGCATGCGGCACATGCGGCGGAATCCACATCGCGTAGTGCGGCGGCAGCAGTTGCCGGCCCGACGGCGTCGACACCTCGAGCACGCCGCTCGTCGCATACATCAACTGCGCCCACGGATGACTGTGCGCGTCGACGCTCACGTTACCGGGAATGCCGAACGCCCGCACGTACAGCGGCCTCGGTAGGCGCGCCATCGGCGGCACCGCGTAAGGGTCGCCGGGTTGTCCCGACAGCAACATAAGACGTCCTCCGAAGGTCATTGCACGAACGCACGCGATGCTACCGTGGCGGCTCCCTTTTCACACGGCTTCCGCCCATGAGCGCTCATACCCGCATCACCCGCAAGACCGTCACCGCGATCCGTTCGACCAAAGGCATCGGCAGCCTCGTGTCGCTGACCGCGTACTCCGCGCCGATGGCGAAGCTCGTCGATGAAGTAGCCGACGTGATCATCGTCGGCGACTCCGTCGGCATGGTGCTGTACGGGATGCCCGATACGCTGCGCGTCACGCTCGACATGATGATTGCACATGGGGCGGCCGTCGTGCGCGGCGCGGCGCCGCGCAGGCGTGCGTCGTCGTCGACCTGCCGTTCTCCACGTTCCAGGAATCGCCCGCGCAAGCCTATCGCTCCGCCGCGCGGCTGCTCGCCGAAACCGGCGCGCAGGCCGTGAAGCTCGAAGGCGGCTGCGAGATGACCGACACGATCCGCTTCCTGACCGATCGCGGCATTCCGGTGATGGCGCATGTCGGCCTCATGCCGCAGCAAGCCAACGCGACGGGCGGCTTCCGCGCGCAGGGCATGGACCCGCGTTCGGCCGCGCAGGTGTTCGACGCCGCGTGTGCGGCCGAGCGGGCCGGCGCGTTCAGCGTCGTCATCGAAGGCACCGCCGAAGCGCTCGCGCGCCACCTGACCGAAACGCTGACGATCCCGACGATCGGCATCGGCGCATCGCCCGCATGTGACGGGCAGGTGCTCGTGACCGAGGACATGATCGGCGCATTCGATGCGTACACGCCGCGCTTCGTGAAGCGCTACGCGGATGCGAACGCGGTGATGCGCGACGCGATCCGCCAGTACGCGCACGACGTGCGGCAGCGCGTGTTTCCCGAGCCCGCGCATTGCTTCGGATACGGCAAGCCGCTGCAACTGGCGGAAGCGGCTGCTGCTTGATGCCGGACGAACACGCGGTGGACTTACGTCATGTGCGCTTGCGCGTCGCGTGCGCGACCCGCGCGTTCGCTTCGAACTTCGCGCGATGCGTCGAGAAAAACGTCCGCACGTTGCGGACGTTCGATGCACCGGTGAACAGCCGCCGCGCGAATTCGTCGTATTCGGCGACGTCGGCCAGATCGGCGATCACGACGAAATCGGGCCCCGGCGACACGCGGTAGCACTGCGTGACGGCCGGCTCCGCGCACACGTACGCTTCGAACGCGTCGTAGTCTTCGGCCGTCTGCCGGTCGAGGCTGATCTCGATCAGCGCGGTGACGGCCGTGCCGATCGCGACCGGATCGAGCACCGCGACCTGCCGACGGATCACGCCGGCCTCCGTCAGCCGGCGCACGCGACGCATGCAGGTGGGCGGCGACGACAGCGCGCGCTCGGCGAGTTGCAGGTTCGATACCGATGCATCGTCCTGCAGGATCGCGAGGATGCGCAGGTCGAGGTCGTCGAGGGTGATGCCGGCCATCGGCCACTCCTTCCCGTCAGAGAGTGAAATTTAATTTCAATATGATAGACGATATACCATCCATTTCATTATCTGTTATTTTTTGAAATTTAATTCCATTTCGCTGGTTCTACCATCGCTCTCACTGATCCAGACAGGACATTTACGGAGCGCGATATGTGTGGAATTGTCGGGGCGGTTGCCCAGCGGGACATCCTGCCGAACCTCGTCGACGGCCTGAAGCGGCTCGAATACCGCGGCTACGATTCGTGCGGCGTCGTGGTCTACCGCGACCGCGCGCTGGCGCGCGCCCGCAGCGTCGATCGCGTCGCGAACCTGCAGCGCGAGATTGCCGACCAAGCGTTGTCCGGTTACACGGGCATCGCGCATACGCGCTGGGCCACGCATGGCGCGCCCGTCACGCTCAACGCGCATCCGCACTTCTCGCCAAGCGACGCCAATGCGCGCATCGCGCTGTCGCACAACGGGATCATCGAGAACTGCGATCAACTGCGCGCGGAACTGCAGGCGCACGGCTATGTGTTCGCGAGCCAGACCGACAGCGAGGCGATCGCGCATCTGATCGACCATCTGTACGACGGCGACCTGTTCGACGCGGTACGGCGCGCGGTCGCGCGACTGCGCGGCAGCTATGCGATCGCGGTGATGTGCCGCGATGAGCCGCACCGGATCGTCGGCGCACGCGACGGGATGCCGCTCGTCGTCGGGGTCGGCGAAGGCGAGAATTTTCTGGCGTCCGACGCGATTGCGCTGTCGGGTATCACCGATCGCATTGCGTACCTGGAGAACGGCGACGTCGCCGATATCCAACTGCATCGCTACTGGATCGTCGATGCGAACGGTCAGCGCGTCGAGCGCGCGGTGCAACGCGTCGCCGCGCATAGCGGCGCGGCCGATCTCGGATCGTATCGCTACTACATGCAGAAGGAGATCTTCGAGCAGCCGCAGGCCGTGGCCGATACGCTGCTCGACGTTTCGTCGATCATGCCCGAGCTGTTCGGCGACGGCGCGTGGCGCGTGTTCAATGACGTCGATTCGGTGCTGCTGCTCGCGTGCGGCGGCAGCTATCACGCGGCGCTGACCGCGAAGTACTGGATCGAAAGCATCGCGAAGCTGCCGGCCAGCGTGGAGATTGCCAGCGAGTTCCGTTATCGCGACAGCGTGCCGAATCCGCGCACGCTGGTGGTTGCGGTATCGCAGAGCGGCGAGACGGCCGACGTGCTCGGGGCCGTGCATGTCGCGAAACGCAGCGGGATGATCCACACGCTCGCGATCTGCAACGTGGCGACGAGTGCGCTGATGCGCGAATGCGCGCTGCAGTTCGTGACGCGTGCGGGGGTCGAGATCGGCGTGGCGTCGACGAAGGCGTTTACGACGCAGCTCGTCGCGCTGTTCCTGCTGACGCTGTCGCTGGCGCAGGTGCGCGGGCGGCTGAATGACGACGACGAGAAGGAACATCTGCGGACGCTGCGGCATCTGCCCGATGCGATGTCGAAAGTGCTCGCGCTGGAACCGCAGATCATGGCGTGGTCGGAGCTACTCGCGCGACGCGACAACATGCTGTTTCTCGGGCGCGGGATGCATTATCCGATCGCATTGGAAGGCGCGCTGAAGATGAAGGAGATTTCGTATATTCATGCGGAGGCTTATCCGGCGGGTGAGTTGAAGCATGGGCCGCTGGCGCTCGTCAGCAATGAAATGCCGGTGATCGCGGTCGCGCCGAATGACATGTTGCTCGAGAAACTCCGGTCGAACATGCATGAGGTCAGTGCGCGGAACGGGCGGCTCTTCGTGTTCGCTGACGTGGACTGCGGGATCGTGCCGGGTGAAGGGATCGAGGTGATTCGGCTCAATGAGTATTACGGGCCGTTGTCGCCGATTTTGCATACGGTGCCGATGCAACTGCTCGCGTATCACGCGGCGTTGGCGCGGGGGACGGATATTGATAAGCCTAGGAATCTGGCCAAGTCGGTGACGGTGGAGTGAGGGCGAGTGAACCGTGCCGCGCCCACAAAAATGCGGACAGGTTCCACTTGAAGCTTGCTACAAAAATTTTCCTTAGGGCCTTTGTCCCGCCCGCAAACTCGGGCGGGACGCAGCTTAACGGAAACGAATAGAACTAAAGCGCAGCCCTCTAGCATGCCTCGAGAGCGGAGAAACCTCCGCCTCCGAGGTCCCCGCGCCACCCGCCAGCGAACGCATCTGCGAGCACCTCCGGCGCTGTGAGACCGTCAACCAACGCACGTGCGCCCCGGTAAACGCAATGTCGACCTACACCCTCCAAGGAGTAGCACCTATCAACACGCCCCTCACCGAGGTTACCCACTCGAAAGGCGCGGGATATAGTACTAGGTTCCCATTTCGATGCACACGGAGAGATACGGGTAGCGAGTCGCCCTAGTAGCCTCGCATTGCAGACTCACACTTCTGGATGACTCACAACTCGCGTGCATAGTCTCTCGGCGCGTCGTCTTGTTGAAAACGGTTGCAGGGGTCGGTCAAAAAAATACCGATTTTTCGGTATACGCATTTATATTCGCGCGTATAACATTAAAATATCTATCCCATTTCAAATAATGCACCGACCAAAGCAACTACATCAGTCTCGATAAATTACGGGGGCTTGACCTGTGACAATCATCCAAGAAATTCATCAGTGGTCGAAGACTCTTTCGGCCTGGCAGCAAGACGCTATTGCCCGACTGTACGAGAATCGCGAGCTGTCGCCGGAGGACATCGAGGACATCTATGCGCTTGCCAAGGTTGAAGCGGGTATCCCCGACGAGCATGGCCGAGTAGCCAAGAAGTTAGCAAGCACCGAGGTCGCCCCTCAGACCAACCCCACTCGACTTGTTCAGATTGTCGCCATCAAAGAGTTACAACACGTCAACGCGTTGGTTCAAGGCGGTCGCCTCCCAATTTCGCCGACCGGTCTGACCGTTATCTACGGCGAAAATGGAGCAGGGAAATCTGGCTACTCCAGAATATTCAAACATGCATGCCGCGCACGGGACCGGAGAGAGCCTATCCTGCCCAACGCTCGCTTGGACCCGAAGGATGTCGGTACTGCACAGGCGGTATTCGAAACCATTGTCGATGGCACTACGGTCGACTTCGTGTGGAAGCATCGCGCAGAACCGCCTGTACCGCTCGCGGATATCTCAATCTTCGACACCCACTGCGCACGTGCGTATATCGACAACCAGGGTGATTTCGCTTACGTGCCGTACGGGCTCGATATTCTCGAAGGGCTGGTGAGTCTGTGTGGGAAACTGAGGGCGCGCGCGACGAAAGAAAAGGGGGACTCGTCGCCGAGCGACGCGGCGTACTCTGTGCTAATTAGCCAGACCACCGCAGTCGGCCGCGCACTTAGCGGCATTTCCAAGAAGACCACCAGAGAAGAGATAGAGAAGCTGGCAGAGCTGTCGGACGACGAGGTCAATCGCCGAGAAACCTTGACGAAGACGCTTTCCGAAGCGGACCCGAAGACGAAAGCCCGAGAGATTCGAAACAAGGCGCTTCGCGTTAAAGGGCTCAAGACGCAGATTGATACTAAGGTCGGAACTGTCTCCGCCGAAAAGCTCCATAATCTTCAGGAACTTATCAGCAAATCGAACGCCGCGAGGAAAGTCGCCGATACCGCAGCTGAAGCGTTTCGAAGTGAGCCGGGGCAGCTTCCAGGCACTGGTGGCGACGAGTGGAAGACGCTGTTTGACGCCGCTCGCGACTTCGCAGCCATCTCTCACGCCGGCCACCAAATTTCTGCTCTTCCGAAAGATGCACAGTGCCCGCTCTGTCAGAATGAACTGGGCGCAGAAGGCGCAAGCAGGCTCAGTCGCTTCGACGCGTTTATTAAAGACAAGGTTGAGCAGGCTGCGAAGGACGCACGGAGCCTGGCAAAGGACGCGTACAACACGATAAAGAATGCGAAGCTCGACTTTGTGATCGATCCTGCCATGAAGGAAGAGCTCAACACTCTGGATGCACGGCTGTTGCCGCTTTGCGAGCAATCGGAAGCCGTTTTGAAGACTCGACAATCCGAAGCGTTGCTTGCGTCTGCGGGCACTCTGCCGTGGGAAAACGTATGCACCGTGCAGAACGACGCTGCCGTTCGACTCGAAGAGATTGCCGACGCGCTGGAAGCTCAGGCAAAGACCCTCGAAGCATCGGCCGACGAGGTCGCTCGCACAAAGCTGGTACTCGAACGAGCTGAACTTGACGCAAGGCACAAGCTTCGCGAGGTGAAGGACGCCGTGTTCGAGGCAATTGCGAAATATGAGTATTGCGCGAAGTTGCAAACGTGCATCAACGGTACCGACACGCGTGCGATTTCCCGAAAGTCCACCGACCTGTCCCGAACTCTTGCAAGTAAGGAGTTGGCGGATGCGCTGAACGACGAGCTCACTAGGTTGAAGTGCCATGAGTTGCAGGTTGTCATGAAGCCAGAATCACCCGGCGGTCGAACGCAGTTCAAGCTCACGCTTCAACTGCCGGGCAACGCGACGCCGGCCGCAATTCTCAGTGAAGGCGAACAGCGCGCCATCGCTATCGCGTCGTTCCTCGCGGAAACCAAGCTCAGTGGCGGTCGCGGCGGCATTGTCTTCGACGACCCGGTCTCGTCGCTCGACCATCGCCGCCGTTGGGAAGTCGCGGAGCGCCTCGTCGAAGAGTCGCTTAAGCGGCAGGTCATCGTGTTCACGCACGACATATATTTCCTGTGCATTCTTGAACAGAAGGCTGATGAGCTAAAAACCCCGCTCCAAGCAAACTACATCCGCCGCACTGTCGATGGATTTGGTGCACATTCCGATGGTCTTCCCTTCGACGTGCTCGGGACGAAGAATCGCATTGGCAAGCTGCGGCAGATGCTTGTAGAGGTTCGCAAGGCGCATGCTGACGGAGACGAGGACGCGCATCGGACCCTCACAGCGCGTGCGTATGGTGATTTGCGCCTCGCGTGGGAGCGGTGTGTGGAAGAGGTCCTCTTCAACGGTGCGATTCAACGCTTTGGCGAGGGTGTTTCAACACAACGGCTGAAAGAAGTCGCTGTCTCGGACGATGACTATCGCGCAATAGAAGCAGGGATGACTAAATGCTCGAAATTCGAGCACGACGCTGCCGCCCGCGTCGGCAGGTTACCCATCCCTCAGCCCGATGAGCTTAGTGAAGACATTGAGAAGCTCGAATCATGGCGGGAGCAGATTGTTCGTAGGCGCACCCCCATCCGCGCGGCGAGGGGTTAGACCTCGTCGATACTTGAAAGCTGCTGAAGTATGCTGGCGTCCCTATCTGACATCCATGGCTCAACGCGACATGCCTGAAGAACTCTACGGTCGAATCTCTCCCGCCTGCTGCTACGTGACGGTGTTTCTGGACGACGAAAAGATTAGCGAAGGTTCGGGATACGCGTACACGCCCAGCGGTGAGGTTATGACAGCTGCACATGTTGTCACTGGACGATTTCCCATTCGAAGGAGCGACTACACCGCCCCCGAGTTGAAGATATTCTGCAAATTTCCTGGAATTCCCGTAGCTGAGTATGCTGTAGTTATGTGTTGCCCAGAGATACAGGTCCCGGGCTTTACGAGTAATGTTCAGTTAGACTTGGCGATACTGCATCCGAAGATTCCTTTTCCCGACACGCTTCACTGGATACCAGTTCCACTGGAGACACCTCGTCTCGGTCAACGCGTATTTATGGCCGGCTATTCAGAGGAGTTGCGGCTGCCCTTTGATGTAGACCGATTGCTGTGTCCTGCAATGGAAGGCGCTGATGCATTCAAAGCCGCAATGGATAAAGGGTATCAGGCAGATATGACTGGCCCGCTTATCAAGCAAGGGCACATCGGAAACATCAGGCGTATTGTGGTGACAACTGCTGGCGGCGAAACGCTGGAGTGCGACGTCATGTATATCGACAACGCGATGCATACAGGCGCTAGCGGCGGGCCTCTCGTCAACGAGAGAGGTGAAGCCATTGGCGTTCTGTCCCAACGAGCTGTGACGACTGTTGATATTGGCAAAGATGGTAATACCCGAGTTCCTTCAGGGTGCACGGTAGCCATCAGCCTCTTGCCACTACGTTTTCTCGCGGGGGCCAGCACTGCCACATAGCCGGCTCCAACGACAGCGCACTCATGCAAGAGAGAAGAATACTTTTAAGCATTCACTAGCGCTGAACAGTGTGGGGAAAAAATGTTCAAATCAAACGAATTCGCATACTTTGCATACGGGTCCAACATGAGTGCGCCGCGCCTGACCACCCGCATCAAACCGATTCGGCATATCGCGAATGGATACCCCGATGGATTTAACTCACGTTCGACAAAGCTTCCATAGATGACTCAGGCAATTGCGATTGCAATTTCACTGGAAAACCGGGGCATCACGTGTGGGGGGTACTCTTTGCTATTGATACCAGCAGTTTGCCGGCCTTGGACAAATACGAAGATGCCAGCCGCACCTCTGAGCTGCAAGAAGTTCAAGTTCAGACTGACCAAGGAGTCGTTACCGCATTCACTTACTTCGCAACCAAGACAGAGCTGGGACTAAGGCCGTACCACTGGTACAAATATCACGTGTTGTACGGGGCTCGTGCGGCAAAACTTCCTCCCGACTACATAGCAGCAATCGAGCAGTTTGAGGAAATTCAGGACCTCGACTTGGTTCGATCTGAGCGAAATCTGGCGGTCTATTGCGACGTCCGGGAGTAATCGTTCAGGCATCACGCCGCGAGAAGTCATGTCAGCAAATGCGGTGGCGACGCAAATGTATCGTCTAACGACCTTTCTCCGACGCATGTCCAGAACCACCCCGAACAAAATGATGCTCGACCTTCGTGCGAAGCACCCCCTCCAGCGCGGCAAGCCGTTCACGCAGCCGCACCGCTTGCCCTTCCGTCATCTCGCCGAGCACGATCTTCTGTTCGAGCACGTCGCCACAGCGCGTGATGGCCCACCGATCGACCGTCGCCGTTTCACCTTCGAGCACGGCCGCCGCGGTCGAAACGATGCCCGGATTCCGTCTCGAAACGAGATGAACCGTATGCGTCAACGTGAAACCGGGAAGAAAATGCGACCAGTCTTCACAGACCGTCGGGCGGGAAGCGGAGGAAACTTGGCTCATGGTTGCTCCGGATGAATGGTTATCGAACCGGTGCCAGCCATGCTGCTCCCGTTTCGTTGCCGTCAATCGGCCGCATCGCCTCGAGGGCGTCCACCTTGCCCGGGAGGGCAGGTTGGCGTCGGGAAACCCGACTCTGGATGCTTGATTTCTCACGTTCGACATTCCGAACGTGGATTCATTATATCGAAAAATCGGCGGCGAACAAGGAGTCTGTGAAAAGCAGTACTTCTGCGGGACAGGCGCCCCCCGCCCGCCCCACCTCCACCGAGCGCCTCGTATGAGGGTCGGAATCCCGTCGTATCCGGCTAAAACCGGACACTGAACCGCGTCCCCGTCGCCAGCACATCGACCGTCAGTGTCCATTGATGGGCCTCGGCAATCTCCTTGCAGATGGCCAAGCCGAGCCCCGCACCGTCATACCGCGAATCCGGCGCCCGCCAGTATCGATCGAAGACCAGCGGAAGATGTTCTCGCCGAATCCCCGGCCCTTCATCTTCGACATGAATCGCCGTATCAAGAACAGTCAGCACCACGACCCCGCCCGACGGCGACGCGTTGATCGCATTCTCGAGCAGGTTCTTGAGCAGGATGAAAAGCGCCCCGCCGTCCGCGCGTATGGGTGCCACGGAATCACGCGCTTCGATATGAAGCGTCACCTGCTTCGCATCGGCCTTGCCGGCCAGCAAGCTCACGATGTCCCGCGCGACGTCGGCACCATTCACGTCGCCGAAACTGAAGTTCTGCGCCTCGCTGACTTCAGCCAGATGCAGCAGTTGCTTCACCTGCCGGGCCATCAGATCGATCTCGCGAAGCAAAAGCGCCTTCTGGCTGATGTCGGGCTGCAACTCGATCTGCCCTCTGACGAGCGTGAGCGGCGTCTGCAACTCGTGCGCGGCATCGGCCAGAAACTGCTGCTGCACCGCGAAGCCGTTCTCGAGCCGGGTCAGCGCGTCGTTGAACGCATCGATCAGCGGCTTGATCTCGCTGGGAATCCCGGCTGACGACAGCCGCGTCTTCAGGTTGCGCGGCTCGATTTCCCGCGCGGCACGCGATACCTCCCGCAACGGCTTCAGCACGTGACCGATCGTCAACGGCAGCGTCAGTCCGAAAATGACGGTCGCAATGACCAGCACATAAACGACGGTCTTCGGGATCGGATCGATCCGCGTCCTGACGAGCGCATCGACGAGTTGGTTGCTGTGCGCCACCTGCACGTAATAGACGACGCTCCCGTTCAACGCGCGCTGCGTCGCGACCGCGTACGCCTTGCCGTCGATCGTGGCGGGCAGCACCTTGCCTGCCACCGTCGCGAGGTCCTCCGTCAGCCACGGTCGATCTTCGTTCGAAGGCACCGACGCCAACAACACCTTCCCCGTCGCATCGAGCACCCGATACTTCACGTCGGCCGGCAAGAGCCGGAACATCACCGCCGGATGCTCGCCCAATCGCACGGATGCCGGGCGCCCGGCCGCATCGAAACGCATCCCGGCCACGATATGACGGATGCTCTCCATCTGCTGGCGCCGTCCCAGGAACTCGGGATATCGATCCAGAAAATACACGGAAAGCGCGGACAGCAGCGCCAGGCTGATGGCGAACGCGGCAACGTTGGTCACCCACAGACGCGTCGACAGACGCAGGGCCCAATGACGAAACATGGCGGTTTTCTTACGAGGGAGTAGCCACGTGCGACACGCGGCGAAGCATCGTCACGCGTCTCGCAGCGCAAAGCCGGCGCCGCGGATATTGGTGAGCCGCATCGTCGCGCCGATCGCCGTCAGTTTCTTGCGCAAGCGGTGCACGGTCACCTCGAGTGCATTCGGCGTGACCGCTTCCGCGAGCCCCCATGCGGCATGCTCGAGGTTCGAATGCCGGACGGTGCGGCCCGCGGCTTCGATCAGGCAAAGCATGATCTGCAGCTCGGCCGGCGCCAGTAGCACCGTCCGGTCGCCACAGCGCATCGCGCGCTGGGGCGGGTCCACGGTCACGTCCGCGAACGACGCGACGAGCGTCGTGAGCCGCGCCGGGCGCCGCATCAGCGTACGGACGCGCGCGACGAGTTCGCTCATTTCGAACGGCTTGGTCACATAGTCGTCGGCGCCGCTTTCGAGTCCGTCGATGCGGTCATGCAACGCGTCGCGCGCCGTCAGCATCAGGCAAGGCATCATGCGCCCCGCCGCACGCAGTGTCCGCAAGAACGCCAGACCGTCTCCGTCCGGCAATCCGCGATCGATGATCAGCAGCGCGTAATCGGCCCGGTCGACACCGTAAGCAGCTTCCCGAGCATTGCCGAACCGGTCGGATTCGATTCCCGCCGCGGCCAACGCCTGCGACAACAGGCCGGCCAGACGCTCGTGATCCTCGACAATCGCCACTCTTGGCATGCTCGCACTCACTTGAACCGATACATGTAGCCGATCCTGGCCTCCGGAATGAACCGCCTGCCGACGAGCGGACTGTCGGTGATGCCGTCGCCGAGACGCGACACGCCCACGTCCACGAACATCGTCTGCTGCTTCGTCAACCGGTAGTCGACACGCGTGCCGGCCGACACGTTCACGGCCGAACCCGCGCTGTAGGCGGCGCGCCAGGCACGCGCCTCGGATGGTCGCACGCCGTAATAGTAGTCGACGTATTTGTTGCTCAGCCATTCCACGCCGACATGTGGCGCGATCGAAAATGCGCCGACGGCGAACGCCTTCTCGAAGCCGATCTTCGCGCGCTCGCCCTTGTTTCCGCCGAGCAGGAAGCTGCCCGACAACGTGCCGAATCCGGTGTTCCATGACAGCGCAGGGCCGTACCAGAACGCGCCCTTGCGATTTTCCATGCCGTTCAGGATCGGCGCATCCGAGCCCTTGTATCCGTCGAACAGCGAGAACTGGCCACGAAGCGCGAGATTGACGCCGCTCCAGCTACCGATTTTCAGATCGACCGTGGTGCCGATGGCCTGCACCCACTTGTTGTCGAAGTAGACCAGCGGAAAAGGCAATACACGGGTGCCGTCGCCCTTGTAGGCCGACGGCTCGATGCCGACG
This sequence comes from Burkholderia cenocepacia, assembly GCF_014211915.1. Taxonomy (NCBI): domain Bacteria; kingdom Pseudomonadati; phylum Pseudomonadota; class Betaproteobacteria; order Burkholderiales; family Burkholderiaceae; genus Burkholderia; species Burkholderia cenocepacia. The sequence goes on along the minus strand of NZ_CP060040.1, from coordinate 2,636,032 downwards.
CCGGCGCCCAATCCCCAGTGCGTGACGTTCGTCGCGTTGTTGAGGATGGTCAGCCCCGTATTGTCTGGGTCGGGTGGGCTCATGCCGTCGTCCGCCCACGCGGAAACAGATGAAAGTGCGAATGAAGCGGCAATCAGCCATAACGGGCGGGCGCGGCGAGAGGCAATTTTCACAATCGTTTCCTGGAGTCGAGGGTCGAAACGGGGGCTACTGTAGGACCAGTCGACTTACCGCTCACTTACCAGGAAAAATATCGTCTAATGACAGAATCGGCTTTGGTTATCGCATTGCCACCGATGTTGAACAAGCAGCCCCGGAAAGGGGTTCTTCGGGCGGAGGGCTTCGCCGACCCGGTCCTTTCCTCTCCGCGCGCCTGTATGACTGCATGACCCGCCCGCCGAATCCCGCTACTTCGACAACCCCAGCTTCTTCGACACCACGACGCCGCTCGACGGACTCACCAGCCAGATGTCGCGGAGATCCATATGCAACGTGGAGATCCTCGTCGAAATGTCCGTCGGCTCCTCGATACTCGGATCGGCATGTTCGGTTTGTTCGGTCAGGTAAGGCCGAACCAGGCGTCCGGAAAAAACAAGCGCGAAGTCGCCATGCGTTTGCGCGTACTCGGCGGGGGAAAGCCGCATGCGGCTCCGAACCGTGGTCTTTTTGCCTTGCCCGGCCTCGAGTTCGATGATGTCGACGTGCTGGATGTACCCTTTTGCCTTCGCTTCCGGTGCAATCACGAGCCCGCGCCCTCGCGGCCCCGTCGTCACCTTGTGGAGCAGGATGCCGTCCCGGCCGTCGCGCTCCGCATCGAACAGGTCGACATCCAGCGTCAGCAGTTGCCGCCGCGACCGGTATCTCAGCCCGTACCGCACCGGCACCACGAACGTCACGTCACGATCGAGACCGACGGCCGCCAGGTCGGGATTCGTCGGGCCGTGCCGGCCGGCGGCACCGGCGACCGCGCCGCGAACGCGATCGCGCAACGAAGGTGAGAGCGTGCCGATGTGCACCTTCTGCAGCGCATTCCGGATGGCAACCGGATCGTCGCCGACAATCGGTCGTGCCGGTGACGTGTCGTGATCGACAGCCGACGCGACGTGCGTCGTGCCATCGACAGCCTCCCCCTCCGCATGCACCGCGACGGGCGCCAGCATCGTCGTCACGGCGACGATGCACGCGAAGCGCGAACAACCCAATTTGAATTTCCGGCGAAACACGACGAACCCCCGATTGCTTGCGGATCGATCAACGACGAGCACTATAGGGTGGAATGATCGGCAACGCACCCGCCGTTCGAAATTCGCCGATGCCGGCATGCCTCGTCACAGGTTCCTTGTCGCCCGGCGGCACGTCAATGGGCGCTGACCGAACCATCCAGCGGCGAATTTGTATGTTGAAAGATGCATTTTTCCGGCATCCGATCGGCGGACGTGCACATCGCGCGCCAGTACACAAGCCCGCTCGCGCCAATTTCAATGGCGTGACGTACCGTTGCTCATTTTGATTCGGGACAATTCCGAACTCTCATTCTCCAATTCAATCATGTCCTGACAAAAAATCCCCTATTTCGATGATATGGAAAAACGAGTCACAACAAATACCAATCCAAAATAACTTCCTCGACATATCCCCATCGAAACAAAAACACCACCTAACCAAAACAAACATTAACCATTGTTTCAAAAGAAATAATTTTCCATCTCAAAATAAAAATATCGAATAGAGATAGAAATAGCTTGCTATTCTTCGCACCGAAATTCCAAGTGCCGTCGCATTGCCACCCTGAGAGGCGGATTCGAATCCATCCGAATCCGGAACAAAAAATAACGAGATTGTCGTTATGTCGATAGCAGCAACTTTGAGAAACTTTGCGTCGGGTCTGGTCGACCAGAACAAGCGTCCAGTCTCCCTCCATTTCGGGCAGGCGCAACGCGCGGTCGGCCATCTGCTGGCGCTCCATCACGCCGATATCCGCGAGGGACTGATGTCGGGCATCGAAGGGCAACTGACCTGCGTGTCCACCTACGACCATCTGCCGCCTGCGCTGTTTCTCGGCTTGCCCGTATCGGTCCGGCTGACGACCGACCGGGGCAACATCCAGGCCATCAACGCGATCGTGCGCGAAGTGCGAGCCGGGCAATCAGACGGCGAACTGACCGTCTATCAGCTGCACGTTTGCGACGCCCTGTCGCTGATGGACCGTCGCACGAACGCCCGCCTGTTCCGCTCGCGCAGCGTGCCGGACATTCTGGCGACGCTGATGAACGAGTGGAAACAGCGTAGCCCCGCGCTCGCGCGCACGTTCGATTTCGACCTGTCGACGTTGCAGGCCGATCGCTATCCGGCACGCGAGCTGACGCGGCAAGTCAACGAATCCGACGCGCGCTTCATCCGGCGTCTGCTGCGCCGGGAAGGCATCACGGTTTTCGCGAAGGCCGCCCCGGTCGACGGCAGACGCGGCGTGGCCGACGAGCGGCCGATTCACACGCTCGTGTTCTGCGACGATCCGCATCGTCTGCCGGACGCGCCGGCCGGCACCGTCCGCCTTCACCCGCGCGACGCCGGCGTCGAGCAACGTGACACCGTCACCCTCTTTGCGTACGACCAGCGTCTGTCGCCCGGCAAGGTCCGCCGCCCGTCGTGGGATTACAAGACCGCTCGCGTGGACGACTTCGAGGCCGCCGCCGACATCGATCAGGGCGAGTCGGGAAACGATCTCGCGCGCCTGCTGACCGACGTCGCGATCGACATCCCGCACGTCGGCGACTCGTGGAACGATCACGCGCGCATCGCGCACGACCGGATGCTGGCCCATCAGTTCGAAGCCGCGCACTTCGAAGGCATCGGCACCGTGCGCGACATGCTCGTGGGACACGGGTTCACGCTGGCGGGCGACCCCGAGCTGGATATGAAGTCGATCGATCGTCGTCGGTTCGTCGTCACGTCGATTCGACACGAAATCTGGAACAACCTGCCGAAAGACCTGTCGGGCCGCGCAAGCGGGCTGTTCGCGGCAAGCCGCAACCTGACGCCGACCGTCCCGCCGCCCGATGCATCGGGACAAACGGACACACGCTACGAGAACAGTTTCACGTGCGTGCAACGCGGTGTGCCGCTCAAGCCGGCCTACGATCCGGCGATCGACGTGCCGCCGGTTCACCTGCTGACCGGCACGATCGTCGGCACGCAGGGCGAAGAGGTGTTGTGCGACAACGCAGGCCGCGTGCGTGTGCTGATTCACGGGCTGGATCCGGCGGACCACGCTCACGCGCAAGGCGCCGGCACGAACGGGCTGGCCGGCGACAGCGCGCCGATTCGCGTCGTGGCAAGTCTCGCGGGCGAATGCTTCGGGGCGCTGTTCCTGCCGCGTGTCGGCATGGAAGTCTTGCTGGGGAGCCTGTCGGGCGATCCCGACCGTCTGGTGATCATCGGGGTGTTGAGCAACGGCGCGAACCCACCCGCGACTTTCAGCGATACCGGCGCGCTGCCGGGCAACCGCTACGTGTCCGGGATCAAGACGCGGGAAATCAGGGGCCGCCGGCACAACCAGCTTCGGCTGGACGACACGCCGTCGCAAATCTCCGCGCAGCTGGCAAGCGGACATGCGCATACCCAGCTGAATCTCGGCTACCTGACGCAGCCGCGCAAGGACGGACACGGAAGCGATCGGGGCGAAGGCGCGGAGCTGCGCACCGACGCCGCTGTGGCGTTGCGCGCTGCCCAAGGCATGCTGTTGACGACCTATGCGCGTTCGCATGCAACCGGTGGTCAGCTCGATCGCGACGAATTGATCCGCTTGCTCGATCAATGCACGGCGCTGTTCAAGTCGCTCGGCGATCACGCCGGCCAGCATGGCGGGCAATCCGCCGACACGGCCGGCCAGGACAACATCGCCAATGCATTCCGTCACTGGAAACCCGGCCGGTCGGAATCCGGCGCCACCGGCGACGCCTCCGCGTTCATGGCGTTCGGCGCGCAAGCCGGGTCGCTGAACGTCACGCCGAAAACGCACGTCACGTATGCGGGCGAGAACGTCGATCAGATCGCGCAGCAGCACATGCAAATCACGAGCGGCGAGCGAATCAATCTGCATGCCGGGCGTGGCGTCGCGATGTTCGCGCATGGTGACGGCGTATCGGCGATCGCGCATCAGGGGAAAGTGGCCCTTCAATCGCAGCACGACGACACGCAAATCGAGTCCGGCAAAAACATCCAGTTGACCGCGGTCGACGGCAGGCTTGTCGGCACGGCAAGCGACGAAGTCGTATTCGTCACGGCTGGCGGCGCGTATCTCAAGCTGCACGGGAGCGATATCGAACTGGGATGCCCCGGCAAGTTCACCGTGAAATCCGATGGTCATGCGTGGGACGGCCCCGCGAGCATGAGCGTCGATCTGCCGACATTCGATCAGCGTCCGCTCGGCCGCGTCCCGAAGCTGATTCGCCCAACGGACGGTAACGCGGCGCCGGGGTTCGAAGGACAGATTCGAACGGCATCGGGAACGCTGTCGAGTTTGACGACCGACACGGCCGGGGAACTGCCGGCGGTCGATACCGACCGGTTCGAGAGACTGGCGGTGCAGTTCACCAAGAAGAATGTTTAACAAAAGCGCAGGAGTCCGGATGATCGAATCATCTCTCGATCCTCGGCCGGAAGAGGACGCACGCACCGACGAGCATGCCGCGACGGGCACGGAGCCACCTCAGATCGTCGTCGGTCGGAGCGACGGGGTCTCGATGTGGACGAAAGACACGCGGCTGATCTGCATCAAGCAAATGCCGTTGCCTGGTGTCGTCATCTTCGTTCATGGCGTGAACTCCGAAGGCGAATGGTTTGAAGCCGCCGAGCGTGGGCTGTGCAAAGGTCTGAACCGACGGCTCGGGCGGCTGGATGATCAATTGATGTATCACGGCATCGACGCTGGGCAATTGGTGCCGGCGAAGTACACGGAAAGCGTGACGCCGGATGGGTTTCTCAATCCGACGCTGCTTGCGGACAACTACGTCAAATCTGATCCGTCCTTCTCGCCCGTCATTCATTTCCGATGGGGCTATCGGGCAACCGCCGCAGAGTTGAAAGAGTATGGCGACAAGATTTTCCTGAACGAGAAGGACTATTGGGGCGGCGGCCCGTTCACGAATGGCTGCGCGAGCCTGCCCGATCTCTGGCACGACGGCCTCGACGACCGCGCGGCCGGGTGGTTGACCGTCCAAGGGATCAACCCGACCAACCGGCCGCTATATCGCGCGCCGCCCCGCGCATATGGCGTGCTCGCGGCGTTGCGCCTGGCGAGGCTGATCGAGTCGATTCGCCGCATGCAGGCCGACGTGCCGATTACCGTCGTATGCCATAGCCAGGGCAACATCGTGGGCCTGACGGCGGCGTTCTTCGGCGATGCAATGCCCGATGTCGAAGATCCGTGGGGACGTAGCGGGCATTGCGTGGCGGATGCCTATGTACTGGCGAATGCGCCGTACAGCCTTGCGCGCGCAGACGGCCCGAATCCATCCGATACGTTCATGGATACCTGGTCGCAACGCGCGACCAGGGACGGCAGCGGTCGTCGCGGACGGCAGACCTACGCCGCCCGCACGAAAACGCTCGGCAAGTTTCTGTCGATCATCGGCACGCGCAAAGCTTACGAACTGCCCGCCGGCAAGATCGATGAAGACATGGCCAACGAGCGGGTATCGCCGACCAGCAAGCGGTCTTATGCGGCACAAGAGGATCGGGCCCGCCACGGCCTGAACGGATCGACATATGGTCGCGTCACCGCGTATTGCTGCCCGCACGACCAGGTGATTTCGGCGGTCACGGTTCAAGGTATCGGCTGGCGCGGCATCGACGAGAACGAGCTGAACGATATCAGCGTCCCCGGCGTGCTGACGCAACGCGTCTTTGCCTCCGGCTTCCAGGTTGGCGTGCAGGAACGCTATCAGTATTGGGAAGACGACTGGCGGCATCGGCAAAAGGGAAAGACGTCGGGATTCTGGTATCCACCTTCGCCGCCGGCCAAGTTCAATCTCATCGGTGCGCTCAAGGGAAACGAGTCCGTGTTCGGGGTGGCGGCCACGCTTGCATCCGCGCCGATCATGTTTTTCGTGACCCAGATCAGCTCGGCATTGAATATGTTCCGCGTGAACGCCCTTCCGCCGAAGGGCTGGACCGTGGTAGCGGACGCGCCGGCACTCGACGAACCGTTCCCGCCGCAAGCGTTGCGGTTCGGCAAGCCCATCGAAACGAGGGACGGCAATGCGAAAAGCGACTTCAACGAAGGCAACGATCCGCCAGCCGCATGGCGTGACGCAAGCAAGAGCGAGGCAGACAAGCGCGCGGACGATCCTTACGATCAGTACGAGGCGAAGAACGCGGACAGTGTCGCGCAAGGTACGGCAGAGAGCGAAGCCGGACAGCGTTACGAGGACCGCGCGTTGATGCGGATGGAGGCGCGGCGAACGCTGAATACGGAATGGCTCGATGGCGATGGTCACGTGATCGGCGAGGACGGCAAGAGCGAAATGCCGGAGGGCTACAAGGAATGGCGCGACAAGCAGATTGTCGATTGGCTCGATCGTGGTTCGACCAACAGCCCGACAAATCACTCCACGACGATGACCAATCCGGATCATGCCAAAAAGGCGCTTGCGTACGACGTGGCGATCGGGGTTTGCTATCTGACGCCCGAGCAAATGAAAGCGCTACGGATTGAAGCCGATTGGCGGATGGAAGACGGTATTCCCGACGACAACCCGAACAAGAAATACACAGAGTACTTTGTGCGCGGAAAACTTGACGAACTTCCGATGCATGAATGGGTACATGCGGAGAGCAGCGAAGGCAAGATGCCGGATGCCATCACGAATGAACGAGAAGGTCAGTTCTATCTGAAGGTCGGAGGCACGATATGAAGGCACTAATCGCGACATGGCCGCGACGTGCCGCTGTCGCGCTCGCAGCATGGATGATCACGACCGTACTCATGGCGTCGTTAATGGCGCACGTAGAACAACCAGACCCGACACAACTGGAAATAGGAGATTGGATGAAACGATTTTTAGTCGTGCCCAGCCTGGCTGCGCTCATGGTGCTTCTGTTCACCACGGCCACGGTACGGCCGGCGCACGCGACACCTTCGACGAAACCTGTAACGCATGCGGGACCCTCTGCGGAAGAAGCAGCGAAGCCATTCGTCGCTCAGGTCGTAGGTTTGATCTGGTTGAATCCGTTGCAACGCATGGACTACCCGACCGAATGGCAACTGCTGTGGACGCAAGGACTCGCGTCTCCGAACAAGAACGACGACATGGTGCGGACCGATCCGAAGTCCTTCACAACGCTTCAATCGATTGGCGCGCTGGTATATGGAAACGAAGGCGCAGAAACATTCAGAGGGTTCTATCGCAAGTACATGACTAAATTTCCGCTACTGCTTCACTCACGCTACGCGAGCAACGCGAAATACTTCTACACGGTCAAACCTGACGATAAAAGGGACTGGCGTGAATTGGCTGGCATCCGTGTCGAGCTTGCGATTCCGGAACGACTCGACGCGGCCGAATCGCAAAGCTACTTGCAGGACTCGATTCGAAGGACGTTTTCGATCGGGAATCGGTATTTTCCAACGATGTGGAGCCGCAACACGCTCCCCGACGTACAGGTCACACAGGGCGGCCCCAACACCGGATTCACATCCCTGAACAACGCACTGGACTACTTGCAGGCGAACCCCGACAAGAGCGTCTGGGTAGTGAACTGGGACGCACCCAACTTCCCTCCCACGGATGCACAGATCAATGAGAACCTTGTCGCGCTGTTCCTCGCTGGTCCGACGTTCAACACCGAACGCGAACCGCTCGCCTGGATCGGCAAGGCCGCCACTGGCAACACGCATGATTTTCCGCAGAAGGCAGGCACGACCCGCGCCGTGCAGGCGTGGAAGGCGACCATCGACCAAGCGGCACGCAATGCCGGCGTCGCGGTCCCTGACCTCGACTACATCGTCCACGACGCAGGTAAAGGCAGCGACGCATCATCGGCACGTCTTGCGATGCTCGGACAAACCTTGACCGAAACCCTTCCCGAATACGACCACCGGAAGCAGACATTCAACACGGCCGCCCTGCTCGGCGACATGGGAACAGGCAGCGCATTGACCGACGTCGCGCTCGCCATCGGCCGGATCAATCACTTCGGCGGCAACGCACTCGTCGCCGGCACGACCGATCCAGATCACCCTGTCGCGGTCGTCGTCCGGCCACCGTCGAAACTCACGCCGATCGATCCCGACAAGGACTGGTTCCGCGCACGCGGTGGCAACAATGCCTATCTGCCGTGGTGGGGCGTCGGCACGACACAAATTACGGCATGCAAGGTTATTCGTGGTGATGCACACCGGTGCGGCAGATTGCTTCATCCGAACGTGATCGCCGCGTCAGACCTCAAACCATTTGGAGGACGGAATCCCATGCGGGGAATTATCCGGGTAGAAGACAAGCATACCCACGGCGGCCGGGTCGAATCCGGCGCCCGAAAAAGCACGGTGATGGGGCGCGCGGTCGCTCGTATCGGCGACGCGTGCTCGTGTCCGATTCATGGTGCGTGCACGATCGCCGAAGGCGACCCGGCCTTCGACATCGAAGGCGGAGCCGCCGCGTTCGACGGCCACAAGACTTCGTGCGGCGCGGAATTGATCTCGTCGCTTCGACATTCGGGGCGGCCCTGAATGCCGACGACCCGACGCATGACCGCCGAACAGTTCCGGCTGTTGCGACTGCACGCTACGCGGACCAAGCCGCTGAACCAGTGGGCCTTGCACGAGATTTTCGTGAAAGGCAGATCCCAACGGGCGCTGGCCGCCGAACTCGGCATGACCCACTCCGCGATGTCGCAACTTGTGCGAAAAGCCTGGCGACGCTATCTGGAGTTGCCGAGCAACGCCACCCGCCTCACGACACTCACGGTCACGATCCCGTCGAGGTACGAGCACGCGCTGCTGGCATGGGTGCGGGATGCACACCGGTTGTCGACTCAAGCCGGCCCCGATGCGGCGATGTAATCGCAACGATTCCAGCCAGCGAACCGCCGGAGAAACAAATTCCCCAATTCAACATACAAAGAAAACGTAATTCCACTTCGAGCCGCATTCCCAGCCAACTTTGGATCCTTTTTCCCTTCTGTCCCCCGTATCATTTCCGTCACTACGCAATGAGCAAGAGACGGACATGAGCGCACCCACCCCGCTGCACTACCTCGACTACGCAGCCACGACCCCGCCGATCCGCGCGTGATCGAAGCGATGACGGCCTGCCTCGGCTTCGACGGCATCTTCGGCAACCCCGCCTCCAGTTCACACGCGGCCGGCCGGCTCGCGAAAGACAAGGTCGAGCACGCCCGCGCGCAGGTCGCCGCCCTGATCGGCGCCGATGCCGACGAAATCGTCTGGACGTCCGGCGCCACCGAATCGAACAACCTCGCGCTGAAGGGCTATGCGGAACACGCGACCGGCAAGCGCCACCTGATCACGAGCCGCCTCGAGCACAAAGCCATCCTCGACACGATGGCGAACCTGTCGAAGCACGGCACGCAGGTCACCTTCCTCGCACCCGACGCGCACGGCGAAATCACCGCCGACGCGGTCGCGGCCGCGATCGGCCCCGACACGGGCCTCGTGTCGCTGATGCTCGTGAACAACGAGATCGGCACGCTGACCGACATCGGCGCGATCGCCCGCATCGTGCACGCCGCCGGCGCGCTGCTCCACGTCGACGCCGCGCAGGCGCTCGGCAAGACGCCGATCGACGTGCGCGCGCTCGGCATCGACATGATGTCGATGTCCGCCCACAAGGTGTACGGCCCGAAAGGCATCGGCGCACTGTTCGTCCGCCGCGAGATCGCGAGCCGGATTGCACCGCAGATTCACGGTGGCGGCCACGAGCGCGGGTTGCGTTCGGGCACGCTCGCGACGCACCAGATCGTCGGCATGGGCGTCGCGTGCGAACTCGCCGCGGAAAAACTCGACGGCGAGTGCGCGCGAATCGCGGCGCTCGGCGCACGGCTGACCGACGCGCTGTTCGCGCTCGGCGACGTCACGCAGAACGCGGCCGCCGCCCGCCGCATCCCGCACACGCTGAGCCTGACGGTGCAGGCGCCGGGCTTCTTCCCGTTCATGCTCGGCGATGCGCTCGCCGTGTCGTCCACCTCCGCATGCAATTCGACCAGCGGCGCGCCGTCCCACGTGCTGACCGCGATCGGCCTCGATGCGGAAACGGCCGGGCGCACGGTGCGCATCAGCTTCGGGCGTTTCTCGACCGAGCAGGACGTCGACTTCGCGATCGGCTGTTTCGCGCGGGCGATCGAGCAATGTCGGGCCGCGGCGGCGACCGGCTTCACCGCGTCGCGGCAGATCACGCCGGCCGATCTGAAGGCGATCCGCAATGCGGGCTTCCGTGCGGTGATCTGCAACCGGCCGGATGGCGAAGGCGACGATCAGCCGGCGTTCGAGGAGATCGCCGCCGCCGCACGCGAACTCGGCATGGACGCGCGCTACCTGCCGGTCGAGCGCGACCGCATCGGCGACGCGGAAGTCGACGCGTTCGGCGCACTGGTCGACACGCTGCCGAAGCCCGTGCTCGCGTATTGCCGCAGCGGCAGCCGCTCCGGCATGCTGTGGAACCGGCTGTCCGCTCGCCGCGCGGCCTGAGCCGCCCCCGCCATTACGCCCAACCACCTGCGCTCACGCACGGAGCCGATGCTTCGCCGCGTGGCCGCCAGGTGGCGCCGGTCACTTCCGCATCACGTCTGTTCATCGCCGTTCACCGGCGTATAGATCGCCAGCTTCAGCGCGGGATCGTCGTTGGCCTGAAACGTCGCGTACTCGTAGCGCTGCGTGCCGTGTCGCGCATGCACGAGCACCTTCTCGCCCGACACGCCACTGCGCACGTCATGCGCATCCCACCACTGCGCGAACTCACCGCTGCCGGCGCGCAAGCGCGCCACCAGCGCGACGAACGCCGGGTCGCTCGCATAGAGATCGTGGTTCGCGCGAAACAGCGCGATCATCCGGCGCGCCTCGTCGGCCCAGCCTGCGGCGAACAGCGCACGCGCGTACGGCGCCTCGAACATGTAGACGAGGATGTTGAGATCGGCTGGCGCCAGCCGGTCGAAGCCGAGCAGCTCGGCCGCGGCGGCATTCCACGCGAGGATGTCCCAGCGCCGGCCGGTCACGTAGGCAGGCTGCTGAAGATGCGCGACGAGCCGCGCGATGGCCGGCGGCACACGCTCCGGCACGAACGCACGTGACCCGTCGCGCCGCGCGAGCGTGCGCAGGTGGGCGGCTTCGGCCTTGTCGAGCCGCAACGCGCGCGCCAGCGCGTCGAGCGTCGCATCCGACGGGTTGACGTCGCGCCCCTGCTCGAGCCGCACGTACCAGTCGACGCCGATGCCCGCCCGTTCCGCGACTTCCTCGCGCCGCAGGCCGGGCGTGCGCCGGCGCGGGCCGTCGTGCAGGCCGACGGCATCCGGGCGCAGCTTCTTGCGCCGCGAGCGCAGGAAATCGCCGAACGGGGTTCGCGTGGTGACGGTCATCGGGTTCGCTCCGTGCTGGGTGGTACCGGCCAATCCTGGGTTCGCGCCGGGCCTTGTTGCCGATTCTAAGCCTGCCAGAATCGACGCGTCCCTACCCCCAGGAAGCGTCATGAAAGCTGCGATTCTGAAGTCGCTCGGCCAGCCGCTCGCGATCGAAACGATGCCCGACCCGGTGCTCGGCACCGGCGAGGTCGTCGTGGATGTCGTCGCGACGCCGGTGCTGTCCTATGCGCGTGAAGTGTTCAGCGGCGAGCGCCGCTATCCGATCGAGTTGCCGATGGTGCCCGGTTGCGGCGCGATCGGCCGGGTCCGGCAAACCGGCCCCGACGCGACGCAATTGCAGCCGGGCGACTGGGTGTTCTGCGACCCGACCGTGCGTTCGCGCGACGATGCGCGGATGCCCGACATCGTGCTGCAGGGCTGGAGCGCGCGCGGCGAAGGCGGCAAGCAGTTGCAGCGCTATTTTCACGACGGCCCGTTCGCCGAGCGGCTGCGCGTGCCGACCGAGAACGCGGTGCGCGTCGGCACGATCGCGCCGGCCGACGCCGCGCGCTGGTGCGCGCTCAATACGCTGCTCGTGCCTTATGGCGGCCTGCTTGCGTCCGACCTGCGCGCCGGCGAAATCCTGCTCGTCAGCGGCGCGACCGGCAATTTCGGCAGCGCGTGCATCGCGGTGGCGCTGGCGATGGGCGCGCAATGCGTGGTCGCGCCCGGCCGCAATGCACGCGTGCTGGCGGAGCTCGAACGCCGCTTCGGCGACCGCGTACGCACGGTCGAGCTGGCCGGCGACGAAACCGCGGACCGCATCCGCATGCAGCAGGCGGCGCCGGGGCCGATCGACTGCGTGATCGACCTGATGCCGCCGTCGGTGCCGGCGACGACGGTGCGTGCCGCCGTGATGGCCGTGCGTCCTTATGGACGCGTGGTGCTGATGGGCGGCGTCGGCATGCTCGGCGGAGCCGGGCTCGAGCTGCCGTATCCGTGGATCATGCGCAACGACATCACGCTGCGCGGCAAATGGATGTACCCGACGGAAGCCGTGACGCTGATGACCGGGCTCGTCCGCGGCGGACTGCTCGACCTCGGGCATTTCGACGTGACGGTTTTCGCGCTCGACGACGCGAACGACGCGGTCGTGCATGCGGCGGAACATGGCGGGCCGTTCAGGATGACGGTGATCGCGCCTTAGCCTGCGCGACGGGTGCTACTTCGGATACTCCAGCTGCAACGCAACCCAGCTGGACGTCGCGTCGTCGTAGCGCGCCGCGATATCGGCAAGCACGCCGGGCAGCGCCGAATCGCCCCGCCGGCCAGCCGATATCGCCACACGCGCGTGCCGGACATCGGCCGGCTGCGCCAGCAGCCGCAGCCCGTGCCTCGACTCGACCACGCTCGCATCGGCCGTCGCGACGACGTCACTGCGCCAGGTCCGCGCCCACGCGTCGGCGGTCAACGCGACCGTGAGTTCGTCGAACCCGCTGTCGACCGGAAGATCGAACGTCTCGTGCCGCCAGAACGCGAGGCGGTTCATCAATGCGATCGCCGCCACGCGCGCGGTCAACCCGAACCGGCCACCGTCGTGATCATCGCCCCATGCGTGCACGCCGAGGCCCCGCGCCGTCTCGCGCGCTGCGTTCGGTCCGGCCAGCACACCCAGCAATGCCAGCGAAGCGGGAATCGATGCGGACACGCCGGTCGTCGTCATGACGTTGCCGTCCATCACGTAGCGACGATCGTCGACCCATTTCGTCTCGGTGAAGCGGCGACGCAGGCCCTCGCGCGAATACCAGTGCGACGTCGCGGTGCGCTGCCGCAGCAGGCCTGTATTCGCGAGAACCTCCGCGCCATCGCAGATCGCCACCATCGTCGCGCCGGCAGCGGCCTGCTTGCGTAGCCAGGCCAGCACGGCCGGCCGGTCCGCACGATGCAGCGCGGGAACGATCACGACATCCGCGCCCGCGGGCACCGTCGCGTCGAACCGGTCGAACGTGGTATCGGCCAGCATGCGCAGGGCGGGCATCAGTTCGACCGTGCCTTCGTCGGCCGACACGGCGACGACATCGACGGCGCCGGAGCGCTTCAGAATCGCGTACGGAACGATGAAATCGGTCGTCTCCGTGCCGGCGTTGTCCGCGACGACCGCAACGAGCGGCCGCGTGCGGCCCGCCTTCGGCATGTCGATCGTCAGCGTCCGGGCCGCCGCCGGCGCGTCTTCCGCCATCGCCCGCGTCGGCCACCCCAATGCCCACGCACCCAGCAGCCCGCACACGAGCAACACCGCGCTGCCTGTCTTCCGTTCCCGCATCGTCCACCCGTATCGATCGATTGCATGTCCGGAAAATTACAAGGATCATGCTCGCGGTCACAAGGACAACTCCACCGCACTTTCCGCCATGTCCCAGTCAACCTGCTCGGCACGCGACGTCGTCGTCGTCGGCTTCGAAGGTGTCCAGTCGCTCGACATCACGGGGCCGATGGAAGTGTTCGCGGTCGCGAACCGTCATCTTCCGGCGCACGCCGCCCCGTACCGGCTCACGCTCGCGTCGCAACACGGAGACGACATCGTCACGCACGCGGGCCTGCGCCTCGCCGGCGCGGCCGCACTGGCGGCACTGCCCGCACGAATCGACACGATCATCGTCGCGGGCGGCGATGAAGCGGCGCTGCGGCACGCCGCGTCGGAAGCCGGCGTGCTGCCGTGGCTCCGCACGCGGATCGCGAGCACGCGGCGCATCGCGAGTATCTGCACGGGTGCGTTCGTGCTCGCCGCCGGCGGATGGCTGGACGGCAAGCGCGCGACTACGCACTGGAACCAGTGCGCGACGCTACAGGCGCTCTGTCCCGACGCGCGGATCGAGCCGGACGCGCTCTACGTGAGCGACCCGCCGTTCCATACGTCGGCCGGCGTGACGGCCGGCATCGATCTGTGCCTGGCGCTCGTCGAGGCGGACTGCGGCGCGCCCACCGCGCTCGCGGTCGCACGCGAACTCGTGCTGTTCATGCATCGTCCCGGTGGACAGGCGCAGTTCAGCGTCGGGCTCGACATCCAGGCTCGTGCGACGCCGCGCATGCGGGCACTGCTCGCCGACATCGCCGACGATCCGGCCGGCGACCTCGGCGTCGCCGCGCTGGCCGCGCGAATGCACATGAGCGCACGGACCTTCGCGCGCCATTTCTTCAAGGAGACCGGCGTGTCGCCCGCGCAGTACGTGCTGGCCGCGCGTGTCGAGCGGGCGAAGGCGCTGCTGGAGCGGGCCGACTGGCCACTCGAACGGATCGCGGAACGCGCGGGATTCGGCAGCGTGGACGCGCTCCAGCGTGCGTTCTCGAAACGCGTCGGCATCGCGCCGCGCGACTATCGCGCGCGCTTCGGACCGCGACGCGCCAAGCGGCAAACGGAATAAGCCGTCGTCCGCTTCTCCGGCATGCGGGATGAAAACATGCAACGGAAGCCGGGCGCCCCCCGGCACCCGCGCAGCTGAATAGTCGGGGGCCGGTGCGGTCGCCATCGCACCGGCCCCCGCCCAGCCCGGCTACGTCACTCGTCCTGCTGTTGCTGCTGCGCCTGCACCTGCCGCTGCCGGATGAACTGCCGGACATCACTCATCGTCACGCGACCGGTGTGCTTCGCATCGATCTCGTCGAAGTGCTTCGACACGAAGCCGAGCCCGCTGCTCTGCGCCTGCGCCTTCGTCACGGCCGCGCCGTTGCTCAGCACGGTATTGCCGCCGAGCCGCGCGTCGACGCGCTGTTGCGCCTGCTGCTGCAACGTCGCGCCGGTCGACGGCAACACCGGCGCCGCCCGCGTGGCCGGAAAGAACGGACCGTCGACACCGCGCCCGCCGTGCGGCAGCTTCACCGGCGCCACCGCCTGCGGCGGCAACGCATGGGCGCTGCTCATCACGGCACCGAGCACGATCAACGGAGACAGACGCCGCATCAATTGGATTAGGGACATGATCGCTCGCATTCAATGGATGAAGAGAGGGTTCCTTTGACAAGGACTCCGTCGCTCAAGGGGCTGCCGCCAGCGTCGTCGCGGCGGTCGCGCCTGGCGTGCTGCCGGTCGGGACGCTCGGCGCATTTTCATCCGGCCACGGCGGCGGCAGCGTGTGCAGCGTCAGCGCCGTCGGAATCCGCGCGCCCTTGTAGAAGGTCTGCAAATCCCGCTTCATCTGCGGGCGGGCGACGTCGTCCAGATAGATCATGTGACCACCCTGGAAGAAGTTCACCTGCAGCTTCGGATTCAGGCCCTTCACCGTCTGCAGTCGCGCGAGTTGCTTCTCGGTGTTGAAGAACGGCGTCGCGAGATCGTGGAAGCCGTTCTCCGCGAGCACGCGAAGCTTCGGGTTGAGCTGCAGCGCGCCGAGCAGATCGGGGATCGTGTCCGGCATCGGCTGGCCGTCGTGCGAGAAGTCCCAGACCTCGATGATGTTGTCGTTCAGCGGCAGGTACGTCGCGTTTGGGGCCGTATAGCCGAGGTAGTCCGGCATCTGCGTCGCGAGCGCGTTCGTGAACGGCTGCGAGATCAGGATGTCGGACGGATCGCCGTCGTTCTGCAACCGCGGGTCCGAATTCGGCAACGACACGCGCCCGTCGTACCGGCCGATCGTCGTGCCGGGCAGCAGGCTCGTGCCGAACGGATTCGCGTTGAAGTAGCCGCGCAGCGCCTGCTGCGTGAGGCTCGACGGGATCGACCACAGCCTGAGCGTCGCATCGCTCGGGAACACCGGCGTGCCGAGCGCATCCGGAATGCCGAGCTGGCTCAACACCCACGACTGCGAGTACTTCTGCAGCTGGCTGTAGATCAGCGTCGTGAACAGTTCCGTCTGCAGTGCGTACAGATCCTGGTTCACCGGCGCCGGCGACACCTGGTTGAAGTACGCCGCGACCGCCGCGTAGCCGGGCAGATAGCCGGCCACCGTGTCGGTATCGAGCAGCAGCCCTTCGGTCGACTGCGTGATCGCCACCGCTTCCACCGCGTCCGCGAAGTAGTTCAGGATCGCCGACTGCAGCACGATGCCCGTCAGGTGCACGCCGGCCGATTCGAGCGCGAGCGCCAGCATGTCGGTACGCGGCGTGCCGTACGATTCGCCGTACAGGTAGATCGGCGACGTGCCGCGGTTGTTGACGTTCAGGTAGCGCTGGATGAAGTCGCGCATGATGTTCACGTCCACGTCGGAACCCCAGTACTTCTGGTTGGTGTTCGGCAACACGGCTTCCGACAGCCCGGTGCCGGGCGGGTCGATGAACACGAGGTCGGTGGTGTCGATCAGGCTCTCCGCGTTGTCGACGAGCGGGTAGTTCGGCCAGTTGTTGCCGAACAGCGGATCGGGCGTGGCCACGCGGGTCGGCGCGAACGAGCCGAGGCGCAGCCAGATCGACGACGAGCCGGGCCCGCCGTTATAGACGAACGTGACCGGGCGCGGCTTGCCGTTCGTGCCGGGCGCGGTGTACGCGACATACGACATCGACGCTTCCGGATTACCGTTCGCGTCCTGCGCGGTCAGGTGGCCGGTGGTGGTCGTGTAGTCGATCGTCTTGCCGCCGCCTTTCCACTGGTAATGCATGACGGCCGCTTTCTCGGACACCTGCGACGGCGCGAGGCCGTCGGTCGCGTTCATCGAGTACGCGACCGGGTCGACGTACGGCTGGTTGGCCGCCGGCGCCTGGGTGCCGGCCGCGTGCGCGCTGGCCTGCTGGCTTGCGGTGGCCTGCGCGAGGCTCGACGCGCCGACGGACGACGAATCGTCGCCGCCGCATGCCGCGAGCGCCAGTGTCATGGCAGTCAATGCGCCTAGCCCGGCCAGCCGGCCGCGACGAACACGGCGGCTGCCGGTACTGCTCCTGTCTGGTTTCATCTCTTTCCTTTGGCTTCGGATACCGCGTCACAAAGGCCGCCAACGCCCGCGACACGCGCAGGCCGACCCGCCACTCGCGTTGCACGGTCGGCAGTCGGCGGTTGGGAATGGGACTTCTCAGAGACTGAACTTGATACAGACACAGCAAACTGCTGGCGAGAATGATGCCCGGACGCGCCCCCTGCAGTTTGGACAACTTTTGTATGACTGAAACTTGAGCCATGACAAAAATAGGCGGTGCTGCGCCGCGTTGTCAAAGATCATTCGGATATTAAAAATCCCGCAATGATGCGAAGGGCGGACAGTGTCTGGAATTTGAAAGAAAACGGAATTATTCGTGCAAGGCGGGCTTTATCGACTATGTCGCGTCGAATATTTTACCTTTTCTGCACAACGAGGAAGCCTTTCCTGCATTGGCGCAACACATCGAAAGCCTTCAGATCGACAGGATTATTCTTTCAATTTTATTATCGCCAATCGATTAAGACGATGCAGCAGCATGCACACGTCATTCGATGATTCTTTCCATTTCAATCGCACTTCAATCGAAGTATCGATGTGCACCGCATCATCCATAAAATACCGGTTCGATTAATTGTTCACGGCATTATTTACCCGGTATTCGAACGGCTTTCCGGAACGGGCGCGACGTCCGGCATTGCCGCACATCGCGCCGTCACCAAGACTCAGACCACGCTTACTTCCCGCCGCCCGGCAGCGCGATATCGATCAGCACCGGATCGTGATCCGACGAACGATACGCATCGGCCGCGTAGAACGTCTTCTGCTGCTCGGCCGACTTGTACGCAAGCGTGTACTGCAGCGCGAGCGGCTCGTCCGCGTTGATGTGCCATTCGTGCACGGCCTTCACGTGCGACGCAAGCGGCAGCGTCGCCAGTGCGTGGTCGAGATAGCCGGCTTCGCCGTTGTACACGTAGCTGTACGCGTTCGCACCGATCCAGCGCGCGACGAGGTTACGGTAGCCGCGCGATTCCAGCGTGCGGATCGGATCTTCGTACGTGTAGCTGTTGAAGTCGCCGATCAGCAGCACGCCCTGGCTCTTGACGCCCGTCGGGTTGCCGGCCAGCCAGTCGGCAACCTTCGCCGCCGCGCGCGTGCGCGTCGGGTTCCAGCAGCCTTGACCATCGCCCTGGTCGAGATCGTCGTTCGCGGCATCCGGGCAATTCTTCGACTTCAGGTGGTTCACGGCCACCGTCAGCGCCTGCTTGTTGCCGTTGATCAGCCGGAACGACTGCGCGAGCGGCTGGCGGTTCTTGTCGTCGATCGCGAGCGTCGCCGCGCGGCCGACCGGCTCGACCTTGCGGCTGTCGTAGATCATCGCGACCGCGATCGCATCGCCGCCGAGCCGCGACGTGCCCGGATCGACCACGCGCCAGTGGTTGCCGAGCTTCGCCGCGAGCTGGCGCACCGCGCTCAGTTCGCCATAGCCGTTGTTCTGGATTTCCATCAGGCCGATCACGTCGGCGTCGATCGCCTTCAGCGCGCTGACGATCTTCGCTTCCTGGCGCTGGAATTCCTGGAACGTCTTCGCGCCGCGATTGTTCGGATCGTCGAAGCCGCCGCCGAGACCGTTGCCGTTGAAGTAGTTCAGCACGTTGAACGATGCGACGCGCAGGTTCGATTTTGGATCGCGCGCCGGTGCGATGGTGCGCGGGTTCGAACGCGCGTCGAACGCCGGCACGGCCGCGCCCGGCAGCGGCTGCACGCGCCAGGCGCCGTAACGCACTTCGAGCACGCCTTCCACGTCGCGCACGGTGTAGCCCGCGCGCAGCGTGTTCGCGGCCGACAGGCCCGGCGCCGGATACGGCACGGTCGCGGGGTTCTGCTTGTTCGAGCCGTCGTCGAGGATCAGGCGGTTGCGCGCGTTCGCGTCGATCTGCGTCTGCGCCTGCGCGGGCGGCACGACGCTCGTCGGCGTGCGCAGGCGGCCGTTGCTGAGCATCACGCTGCCGTAGCGGCCGAGTTCGTAGTTGTCGGTGACGCTCAGCGTCTGCGGCAGGCGCACGAGCATCCCTTCGTACGCGGCGAACGCGCTCGGGCTGTCGACCGGCAGCGTGAGCGTCGCGGGCGTGACCGTCTGGCCGTTCGCGCATACCGCGATCGCGCCCTGCAGCGTGAGCTGCGTCTGCCCGTATTTCTCCTCGACCTTGCCCGTCACGTGCACGAGATCGCCGGCCTTCGCGCGCGCTTTCGGCGCATAGACGAACAGGCCTTCGGACACGCCCGGCTGGTTGCGGCGCTGCGCGTCCGCCTGCTGGACGAAGAAGCCGCCGAAGCCGTCCGTGCCGCCGAAATCGGCGGTGACGACCGCTTCGATCGATGCGTTCTGCCCGGCGAGCGGCGACGGCGCGCCCGGCCCCTGGATATCGGCGATCGGCGTCGTGCTGCCGCCACAATTCGGGCTGACGGGCGCGGCAGTGGCGGCGAATACCGGCGCGGCGAGCGTCGGGAGCAGCAATAGCGGGGCAAACAGGCGGATTGGCGAGCGCATGGCGGGAATCCCGGTTGTGAGGGTGGCGAAAGCTTAGCGGCGCTCGGTGACAGTTTTTGGTAATCGTGAGACAGGCCGATGTAATCGTCGTCATCACGCCGCGATCGCCATGCGTCATCCGGTCAAGTCCCGACAATGCAGCCGATCTCCCGACGACGAAGCCCCGCCGCTAGACCGTCCCCGGCAATGCGCTCGACACGAGCGCGGCCGCCGCCATCAGCACGCCGCCGAGCACGACCGCCTCGACTCGCAGCACCGTGCCGAACCGTTTCAACGCGCGTACCGGTATCGCGGCGGCCGGGTCTTTCAACGCGGCCAGCAGCTTCGGCATCCCGAAGAAGCGGTTGTGTCCGCCGAGCATCGCGGCAATCAGCACGAGCACAAGCTTCAGCAGCAGGATTTGCCCATACGTCGACGCGAACAGGTTGGCGGGCGTATCGACGCCGCGCCAGCCGTTGTACGCGCCGGTCGCGAACAGCACGACCAGTGCGTAAGTGGATGCATCGGACAGCGACTGCACGAACGATGCGCCCGTCGCGCGTTCGCTCGCCGGCATGCGGGCGAGCCGCGACATCACGCCGAATGCCGTGACGAGCACGAGCCCCACCCACGCGCTGATCGCCAGCAGATGCAGCCAGTCGATCCACACCGGCACGCTGAACAGCCCGGCGTCCACCGGATGACCGCCGTTGCTGCGTGCCAGCGCGACACAAGCGAGGGCAGCCACCATCGCGAGCGGAAACCGCGTGTCGTTCGCGTGTCCGACGAACGACAGCAGCACGACGACGAGCATGAACGCCGCCCCGGCCAGCCACGCATGACCGAAGCCGGTGCGCGCGAGCATCGAACACACCGCCGGCCCTGCGTCGAGCAGCGACACCTCGCTCATCAATGCGCAGTGCGCCCAGAACGCGGCGACGCTCGCGAGCAGCGATACGACGGACGCAATACATAGCGTCGCGGCGAGCCGCCGCCCAATGTCGCGCTGCCACGCGGACACGCCGCGCGCGAGCCAGTGCCGGCCGAGCAATGCGCCGACGACGACCGCGAACCCGGCGTTCTGGATCGCCACCGCCACGAGCCGCAGCAGGCCGACGATGCCGTCGTTCATTCCTTCACCCGGAACGTATAGGCGCCCTTCGCGCGATGCGCATCGGCCGTCATCGCCGCCCACTGTACGGTGTACGCGCCTGCCGCAAGCTTCGGTATCGCGACGGTCATCACGCGCGGGTTCGACGCATCGACCTTCGCCTTGTCCTGCGTGACGGTGTTGCCGCTCGCGTCCGACACCTTCACCGAGCTGAACGCCGGTTCGAGGTCTTCGTTGAACGTGAGCCGCACCGTGTCGGGCGCCGCATCGACCGTGCCGCCGGCCGCCGGTACGGCGCGCTCCAGCTTGCCGTGCGCCGACGCCGCGACCGGTGCGCCTGCGAAGATGGCGGTAGCCGCGGCGAAGCCGGCCAGCCGCTTGAGCATCGAGATCGTCATGTTCACGCGCTCCGCTTCACGGCTTCTTCAGCTCGACGACGGTCAACGCACCGTCCACGTCCTCAGCGACGAAATCGATCGTATCGCCCACCTTCACCTGCGCCAGCATCGCCGGGTCCTTCACCTTGAACACCATCGTCATCGCGTCCATCCCGAGGTTCTCCAGCGGGCCGTGCTTGATCGTCAGCTTGCCGGCCGCCGTGTCGACCTTGCGGATTTCGCCGTGCGACATGCGCGACACCGCGGCGCCCTGCTTCGCATTCGCGCTCATGTCCATGCCGGCCATGTCGCCGGCCGCGTACGACGCCGCGGAGAACGCCAGCGCGCACCCCGTCGCCATCAAAACCAGCCCCTTCTTCATCGTGTCGACTCCCGTGTGAGTGAATGGAAACCGGCGGCCGCATCGACGCGGCCGCCGCATGCTGCTTCAGCCGTCCGGCAATTCGCCGGTGTATTCGTATGCGACGGTGCCCTTCGGATGCCGGAACCAGCCCGGATCGCGATAGTCGTTGCGGCCCAGCCCTTGCCGCACCTTGAGCACGGTGAACATGCCGCCCATCTCCAGCGGCCCGAACGGGCCCGTGCCGGTCATCATCGGCAGCGTGTTCTCGGGCAGCGGCATCTCCATGCCGCCCATCGCGCCGCCCGTGCTGCCCATCGCCATGTAGTCGGGCACGAGCTTGCCGATGCGCTTCGCGAGATCCTTCTGCGGCACGCCGATCAGGTTCGGCACCTGATGGCCCATCGCATTCATCGTGTGGTGCGACTTGTGGCAATGGAACGCCCAGTCGCCCGGACGATCGGCGGTGAACTCGATCGCGCGCATCTGACCCACCGCGACATCGGCCGTCACTTCCGGCCAGCGCGCGGCCGGCGGAATCCAGCCGCCGTCGGTGCCCGCGACTTCGAAGCTGTAGCCGTGCAGGTGGATCGGGTGGTTCGTCATCGTCAGGTTGCCGAAGCGAATCCGCACGCGGTCGCCGGCTCGCACCGGCAGCGGATCGATGCCCGGGAACACGCGCGAGTTGAAGGTCCACATGTTGAAATCGGTCATCTCGTTCACGCGCGGCGTATAGCTGCCCGGGTCGATGTCGTATGCGGCGAGCAGGAACACGAAGTCGCGATCGACCGGCATCGTGCCGCGGTCCTTCGGATGCACGATGAACATGCCCATCATCCCCATCGCCATCTGCACCATCTCGTCGGCGTGCGGGTGATACATGAACGTGCCGTGCGCTTCGAGCTGGAACTCGTAGACGAAGGTCTTGCCGGGCGGGATATGCGGCTGCGTGAGGCCGCCGACGCCGTCCATCCCGTTCGGCAGCCGCAGCCCGTGCCAGTGGATCGTCGTGTGCTCGGGCAGCCGGTTGGTCACGAAGATGCGGACCTTGTCGCCTTCGACGGCCTCGATCGTCGGGCCCGGCGACTGGCCGTTGTAGCCCCACAGGTTCGCGTTCATGCCGGGCGCCATCTCGCGCACGACGGGCTCGGCCGTCAGGTGGAATTCCTTCCAACCGTTCTTCATCCGCCACGGCAGCGACCAGCCGTTCAGCGTCGCGACGGGCGTGTACGGGCGGCCGTTGGGCGGCACGAGCGGCGGCTGCGTGCCGGCTTTCGCCATCGTCGGCGCGTCGGGCAACGACGCGGCGCCAGCCTTGCTGACCATCGCCGCACCGAGCAGCGCGGCGCCCGAGCCGCTGAGAAATTGTCGACGGGACACCATGTCAATGACCTTCCGGATGCGGTTGCGTGGCGGGCGCCGACGGCGCCGCGGGAGTGGAAGCCGGTTGCGGCGCAGCGTCGGCGCTGGATGTGGATCGGGGTGCGGGTTCGGCGGAATGCGTCGCGCTCGGCACGGCATCCGGTAACGGCAACCGGCCGCCGACGGCCATCTGCAGATCGGTTTCCGCGAGCCAGTAGTCCTTCAGCGCGTCGATGTAGCCGTTGACCGCGCCGATCTGTTCGCGCGCATCGGTCAGCAGCTCGAACACGCTCGCGAGCATCCCGTTGTAGCGCAGCAGCAGTTCGTCGGAGATCGTCTTGCGCAGCGGCACGACTTCGTCGCGATAGTGCGTCGCGACGTCGTAGCTCGTCACGTACGCCGCATACGATTCGCGTACTTCCGAGCGGGCATCGATGGCCGTTTTCGCGAGCCGGTTCGCCGATTGCATGTAGACGGCCTCGGCGCGCGCGACCTTGGCTCCACCCCAGTCGAACAGCGGAATCTCGATGCTGATCTCGTAGCCGTGCTCGTGGCCCTTGCCGG
The DNA here is from genome assembly GCF_014211915.1 of Burkholderia cenocepacia. Classification (NCBI taxonomy): domain Bacteria; kingdom Pseudomonadati; phylum Pseudomonadota; class Betaproteobacteria; order Burkholderiales; family Burkholderiaceae; genus Burkholderia; species Burkholderia cenocepacia. The sequence continues at coordinate 2,612,316 of NZ_CP060040.1, read as the reverse complement.
TTTCGTAGTCGTTCACGTAGCCCAGCTCGACCGCGTTGACGAAGCGGGTGGCCTTGCTCAGGCCGAGCGACGACGCGACGCCCTGCGTCTGCAGCTTCGCGGCCTGGACGTCGAGGCGATTGCCCATCGCGAAGCGTTCGAGGTCGGGCAGGTTCGGGCGCGCCTTCGGCAGATCCGGCAAGCGCTCGGGCAGCGCGTACCGCGTTCGCTCGCCCCACAGCCCCATCGCGCGCGTGAGCTTCTCGCGTGCGGCGATGGCCTGCTGCCGCGTTTTCGCGTGCTGCGCGACCGCGTCGGCGTGAAACGCCTGTTCACGGGCGTAGTCGAGCCGGCTGAAGTTGCCGGCCTGCCGCATGCGCAGTGCGAGTTCGGCGGCCGCGCTCGCGGCGTCGCGCACCTGCTGCGCATAGTGTGCGGCCTGCTCGGCGGCGACCGCCTCGACATACGCGCGGCGCGCGTCGGCCGCGACCTTCAGCATCGCATCGGCCGTTTCGAGCTTGGTCTGCACGAAACGGCGGCGTTCGATCTTCGTTGCGAGCGGCATCGTCAGCAGCGCGAACACGTTCGCCGAGAACGTGCGGCCAAGCGTCAGCTCGCCATCGCCGGCACGCGTGCGGCTGAACGCGAAGCGCGGGTTCGGCAACCGGCCGGCCTGCACGAGGTCGGCCTCCGACAGCCCCAGTTCCGCGTACGACGCCTGCAGCCCGCGGTTGTTCAGCAACGCGACCTGCACCGCGTCGTCCATCGACAACGGCTTGCCGAGCAGTTCCTTCGTCCGCTGGTCGACCGCTTCGCGGTCGGCGTCGGTCCTCACCACCACCGCGTCCTTTCCGATGCGTTCCGATGCAGCCGACGACACGGCGTCGAACCCGCCATCCTTCGAAAACGTCGTGCAGCCCGCGAGGAACGCCAGCGCGATCGCGGCCGCGCCGATCCTCGGTGATATCGCGAGCGTCGTCATCGCGTGGCCCCTCCGTGCGCCGAATGGGGCGCGGCGTTGCCGGTCGTGCGCCCTTTCGCGGGTCGCTCCATCACGTCCCGGTTCAGTTGCTTCCAGCCCGGGCCTGCGTCGTCCCGATACGGCCGGTAGCCGTCGAACGCGGACGTCACGGTGACGTCCGGCACCGACGCGGCGGCGTCAGCCGGATCGGGAAACGGAGTTTGCGCGGGCGCGAGCGACGGCACGAGGGCCGCCGCGCCCAACAGCGCCGCAATGATCAATCGCATGAACATGTCTCGTCGTAAGTCGTCCGGCGCGCCTGATGCGGCCGCCGGAGCGGGTGGCGGATCGCGGCGCATCGGCCGCGGGCAGCGACTAGGCGGGCATCCGGCGCGGCGGCCGGTCGATTCCGCCCGTCAGGAACGACACGCCCCCGGCCGAACGCGGAGGCGCGACGATGGTGACGCCGACGCTCGCCTCGGCGGGCACCGCGGGCGCACTCGACATCCCCGCGCCGAAGCAGCAGGACACGCACGCGGCACATGACGACGCATGCCGCGCGTGATCGCCGTGATCGTGATGGCCACCCTGCGCGGCCGGCATCGCGTGCGACGCCTTTTCCTCTTGCGGCACGGCGACGCCCGGGCACTGCATCGAAACCGCCGCGAACGACGGGATCGACAGGCTCAGCGCGAGCAACACGACGACGAGAAATGTGCGCCAGTACGACATGGATGCGAGATCAGGCAGACAGCGATCGTTAGGGCCGGCGCGTCGCACGACGGCGCGCTCCGGGGACAAGACGGTCGCAGCTTATCGCCGCCCCGGTGACGACGGCATGGCCGAAACATGACCGGCTTTTCATGACAATTCCGTCATCCGCCGGTCATTCTTCACGCACGCGCGCTGCCGTACGCTCCGGCGTTACACTGACCGGCTGGAATCACGGATAGCCTGCCTCACCATGCGGATACTGATAGTCGAAGACGAACCCAAGATGGCGTCATACCTCCGGAAGGGGTTGACGGAGGCGAGCTACACGGTCGATGTCGCGGAAAACGGCCAGGACGGCCTGTTCCTCGCCTTGCACGAGGATTTCGACCTGATCGTGCTCGACGTGATGCTGCCCGCGCTGGACGGCTTCGAGGTGCTCAGGCGGCTGCGCGCGCAGAAGCAGACGCCCGTGCTGCTGCTCACGGCCCGCGAGGCGATCGAGGACAAGGTCGCCGGGCTCGAACTCGGCGCCGACGATTACCTGCTCAAGCCGTTCGCGTATGCCGAATTCCTCGCGCGTATCCGCTCGCTGCTGCGCCGCGCGCCACGCAACGTGCGCGATATCCTGCACGTCGCCGATCTCGAAATCGACCTGCTCAAGCGTCGCGTGCGGCGCGCGGACACTCGCATCGACCTGACCGCGCAGGAATTCGCGCTGCTGCAGTTGCTCGCGGAACGCGAAGGCGAGGTGCTGACGCGCACCTTCATTACGTCGCAGATCTGGGACATGAATTTCGACAGCGACACGAACGTCGTCGACGCGGCGATCAAGCGCCTGCGCGCGAAGATCGACAACGCGTACGAGAAGAAGCTGATCCACACGATCCGCGGCATGGGCTACGTGCTCGAGGATCGTTCGTGACCACGGGCCCCACGTCGTATTCGCTGCTGCGGCGCCTGACGCTCGCGTTCGCCACCGTCGCGGCGCTGGTGTTCGCGCTGACCGGCGCGTATCTCTACCGCTCGTTGTCCGCCGAATTGACGCGGCGCGACGACATCGAGATCTCGGCCAAGCTCAATCAGTTCCTGCAACTCGCACGCGCCAGCGGATCGACGGCCGCGCTGCGCGCCGATCCCGCCGTGTTCCACGACGTGCTGCTGTCGCATCCGGGCGTCTATCTCGGCATCTACGATGCGCAACACCGCCCGCTCGTCGAGCATTCCGACGAAGCCGGCAACACGCTCGCGTCGGTGATCTCGGCCTCGCATCCGACTGGCAACGCCGGCAGCCCGTTCACGTGCGCGCCGCCCGGCATCGGCACGTCGCGCTGCGTGTATGCGCGTGAAACGCTGCCGTCCGGCGAAGCGATCCAGGTCGCGCTCGCGCGCACCGCAACCGATCGGCAATCGCTGCTCGAAAGCTATCGCGTCGACATCTGGCTCGCGGCGGCCGTCGGCGCGCTGCTGGTCGGTGCGCTCGGCTATGCGGTCGCGTCGCGCGGGCTGCGCCCGGTCGAGAGCCTCGGCCGGCAGACGTCGCGCATCGAGGCGCACAACCTGAACGCGCGCCTCGACGCGCGCGGCGGCCCGGTCGAATTGCGCGAGCTCGCCACGTCGGTGAACCGGATGCTCGACCGGCTCGAACGCGCGTTCGTGCGGCTGTCGCAGTTCTCATCCGATCTCGCGCACGACATGCGCACGCCGCTCGCGAACGTGATCAGCTCGTCGCAGATCACGCTGTCGCGCGCGCGCACGACCGACGAATATGAAGCGCTGATCGAATCGAATATCGAGGAATGCGAACGGCTTCAGCGAATGATCGAGAACATGCTGTTTCTCGCCCGTACCGACAATGCGCGGCAGCACCTGAAGACCGCCGAACTCGATGCGGGCAGCGAACTGCGCCGGCTCGCGTCGTATTTCCAGGCGCTGGCCGACGAGGCCGGCGTGCGCATCGACGTGCATGGCGAAGCGCCGGTCGTCGCGGACGCGACGCTGTTCCGGCGTGCGGTGAGCAACCTCGCGTCGAATGCGCTCGAACACGCGGACGCCGCGTCGACGATCGAACTGGCCGTGTCCGTACAAGGCAGCTACACGGTCGTCGAAGTCACGAATCGCGGCGTCGCGATTCCGCCCGAACAGGTCGAGCGGATCTTCGAGCGCTTCTACCGGATCGATTCGTCGCGGCACGGCGCGGCGCGCAACGCGGGGCTCGGGCTCGCGATCGTGAAGTCGATCATGGAGCTCCATCGCGGCAAGGTGGAAGTCGCGAGCCGCGACGGGCGCACGACGTTCGCGCTGTACTTTCCGCGCGGTACCGATAGTTAGGCCATGCGCCGCCGCGTTGAGCGGCTAGCGATCCCGCACCGCGCCGAACGACGTGCGAACGCACACGAGCAACACGATGGTCGCTGCGCTGAATACGGCCCCCGCATAGAACGTGGCGGCGGCGCCCACCTGGTCCCACAGGGCACCCGCGACGACGCTCGATACGAGCGTGACCACGCCGCTGATCAGGTTGAACACGCCGAACGCCGTTCCTCTCAATTCAGCCGGCGCGGCCTGCGCGACCATCGTCGCGAGCAGCCCTTGCGTCATTCCCATATGCAGTCCCCACAGCGCGACGCCGACGAGCACGGTCGGCCAGTGCGCGCCGTGCGCCAGCACGATATCGGCGGCGATCAGCAGCGCGAGCCCGACCACCATCAGCTTCGTGTGGCTCGTCGTATCGGCGAGCTTACCGAACGGGTAAGCGGACAACGCGTACACGACGTTCATCGCGACCATCACGAGCGGCACGAGCGCGACGGGCACGCCGCTGCCCATCGCGCGCAGCACCAGGAACGCCTCGCTGAAACGCGCCAGCGCGAACACGCCGCCGACGGCCACGACCCACCAGTAGCGGGCGCCGAGTTGCGCGACGACCTCGCGGCGAACCGGATTGACGCGCTTCTCGCCCGGCGCACGTGCCGGCTCGTCAATACCGACCGCGAGCAGCGCCACGGCGAGCACGCCGGGGATCACGGCCAGCCAGAACGCGAGGCGGAAATCGTCGCGCCACATCAGCATGATGACGACGGCCAACAACGGCCCGAGGAACGCGCCCACCGTGTCGAGCGACTGACGCAACCCGTACGCGGCGCCGCGCAGGTGAACGGGCGTCACGTCGGCGACGAGCGCATCGCGCGGCGCGCCGCGAATCCCCTTGCCGACGCGGTCGACGATCCGTGCCGTGACCACGACGCCGATCGTCGGCGCGATCGCGAACAGCGGCTTGCTGAGCGCGCCGAGCGCGTAGCCGGCCACCGCGAGCCATTTGCGATTGCGCAGATAGTCGCTCAGCGTGCCGGAGAATACCTTGACGACCGGCGACGTCGCCTCGGCGATCCCCTCGATCAGGCCGATCGTCGTCGCGCTCGCACCGAGCCCCGCCATCAGGAACATCGGCAACAGGCTGTGGATGATTTCGGACGACACGTCCATCAGCAGGCTGACACAGCCGAGCACCCACACGCTGCGCGGAATCTGCCGAAGAATGCCGGTCGATGAGTCGGTCTGCATGGGTCGTCCCCGGTTCAGGAATCGTGACGCTGAATGCCTGTGATGCTACTGCAGTCCCGTGACACGATCGCGGGTTGCGCGTGCACCCTCGTTATTCCACCGCGTCGCGCCGCAGCTTCGCCTGCCGGCGCGTGCGGTCGTTGAGGATCTGGTGCCGGCGATGGTCGGTCAGCTTCTTCCAGTCGCGCGCCTCGTCGCGGGTGCGCAGGCAGCCGACACAAAAGCCGGTGCGGCCGTCGAACGTGCACAGCTCGATACACGGCGATTTCACGGCCACGATCAGGCGGCCTTCGCGGGCGTCAGCACTTCGACGGTCACGTGCGACACGCCGTCGAAGCCCGCGACCAGCGCATGATAAAAGCGCACATCGCGCGCGGCGTCGCCCGATTCGACCGACACGATCGCGCTCATGTGCCCCGGCCCCACGCGCCACACATGGAGATCGTTGACCTTGTCGCCGAGCGCCTCGATCGCGCGGCGCACGTTGTCGGTCAGCTTGCGATCGACGTTGACGTCGAGCAGGATTCCGCCCGTATCGCGCATCAGCCCGTACGCCCAGTTGGCGATCACCAGCGCGCCGACGATGCCCGCGAGCGGATCCATCCAGACCCATCCGAACGCGCGAGCGAGCAGCAGGCCGACGATCGCCAGCACCGACACGGCCGCGTCGGCGATCACGTGAACGTAGGCCGACCGGATGTTGTGGTCGCGATGCGCGGCCGAAGGCGAACCGTGAGCATGATGCGCGTGGTGGGCGTCGTCGTGGTCATGATCATGGTCGTGGTCATCATGGTGGTCGTGCCCATGCGCATGATGATGGCCGTGACCATGCCCGTGATGATGATCGCCACTCAGCAGCCATACGCTGGCGAGGTTGACGGCCAGCCCCAGCACGGCGATCGGAATCGCTTCGTCGAAGCGAATCGGCACCGGCGCCAGCAGGCGCGCGATCGCCTCGTAGCCGATCAGCAACGCGATCATCGCCAGCACGATCGCGCTCGTGAAGCCGGCCAGGTCGCCGAGCTTGCCGGTACCGAACACGAAGCGCGGATCGTCGGCGTGCCGGCGCGCATAGGTATAGGCCAGCGCGGCGATCAGCATCGCGCCCGCATGCGTCGACATGTGCAGCCCGTCCGCGACCAGCGCGAGCGATCCGAACAGCGTGCCGCCGACGATCTCGGCGATCATCATCGCCGTGCACAGGCCGATGACCATCCACGTCTTCCGCTCGTTGCGCGCATGGGCGGCGCCCAGAAACGCGTGACTGTGCGCGCCGCCGGCCGCCGGGCTCTTGAATTCGTTCATGTTCCGATCCGCTTACTTGAAATAGCTGTGGACGACCTCGATCAGCTGCTCGGTCGCGCTGCCTTCGTGCGCATCGGGCGTGTCCGCATCGACGAGATGCGACCGGATGTGGTCTTCCAGCACGACCGCCAGCAGGCCGTTCATCGCGCCGCGGCAGCTCGTGATCAGTTGCAGCACGTCGTTGCAGTCGCGCTCTTCTTCCAGCGCCCGCTCGATCGCCTCGACCTGTCCCTTGATACGGCGCACGCGGTTCAGCAGCTTCTGTTTTTCGCGAACGGTATGACTCATCGATGGCTCCTGTATAGGGTAGGGGAGTATATCTCCTAAGCGCTGCCCCTATAGGGCGGAGGGGTATATTTTTTCGAGACGAAGGCTTGTCGAAAGAAAACCGCTCGGCTAGACTGCTTTCCGTCTTTGGGGAGTAGCCTGCTTTCCGTCTCCCGGAAAGCGAACGCGTCAACACACTCGGCCTGCGGCCGTGGCGCGTTCAGCCTGATCGGCTTGGCGAGACCATCGGCACATCGCGTCGTTCCTGGTCGGACGTCGGCGGATGTGTCATGGTTCGTCAGCGTCCGACCACGGAGTCCCCATGTTCCTCCCCCTCGCTTCCCTCACGCCACCGCTGCCCGCGGAGGTGTCGCATGACTTTCATGTTCGTCGAACTCGCGTTCATGCTGATCGTCATCCTCGTCGCGGCCGAAGTCTTCACCAATGCGCTCGAACATCTCGGCGAACGCCTGAAGATTTCCGAAGGCGTGACCGGCTCGCTGTTCGCGGCCGTCGGCACCGCGCTGCCCGAAACGATGGTGCCGCTGCTCGCGCTCGCCGGCGGCACGTCGAGCCAGGCCGTGAACGAGGAGATCGGCGTCGGCGCGATTCTCGGCGCGCCGTTGATGCTCGTGACGCTCACCACGTTCCTGATGGCGCTCGCCGTGATCCGCTCGCGCGGGCCGCGCGGCACGATCGCGCCCGAACGCACGGGCTTCGTGCGCGACATGAACACCTTCCTCGCCGCCTTCTCGCTGGCGACCGTCGCGATGTTCGTCCCGCATCACAACTGGGCCGTGCGCGCGCTGCTCGCCGCGATGCTAGTCGGCCTCTACGTGATGTACGTCGTGCTGACGTTCCGTGCGTCGACCCGGCTCGTCGATGCCGGGCACGGCACCGAGGCGCCGCACGCGATGTTGCTGTCGCGCATCGGCCTGCCGACCAACCTGGCGACGATCGTGCTGCAACTGCTGATCGGCGTCGCGCTGCTGGTCGGCGGGGCGAAGGGCTTCATTCGCGGCGTGGAAGGCGTGTCGCACGTGCTCGGCGTGTCGGCGCTGCTGCTGTCGCTGATCATCGTGCCGATCGCGACGGAGCTGCCGGAGAAGGTCAACAGCGTGCTGTGGATTCGCCGCGGGAAAGACACGCTCGCGTTCGGCAACATCACCGGCGCGATGGTGTTCCAGGGCACGCTGCTGCCGGCGATCGGCATCATGCTGACGCCGTGGGAGCCGCGCCCCGAAGTGCTGACCGGCGTGATCATCACGCTCGCGGCGGCGGCGTGGCTGCGCGTCAATGCACGCACGCGCGGGCTCGCGATCTGGGCATTGCTCGCGAACGGCGCGGGGTATGCGGGGTATCTGGCGGTGACGCTGGCGCGCTAAACGCCGGTCGGGCGCGCCGGCCGACCAACACGTCGGCGCGGCGCGCTTCACGGCGCCGCATGCAGGCGGCGGCTGCGACGCCCGCATCCCGACGATCAGGAACCCTTGACGAGTTTGACGATCGTCAACGTGCCGTCGACCTTCTCGATCCGCACCTTGACCTTGTCGCCCGCATGCGCCTGCGCGAGCATCGCCGCATCCTTCGCCTTGAACGCCATCGTCATCGGCGGCATCCCGACGTTCTGCAGCGCGCCGTGCTTCAACGTGATCTTGCCGCTCGCGGCATCGACCTTCTTCACTTCGGCGTCGGTCAGCGCGGCATTCGATTCCGCCGCACCGTCCGACGACATCTTCATGCCGGACATGTCCATGTTCGACATCTCGCCGGCGGCAAGCGCCGGTACCGCGAAAGCACTCAGCGCGACGACAGCGGTTGCAGCAGCGATCAATTGATTCATCTTCATCGTGATTCTCCGGTGGGAAGGGATGGCACGTTCGTGCCGGAAGGAACTGCATCGGAATGCCGCGCTCGGCCAGCGCTTCGCGCACGACGGCGCTGCAGCAGAAGCCACGCGGCGGGAATGACGAACATCGACAGCAGCGGCGCCGTGACCATGCCGCCGACCATCGGCGCGGCGATGCGCTGCATGACTTCGGAACCGGCGCCGTGGCCGATCATGATCGGCACGAGGCCGGCGAGCACGACGGCGACCGTCATCGCCTTCGGCCGCACGCGCAGCACCGCGCCTTCGCGAATCGCGTCGAGCAGCAACGCATCGGTCAGCGGTTCGCCGGCATCGAGCCGGCGCTGCAGCGCGCCCTTCAGGTACAGCAGCATCACCACGCCGAATTCGGCCGCCACGCCCGCCAGCGCGATGAACCCGACCGACGTCGCGACGGACACCGCATGGCCGAGCACCCATACGAGCCAGAATCCGCCGACCAGCGCGAACGGCACCGTCGACATCAGCAGCAACGCGTCGGCCGCCGAATCGAACGTGACGAACAGCAGCACGAAGATCACGACGAGCGTGACGGGCACGACGGTGCGCAGCGTCGCCGCCGCGCGTTCGAGATACTCGAACTGTCCCGACCACGCGATCGAATAGCCGGGCGGCAACGCGACCTGCCGCGCGACGGCCTGCTGCATCGCACGAACCGCCGTGCTCAGGTCGACACCGCGGAGATCGACGTACACGTAGCCGGACAGCCGTGCGTTCTCGCTGCGGATCATCGGCGGCCCGTCGGCGATCGCGACACGCGCGACGTCGCCGAGGCGAATCTGCGCGCCGCGCGCGGTGACGACCGGCAGTTGCCGCAGGTTCTCGAGCGAATCGCGGATCTCGCGCGGATAGCGGATGTTGATCGGGAAACGCTCGCGCCCGGCGATCACTTCGCCGACGTCCTCGCCGCCGATCGCCGACGACACGACCGACTGGATATCCGTCACCGACAGCCCGTAACGCGCGGCGGCGAGCCGATCGATGTCGACGTCGACGTAGCGGCCGCCGTTCAGCCGCTCCGCGAGCGCGGACGTCACGCCCGGCACGCGCTTCACGGCGGCCTCGACCTGCGTCGCGATCGCGTCGATTCCCGTCAGGTCCGGCCCGGAAATCTTCACGCCGACCGGCGTCTTGATCCCGGTGGACAGCATGTCGAGCCGGTTGCGGATCGGCGGCACCCATACGTTCGACAGGCCCGGCACCCTCACCGTCCGGTCGAGTTCGTCGACGAGCTTCTCCGGCGTCATGCCCGGCCGCCATGTGCTGCGCGGCTTGAAGCGGATCGTCGTCTCGAACATCTCGAGCGGCGCGGGGTCGGTCGCGGTATCGGCTCGGCCCGACTTGCCGAACACAGTGTCGACCTCGGGCACGGTCTTGATCAGCCGGTCGGTCTGCTGCAGCAGCTCGCTCGCCTTGTCCGCCGAGATGCCCGGCAGCGCGGTCGGCATGTACAGCAAATCGCCTTCGTCGAGCGGCGGCATGAATTCGCCGCCGAGCCGCGACAACGGCACGGCCGTCAGCACGAGCGCGACGACCGCCACGCCGATCGCGGCCCACGGGCGCCGCAACGTCGCTTCGAGCAGCGGCCGGTACAGGCGGATCAGCACGCGATTGATCGGGTTCGCGTGCTCGTGCGGAATGCGGCCGCGCACCAGATAGCCCATCAGCACCGGCACCAGCGTCACCGACAACCCGGCGGCCGCCGCGATCGTATAGGTCTTCGTGAACGCCAGCGGCGCGAACAGCTTGCCCTCCTGCCCTTCCAGCGAAAACACCGGAACGAACGACAGCGTGATGATCAGCAGCGAGAAGAACAGCGCGGGCCCGACTTCCGCCGCCGACGCCGCGACGAGCTCCCAGCGACGCGCGACCGTGAGCGGCTCGCCCGGATGCGCGTGGTCGTACGCTTCCAGATGCTTGTGCGCGTTCTCGATCATCACGATCGCCGCGTCGATCATCGCGCCGATCGCGATCGCGATCCCCCGAGCGACATCAGGTTGGCATTCACGCCCTGGTAGCGCATCACGATGAACGCGGCCAATACGCCGAGCGGCAGCGACAGGATCGCGACCAGCGCGCTGCGCAGATGGAACAGGAACACCGCGCAGACGACACCGACGATGACGAATTCCTCGATCAGCTTGTCCGTCAGGTTGTCGACCGCGCGCGCGATCAGTTGCGATCGGTCGTAGGTCGTGACGATCTCGACGCCGGCAGGCAGCGAACGCTTGAGGTCGGCGAGCTTCGCCTTCACCGCGTCGATCGTCGTCAGCGCGTTCTTGCCCGAGCGCATCACGACGACACCGCCCGTCACTTCGCCCTGCCCGTTCAGTTCCGCGATACCGCGCCGCATCGCCGGGCCGACCTGGATGCGTGCGACGTCGCCGAGCAGGACCGGCGTGCCGGTGTCGTCGGTGCGCAGCACGACGTGACGGAAATCGTCGAGCGTGCGCAGGTAGCCGGACGACCGCACCATGTACTCCGACTCGGCCAGCTCGACGACCGAGCCGCCGGATGCCTGGTTGGCCTTGCCGAGCGCCTCCGCGACCGCCGCCTGCGTGATGCCGTATGCGCGCAGCTTGTCCGGGTCCAGCACGACCTGGTACTGGCGCACCATGCCACCGATGCTCGCGACTTCGGAGACGTCCGGCACGGCCTTCAGTTCGAACTTCAGGAACCAGTCGTTGAGCGCGCGCAACTGGCCGAGATCGTGACGGCCGGTGCGATCGACGAGCGCGTACTCGTATACCCAGCCGACGCCGGTCGCATCGGGCCCAAGCGACACGGTCGCGCCCGCCGGCAGGCGGCTCTGCACCTGGCTCAGGTATTCGAGCACGCGCGAGCGCGCCCAGTACGGATCGGTGCGGTCGTCGAACAGCACGTAGACGAACGCGTCGCCGAACGACGAGTACGCACGCACGGTTTTCGCGCCGGGCACGCCGAGCAGCGTCGTCGTCAGCGGATAGGTCACCTGATCCTCGACGACCTGCGGCGCCTTGCCCGGATACGACGCCTTCACGATCACCTGCGTGTCCGACAGGTCGGGCAATGCGTCGAGCGGCGTCTGTCGCAGCGAATGCACGCCCCATGCCGCGAGCAGCACGGTGGCCAGCAGCACCAGAAACCGATGATGGACGGACCAGTGAATGAGGCGCGCGATCATCGCTCACCTCCCTGCGGCTCGACCTTCGTCAGCCGGTAGCCGTCGTCAGTCTGCGTGAACGCGAAACGCACGGTCTGCCCCGGCTTCACGTCCGGAAACGCGTGCGCCGACGGCTTGCCGAACGCCATCGTCATCGCGCCCCAACCGAGCGCCGGCACCGGCTGATGCGAGAACGTGATGTCGTCGGCCGTGACTTTCTCCACCTTGCCGGTGGTTTCGTAGACCGGCGCGCTTGCCGTCGCGGACGACGCGGCCGAGCTTGCGCCTGCCGCCCGCTCGAGCCGCGGCAGCACGCTTTTCAGGCTGGCTTCCGAATCGATCAGGAACTGCCCCGATGCGACAACCGTGTCGCCTTCGTTCAGCCCGCCGAGCACTTCCGTGTCGCCGCCGACGTCGTTGCCGACCGTCACCGACACCGGCTGAAGCCGGCCGTCGCCGAGCTTCGCGATGACGATCGTGCGCCGGCCGGTCGCGATCACGGCCTCGGACGGCACGAGCAGGCGCGACACCGTCTCCTTCGCGGCGACCCGCACGCGCATCAGCATGCCGGGCGTGAGCTTCAGCGATGCGTTGTCGATCTCCACGCGCGCCTGCAGCGTGCGGCTGCCCGTGCTGATGCCGGGCAGCACTTCGCGGATGCGTCCGCTGAAATGCCGGGCCGGATCGCCCGCGAACGTCGCGTCGACCGACATTCCCGGCTGCACGTTCAAAGCGAGCGCTTCCGGCACCTCGACGATCAGCCACAGCGTCGCCAGCCCGGCGATCTTCGCGAGCGTCTGGCCGGGCGCGACCATCGCGCCGTCGCGCACGTTCAACTCGCTGACGACGCCCGTCTCCGGCGCGCTCAGCACGACATGCGTCTGCGCGCGGCCGGTACGATCGAGATTCGCGATCATCCCGTCCGGAATCGACAGTGCACGCATTCGTGCGCGCGCCGCATCGAGCAGGTTGCCGTCCATGCCGCCGCGCTTCAGCGCGAGATATTCCTCCTGCGGCGCGAGCCAGTCGGGCACGAACAGCGATGCGACCGGCGCGCCCTTCGCGATGCGCTGCATCGGCGCGCGTGCATACAGATGGTCGATGTAGCCCGTGACGCGCGACTGCACGACCGCCGCACGCGCTTCGTCGAACTGCGTGGAGCCCACCGCGTCGAAGCCGGCCGCCGTCTGCTGCCGACGCACGGTCGCATAGCGGATGCCGAGGTTCTGCTGCAGGCCCGGATCGATCCGGATGCCTGCCGCGGCACCGCCTTCGTCCGCATAGACCGGCTGCAACTGCATGTCCATGAACGGCGATTTGCCCGGTTTGTCGAAGTGCTGGTTCGGCACCATCGGGTCGTGCCAGTACAGCACCTTGCGTGCGGCCTGCTGAGCCGGCATACCCGACGGCGCAGCGGCGGGCACTGAGGCCGTCGCCGCGCCGTTCGTCGCATGGCGAACGCCCGCGAAATAGCCTGCGCCGACGAGCACCGCGCCGGCGGATGCGATCAGCACCGCTCGTATCAGTGATTGCCTTGTCATGAGCATCTCCTTCACTGCGCGGTGGCCATCGCCGACGGCACGACCTGATATTCGAGCTGTGCCCAGGTCTGCGACACGTCGCGCCTGAGGTCGAGCACCTGTAATTGCGCTTCGAGTTGCGCACGCCGCGCGACGAACGTGTCGGCAAGCGACCCCGTGCCGGCCCGGTACGCCGCCGTCGCGAGCTGCACGCGCTGGTCGGCGGCCGGCAATAGCGCGGCGCCGAGGTTTGCGATGCGTTCGCGGCCGCTCGCCAGCGTGTCCGATTGCGTGCGGATGTCGGCCTGTACCTGGCGCAGCGTGTCCTCGTACATCAGGCGCGCCTTCGTCGCGAGCGCCGCCTTTTCGGCGACGTCGCGATTCTGTCGATTCTTGCGATTGAGCGGCAGCGGGATCGAGACGCCGACCGACACCATGTTCGAATACGCGCCGCCGCGCTGCTGGTACGCGATTTCCCACGTCCAGTTGGGGCTGCGCTCGCTGTTCGCGACCGCGGCGTCGGCTTCGGCCACTGCGATATCGTCCGCGGCGGCGACGAGCGCCGGCTGCGACAGGCGCAGTTCGTCCGGCGGCAACGACGATACGAAGGATTCGGGCGCGGGCGGCGTACCGGCCACGTCCGTCACGGGCACCGCCGTCCAGCGGGCCAGCGCGATGAGCGCGGTGCGATACGCCTGCTGTGCCTTGAGCACCTGGTCCTGCGTCTGCGCGAGCATCGCGCGGGCCTGCACGACGTCGCCCGCGCTCGCCTTCGCGCCGCGATACGACGCCTGCGTCGCGTCGAGTTCATGGTTCATGTGACCGAGCAGCGCCTGCTGAAGCGCGAGCGCCTGCTTCGCATAGACGGCATCGAGCCACGCCGTCGCGGTCTGCCGGCGCACGGCCGCGAGCTGCACGAGATAGCCGGCGCGCTCGCGGCCGACCTGTTCGTCGGCCAGCGCGGTACGCAGCCGCCGCTTGTCGCCGGACACCCATTCCTGCTCGATGCCGATGCGGCGCATCGTCATGAAGTCCTGGCCGACGGTGAAGCGCTGCCCGCCGTTGACCGGCAGGTTGTCGATGCCGGCCTTGAGCATCGGGTCCGGCAACTGGCCGGCCTTGACGGCCGCTTCGGAACGCGCGAGCACGGACGCCTGCGCGGCCTGCATCGACGCGGAACGATCGGTGGCGGACTGCAGCGCGGCGTCGAGCGTCAGCGGCGACGGCTGCGCGTGAACGGCGCCCGCCACCAGCAGCGCGGCCCACGGTACGGGCGCGCGCCGACCTGCACGCGGCATGCGCAGCGTGCGGAAAACGAATGACATGGTGTAACCCCAAATCGGAATCCAAAGGGATTCCACGTCCTGCGCGCAGGACGAACCTCACCGCGTGCGCGGCGAACGGGTCAAATCGGGATCAGCTGATGCGTGGCGGGCGCCACAACCCGTTCGGGTCGCGAGCCGGGACGGACTGCGTGTAGTGGAAGACGATCGTGCTGGCGAATGCAGCGGGACGGTTGACGTCGGCGCGGACGGCCGGGTGGTAGAGACTGCCGAACTGGCATTGGGCCGTCACCTTGCAGGCCATGCCCTTGGCTTTGGCCTTCGCGTGATCGGCGGATGGCGGCTGCATCGAATCGCAATCGCCCATCTCGGCGGACATGGCCATGTTCATGCCCGTGTCCGCGTCCATCGACATCGTGTGCTGCATCGGACATTCACCGGTCAGGCCGCTGGCTGCCAGCCCCGTGATGGGCAGCACCGCGCACAGCAGCAGCAGGATGAAGGTCCGAAGCAGTTTCATGGCGGCGATTATAGCGCGCACTGTTGCGGCATGGCGCGGCGCCGCTACGACGAAATGATGCGCCCTCCCCGCTGCGGCGGCCGCGCGTCATCACGACAGGTTGTCCGCCGCCAGCGCCGCCTGCACGGCCGGCCGCTCCCGTACCCGCTCGTACCACGCACGCAGATGCGCATGCCGGCTCAGGTCGATATCCGCGTTGTATACCGAGCGCATCCAGTCGGCCTTGCCCCAGCCGGTCAGCGCGAACAGGTACGCATCGGCGACGGTGAACGTGTCGCCGGTCAGGAACGTCCTGCCGTCGAGCTGGCGGTCGATCCACGTGAAGCGGCCGTCGAGCTTCTGCCGCACGGGTTCGACGTACTTCCCCGCCTGCACCGCATACAGCAGCGGGATGAAGCCCTTGTGGATCTCGGTGCCGAGAAAGTTCAGCCATTCCATCAGCCGGTAGCGCGCGAGCGTGCCGTAAGCGGGCGCGAGCGCGGCCTCCGGGCGCTCGTCCGCGAGATACTGCGCGATCACCGGCCCTTCGCGCAGCACCGTGCCGTCGTCGAGTTCGAGCAGCGGCACGTAGCCGAGTTCGTTCACGTCGTAGTAATCGCGGCCGCCGTCGACGACATGCTTGCGCGCGTCGACCTTGACGATCTCGGCGTCGATATCGGCTTCGCGCAGCACGATGCAGATCGCCTGCGAACAACTGCCGGGAGCGTGATAGAGCTTCATATGTTTCCTTCGTGGGTTGTCCATGTATCGATTCGCCGCGACGCGGGCGCTAATATCTCGCATCGGCACACGGCTGAGAAGACGGCAGTCGTTTGTGCCGTAGTCACAAAAAATTTACCGACCAGGATTCAGCGCGATGAAAACGAGTGCAACAGGATGTTCCGTTGAAGAAGCGATGCGCCTGCTCGGCGGCCGCTGGCGGCTGCTGCTGGTGTCGTATCTGCTCGACGGGCCGCGCCGCTTCAGCGACCTGCGGCGCGACATGCCGGGCATCTCGCAGCGCATGCTGACGCTCGACCTGCGCGCGCTGGAAGACGCGGGGCTCGTGCGGCGCACCGTCTATCCGGAAGTGCCGGTGCGCGTCGAGTACGATCTCACCGCGGACGGCGAGCGTCTGCGGCCGGTGGTCGACGTGATGCGCGATTTCGGGCTGTGGCTGAAGGCGCGCGACGCGCACGCCGACGCAATGCCCGACACCGCGGCCGCGATCGAAACGACGATGCACGCCCACAAATAACCGTTCAGCAGGAATCGATGCTCATGGAACTTCACGCTACCGTCGGCGCGGCCACGTCCGACCTCGACGACGACGAAAGCTTCGCCAATATCTACTGTCACGATGCGGAGCAGGACTATTGCTTCGCGCTGTCGCGCTTTCCGGACGATGCGCTGATCGAAGTGATGGTGCGCGACCAGCTCAACGTGCGCGTCAAGGATCTGTCGGTGCGTCTGACCGACGACACGATCGACGTCGAGATCGAGCCGGGCATCGCCGCGCGGCTCGACGGCCAGACGCGCTACGTGATCCATCTCGCGCCCGGTCAGTACGATCCGGTCACGCTGCGCGCCGCGTTGAAGGAAATCTTCGTCGGCAAGAGCGGCTATCGCGACGACAGCACGCGGGCTGACCGGTCGCCTGCTTGCTCTCCTTCGTGACGACGACGCCGACCCGCGCGTCGCGGCGCCCATTCCCATATATTGAACGGCAAACGTCCCATTAATGGGGATACCTGCCCAAATGTTGACGCACGCCGCGCCACGGCTCTAACGTTCGCCCCAACGCCATTCGATTCGGCCGCCTCGTTCGCGAGCGCCGGCCGGGGCATAGAACACAGGAGACGACCGTGGGCCCATCCGCGTCACGCACCCATGCCAACCCGCCGCAGCGGCCATCCGCGCACACCGGTACTTCATCCGAATCAGCTACCCGCTCGGCCGCCGCCGCACCCCCGGCCACGCCGCCGAGCCGCAAGCGGCTGCTGATCCTCGCGCTGCTGTTCGTCACGGTCGTGATCAACTATCTCGACCGCAGCAACCTGTCGATCGCGGCGCCCGAACTGTTCAAGGAACTGAACATCGATCCGGTCCACGCGGGCCTCGTTTTCTCCGCGTTCGGCTGGACCTATGCGCTGATGCAGATTCCCGGCGGCTGGCTCGTCGACAAGGTGTCGCCGCGCGTGCTGTATGCGGGTGCGCTCGCACTGTGGTCGGCCGCGACGCTGCTACTCGGCTTCGCCGGCTCGTTCGTCGGACTGATCGTGCTGCGCCTCGCGGTCGGCGCGCTCGAAGCGCCGGCCTATCCGATCAACAACCGCGTGGTGACGACGTGGTTCCCGACCCGCGAGCGGGCGAGCGCGATCGGCGGCTACACGTCGGGGCAGTTCGTCGGCCTCGCGTTCCTCACGCCGGTGCTCGCGTGGCTGCAGGTGCATCTCGGCTGGCACATGGTGTTCGTCGCGACCGGCCTCGCCGGCATCGCATGGGCCGCGATCTGGTATGCGGTGTATCGCGAGCCGCGCGCGTTGCGCGGCGTCAATGCGGCCGAAATCGCGCTGATCCGCGACGGCGGCGGGCTCGTCGATCTCGAGGACCGCATCGCGGCGCGCAGCGACCGCACGCCGTCGACGTGGCGCGACCTCGGCGTCGTGCTCGGCCGGCGCAAGCTGTGGGGCATCTACCTCGGCCAGTTCGCGCTGAACTCGACGCTGTGGTTCTTCCTCACGTGGTTCCCGACCTACCTCGTCAAGTATCGCGGGATGGACTTCATCAAGTCGGGCTTCCTCGCGTCGCTGCCGTTCCTCGCCGCATTCGTCGGCGTGCTGTGCTCGGGTGTGCTGTCGGACTGGCTGATGCGGCGCGGCGCATCGCAGGGCTTCGCGCGCAAGCTGCCGATCATCTCGGGGCTGCTGATCTCGACCTGCATCATCGGCGCGAACTACGTGAGCTCCACCGGCTGGGTGATCGCGTTCATGACGATCGCGTTCTTCGGCAACGGCTTCGCATCGATCACGTGGTCGCTCGTGTCGGGGCTCGCACCCGCGCGACTGCTCGGCCTCACGGGCGGCGTGTTCAACCTGGTCGGCAACCTGTCCGCGATCGCGACGCCGATCGTGATCGGGCTGCTGGTCGACGGCGCGGACTTCTCGCGCGCGATCACCTACATCGGCGCAATGGCGCTCGCGGGCAGCCTGTCGTATGGGCTGCTCGTCGGCAAGGTCGAGCGCATCGACGCGTAAGCGCTGTAAGGGCGGCGCACCTGCGTCGCCCTGCTTGACCGCTGTCCCGGCCGGCGCGCCACACCGCCGATGCGGCCGACTCCGGAAACGCGCCTGACCCGCCCTTGCCTTCCCGACAACCGTCGATTCAGTTGCCGCGCCTGCCTTCGGCCGCGCGCCGATCGCTTTCGTCCCCCCGAAGCCGAGCGCCTTCGATTCGCCCAGGCGCGTGCCCTGCGGCACGATGCGCCTGATCAGGTTGGTCGTCGGAATCGCCTGTCGCTCGATTGAAAAGGACGGGGACGCAGTGACTCGTTTACACTGCACCGGTATGCCCTCTTCGGGACGACACGCAACGTTTTACGGGCGAACGGATCGGCAGGACGCCTGCCTGTATTCCCTCCCGATCGCGGGCTGAACACTGCTTTTTTCGTATCAACGAAACGCGCGTCATGGGCGGAACAGGCCTTGGGAATCGCATGCTGCTCAACGTGAACGCCATCCACCGCGACAACGATCGCTTCAACGTGTCGTTCAAGGCATTGGGCGAGCTGATCGAGACGGTCGGCACGCCGCATTTCGTGCCGCGCCTCACGCAACTGCTGAACGAGGTCGTGCCGCTCGACGTCGCGCACGTCGAGCGCTCGCGCGTCGACGCGACGATGCCCACCGGCTACCGTTGCGAATGGATCGGCAGCAGCGGCATCGGCACCGCGTCCACCGACATCTCCGACGTGATGACGCTCTACTACGAGCGCTTTCTCGACAGCGACCCGCTGTTCGCGGGTCTGCGCGGCAAGACCGGCACGATGCTGGTCGTGCGCGACATCGCGGCGATCCCGCCCGGCGAATTCCGCCAGCGGCTGTTCGACGACGTGCATATCGGCCACGAATGCGTGCTCGCACGGGGCACGCGCTATTCGCAGCATTCGATCGCCCTGGAGCGTGGCCGTGACCGGCCGCCGTTCACGCTCGCCGAGATGAACCGCTTCCGCAGCATCAGCGACATGCTGTTTCCGCTGCTCGAACTCCATGCGTCGACCACCGCCGCGCGGCGCATCGCGCACGCGACGCCCGACGTCCATCCGCTCGCGCAGTTCGATGCGCGGCTCGCGGCCGACGGCGTGAAGCTGTCGAAGCGCGAATACGAAACCTGCAAGCACCTGCTCTCCGGCAAGACCGTGCCGGAAACCGCCGGGATTCTCGGCGTGCGCGTCGCGTCGGCCGAGTCGTACGTGAAGCGTGCATTCGCGAAGCTCGGCGTGCGCACGAAGCGCGAACTCGCCGCGTGGGGTTCGGCCACCGCCGTGCTCCCCGCCGCCGGATCGTATGACGACGGCGCACCGCCGGCCATCCCGCGCTGACCTGAGCCGCTGCGTCGGCGTCCCGGCGCAGCGAACGAAGCAACGACAAGGACGCGCTGCGGTGCGCATTCATCGGACCGACGAGCGCATCACGGATACCATCACATCATCGCGCCATCGCGCCGAAGACAGGACACCGACCTATGGACCGAGCCGAACACATCAGCATCGAACCGGCGCTCGCGCTTGCCGCCGACGAACTGGACGGATGCGATTTCTCGTTCGACATCGCGTGGGAATTGAATGTGCCGTATCAGGACTTGCTCGATCTTCGCGCGCTGCCGGCGCGGCGCAAGGACTACGGCTTCGATCCGGCCGGCTGGGCGCGCGACGCGTCGGGCCGCACGGCGCTGTTTCGGGCGACGGCCGGCGAACGGCTCGCGGGATTCGTCGCGATCGAGGAAAGCTGGAACGGCATGGCCGAGATCGCGGAACTGGCCGTCGACCGCCACTGCCGGCGCCAGGGTATCGGGAAATTCCTGCTGGCAGCCGCGGAAGCGTGGGCGCGCAGCCACGGGTTCGGCTTCATGCGGCTCGAAACGCAGGCGAACAACGTCGCGGCCTGCTCGACGTATGCGCGTGCGGGCTTCGTGCTCGGCGGCCACGACCGCTTTCTCTACGCCGACGGCAAGAACGCGGGAGAAGTCGCGCTGTTCTGGTACAAGGACCTGCGCAACGGGCAGACCGCGCGAAGCCGCACGGTCGACCCGGCATCGGTGCAGCCGGTGCGCTGATGCACGGCTGATCGTCACGTCAATGCAGTGTGATTGGCGCGTTACTTGCGCGTCGCCACGATGAACAGGCGGGGAAACGGCAACAGCACCGTACCGTCGTCCTGCACCGGATAACCGTTCGGGCCGGCCAGCGCGTCGCGATAGCGCGCGAGAAACGCGCGCTGTTCGGACGCGTCGAGCGCCGCGAGAAACGGCCGCAGCGCGCTGCCCTTGAACCATTCGACGACCGCCTCCGCACCGCCGCGCAGCGGGTGGTAGTAGGTCGTGCGCCACACGTCCACGCGCGAACACAGCGGCACCAGCAGCGCATGGTAATAGCGCGCATCGAATCGCTCGGTACGCGCCGCGCCTTTCAGCTTGTCGGCCCACGGCCCGCCTGCGGCGACTTCGCGCATCAGCCGGTGCGCGGGTTCGTCGAGATTGTCGGGCATCTGCACCGCGAGATGGCCGCCTCGCGCGAGCCGGCCGACGAGCCTCGGGAACAGCGTGTCGTGCGCAGGCACCCACTGCAGCACCGCATTCGACAGGATCAGGTCATAGCCGCCCGGATCGTCCCAGGTGGTGACATCGGCAAGGTCGAAACGCAGCGCCGGCAGGCGCTTGCGCGCGGCCTCGATCATGTCCGCCGACGCATCGATCCCGTGGATCGTCGCGTCCGGTGCGCGGGCGATCAGCGCTTCCGTCGAATTGCCCGGCCCGCAGCCGATATCGATCGCGGTATGGATCGGCGTGTTCGGCACGGCGGCCAGCAGATCGCGCACCGGGCGCGTGCGTTCGTCCTCGAACTGCACGTACTGGGTCGCGTATTGATCGAGCGGGGTCGTCACGATAAGTCTCCTTGTCGGCAGGGGAGCGGCGACGCATCCGCGCACGGGATGCAACGGGCCGTCGATTCAGCGCATTCTGCGACTGCCGCCGACCTTCAGTAAAATGAATTTAATATCGTGATTGATTCAAAATTCTGATGAAGATCGATACGCTCGGTGTCCAGGCTTTCGTCGCGATCGCCGACGGCGGCAGCTTCAGGCAGGCAGCCGATACGCTGCACGTCACGCAGACGGCGATCACGCAGCGGCTGCGCAAGCTCGAAGCGTATCTCGGCGTCGCGCTGGTCGAGCGCACGACGCGCCGTACCACGCTGACCGAGATCGGCCGGCGTTTCCTGCCGCAGGCGCGCCGGCTGCTGAACGAACTGTCCGATGCGCTGACCGAAATCCGCGAGACGGGCCTGAGCCAGCGCGGCGACGTCACGATCGCGTGCGTGCCGACGGTCGGCGTGCAGTACCTGCCGCGCATCCTGCGCGCGTTCTCCACGCACCGGCCGCATGATCGCGTGAAGATTCTCGATCACGCGTCGGCGTCGGTGTTGCAGGCCGTGCTGCGCCGCGAGGCGGAATTCGGCATCAGCATCGCTGGCGACCAGCACCCGGAACTGGTCAGCGTGCCGCTCACGCACGACCCTTACGTACTCGTGTGCCGCGACGATCACCCGCTCGCGAAGCGGCGGCGCATCCGCTGGGCGGCGCTGCAGCCGCATCCGCTGATCTTCGCCGGCGAAGTGAGCGGCAATCGCGGGCTGCTCGATGGCGCGTTGAAGACGAGCGGCGTATCGCTGCATTCGTTCTACGAGGTGCAGCGCAGTTCGACCGCGCTCGGGCTCGTCGCGGAAGGGCTGGGCGCGGCCGTCGTGCCGAAGCTCGCGATCCAGAAGAATGCGTATCCGATGATCCGCACGATCGAGCTCGTCGAGCCGTCGGTGTCGCGCACGCTCGTGCTCGTCATGCGGCGGAACGCGCAACTGTCGCCCGCCGCGCGGGCGCTGTGCGACATGATCGTCGAGCGGGCGACGCCCGGGCGGTGATTCGTGAGCCTTCCGGCGCTACCAGCTTGTCATGAGATGTCAGCAAACTGCCCGTTGCCGCTCAAAGCACCTTGACCATAAATACGCGCGCCGCGCCTGCCGGCTCGCACGGCACTTCGCCGAATGTCTCGTAACCGTGCTTCCGGTAGAAGTCCGGCGCCTGGAACGAGATCGTGTACAGCACCGCACGCGCACAACCGCGCCGCTTCGGCCTCGCGCAGCAGCCGGCTGCCGAAGCCGTCGCCGCGCAGCGATTCGGGCAGATAGAACAGATCGATGAAGAACACGCCGAGCGACGTGCGGCCGGCGAGGCCGCCCAGTACGTCGCCGGTCGCGGGATCGGTCACGTAGACGTCGAGCGCGGCCGTATCGGCGCGCCCCGTCATCGCATGGTTGAATTCGCCGAGCTTGCGGCTGATGAAGTCTCGGGCGGCCGGCTGCTCGGTGTCGGTCAGTTGAAGGGTGACGTCGGGATGGGCTGTCATCGAAGCGAACGCGTGCGTGAATAGACCGCCGGGCGGGCGGCGCCCGCGGCGGGTATCACGCGACTATAGCGCGTCGTCATGCGCCGTGACGACGCGCGATGATCGCTCGATATCGCGCGACGCCGTGACGCCACGACGCGCCGCCGGCGTCAGAACGGCTTGGTCGGCAGGTACTTGCCGTCGAGCGTGATCACCGCACGCGAACCGCCTTCCGGATCGTCGACCTTCTTCACGTCGAGCCGGAAATTGATCGCGCTGATGATGCCGTCGCCGAACTTCTCGTGAACGAGCGCCTTCAGCGTCGTGCCGTACACCTGCAGTATTTCGTAGAAACGGTAGATGGTCGGATCGGTCGGCACACGATCGTCGATGCTGCCGCGCAGCGGGATCATTTGCAGCAGCAGCACCGCGTCGTCGTCGAGGCCGAGCTTGTCGGCGACGACGCGCGCCGCGTCGGCCGGCAGCGCATGTTGCCCGAGCAGCGCGGCCGTGACGAACGCTTCGCTCAGGCCCGTGCCTTCGGTGAGCTGCGCGAACGACAGGTTCTTGCGCGCCTTCGCGAGCACGACGGTTTCCGCCAGCGCGTGGCGCGCCGTCTGACTGTGCTGGGACTGGATCATGGTAATGCCTCGTAGTGGAGTGGGAGCGATTCAGGCCGCGACGGGGAGTGTCGCGGGGGTTGCACGGACGCCGGGATGGTCCGCAAGGGGAACGAACCGGCCGCTCGCGCCGTCGTAGGCGTCGATGCAGCCCGATTCGATGTCGTAGACCCAGCCGTGCAGCGCGAGACGCCCTTCCTCGAGCGCGAGCCGCACGGCGGGATGCGTCTTCAGGTTGGCCAGTTGCGCGACGACGTTCTCGCGCACCATCGAGTCGATCCGTTCGCGCTCGCTGCGATGCATGCGCGCCTCGTTCACGACCCGTGCCGAATCGGCATAGCGCAGCCAGTGGCCGACGGCCGGCATGTGGTCCATGCACTGGCAGGTCGCAATCGCGGTCATCGCGCCGCAATCGGAATGCCCGCAGATCACGACGTCGGTCACGCGCAGCGCGGCGACCGCATATTCGACCGACGCCGACACGCCGCCCGGCTCCGGGCCGTACGACGGCACGATGTTGCCCGCGTTGCGGATCACGAACAGGTCGCCCGGCTCGCGCTGCGTGACGAGCTCCGGCACGAGCCGGCTATCCGAGCACGAGATGAACAGCGCCCGCGGATTCTGGCTACGTGCGAGATCACGGAACAGCGCGGCGCGCGCCGGATAGGCGTCGCGCTGGAACTTCAGGAAGCCTTCGATGATGTCCTTCATCGCGTATTCTCCGGTGCGGGTGGAATCGATGAAGGGCAGGTTACGCCCGACTTCCGATAACGTAAAAGACTGATTTACGATCCACCGGATAAGCACGACTTATAGGAACCGCCATGCTGCTGCGTCACATCCACTACTTCCTGGCCGTCGCCGAACACCGCAGCTTCACGCGCGCGGCCGCCGCGCTGCACGTATCGCAGCCCGCGCTGTCGCAGCAGATCCGCCAGCTCGAGGACACGCTCGGCGCGCAGTTGTTCGACCGCACCGGCCGCGTCACGAGGCTGACCGATGCCGGCGACGTGTATTTCCGCTATGCGCGGCAGGCGCTGCATGATCTCGCGGAAGGCCGGCGGGCGATTCACGACGTGCAGGACCTGAGCCGCGGCTCGCTGCGCGTCGCGGTCACGCCGACCTTCACGAGCTATCTCGTCGGGCCGCTCGTCGAGGCGTTTCACCGCCGCTATCCGGACGTATCGCTGTCGGTTCGCGAGATGTCGCAGGAGCGTATCGAGGCACTGCTCGTCGACGACGAGCTCGATGTCGGCATTGCATTCGACGAGGTGCAGACGGCGGATATCGACGCGCAAGCGCTGCTGGTCGAAACACTGGCGCTCGTCGTGAACCGCGGACACGCGCTCGGCAGCAAACGCAAGGCCGGCCTGCGCGCGCTGCACGACGCGCCGCTCGTGCTGCTCACCGCGGAATTCGCGACGCGCATGCAAATCGACCGCTATTTCCGCGAGCACGACCTGCAGCCGCGCGTGCTGATGGAAGCGAATTCGCTCGGTGCGGTAATCGAGATCGTGCGCCGCACGAACCTCGCGACGCTGCTGCCGGCGACGGTCGCGGTCGAGCACGACGATCTCGTCGCGGTTGCGCTCGATCCGGCGGGGCTGAGGCGCACGGCCGTGCTGCTGCAGCGCAAGGGTGGGTATCGGAGTGCTGCGGCGCGGGCGTTCGTCGAGCTGGCGCTGGCGCAGGGGGCGGGGCCGGTCAGGCCCGCGCGCTGACCTCAGCTGCCGGCAACGGATCGTCGCCGGCGAACCGACTCATGGAAACATCGACATGTCGAACCTGCTACGCCGCATGACGCTCAACCCGCTTGCCATCGCCGCGCTGCTGGCAGGCGCAGCCTGGTGGGTCCACGCACAGACGCGCGCCAACGGCCCGTATCGCGTCGTGGGGTTCAACTACACGGATCGTGGCGTCTACAGCTTCGTGGTCGACGGCTTCGGCGCCGGCAGCGTGCACGCACGCCAGTTCGGCGGCGGGGGTGGCACGGTGTGCTGCATGAGCGTGCCCCGCGGCAAGCAGACCTGGCACGTCAGGGTCACTTACGACCTGACGCCTGAAGAAGACGCCAGGAACCAGGCACCTGAAATCGTCGAAACCGAGGTCGCCGTGCCGGCTTTGCCGAACCGGTGAGACGGCTATATCGAGTTTCGTTTCCTGCCCGGCCGCAAGATCGACGCCCGATGGGCGGCGTACCCGACGATGCCACGCATGCGCGATGGCGGTTGATCGGAGAAGGGCCGCTCGTGGATGCTGCGTAGCCGCGCGGAATAGTCGCGCGACGCCGCGTCAGTTGTACCCGAGAATCGCCACCGCCGCGACGTCCGGCCGATCGAGCGTATTGCCGACGAGCGACGTCATCGGTTCCTGCAGCACGGCCTGATACGACGTCACGCGAGCCGCTGCCGGCTCGTCGAACGCGGCATCGAAACCGCTGTAAAAACCCGCTTGATTCTGCGAAAAAGTCATCTCCACTCCTTTGCCTTGATAGGTCGTTGATGTTCTAGCCGGCCCGCTTCAACGCCGCCGCATGCACGGGCGCACTGTCATGCACCGCCTCGGCCCGCGCAAGCTGCGCGCGCGTACGCCGCGTGATGTGGATCACCGCGAACACGACCGGCGCGATCAGCAGCCCTTCCGCCAGCTCGGGATCGACCGGCAGGTTCATCACGTGCAGCGCCTTGAACGCCGCCGTCGCGAGCGACAGCACGTAGTACGAAATGGCGGCCACCGACAGCCCTTCGACCGCGTGCTGCAAATGCAGCTGGTTGCGCGCGGTGCGCTCCATGCCGGCCAGCAGCCGCGTCACGTCCTTTTCCTGCGCGAGATTCACGCGAGTGCGCAGCAGGTCGACCGCCCGTGCGATCCGCGCGGCGATCTGTTCGTGGCGCGCCCACACGCTGCGGCAGGTTTCCATCGCCGGCGCGAAGCGCCGCTCCATGAATTCGGCGATCGTCGGCATCCCTTCGATACGCTCCTCGCGCAGCTCGTGGATGCGCGCCAGCACGAGCTTTTCGTACGCGCGCGACGCGCTGAAGCGCGCCCCGATCCCGACAACGATTCGACCCGCACCGCGAGATGCGTGAGCTTGACGAGCAACGCCGCATCGTCGCCGTCTGCGCCGCTCGCATCCATCCGCTGCATCAGCGCGTGCAGCGCCGCATGGATCTCGTCGAGCTCGCGGCTCATCCGGCGCGCGACGGGGAGTGCCAGCAGCGCCATCATCCGGTACGTTTCGATTTCATACAGACGCTGCAACAGCCGGCCGCCCTGCTCCTCGCGGAAATCCTCGTCGACCACGAGAAAACGCATGAAGCCGTCGTCGCGCACGTGCCAGTCGCAGAACACCTTGCCGCCGCCGAGCACGCGGCTGCCGACGAGCGCGGGCCCGTCGATCCAGCGCCGCAGGTCGCCGCATACGCGCCGCGCGGCGTCGCCGGACAGCAGCTCCATCCGCACCGCGACGAAGCGGATGCCGGCCAGCCGCGCGAACCACGCGGCCGGAATGCCGTCGATCGCGAGATCGTCGAAATAACCGGTGTCGCGACGCGGCGCGACGAACGTGAAGGTCGAGAATTCGGTGTGGCGCTCCCACTTCAGGTGCCAACCGCACGGCGACTGCACCGCGTAGTGCGTCGCGCCTTCGTGCGGCGCGTCGATGCCGGTATCGCGGCACAGCGCGTGCAGCAGCGTTTCGTGGATGTCGGGCTGGCCGTCCGCATAGATCGCGTAGTGCGTGAGCGACACGGCTTCGGCGAGCCGCAGGAACGGCCGGGCGTGCAATTCCGCGGCCAGTGCGGCGCGCAACGGATGGTCCATCATCGATTCACCACGCTTCCCTGTTCAGTCCCGCACGCCGGATTGGCGCGGCCCGACCGCCGCGCCACCCTCGGGTGAAACGCCAGCGTGATCGCACTATGGCAGACACACAGCAACAATAAAAACGCATAATGCTGATCGTTACGTTCAGTTTTCCTGATACCCATGAAGATGCTCGATCACGACGTGCTGGCCACCGTCGTCGCCGTCGCGGAAACCGGCAACATGACCCGCGCAGCCGAGGCCGTGAACCGCTCGCAGTCGGCCGTGAGCATGCAGATCAAGAGCCTGGAGGACGCGATCGGCCGGCCGCTGTTCGTGCGCAAGCCGCGCAGCATCGTGCTGACGCGCGAAGGCGAGGTGCTGCTGGGATTCGCCAGACGAATGCTGGCGCTGCGTGACGAAGCATGGGCAGCCGTGGTGCGGCCGGAGGTGACCGGCAAGGTCGTGATCGGCGTGCCGGACGACTATGCGTCGTCGCTGCTGCCGTCGGTGCTGAAGAAATTCTCCGCGACCTACCCGAAGGTCGAGATCCAGGTGATGGGGCTGCCGAGCAGCGCGCTCGCGCCGCTGATCAAGGAGGGCACCGTCGATCTCGTGTGCGGGACGCGCATCAAGGGGCTGTCGGGCGACTTCATCCGCCACGAGCCGATGGCGTGGGCCGCGATGACGAACGGGCCGCGTGTCTGGGAGGAGCGGCCGCTGCCGATCGCGGTGTTCATGCCGGGCAGCGTCGCGCGCGAGAACGCGATCCGCAGCCTCGAACGCGCGAAAGTGCCGTACCGCACGTCGTATGAAAGCCCGAGCCTGCTCGGGCTGCTCAGCATGGTCGAGGCCGGCCTCGCGGTCGCGCCGCTTGCCCGCTGCGCGATTCCCGCGCAACTGTCGATGCTCGGCCGCTCGCACGGGCTGCCCGACCTGCCGCCGCTCGAGCTGATCCTCGCGCGCAGCACCAAGTCGAAACGGCCGCCGTGCGACTTCCTGGCGGAACAATTGATGGAAGACCTGCAGCGGCAGACCGGGCAGACCGGCGACGCGTGAGCCCGCCGGCGGCCGCGCGCCGCCGCGTCACCCGTGGCCGGTCGTGCCATGCCCGGCCACGCGCAACGCCGCGTTGACGATACCGGCCACCGTGTCGACGAGCGCTTCCAGCGTGTCGCCGTGCACGTGACGCCCTGCCGGCGGAACGTGCTCATTGCGCCGGCCGCCCCACTGCGAACCGGCCGTGACCGACAGCGTCGCGCTGAACCGCTGGCCATGCCGCCGGCCGAAGATGCCGATGCGCCGCTCGGCGACATAAGCCTGTTCGGGAAGAAACAGGCGGATCTCGACCGCCGCTTGATCGGGGTCGGCCGCACACGCATCCGCATCGAACGCCGGTGCGAATGCCTTGACGATGCGGAACGTCACGTGAGAATCCCACGCGGTGAGCGGCCCGCCGGCCGCATCGACGCGTTCGGCGTCGACCAGCCACTGATGGCGATCGGGCACGCGAATCGCCTGGCGCAGCAGCACGTCCGCCGTGCGAACCGTCACCATCAACTGCCGGGCAAGCTGCCTGCCCGACGGCAACGCCGCGGTATGCGCGCGACGGGCAGCCGGGCGCGCAATACGCACTTCTTCCGTAAGGTACATAGGCCCTCCCTGTTCAGGGGTAGCGCCGCGTTCGACGCAGCGCACAAACGTCCACCATCGGCGGCCGGCGGACAGCACGGCGGCCGGCGAATCGGCGGCGGATTAGCCAAGCAATCGGCGTTCCCGGCTCAGCGCGCGCCAGCCGGAACGCACAATTGGCGCGCGATCGGCCCGATCACCGCGTCGACATGCTGCGCGATCAGCGTGTGCAGCGTGAAATCCAGATCCTCCGGGGCGATGTCCAAATGCACGTGAATCACGTTGCGCACGGTGCGCGCGCTGACGACATACACACCGAGCGGGGAATGCAGCAGCGCGGCAAGCCGGGCGTGCGCCGCCTCGACGGAGTCGGCCGTCAGCGTGACAGGCAATTGCAGGCGCGGGCGCGGCGGCGGGAACGGCGCGACGCTGCCGGGTGCGCCGGCACGCAACCGCCGGCCGGCGACATCGAACGGGGGAAAGGGATGAATGAAGGTCATGGCGCGGACAGAAGCCGTCTCGGCTGTTCGACACGTCCCCAGCTTAGAAGAGGCGGTATAAACGCCGTGCAAAAAAACGGGGCGGCCGTGCAAAAAACGGCATGCGCGCCGGGATCGCGCCCCGCACGTCGCTTGTGGCGTCGAAGCAATCACTTCGACGCCCGATCAGCCGTTTGGCGGACTCGGCCCGCCGGGTTCGCGGCGATATGCTGGGCGCTTTCCACTCGTCGCCCGCAACCATGCCCGTCCAGCGTGTCGATCTCAGTCACGTCCTGCCATACGAGATGACGTACTTCGACGATCGCCTGACGGTCGATCGAAACGATCTGGATATCGCCGCGTGCCTCGGCGTGGACGGCGACGTCTCGGACGAACTGCTGGTTTCGCTGTGTGGCGCGCCTGCCGGGTCGGACATTCAGGTGTATCTCGATTGTGCGAGTCGACTGACATTCTCCGTGACCCATCCGGGACTGATCCGATCGGAGAACCGCGTATCCGTGCTTCAAACCCACGACGCGTCCGTACTCGAACTCGGGACCGTCGATCTTGCCGATAACGCTGTCGCCGGGCTCGGTGCGGCAATGCTGTGGCGGATCGTCAGGGCGTGTGATAGGTTGAAGATCGCGCGGATCAGCGCATTCGCAATAGGCGGCCGTAAAGCGCCACCTGAACCCGGCCGCCTTCGTCTCTGCGGATACTACGCATGGCCGCGGTTTGGTTTCGATGCGCCCATTCCCGGCCTGCATGGCGACGAGGCCGCACTGTTCCAGTACTTTCAGGGCTATCCGGTCGGGTTGGCCGATGGGTCGCTCCGGTCTCTGCAAGCGCTTTACGCGACTCGATCCGGACGAGACTTCTGGCGGGTGGCCGGATCGCATCGCGTGATGACGTTCAACGTTGCGCCTGATGGCACGTCGGTGCTGGCATTGCAACGATACTTGATCGAAAAAGGGATATACGGATGACTCAGAAACACCGTCCAATTGCCGGGTTCCGGATCAAGAAGCCCACGGCCGGACGCGGTCGCGCGCCGAACGCCAATCGTCCCATTCGCTTCTCGCAGTTCAAGCAGCTCATTGACGAGCTCATCACGCAAGAACGTCGTGATGCGCACACGCCTGCTTCAAATACGGCTACCGTCGCGCCCGATACACGGCTGCTCCGCCACTCGGCTGCACCGCCGCAACGAAAAGTCTTCGACGTGGCACCGATCGACCGATCGAAGAGCACGCTGAGCGTCATCTCGATAGCCGACGCCGAAGCGCGTTGTCGCCGGGAAACGCTCCTGCACTTCGGGTTGGATCCGGATCTGTAACGCCGCGCAGTCACGGGCGGCCCCTACCACTGCCTCACCGCCGGCGTGCCCGCAGCCGCAGCCGTAACGGTGCAGGGCGCACACGCGCCCCGTCAACCATGACAGGTCGACAGCCGGCGATCCGCCGATACACTGTGAGCCATCCCGACGGCCGCGATCGCCCTCACCGATGCCGGCCGCCGCTTCGCTTGCGCACGGCTTCCCGCTTTCCGTCCGCCCCGCGCATCTTCCGCACGCTTTCCAAGGAATTGCACTTGAAGCACTGGCATTACGCGCTGTTCGCCTTCGCCGGCCTCCTGGCCGCCGCGTCCTCTCACGCGCACCCCGTCTGCACCGTCGTCGCCGACGCCGCCACCGGCAAGCTGCTCGTGCAGCAGGGCGACTGCTCGACCCGCGTAACGCCGGCATCGACGTTCAAGGTCGCCATCGGCCTGATGGGCTTCGACGCCGGCGTGCTGAAGGACGAACACGCGCCCACGCTCGAGTTCCACGCCGGCTACCCCGACTGGGGCGGCGCGCCGTGGCGCGAACCGACCGATCCGGCGCGCTGGATGAGGCTGTCGGTCTTCTGGTATTCGGAGCAGGTCACGCAGGCGCTCGGGCAGGCACGCTTCCAGCAGTACACGAGCGCGTTCGACTACGGCAACGCCGACGTCACCAGCAAAGCGGGCGAACTCCCCGGCATGATGGGCGCGTGGGTCAATTCGTCGCTACGGATTTCGCCGCTCGAACAGGTCGCGTTCATGCGCAAGATCGTGCAGCGGACGCTGCCCGTCAGCGCGCACGCGTATGACATGACTGCGCGCATCACGCTGCTCGACGCGCGACCGGGCGGCTGGACGGTGCACGGCAAGACCGGCACCGGCTCGCCGGGCATCCAGTACGACGCGGCACACGCGTACGGCTGGTTCGTCGGCTGGGCGACGAAGGGATCGCGCACGCTGGTGTTCGCGAACCTGATCCAGGACGACGAGCGGCAAACGCCCAATGCCGGCCTGCGCTCGCGCGACACGTTCCTCGCGGCGCTGCCGACGCTCGCCGCCGCGGCCCCGCCGCAATGAGCGCCGCTCCCCGCAACGCCCGCATCGACCTGCTGCGCGGCGTCTCGATCCTGCTCGTCCTGCTGCATCACTTCAACATCGCATATCCGCTGCGCGACACCGCGCTCGCCCGCGTGCTCGGCTGGGACACGATCCATGCGATCGTGCGCAACGGCAACTACGGCGTGACGATGTTCTTCGCGATCTCGGGCTACCTGATCACGTCGAACGCGCGCCGCCGCTGGGGCAGCCTCGGCGCGCTCGACGTGCGTGCGTTCTACGTGTCGCGCATTGCACGGATCGTCCCGTGCCTGCTTCTGCTGCTCGCGCTCGTCAACGGCCTCGCGGCGGCCGGCGTGCCGATCTTCACGAACCATGCGCCGCAGGGCATCGCCGTGTCGTACTGGCTCGTGAATCTGGCATCGCTCACGTTCTGGATGAACGTGCTGATCGGCGCGTACGGATGGGTCAACTACGCGCTCGGCGTGCTGTGGTCGCTGTCGGTCGAAGAGGTGTTCTACCTGTCGTTCCCGCTGCTGTGCATCGCACTGCGCCGCGACACGCGGCTGTTCGCGTTCTGGCTGCTGATTGCGGCGATCGGTCCCGTGTACCGCTACACGCATCCGGGCGACGAAGGCGGCTTCCTGTACGCGTACTTCGCCTGCTTCGACGGTATCGCGATCGGCTGCTGCACCGCGCTGCTCGCCGAACGCGCGCGCTGGCCGATGCTCGCGGCGGCGCCCGTGCAATGGCTGGTCGCAGCACTGATGACCGCGCTCTATCTCGCGTGGCCGATCGCGCAAAGCCATGTGTTCGGCGTCTCGGCAATGGCGCTCGGCACGGCCGTGCTGCTGATCGGCGCACACGCCGAACACGCCCCCGCTCACGGTCGCCTGCTCGCGCCGCTGCGCTGGAGCGGCCGGCTCAGCTACGAGCTGTATCTGTTCCATCTGATCGTACTCGGCGCGCTGCGCACGCTCTGGCCGCCGTCCGTCACGCAGGGCGACGGCAAGCTGGCGCTGCTCGTCGCGTATCTGGCGCTGTCGGCAGGAGCAAGTGCGATCATCGCGCGCGGCTATGCAACGCCGCTCGACCGCTTCATCAAGCGCATCGCATCGCGGCCGACGGCGCGGATGACCGACAGCGCGCGCGTCTAGTTTTCCGCGTGCGGCGGTGAACAAAAGCCGGCGCCGACGTCAACATCGGAATCCCTGCCTTCAGGCAGTCGAGCACATCAAGTAGCCTGTTCTGCTCACCGCGGATGCTTTCAAAATGAAAGGCGATGGCAGGAACCGGATGTGACGGCAGGATGAAGGAAACTGGAAGGATCGGTACGGCCGCTGAAAGGATGCGACGGGGCGCCACGTCCGGGCGCCCCGCACTCCCCGGTTCAACCGGCGTATGCGGCGGCGGCGCAGCGCACGGTCACGATGCGCGCCGGCGGGAGATTGGCCCACACGATCCGGCTGTCGCACGCGACGAATGCCGCATCGCCGAGCGGATGGCGGCCGGGCGGGCGCAAATCGTACGTGAACTGGATCATCACGCCGTCGGCCGACAGCACCCGCTGACATTGACCGACGATCGCCGCCACGTCCTCGCGCGGCAGCGTGCGCAGGGGCAGGCACGACACGATCGCATCGACCGTGGCGCCCGGCGGCAACAGCCGTTCGAGCCGCCGCGCGTCGCCCGACACGATCGAGATCCCGGGAAAGCGCCGCCGTAAATGCTGCACGAACGCCGGCGAGCGTTCGACCACCACGAGGCGCCGCGGCGCGACACCGCGCTCGAGCAGTGCCGCGGTGATCGCACCGGTGCCGCCGCCGAGCTCGACGACCAGCCCGTCGCCATCCGGCACCGCGTCGGCCATTTCGCGCGCCAGATGCCGCGAACTCGGGCACAACGCGCCCACCGCGGCCGGCCGGCCGACCCACTCGCGCACGAACAGTGCCGAGACACGCCACGCGTTCGGCCACATCATAGGCGGGGCTCCCGCGCTTGCGCGGTTGGCGGCGGTGTGCCGATGACTGCGCGGAACAGGGCTACTGCGACACGGGTAGGGTTCATCAGTTGCTCCGAGAAACCCCGTCCTTCAGGACGGGGAGGAAAGGAGTGCTGTTGACAGACAGCTTCTTCCACGGGTTAGGATCACCGGCATGATCCTTGTCTACCGCTACCGCGTGAAGTCGCTCAACGGACTGCTTAACAAGCAGAGCCGCGCGGTGAACTACGTCTGGAACTTCTGCAACGACACGCAGAAGCACGCGCTCAAGTGGGGCAAGAAGTGGCCGACGGGATTCGACCTGAACGTGCTGACGACCGGCAGCAGCAAAGAACTCGGTATTCACTCCGGCACGGTCAACGCGACGTGCGAGCAATACGCGAAGTTGCACGCCAAGGTGGCAAATGCCCGTGCCGATTTTCAACACAAGCTCGCGGTCGATCTGGTGCGGCGCTTCGATTACATCGCGGTCGGCAACGTATCTGCCGTCAAACTCGCCAGAACCAGGATGGCGAAGAGCGTCTACGACGCATCCTGGTCGTCGTTCCGGAACAAGCTCCGCTATAAAGCGATCGCGCACGGGGCCACGTTCGAAGAAGTCGACGAAAGCGGTTCGACCCAGTCCTGTTCGGCGTGCGGGTCGAAAGACAGCACGACGCGGCCGAAAGGTATCGCGGGACTGCGAATAAGAGAATGGGCCTGCAGTGGATGTGGTGTCGTGCATGATCGTGATATCAACGCTGCGCTGAACATTCTCCGATGCGGACGTGCATCGCCAGGTGTGGGAAGCCTCTCCCTTTAGGGAGAGGAGGACGTCAAGCGCATCCTCCTGGGCGAATCGGTCCGTCGCTGGACACGCGA
The DNA here is from genome assembly GCF_014211915.1 of Burkholderia cenocepacia. Taxonomy (NCBI): domain Bacteria; kingdom Pseudomonadati; phylum Pseudomonadota; class Betaproteobacteria; order Burkholderiales; family Burkholderiaceae; genus Burkholderia; species Burkholderia cenocepacia. The sequence goes on along the minus strand of NZ_CP060040.1, from coordinate 2,577,764 downwards.
CGGTCAATCGATTCTAGGAAACGCAAACTTAAGGTGACGTGAAGATTGACCCTGATTTGCCTGACCAATTCGTGCTGGATCAGCGCTCCTCCGATTCACAATCGGCGATCGGCTTGCTGCTGCAAGTGCACGGGATAACGCTTGCCGGTGATTCGGGACGGCCGCAGTGCCGTGTCGATCGCGGCGCGATCGTCGGCTGTGGGCCCACCGCAACCTAAATGGGGTCGAAAACTTTGTCGCGTGCGAGGTCTGTCGCCCGCGAACCGCCATCCGGCCGCCGCGTTGAGGTGGTTCGTCGAAGCCGCGCGCGCGCGAGCGGGCGGCCCGGCCCGGGCTGTAAAGCACCGCGCGCCATACTGAATGCACGGCGCGCGGCATTTCCTCAGCGCAAGTTGGTTCTCGCGAGCTCGACGATTTCGTCACCGCGACCGCTGAGGATCGCGCGCAGCATGAACAGGCTGAAGCCCTTCGCATGCGCGAGTTCGATCTTCGGCGGCATCGCGAGCTCGTACTTCGACGTGACGACGTCCACCACCGCCGGCCCGTCATGCTCGAACGCCGTGCGCAACGCGTGCTCGACGTTCTCCGAATGCTCGACGCGCACGCTGAAGATACCGGCGCCCTTCGCGATCGCCGCGAAGTCGGTCGGGCTCAGGTCGACGTTCGTGTCGAGATAGCCGGCCGCCTTCAGCTCCATCGACACGAAGCCGAGCAGGCTGTTGTTGTACACGACGACCTTGATCGGCAGCTTGAGCTGGCGTGCGCTCAGCAGATCGCCGAGCAGCATCGACAGCCCGCCGTCGCCCGACAGCGACACGACCTGCCGCCCCGGATGCGCACCCTGTGCACCGAGCGCCTGCGGCATCGCGTTCGCCATCGACCCGTGATTGAACGACCCGTGCAATTGCCGCTTGCCGTTCATCGTCAGGTAGCGCGCGGCCCACAGCGTCGGCGTACCGACGTCGGCCGTGAAGATCGCGTCGTCGGCCGCGACTTCGTCGACGACCTTCGTCAGGTACTGCGGATGGATCGCGCGGCCCGGCGGCTCGGCCACCGCGAGATCGTCGAGCCCCTTGCGCGCGGCTGCGTAGTGCTTCAGCGCGTTCTCGAGGAAGCGCCGCTGCGTCTTGCGCGTCAGCCGCGGCAGCAGCGCCGCGATCGTTTCCTTCACGGTGCCCACCAGCCCGAGCGCGAGCGGCGCGCGATGGCCGAGCTGCGAGCCCTTCCAGTCGATCTGCGCGATCTTCGCGTTCGTCGGATAGAACGGCCGGTACGGGAAATCCGTACCGAGCATCAGCAGCGTGTCGCACGACTCCATCGCGTGATAGCCGGAACTGAAACCGATCAGCCCCGTCATCCCGACGTCGAACGGGTTGTCCCATTCGACGAACTGCTTGCCGCGCAGCGCATGCACGACCGGCGCGCCGAGCGTGTCGGCCAGCGCGACCACTTCGTCGTGCGCCCCCTGCGTGCCGCTGCCGCACAGCAGCGTGACCGCGTCGGACCCGTTGAGCAGCGCCGCGAGCCGGTCGAGATCGGCATCGGCCGGCAGGATCGACGGCGGCGCCGATTCGCTCCACGCCGGCGCCTCGTCCGGGCCGTCGCCGAGCGCGATGTCGCCCGGCAGCACGATCACGGCCACGCCGCGCTCCTCGATCGCGGTGCGCATCGCCCGCGCCAGCACGCGCGGAAACTGCGACGCGTTCGTCACGAGCTCGGCGAAGTGACTGCATTCGCGGAACAGCTCCTGCGGATGGGTTTCCTGGAAATAGCCGAGACCGATCTCGGTCGACGGAATGTGCGCGGCGATCGCGAGCACCGGCTGGTGATTGCGGTGGCAGTCGTACAGCCCGTTGATCAGGTGCAGGTTGCCGGGCCCGCAACTGCCCGCGCACACCGCGAGCCGCCCGGTCGACGCGGCATCGGCGCCGGCCGCGAACGCCGCGCTTTCCTCGTGCCGCGTGTGCATCCAGCGGATCGAGCCGATCTGGCTCAGGCTGAACGACAGGCCGTTCAGGCTGTCGCCCGTCACGCCCCAGATGCGCTCGACGCCCGCTGCCGCCAGCGTCTTCGCCAGGTATTCCGCCATCGTCTGTCTTGCCATGATGCCCTCGCTCGTTGATCGGTCGTCGATTGATCCGGCTGCGGCGCCTGCGGCCTTCGCCGAGATGACGGGACGAGCATACGCGATCGCGCCGAGCGGCGTCGTGACGGTGCAAACGGCATGGCATGCGCGACAGCGCGGCCGGGCCCGTTCGCGCGGCCAGCCCGCTCTTTCCGCGCGATCGGAAGAGCGTCGCTGCCACCTGGGCAATCCGTGCACGCGGGCCGATGCGGACTCGGCCGGACGCCGCTTCGTCCTGGAGCGTCCGCCCGGCCACGCGCGGACGTCATGCGCTATACCGGCAGCGCATGCGTCGACAGGATCTCCTTGAGTACCATGAACGAGCGCACCTGCCGTACTCCCGGCAGGTACAGCAGTTGTTCGGCATGCAGCCGATTGAAGCTGTCGTTGTCGCGCGTCCGCACGAGCATGAAATAGTCGAATTCGCCGGTCACGACATGGCATTCGACACACCCTGACACTTTCTGCGCGGCCTTCTCGAACGCGGCGAACGTTTCCGGCGTCGAGCGATCGAGCACGAAGCCGATCACGACCAGCATCCCGGCACCGAGCGGCTTCGGGTCGAGCAGCGCGACGATGCCGCGAATCAGCCCCATTTCCTTCAGCCGCTCGACGCGCCGCAGGCATGCCGGCGCGCTCAGTTTCACTTTCGCCGCGAGGCTCACGTTCGAGATCGACGCGTCCTGCTGCAGTTGCCGCAGGATCGCGCGGTCGATGCGGTCGAGCGCCGGTGCGGCGTCAGCGGGTGATGCGCTGCCGCGATCTAATTTCATTGCGCCAATCTCCTTTTCAGCGAATCGGAATTGTCTATTTTTAATTATTAACTTCGATAAAGTAGGTCGACGCAATTCATTTCGCAAGCTCATTTCCCGCGCTTCTGCCTATCATTTTCGTCATCGGCGCACGGCCTGCCGGCCGCGCCCGAACGATCCGATTTCCCGCCTTGTTCCCCTTCCGGAGCCCCGCCGATGAATCTGCAACGCTTCCCCCGTTATCCGCTGACGTTTGGCCCGACGCCCATCCAGCCGCTCAAGCGCCTGAGCGCGCATCTCGGCGGCAAGGTCGAGCTGTATGCGAAGCGCGAGGACTGCAACAGCGGCCTCGCGTTCGGCGGCAACAAGACACGCAAGCTCGAATATCTCGTTCCCGACGCGCTTGCGCAGGGTGCCGACACGCTCGTGTCGATCGGCGGCGTGCAGTCGAACCAGACGCGCCAGGTCGCGGCCGTCGCCGCGCATCTCGGGATGAAATGCGTGCTCGTGCAGGAGCACTGGGTCAACTACGAAGATCCGGTGTACGACCGGGTCGGCAACATCCAGTTGTCGCGGATGATGGGCGCCGACGTGCGGCTCGTATCCGACGGTTTCGACATCGGCATTCGCCGCAGTTGGGAAGAAGCGATGGAGAGCGTGCGACAGGCGGGGGGCAAGCCGTATCCGATTCCGGCCGGCTGCTCCGAGCATCCGCTCGGCGGCCTCGGGTTCGTCGGCTTCGCGGAAGAAGTGCGCGCGCAGGAAGCCGAGCTCGGCTTCAGGTTCGACTACGTCGTCGTCTGCTCGGTGACGGGCAGCACGCAGGCCGGGATGGTCGTGGGCTTCGCGGCCGACGGACGCGCGGACCGCGTGATCGGCATCGACGCATCGGCGAAGCCGGAACAGACACGCGAACAGATCACGCGCATCGCGCGGCATACGGCCGAGCTGGTGGGGCTGGGCCGCGATATCGTCGAACAGGACGTCGTGCTCGACACGCGTTACGGCGGGCCCGAATATGGGCTGCCGAGCGACGGCACGCTGGAAGCGATTCGGCTGTGCGCACGGCTGGAAGGCATGCTGACCGATCCCGTTTACGAAGGGAAATCGATGCACGGGATGATCGACAAGGTGCGGCTCGGGGAATTCGAGCCGGGGTCGAAAGTGCTGTATGCGCATCTCGGCGGGGCACCGGCGTTGAGTGCGTATAACGGGATTTTTCGGGAGGGTTGAGAGGGTGCGGGCGCATGCGCGACATGCGCCCGGTGCCGCTCGGCTCAGTCGGCCGACTGGCGCAATACCTTCATTTCGATGTCGCCGTAATACAGGGTCCGCTCGGTCACATCGGACGGCCGGGTCTTCCACCACCATTTGTAGAGGCCGAGCTTGAAGTAGGCCTGATGGTCGTTCGGGAACGCGTTCGGTACACCCGTCACATGCACGACGCGTTCCCCGTTCCGGAAGACGTCGGCCAACGCATCGACGCCGCGATCGTCAGGCCGATACCGGAGCATCCACCAGACCGGTTCCCCACGATCCGCGATCGGGTCGCCAAACGCGAACGACCGGCTCGGCGTGCCCGGCGCACCGCGTACATCGACTTCATATTTCCCGTTGTGCAGCAGCAACGCGAACGGCGGCGATCCATCGTTACCGCCCTGATGCAACTGGGCAATGAGTTCCGGCTGTCTGGAATCGAACCGATAATCGGCGGGAATCACCGTCGACCAGCGCACCTCGTAATCGCGGCCGTTCACGAAGCGAAACACAGGGGAAAAACTGACTTCCGAACGGGGCGTCCCGCTCGCCACCTCGCTGAAGTCCTGCGAACGGTTCATCGATACCTTCAGCAGCGTGTCGCGAATGCCGAACAATTCGCCCGTCGTGATGTTCTGTGGTGCCGGTTCCTGCAGACGAAGCCGCGAATCGATACCGCGCGTCCAGTCCGACCGATAGAAACGCGTTTCCTCATGCGCGCCACCCGACGGGCCCGCGTGGCAAGCCGATACGACGAACATGCATGCGGCGATAACCCATCTACTGCGCATCGGCCGCTCCTTTGCGCCGAAACAACCGGGCAAGATACGCGCCTGCGAGCATCGCCAGGAACCGACTGTTGGTCGACAGATAGCGCTTCCACATCCGCCCCGGCTCCTGGATCACGCGAAACGCCCATTCGAGGCCGCTGCGCTGCATCCACAGCGGCGCCCGCTTCACCTTCCCCGCCACCACGTCGAACGTGCCGCCCACGCCCATCACGAAATCGACGCCCAGCTGCGCTTTCCAGCGATCGATGAAATTCTCCTTGCGCGGCGACGTGATCGCGACGAACAGCATTCGGGCGCCCGAGCGGCGGATATCGTCGACGACCGCCTGTTCGTCGTCCCAGAAATAACCGTGGTGATATCCCGCGATCGGCAGCCCCGGATAACGCGCCGCCGCCACCGCGACAACCTGTTCGACGACTTCCCGCGTCGCGCCGAGCAGATAGACCGGCAGCCCTTTCGCGTCGGCCAGCGCCAGCAGCCGATCGAACAGATCCACGCCCGCGACGCGCTCCGGCACCGGGATACCGAGCAGCCGCGCGCCCCACACCACGCCCATGCCGTCGACGTTGACGATGTCGCATGCGCGGACCGACGCGGCAAGCTCCGCATCGCGCTGCAGATGAACGACCTTCGCGACGTTGACGACCACGTGCTGCGTGAATTCCCGCTTCTCGACTCTCGCGCCGATCCAGTCGACCGTCTCGTTCATCGACATCAGGTGGATCGGGCATGAGAAAAATTCGGCGCGGTTCATCGCATGGCCTCGTTATCGCGTTTTTCGGTATCGGGCACCGCGTGCGCGAATCGCGGCGGCTGGCAAAGCGACGCATACAGCGCCTTCAACTTCGTGGACACATCGGCGGAGAAGTAACCGAGCGCCGCAAGCCGCTCCCGCCCGTTGGATCGCATACTGGCCTGCAACACATCCGCAAGCTCGTTCGTGAGCCGTCCCGCGTCGTGGTCGAACACGACCATGCCGGGCGACACGCCGTCGAGCAGTTGCCGCACGTTGCCGACATCGACCGATACCACCGGCAGATTGACCGCCATCGCTTCCTTCACCGATTGCGGCGAGCCTTCGCGGGTCGACGTCATCAGCAGACACGCGGCACGCGCCAACAGGTCACGCACCTCGCTGCGCTCCAGACCGTCGATATGCCGCTCCTGCACCCGGATGCCATGTTGCGCCGACAGTTGCCGAAGCACCTGCGCAAATAACGGATAGTTCTTTTCCGGGCGTTGCGCGGAAGACGGAAACACGACGATCGGCAACGCGGATTCAGCACGCGCATCGTCGCGGTGCTCGACGAAGACCGTCTCGTCGACCGCGCACGGGATCGTCTCGCAGCGCCGGCGCAGCCGGATCAAACGCGATGAAATTTCCGCGCTGACGCCAATGCACGCGTGCGCGAAGCAGGCCATCGTTTTCGATACCAGCCGCATCCATAGCGGGCCGAGGATGTCGGTGCCGTGAAATGTGATGACGACTCGCGCCCGGGTAAGCAGGCGAACCAGCGGTGCGGAGCACGCGCTCAGGCCGAAGTGATAATGCACGATGTCGTATCGTCCCGCGCGCGCCGCCTTCCAGACTTGCCCGATCGATCGCAGGTATTCGCCCTTGTCGCGATACCCTTCGATGACGAGCACGTCGACCGTGCCGGCGCCCGAGCGCCGGAGCGCCTCGACCTGCTCGGTCACGAACACGCCTTGCCACGGGCTCGTACGGTTGCTGCCGAGATACATGTTCGTGACGACGAGAATTTTCATGATCGAATCTCCACCGCACCACGGCGAGATGTGGGTCCGGCGCCTGGCCGTCCCCACGAGAACGCGTACATGGCCAGCAGTGCGGAAAATACGTAAGACGGCGACACAAACGCCATCGAGAAGATGTTGTCGAAGCAGAACGCGCCGACGATGTAGAACCAGACGGCCGGCTTGCGTCGCGCCTGTCCGTAAGCCAGCACGAACACGAGCCACGCGATCGCGCCGAACACGCCCATCTCGACGAACAGATGCGGATAGAACGTATCGGTGGTCTTCAACAGCCCGCCGAGCCCGTACCAGTCGAAGTGATAAAGCTGGTAGAGCGGCGACGAGAATTTCACCGATGCCGGACCGCCGAAGCTGCCCAGCCCCTCGCCCAGCAAATTGCCGTTGCGGATCGATTCGAACATCACGCGATAGGATTCGGCGCGCGCCGAATTGCCCGCAACGACATAGAACAAGATCTTTGCCATGCCGACCTTCAACAGCGAATCGAGCATGCCCATCGCCATCAGCACGAGCATCGCGCCCGCCATGCCGGCCGCGGCCAGCCACGCGCGCACGTCCCTCACGTTCCGCACGAACGGGTAGAACGCCAGCGCCGCGAACAGCTTGAACGAGAAACCGAGCAACCCGAACAGCAGGAAGCCCCACGATGCCATCGCCGCGCGGCGGCCGGACCAGTACCAGCGGCACAGCAGGAATGCGCAGAGATTGATGAAGCTGAATTCCGAGAAGAATCCCATCCATCCCTGTGCGCGCAGGAACAGCCCGGAGTCGATGCGGACCGGCATGAACAGCGGCAGCCCGATCGCGTACGAAACGTAGAAGTACAACTGAAACAGATCGTTGCTGACGACCACGCCGATGAACGTCTTGACCAGCACGTCGAGCCGGTCGCGGTACGGGAAGATCGCCACCGTGATCGCGACCGGAAAGAGGAAGCGGACGAGTTCCTCGATCCCTGCAGCCGGGTTGAACGACAGCAGCATCCCGATGCACAGCGACACCGCGACGGGAAGCGCAACGACGGCCAGCCGGTGAAAGCGCGGACGCAGCAGGATCGCCATGAACACCAGCGCGAACGCGCCCATCTTGACGATCTGCGAACGATCGTCGTCGAGCGTGAGCAGCGTATCGCTGACGCAGAAGACCCAATACGCCAGCGCAAGCAGGCCGGCGCCAAGATCGGCGACCCGCGATCGACGCCCCGCCATCGCCGGCGCTCGAATCGCGACGCTCATGGGCGCGCTCCCGACGGGACCGGAATGTCCTCTGCGCCGATCGACGCCGCATACGACGAACATACCCGTCGCGCATGCAAGACCACGATCCCGTTGCGGATCAGCGTCACAACCACCGCCGACGCGAGCATGCAGAAGAACCCGGCTTCGCCGCCGATCGCGACGCTGCCGCCGAGCAACGCGACGAACAGCGTCGACGTACCGATGTTGATTCGCGCGGTGACGGCACTCTTCTCGAACGCCATCATCACGTTGCTGCCGACGACACCAAGCACCCCGGCCGCGCACTGAATCGCCAGCAACACGCCGCCCGCGAGCGCCATGTACCGGTCATCCCCCTCCAACCCCGCCCGATAAGTCAGCCCCGCCACCATCGCCAGATTCATCACGAGCACGACCAGGTTCGACAGATCGATGTTGCGCCGCATCGCGCCCAGCGTCGTATCGAGCGGCGCCTTGTCCTTCTTCCGCTTCACGAGATCGGGCAATTGCGCGATCGAGATGGCGCGCGGCAGCAGGTTGCCGACCGCGGTCACCGATGCGAACAGCGACAGCATCCCCGCGAACGACGCGCCGCACATCGCCTTGGCCGCCGGCACCGTCACCAGCGCGATACCGCCGGACAGGAAATTGGTCAGCCCGAACTGCAGCCCCTTCATGTCGAGACGCATCGCGAACACGCCACGCCCCGGCGCCCCGATCGCGACGAACATCGCGACGGCCACCCCCATCAGCGTGAGCGCCAAGCACAGCGACGCGGAATAGCCGTGACGCGTGCCGACCTGAAGCATCGCGCACGAGCCCGCGATCAGCAGGCAGTCGAACGCAATCGTGATCCGGTAGCGGCGGGTCGACACGAAGAAATGTCGCGCGAGCTGATACACGGTCCAGCCCCACATCAACGCGACCACGCCGCCGAGATCGAACGCGGCAAGCCCGGTCGCGGACACCAGCACGCACGCGAGCGTGGCGGCCAATGCCGTCCATCCCGCCATCGACACCAACGAATAGAACGCGTCGCGCGCCGCCTGCCGCCCGTCGCTGGCCGGCACGCGCACCAGGATCAGCGTCGCCCAGCCGATGGCCGTGAAGAAGCCGATCATCTGCGCGATCGACAGGTTGGATGCTACGTGTCCGAGTTCGTCCAGCGAATGGATCCGCTGGATGACCCAGAACGTCAGCACGCGATACAGGCCGGGCGCGCCCGTACAGACGAGCGCCTCGAGACGGCCCAGCAGCTTCCCGGCATCGGCGTTCCGCATCATGACGTTGCGCATCCCGCCCGTTACGCGCGCGCGAGCACGCCGCGCGTGTCGATCACGACCTTGGTCTGCAACCGCACCGGGTCCATCCGGCGGAACGGCGCGTGATCGACGAGGACGACGATCACGTCGGCTTCCGCGAGCGCGGTATGCAGATCGCACAGCCGCGCCTTCGCGTCGAGCGACGCCGGCAACGCATCGACGTTCGGCTCGACGACCAGCAGCGTCGCGTCGACATGCTCGGCCAGCGCATCGACGATCTTCATCGCCGGGCTCTCGCGCAGATCGTCGATATCGGCCTTGAACGCGAGGCCGAGACACGCGATCACCGGCTCGCGGAACCGGCTCGCCGCGTGCCGCACCCGCTCGACCACGAAATGCGGCTTGTCGTCGTTCACGTGACGCGCCGTGCGGATCAGCCGCGCATGCTCCGGCGCCGAATCGACGATGAACCACGGATCGACCGCGATGCAGTGTCCGCCGACGCCCGGCCCCGGCTGGAGCACGCTGACGCGCGGATGGCGGTTCGCCAGCCGGATCAGCTCCCACACGTTGATGTCGAGCTGGTCGCAGATCACCGACAACTCATTCGCGAACGCGATGTTCACGTCGCGGAACGCGTTCTCGGTGAGCTTGCACATCTCGGCCGTCCGCGCATCGGTCAGGATGCACTCGCCGCGCACGAACACCGCGTACAGCTCCTGCGCGCGCGTACCGCACTTGCGCGTCATCCCGCCGATCACGCGATCGTTCTCCACGAGCTCGCGCACCACGTGGCCCGGCAGCACGCGCTCCGGACAATGCGCGATCCGGACGTCCGAGCGCTCGCCGGCCTGCTGCGGAAACGTCAGGTCCGGTCGCTGCGCGGCGAGCCACGCCGCCATCCGTTCGGTCGCGCCGACCGGCGACGTCGACTCGAGCACGACGAGGTCGCCCTTCTTCAGCACCGGCGCGATCGACCGGCACGCGGCCTCGATGTAGCTCAGGTCGGGCTTGTTGCCGTCGGTAAACGGCGTCGGCACCGCGATCAGGAACGCATCGGCCGGCTCGGGCGTCGTCGTCGCACGCAGGTGGCCCTGCGTCACGGCCGCATGCACGAGCATGTCGAGTTCGGGTTCGACGATGTGGATCTCGCCGCGATTGATCGTGTCGACCGCATGCTGCGACACGTCGACGCCGATCACGCTTTTGCGGCGTGCGGCAAAGGCTGCGGCGGTAGGCAGGCCGATATAGCCCAGCCCGATGACGGAAACGGTTTCGAATGACATGAACGAGGTTCTCCAGACGTCAGGGAATTCAGCAGAGCGAGCCGGCCAGATACGCCGGCCCCTGCGTCAACGTCGGCGGCGACACGAGCAGATCGGCGATCCGCCCGCTCGCGCGGCCGTCGCCGTACGGGTTGTGCGCGCGGCTCATCGCGCGATAGGCGTGGCCGTCCTCCCACAGCTCGACCACCGCGCCGACCAGCCGCTCGACCTCCGTGCCGACCAAGCGAACCGTGCCGGCCGCGACGGCTTCCGGCCGCTCGGTGGTGTCGCGCATCACGAGCACCGGCTTGCCGAGCGACGGCGCTTCTTCCTGGATCCCGCCGGAATCGGTCAGGATCAACCACGCGCGGCTCATCAGATAGACGAACGGCACATACTCCTGCGGCTCGATCAGCACGACGTTGTCGATGTCGCCGAGCAGCCGCGTGACCGGCTCCCGCACGTTCGGATTCAGATGCATCGGATAGACGATCCGGCACTCCGGATAGCGCTTCGCGATCGTCGCGATCGCCTCGCAGATCTGTTCGAAGCCGCGGCCGAAGTTCTCGCGGCGGTGGCCGGTGACGAGGATCATGCGTCGTGCGTCGTCGACGAACGGGAACCGCTCGCGCATCTGCTGCACCAGCGCCGGATCGCGCGTCAGGCGTCGGGTGATCGTCAGCAGCGCGTCGATCACCGTGTTGCCGGTCACGTGAACCCGGCCGGCCTCGACGCCCTCGGCCAGCAGGTTCGCGCGCGACGTTTCGGTCGGCGCGAAGTGATGCAGCGCGAGCGCGCCCGTCACCCGGCGGTTCGCCTCCTCGGGCCATGGCGAATACAGGTTGCCGGTACGCAGACCGGCTTCCACGTGCCCGACCGGAATGCGCCGGTAGTAAGCCGCGAGCGTCGCGCCGAGGGTCGTGGTGGTATCGCCGTGCACGAGCACGAGATCGGGCCGGAACGTATCCAGCACCGGGTCGAGCGCATTGAGGATGTGCCCGGTCAGGCCGCCGAGCGTCTGCCCCGCGCGCATCAGGTCGAGATCGAAATCCGGCACGATGCCGAACAGGTCGAGCACCTGGTCCAGCATCTGGCGATGCTGGGCCGTCACGCAGACGCCGCAACGCACGCCTTCGCGGTCCCGCAGCGCATGGACGAGCGGCGCCATCTTGATGGCTTCCGGGCGGGTGCCGAAAGTGACGAGAATGTTTTCGTAGTGATGGGTCATCGGATTCTCCGTCGGCGGATCACGCGCGATCCGCGGCGGTATGCGAATCGGCGCCGCCATATGCGTAGGCGCCGTAGTTGCCGTACTGCGCGGAGCGCAGTCCCGGCCGGAAGTCGTTGAACACGACGGCCGTCGTGCGCGCGCCGACGCGCTCGATGCGTTTCGCCGATTCAAGGAGTTCGCCCGTGGTCGTCACGCCGGAGCGCGCGGCGAGCAAGATCGTGTCCGCATGGGCGGCCAGCACGGTGGCGTCCGTCACCGGCAGCAGCGGGGGCGCGTCGAGCAGCACGAGGCTGTAATCGCGGCCGACCTGCGTCAGCAATGCCGCCAGGCGATCCGACGACAACAGCTCGACCGGCCGGTCGGTACGCGGGCCGGCCGGCAGCAGATCGACGTTCGGTGCGATATCGCGCACGATGGCGTCGTCGACGGCCGCGCCGCCACGCAGGACGGTCGACAGGCCGACATCCGGCCGCACCCCGAAGCGCTTCGCCAGTTCCCCGCGTCTCAAGTCGCCGTCGATCAGTAACACGCGTTGGCCCGACTGTCCGAGCAACGCGGCGACGTTGGCCGACAAGAAGGATTTCCCGACGCCCGCGGAAGGCCCGGTGATCAACACGCGGTTGCCTTCGGGCCAGTCCAGCAGCTGCAGCCGCAGCGCCGTGCACAGGCTGTGCAGCGCCTCGACCGCGGGTTCGTTCGGCCGTGCCAGCGACAGGATCGGCGCATGGCCCTGCGCCGCGACGGCGCGCTGCGCGAGCCGGCGCTGGGCGGCACTGTGTGGAATCGTCGCCATCACGTTCAGGCCCGTGTCGAGCTCGATCTCGGCCGGATCGGTGATGCCGCCGAACAGCACCGCACGGCCGATGACGCCGCACGTGCCGAGCACGAGGCCCACCAGCGCCGCAATCGCCGTGACCAGTACCGGCTTCGGCCGTACGGGTTCGTCCGGCACGATCGCGCGATCGATCACGCGCACGTTGCCGATCTTGCTCGCGGTCGCGACGCGAAGCTGCTGGATGCTGTTCAGCAGGCCGACGTAGATTTCGGTTTGCACGGTCACGTCTCGACGCAGCCGCACGATGTTGCGCTGCGCGTCGGGCAAGCGCCGGATCGCGTCGTTGACCGTCCCGATCTGGGCGCGAGCCGCGGCGATCTGCCGGTCGACGGCGGTGAGTTCCGGGTGCGCAGGCGTCAACGTCGACGCCAGCGCAAGCCGCTTCTGTTCAAGTTCGAACAGCGACGTCTGCACGGCCGTCGATTGCGTCAGCATCGCCTTCGCCTGTTCGGTCAGATCGACGATTTCATGGCGAGCCTGGTACGCGTTGAGACGATCCTCCGCCGTACGCAACCGGCGCTCCACCGTCGGCACCTGATCGCTGAGGAACGCGAGCGACTTCTCGGCGGTCGCCGCCTTCCGGTTCGCGTTCTGCCGCACGTAGTTGTCGGCAATCGCGTTCAGCACCGCCGCCGCGCGCACCGGATCGTGGCTTTCGTACGACACGCCGATCACGCCGGACTGATCCTTGCCGCGGTTCGCGATGGCCAGCTTCTTCCGCAATTCGGCGAGCACGACCTGCTTCGACCCGGCCTTCACGACGAACTGTGCACCGGCCGCGGCTTCGATGCCGGCGACCTGCAGCATCACGTCGCCGGCGGCCGTCTTCACGCGCAGCGGCGCGCCGATCTCGCCTTCCACATCGCGGTCGAGATCGTTTCCGGACACCCGATAGCGCCCGCCGCCCAGCAACGTGACGATGAACGGGTGTTCGCGGAAGCCGGGCGGCACGTCGAATGCGGTCACGTCGATGTGCTCGTTGCCCCACACGAAGCCGCCGACCCCGAACAGGCCGGGTGTCGACAACCCGTGATTGAAGCGCGCGATCGCGGCCCCGATCAGCGGCACGCGGCGCGGCAGCGCTTCGATATACAGGCGCTGGACGTCGACGACCGGCTCCGTCACGAGGCGCGAGCGCAGGATTTCCATTTCGCCGTCGTCGGTCGACTTCACGTCGAACAGCGCGCCGAGGCCGCCTACGAGTCCGCCTTCCGCCATGCTGCGCAGGTCGGAGCCGCCACTTTCGACCTGCACGGCGATGTCGGCCTTGTAGACCGGCTTTGCGACGAGCGCATAGGCGGCGCCGAGTGCGGTGCACGCCGCCGTGACCGCGAAAATGCGGCCGGCGTGCGCGATCAGCACGTCGAGGATGCCACGCACGTCGAGCTCGTCGGCATCGCGCGCAAGGGATCGACCTGGGTTGGTTGTGTTCATCTGAGACTCACTTCATGTGTTCCGGCGCAACCGCGCCGGCATCCGGACGTCGCGACGGGTTCGATTCGAGACGGGCGATCCGCACGGCCCAGTCGGCGACGCCGTGCTCGATCAGCTTCATCGCGTAGTCGTACACGTGACGGCTTCGGCGGTACGGATCGGGAACGTCGGTTCGATAACGCTCGGCGAGGCGATATACGCGGCCGCGCGTCATCGGGTAGGCCCGCTCGATCAGATGACGCTGCGCGGTCTCCATCACGAGAATCAGGTCGGCCCACCGGCAAATGCTGTCGTCGACGCGTCGGGCCCGGTGCGGAGCGCGCCCGAAACCGCGCGCGACCAGCAATTCGTTCATCACCGGATCGATCGGCGTTCCGCCGATCGCCGCGATGCCGGCCGACTCGATCGTGCGGCCGGGCACCGCGCGAGACAGCAGCGCCCACGCGGCCGGGCTGCGGCAGACGTTGCCGGTGCACACCACGAGGATCCGGTTCATCATTTCGTGACGATCGCGGCGGTCAGGCCCGCGTTGATGGCCGGCAGCAGTTGCGCGAGCACGCGTCCGAAGCGCGCGAGCTTCGTGCTGTCGACGTACACGACGTCGCGCGGCTGCAGCTCGAATTCGTTGGCCAGCACCATCGACACCGGCGATCGTCCGTCCAGATGAAACACCTGCGCTTGCCGTGCCTCGCCGGCGCGAATCACATAGGTCTGCTTCGGATCGGAAGTCCCCTGATTGACGCTGCCGGCCTGTGACAACGCGTCGGCCAGCGTGAGCCGGCCGTTGCGCAGCGGCAGCGCCGTCGTCGGCTTGTTGACCTCGCCCATCACGTACACGCCGAACTGGTCGCGTGCGCCGACCTGCAGAAGATCGCCATTGCGCAGCACGATGCGCGACGGATCGAGACGCTCGCGGATCAAGCCCGGCAGATCGACCGGATAGGCGACACCGGCGCGCACGAGCGTCATGCGGCTCTGATCGGCATCGGCCGTGAAGCCGCCCGCGCGCGTGACGGCTTCGAGCAGCGTCATCGGCGTGTCGTTGAGCGGTTGCGCACCCGGGGCATGGACCTCGCCGTCGATATAGACGCGATTGGCGCGATACGACGCGACGCGCACCGTCAATTGCGGTGCGACGAACCACTTCGAGAGCCGCGCGCGCAGCGCGGCCTGAATCTCGCGGGTGCTCATGCCCGCGACATGCAGTTCGCCTGCATACGGAAACGCCAGGTTGCCGGCTTGATCGACGACGAAGCCGGCCGGAGGATCGGCCGGACGGGCCTGCTGCGCGCCGGGGCTGCCCTGCGCCGCCGCCAGCTCCGGACGATCCCACACGGTGATCTGCAGCACATCGCCCACGCCGATCGCGTAAGGCGCCGGCTCGGCAAGAAGCGCTGCACGTGAGCGTTCGTCCTGCGCGCGCGCCTCGCGCCGCTGGGCCGCGATCAGGTCGCCGTCGATCGTCCCGATCGGTATCGACGCCGCGTCACCCGAAGCGGAACCGCCTTGCGGCCGACCGACGGAGGCCGCGTCGATGCGATGCGTCGACACCGTCAGGCCGCTTTCGTGAATCCGTGTCGCGATGCCGCCGTCCCGCGACGCATCGTTCGCGAGATCCATGTGCATGCCCGGCTCGACCGCGCAAGCGGACAGCAGCAGTATCGCGGGCAAGACCGTCAGCGCCGGTCGCAAGCGTTGCGCCCATGGGCGCGCCCCATTTCCAGTTTCCATATCCGTATCCAGTCTGCGCGCGTCGATGCGTCGCTCAATAGGCGTTGCGATGCGTGAATCCATACCGGATCGTTGCCGCCACGATCCGCAAGTCCATCGAAAATGACCAGTTGTTCAGGTAATAGAGATCGTGCTCGACGCGCTTGCGCATCTTCTCCACGCGATCCGTTTCGCCGCGCAGACCGTTGACCTGCGCCCATCCGGTGATGCCGGGCTTCACGCGATACCGGTGGATGTAGCCGTCCACGAGATCGCGATAGGCGTTGTCGTGCTCGACCGCATGCGGGCGTGGGCCGACCACCGACATGTCGCCCTTCAGCACGTTGAAGAACTGCGGCAGTTCGTCGAGGCTCGTGCGCCGCAGCAGCGCGCCGATGCGCGTGACGCGCGGATCGCCGCGCGTCGCCTGGCGAACCTCGCCGGGCGTGGCCGCGTGATGCACGTGCATCGTCCGGAACTTGTAGATCGAAAAGATCCGGCCATAGGCCCCCATCCGCCGCTGCCGGAACAGCACCGGCCCGGGCGACGACAACTTGACGGCGACGGCGATCGCCGCCAGCGCCGGCGCGATCGCGATCAGCGCGACGCACGCGAAGACGCGGTCGAACAGCGCCTTGCCGATACGCGCCCGCATCGACAGCGGCGACGCCACGAGATCGAGCGCCGGCATGTCGGCGATACTGGCCGGCCGTGTCTCGAACGGCGCCATGCCGGTCAGTTCCGGCACGAACCGGATGTCGACGAGTTCGTTGCGGAATACGCGAACCAGCTCGCCGATGCGGTCCGCATCCGACAGCGGGAGCACGATCCAGATTTCGCCGACGCCCTCGCGGCGCACACGCTTGACGAAACGCGCCAGACTGCGACGCGACCGCACGCCTTCCATGCTCGTCGCAGGCAGGCCGGACGTGTCGAAGACCGCCTCGACACGACGCGACGCATCCGGGCCGCGCTTCGCCAGCGCGTCGTAGAGCGCGCCGTGCCCGACGATGCCGACGGCCTCGCGCGTCGCGTGCCGTTTCGCCGCCCGGCCGCGCCACCGCGTCCACATGCCCCTCAGGGCCCGCAGCGCGGCGAGCCCCGCCGCCGACAGCGCGAACCAGACGACGACCCAGCCCGGAACGGGCCAGTAGCGGCCGTCGAGCGCGAATGCCGTGGCGAACCCCGTCCCGACGACAATCGCCGGACCGGCAAGCGCCATACCGGCGGCACGCCAGCGCGCGCCACCCACACGATCCACGTGGGGGCCGGCCACGGAGAACACGATCCATGCGAGCGGGACCGAGATCGCGACCATCAAGTAGTCGAGCGTCGCGGGCGACCACTCGCCGATCCACGACCTGGCCACGACGGCGGCGACGACAAGCAGGCAAACATCCAGCAGGGTCCCGCGGAAAATCGTTTTCCTGAAGATCGGATCGTGCCGCGCGGAGTCGAGCAAACGCATAACACCTCATTGAATTTCTACTGAACCGGACAAGGCGGAGACAGACGCGTACCGTTTCATTGGACGTGACCGCACCATCGCGAATCTCATTCGGATCTGTCAAAGCGACTTTTCAGGATTACGAAAATACTGACGAATGCGATCGACACGAATGTCACCATGTGTCAAATCGATCGTCTCAACGACGTACATCAAGACGCTTGAAAACCACCAATTGCGACACCTTTCACGCAAACGTCACGGGAAAATTCGTGATGGTTTTAATGGTGCCATCGCAATCATGCAGATCAAATCGGACGACTTCCAAAACAATATTCAATGCTCTAGTACTCGTCCTATATTGGCGCGATGCATTTCTCAACATGTCGCCAGCCCGAAGAATTCATCTCGGTCAAGCCCCTGCTTTGCACACCTGCCAAAAACCGGATCAAACGCGCGCCGTCGATCGCGCCATGGGAAAAAGGCAAGATCCCTGACTCGCACGACGCGTCCGGGACGAGCCGTCCATCGAGCGGTCCCACGCCGGGAAATCACGAGCATTTCCGACGGCTTCAAAAAATCCGACAAGACAAATGGAACGCGATATGTCTCTCGTACTTGTTCAATATCAATCGCCTGAGATCGCCCCTAATATCCGACGGCTCTCGATACATCGATCTGACAAAGCAGGAAGCTGCTCAAGGAACAAGGAAAGACCGCGTGGACATTCGCTTCATTTACCGTATCAGGAAGCCCAGGCGTTCTCGCCCGACTCATGAAACCGTCGAATACCTGGTCAGCTCGTGGTCCACGCCGAGCGTGAACGCCACCTTCAAATGCAAAGGAATTCGAAATGTGTCCGGATCCGGCCAGAACACGCGATACGCGCTCGGCATCGCCGCCCTGCTCCTGCTTCCGGCGCTCGTCCGTGCGCAAACGCACGTGCCCAGCGCGGGCCAATCGTTACGCGACGTCGAAACCGTCCGCCCGTCGCTGCCGGCCGCGACACGGCCCGACATCGACCTTCCGCGAACGGAGACCCCGCAGGAAACCGATCGCGACACCGGCCCCCACGTCACCGTCCACGCGTTCAACCTCGAAGGCAACACGGTCTTCACCGCCGCGCAACTGAAGCCGGTCCTGGCCGATCTCGTCGGCCGCGACCTGAGCTTCGGCGAGCTTCAGCAAGCCGCCAACCGGATCACGGCCTATTACCGCGAGCGCGGCTACGTGCTCGCGCGTGCCTATCTCCCGCAACAGGACATCGACAGCGGCGTGGTCCGTATCGCCGTCACCGAAGGCCGCTACGGGAAAGTCGAGCTGCACAACCGCACACGCGTGCTCGACCGCGCGCTGCGCCAGCCGCTCGCGGTGCTCGAGCCTGGCGATGCGGTACGCGGCGCGCCGCTCGAGCGCAGCCTGATGCTGCTCGACGAGATACCCGGCGTCAACGCGAAAGGCACGTTGCGCGCAGGCGCGGAGCCCGGCACCACCGATCTCGTGATCGATGCCGAGCGCGGGCCGTTCGCCACCGGCTCGATCGACCTGGACAACTTCGGCGATCCGCTCACCGGGCGCTACCGCGCCACCGGCAGCATCGACGTCAACACGCCGCTGCGGCTCGGCGACCGGTTCTCGCTGCGTGGGCTCATCAGCAACAAGAACCAGCGCTATTACCGCACCGCGTATCAAGTCCCCGTTGGGCCGGCGTCGACGCGCATCGGCATCGCATACTCCGACATGAATTACCGGCTCGGCGGCGAATTCCGGGAACTCGGCTTTCGCGGCGACGCAAACGTGCGCAGCGTGTTCGTCACGCAGCCGCTGGTGCGCAGCCGCCGCGCGAGCATCGACGTCCGCCTGGCCTACGACAACAAGCATCTGCGCGACGATTACGGCGCCTTCGACATCGTCAGCGACAAGCGCGTCGACCTCTGGTCGATCGGCATCAGCGGCAACAGCGAGGACACCCTCCTCGGCGGCGGGCGCAGCGGCTTTTCGGTCAGCGTCGGCAACGGTCGCATGAGCGGCAACGATCCGCTGGAAGCGAACCGGTTCGCGAAAACGCACGGCCGATTCACGACGCTCAACGTCAGCGCGTTACGACTGCAGACGCTCGGCGCCCGGATGCAGTTCTTCACGCAGTTCAGCGCGCAGCTTTCGTCGCGCAATCTCGACGCGTCCGAAAAATTCAGCCTCGGCGGCCCTTACGGCGTGCGCGGCTACGCGCTCGGCGCGGGCAGCGGCGACAACGGCTGGCTGGCAAGCGCCGAACTGCGCTATCTCGCCACGCCTGGCTGGCAGATCAGCACGTTCATCGATACCGGGCACGTGCAGTTCAACAAACAGCCGTGGACACGGGAGCGCAACGGCGTGCAACTGTCGTCGATCGGCATCGGCACGACCTGGTTCGGCACCGGGCGCCAGGTCAGCGTGACGGCCGCGTTGCCGCTGGGCAACACGGAAAAGGTCGTCACGGTCACGCGCTCGCCGAGCGTATGGCTGCAGGCCGCTCAGTATTTCTGAACCGCAGGGCGGCCCGGACGCCCGGCGTCATTCGCAGTACAGGAAGCAGGCAGGCATCCCGCTTCCCTTTCGGCCGCTTCATCACGCATACGCAGCGGCCTTCTTCAACCACCCGTATTCGATACGAGGAACGCACAATCATGAACAAGACCTACGCACTGGTCTGGAACCAGGCCCAGGCGTGCTGGAGCGCGGTCGGGGAAACCGCGCGCCGCCGCGGCAAATCGAGCGGCGGCAAGCGCGTCGCCACGGTAGTCGTCTCGCTGCTCGGCCTTGCCGCGCTGCCCGCGTTCGCACTGCCCGGCGGCGAAAAGATCACGGCCGGCAAGGCGGACATCCTCCGCTACGACGACGGCCACACGATGGTCATCAACCAGAAGACCGACAAGCTCATCACCAACTGGCGCGATTTCAGCGTCGACCGCGGCGAGCGCGTGGCGTTTCTTCAGCCGAACAGCAACTCGGTCGCGCTGAACCGCGTGATCAGCAACAACGTCAGCAACATCGACGGTCCGATCGATGCCAACGGCAAGGTGTTCATCGTCAACCCGAACGGCGTGATGTTCGGCCCCGGCGCGCAGATCAACGTCGGCGGCCTCGTCGCGTCCACGCGCAACATTTCGGACGCCGACTTCCTCGCCGGCAACTATCGCTTCTCGGGCACGTCCGCGGCAGCGATCATCAACCAGGGCAACCTCACCGCCGCGGACGGCGGCGGCATCGCATTGCTCGGCGCGACCGTCATCAATACCGGTGTGGTCCAGGCGAAGCTCGGCCGCGTCGCGCTCGGCGCGGGCAACACATTCAGCGTCAACTTCGACGGCAACGGCCTGCTCAGCCTGCAGGTCGACGAAGGCGCCGTCAACGCGCAGGTCTATAACCACGGCCTGCTGAAGGCCGACGGCGGCGAGGTGCTGATGACCGCGCGCGCGGCCGGCAACCTGCTCGGCGCGGTCGTCAACAACTCCGGCACGATCGAGGCCAGAGGCCTGGCAAACCGCGGCGGCAGGATCACGCTCGACGGCGGCACGGTTCAGGTCGCCGGCAAGCTCGACGCGAGCGCGGCGCAAGCCGGTGCGCCGGCCGGCTCCGTCACGACCCGAGGCGAGCGCGTGCAGGTCGCGCGTGACGCGCAGGTCGACACGCGCGCCGGCAACGCAGCCGGCAAATGGACGATCGAGGCGGCGAACGCCGGCGTGAACGGTGGCGATGTTGCCGGCCGCTCGATCGACGCCGATACGCTGGCGCGCAACCTCGGCACGACGAGCGTCGAGCTCGCGAACACGCAGGGCGACCTGACCGTCGGCAGCCCCGTGTCATGGACCAGCGACAACACGCTGACGCTGACGTCGAAAAAGGCGAACGTCGATCTGCGGCAAGCCTTGTCGGCGACCGGCGCGAAAGCCGGCCTCGTGATCAACGCGGCCGACAGGATTCGCGTGAACGACGCGCTGAAGCTGACCGGCAGCAACGCCCACCTCGAACTGAATTCGGCCAACGGCCATGTGCTGGCGAACGACAAGGCCATCGTGACGCTGTCGGGCAAGCACGCGTCGTATCGCTCGAACGGCGAGAACTACACGGTGCTGCACACGGTCGACGACCTGCGTAACGTCGACGCGAACCTGAACGGCCGCTACGTGCTCGGCAACGCGGTCGACGGCAACGGCGCGAACTTCCGCAGCATCGGCGGCAAGGAAACGTTCACCGGCAAGTTCGACGGCCTCGGCAACACGATCGCCAAGCTGTCGGTTTCGAACACGGAGCGGGGCGTCGGCCTGTTCGCGTCGAACGGCGGCCGCATCGCGAACCTCATCCTGCAGGGCATCACGGCGACGTCGTCGGGTTCGCGCAACGGCGCGGTCGGTGCGCTGGTCGGCTACAACACCGGCACGATCGAGAACGTCGTCGCGAAGGACGTCGACGTCAAGGGACGCGGCAGCGTGACCGTCGGCGGCCTGGTCGGCTCCAACCTCGGTGGCACGATCGATCGCGCGACCGTCAGCGGGCAAGTCGAAGGCGATCGCGATACGACCGCGATCGGCGGTCTCGCCGGCGAGAACATCACGCCGGAAGGCAAGTCCCGCACCCGCGCGACGATCCGCGACAGCCACGCGGACGTGCGCGTCGCCACCGCCGGGCAAGGCGCGGCGGGTGGGCTGGTCGGCGTCAACGGCGGCCTCGTCGAAGCATCGTCGAGCGCGGGTCGCGTCACCGCGACGGGCGATGCGGCGATGATCGGCGGGCTGGCCGGTCTCAACCTGGGCAGCGGCGTCATCAAGTCTTCCTCGTCCTCGTCGTCCGCCACCGTGACGGCGGGCCGGAATGCGGTGGCAGGCGGGCTCGTCGGCCTCAACGCCGGCACCGTCACCGCATCGCGGGCCAGCGGCGACGTGACGCTCGGCGATGTCGGCAACGCGGGCGGCCTCGCGGGCGTCAACACCGGCAAGATCGACGGGGCGTCGGCGAGCGGAAACGTCGTGGCCGGCAACGACAGCGCGGTCGGCGGGCTCGTCGCGTACAACACCGGCGAAATCCGGGCCTCGCGCGCGAACGGCAACGTGACGGCCGGCAACGACAGCCATGCTGGCGGCCTGGTCGGGTTCAACCTGGGCACGATCGACGGCGCAACCGCGACGGGCAACGTTCAAGCCGGCAACTGGAGCTTCGCCGGTGGTCTTGTCGGATTCAACTGGGGCAAGCTCGCGAACGCGTCCGCGACCGGCAGCGTTCGAGCCGGCAGCGACAGCCTCGCCAGCGCCACCGTCGGAGTGAACGTCGGCCAATTGGTCGCCGTGACCGGCACGGGCAACGCGCAATCCGGCCCGAAGACCGATTTCTAACGCTCACGGAAGCGCGCCCCGATCGTCGTCCCGATCGCTGCCGCGATCGGCACATGCACGCCCGGCGCGCTTCCCGTTGGAGGCCACCCGACATTTCCGGGCGGCCGGCGGCGAACAGTCCGATCCGGAAACGGCTCGAGCCGTTTGCCGCATGGATGGCACACGCCATCCGCGATGCGGGGAAAGCGGATCCATTTCGCCTCTCCTTCAATTGCTTGATTAGGTATACCGAGCAACTGAATTTCATCCACCTGTTCTCGTCACGAGGAAACAAGAACCATGAACAAGACCTACGCACTGGTCTGGAACCCGACCCAGCGCTGCTGGAACGCGGTCGGGGAAACCGCGCGCCGCCGCGGCAAATCGAGCGGCGGCAAGCGCGTCGCCGCCGCCGCCGTGTCGCTGCTCGGCCTCGCCGCGCTGCCCGCCTTCGCGCTGCCCACCGGCGAAGCGATCACCGCCGGCAAGGCCGACATCGTCCGCACCGACGACGGCCGCTCGATGAACATCAACCAGCACACCGACAAGCTCGTCACCAACTGGCAGGATTTCAGCATCGGCGGCGGCGAGCGCGTGTCGTTCCGTCAGCCCGGTAGCCAATCGGTCGCGCTCAACCGCGTGATCGGCAACAACGGCAGCCGCATCGACGGCCAGATCGAAGCGAACGGCAAGGTGTTCCTCGTCAACCCGAACGGCGTGATGTTCGGCGCCGGCGCACAGATCAACGTCGGCGGCCTCGTCGCATCGACCCAGAATCTCACCGACGCCGACTTCCTCGCCGGCCGCTATCGCTTCTCGGGCACGTCGGCCGCGTCGATCGTCAACGACGGCACGATCACCGCCGCGGACGGCGGCAGCGTCGCGCTGCTCGGCGCGCGCGTGTCGAACAACGGCGTGATCCACGCGAAGCTCGGCCGCGTCGCACTCGGCGCGGGCAACACGTTCAACGTCAACTTCGACGGCAACGGGCTGCTGAACCTGCAGGTCGAAGGCGGCGCCGTTGATGCGCAGGCGCACAACGGCGGCCTGCTGAAGGCCGACGGCGGCGAGGTGCTGATGACCGCGCGCGCGGCCGGCAACCTGCTCGGCGCGGTCGTCAACAACACCGGCACGATCGAGGCGAAGGGGCTGGCAAGCCGCGGCGGCAGGATCACGCTCGACGGCGGCACCGTCAAGGTCGCCGGCAAGCTCGACGCGAGCGCGGCCGAAGCCGGTGCACCGGCCGGCACGGTCGTGACGCGCGGCGAACGCGTCGACGTCGCACACGATGCGCAGGTCGACACGCGCGCCGGCAACGCGGCCGGCAAATGGACGATCGAGGCGGCGAACGCGGGCGTGAACGGCACGGACGCCGCTGGTCGCTCGATCGACGCCGACACGCTGTCGCGCAACCTCGGCACGACGAACGTCGAACTCGTGAACACGCAGGGCGACCTGACGGTTGGCGGCCCCGTATCGTGGACGAGCGACAACGCGCTGACGCTGACCGCGCGCAAGGGCAACGTCGATCTGCAGAAGACGCTGCAGGCAACCGGCGCGAACGCGAATCTCGTCGTCAATGCAGCGGAAAAAATCCGCGTGAACGACGCCGTCAAGCTCACCGGCGACAACGCCCACCTCGAACTGAATTCGGCGAAGGGCCATACGCTCACGAACGACAAGGCGGTCGTCACGCTGTCGGGCAAGCACGCGTCGTACCGCTCGAACGGCGAGGACTACACGGTGCTGCACACCGTTGACGACCTGCGCAACGTCGATGCGAACCTGAACGGCCGCTACGTGCTCGGCAACGCGCTCGACGGCAACGGCGCGAACTTCCGCAGCATCGGCGGCGATCATTCGTTTACCGGCGTATTCGACGGCCTCGGCAACACCGTGAGCCGATTGAAGGTAACGAACCCCGGCAAGGCGGTTGTCGGCCTGTTCGGCGTCAACGCGGGCCGCATCGCGAACCTCGCGCTGCAGAGCATCACGGCGACCGGATCGACGCAATACGGCTCGCCGGTCTCCGTCGGCGCGCTGGCCGGCTATAACTTCGGCACCATTTCCAACGTGAAGGCGAGCGACGTCGTCGTCACGGCCAAGGGTTACGGCGCCTCCGCCGGCGGCCTCGTCGGCTCGAACCTGAGCGGCACGATCGACGGCGCGAGCGTGTCCGGGCGCGTCGACGGCGATCATGAGACGGCCTATCTCGGCGGCCTGGTCGGCGAAAACGTCACGCTTCATGGCGGCGCTGCCGCCCGGATCAGCAACAGCCATGCGAACGTCCGCGTGACGGCGGCACGCGATGCCGCCACCGGCGGCCTCGTCGGCTACAACGCGGGCGTCATCGCGGATTCGTCGAGCGCCGGCAGCGTCGTCGCGACGGGCAACGCCGCGATGATCGGCGGCCTCGTCGGCGTCAACGAACGCGGCGCGACCATCGAGCGTTCGTCGTCGTCGGCAATCGTGACGGCGGGCGCCAATGCCGTGGCCGGCGGCCTGGTCGGCGCGAACGACGGCATGATCGACGCGTCGCGTGCGACCGGCGCGGTGACGGTTGGCGACGCCGGCATCGCAGGCGGCCTCGTCGGAAAGAACAACGGCGACATCCTTGCCTCCATGGCCGACGGCGACGTCAAGGCCGGCGCATCCAGCAACGTCGGCGGCCTCGTCGGCGCGAACGACGGCCAGATTCAGGACTCGCGAGCGAACGGTGCCGTGATGGCGGCCGCATCGAGCCGCGCGGGCGGTCTCGTCGGCGTCAACGGCGCGCAAGCGGATATCCGCGGATCGGTCGCGCACGGCAACGTGACGGTGGACGGCATCGGCACGCTCGGCGGGCTCGTCGGGCTGAACGAAGGCCTTGTCGAGACGTCGGACGCGCACGGCACGGTGACCGCCAGCGATGACAGCACGGCCGGCGGGCTGGTCGGCGTCAACAACGGCAGCATCGACGCAGCGCGTGCGTTCGGCAACGTGCGGGCAGGCAAGTCGAGCAAGGCAGGCGGGCTGGCCGGCGTCAACGCGGGCTACATCAACGCGTCCGAAGCCGCCGGCAAGGTCGCCGCCGGGCTCGCGAGCATGGCCGGCGGGCTCGTCGGCGTCAACACGGGC
The DNA here is from genome assembly GCF_014211915.1 of Burkholderia cenocepacia. NCBI lineage: Bacteria > Pseudomonadati > Pseudomonadota > Betaproteobacteria > Burkholderiales > Burkholderiaceae > Burkholderia > Burkholderia cenocepacia. The sequence goes on along the minus strand of NZ_CP060040.1, from coordinate 2,552,197 downwards.
ATCATCGCGCAATCGAAGGCAAGCGGCGCGGTTTCGGCAGGCGTCGGCAGCCAGCTCGGCGGACTCGTCGGCCTGAACGAGCGCGGCAGCATTCTGCACTCGTCTGCGTCGGGCGACGTCGACGGCGACATGCTCAGCGATATCGGCGGGCTCGTCGGTCGCCATGCTTCGGGCCTGATCGAATCGTCCCGGGCCACCGGGTCGGTCAAGGGCACCGGCACGAGTAACGTGGGCGGGCTTGTCGGCAACAACAGCGGCACCGTCAACGCGTCTTCGTCGAGCGGCAATGTGTCCGGCAGCGGCACCACGAGGCTCGGCGGACTGATCGGCAGCAACTACGGCTGGGTGAACCAGTCGACGACCAGCAGCCGCGTCGCATTCACCGATGGCTCCGGCAATTTCCGCGGGGCGCTTGCCGGCCTCAACTTCGGCTCGCTGAACGGCAATACCGCGACCGGCGCGGCAACCAGCGTCCGGCTCGTCGGGATCAACTTCGGCCGGCTGAAGGACTAAGCGGCGAAGTGCGTGGGAACCGGCGGCGCGTGTTGGTGACGCCGCCGGTTTTCGTGATGTGTCGATGAATGCTTTTTCGCATCGATGCCCGACGGACGGTCGGTCATGGCCGCGCGTCGGGTCTTCGTGACATCGCAACAACGATGTCGAACGATCGGGGGCGGACAGGTATCCAAAGCGTCCGGCGTATCGCTCGACACGGCAAGGTGTGTGGCTCAGGTCATGCGTTCACGCATGCAGCAATCGGAAGGCACTCCGCGCAACGGCCTTATTGACCCGTCGCCCCGTTGCACGGCGGATGATCGGGAATCTCGACGACATGCCCTTTCACAGGCAACGGCACACCGGGATACACGTTGAAGCCGTCCAGATCGCGACCGTCTACCTTGACGCCCTTCACGTGATAACGCACGTTGCCGGTGGCCTGCAGACGCGCGCCGTCCGCACCGCATGTGACGGAGAGCGCTTCGCGCGGCTTCGCCGGCAATTGACGCACCAGCCCGCTGAAGGCCAGATTGACGACCACGCTGGCGGCCGTCTTCTTCTGTCCGGTACCGAGCATCTTGACCACCGGCTTGACGTCGAGCCGATATACCGTCTCCATCTCGACCGCGCGCAACGGCTTGAGCGTCAGGATCTTCGTTTGACCCGGTGCAAGGGTCATGCGAAACGGGAATGCGTAGAGAGACGGTTGTGTCGCGTCGCCGATCGGCTCGAGGCGCTCATCCTCCAGCGGCACGCCGGGATTGAGCAGGCGCGACAGCGAAATGCTCACGTATTCGGGCCGGTCGCCATTGTTGACGACCCGCACGGTCGTCGCCTCCGCGTCGACCGTCACTTCCTTCGGAAGCAGATCGATCGCAGCGAAGGATGGCGCCGGGATGGCCATGCATGCGGCAAGGCAAACAATGGGGAATGTGGACGTAAGTTGCTTCATGTCTATGTGTCAGTCTTCGAACGTGTAGATGAGACGAACGACGCTTCAAACGTCATGCGAGTGTACGGTGCGGGAGGCCGCGCCGGTTCGGCGCGCGGCGCAGATGCTCTGTGTCGAAGTCGCGGCAACCCGCGCGGCACCGGCGAAACCGGAACAGTCGATTCGGACACGCACGCAGCGACTTGCCGACGATCTTGCCTTCGAAGTTCACGCCCGCCGCCTGCAAGCGCGTCGAGGGCGGAAAGCCTGTCTGCCGCGCATCGGGCTGCATGGCCATGACTAGCTTGCGACGGTGAACTTCAGGACGTTAGGACAATTCCACGCTACCGTGCTTGTGTACACCGACGACATGAATATTAGAGCGGCCTGCACCCGGCCACTGCTGCCGGGCGACGCCGCCTCACTGCTGCTATCTGACAACGTCGGCCTGTTGCCTCAGCATGGCATGGAGCCGTACGAAACGGCTTGAGTCGAATGTGCTCGACCGTGCGATGGAAGACGGGAGTACCGCGTCAAGGCACCTTGTCCAACGGTTCGAATGTCATCGACAGCACGCCGCTGTAAGTACCGGCGGTGCTCCTGAAATCGCCATCCGGTGGATAAACAGCGATCGACAGATTGTAGAAACCTTCCCAGTCCTGCTGCATTTCCAGGCCACGCTCGAACCAGCCGCCCTTGTCGTCGGTCACGGTCAGCACGTCACGCTTCGTCACATGCGCAGTGATCTTGCTCTGCGTCTTGCAGGAGAGATTTACGGTCTGTGATAACGCAATGGTCGGCATGAACAGCAGCGCGATCAGCCCGCTACAGATTGTGGACGTTTTCACTGGATCTCCTACGATTTGTTGACGACAGTGAACGTCAGGACATCACTGTAATCCCCTCCTTTCACACTCGAGCCGACCGAAGCCTTGAAGGTCGGCATAAAACAGGTCTTACCCGAACTGTCGAGCGATAGCGCTGCATTGCTCATGTTCGGCAGCGATACGGTTGAGGAGCCGCTATCCAGGGTCACGCTGTACGGCACGAGCTGCGACGCATCATTCAGGTTCCTGAGCCGGTACGTGTTACTGGCGATACCATTAACGTTGCTTGCATTGATGATGAACGATTTTCCGCTGACCGCTGTGCCGGTATAAGTGAAGCAAAGCTGCTCAGCCGCATTGGAGAATTTCTTGATATTTTCGCCCTGCTCCAATTCACCCAAGTTCCAGTCAGGCGCATTGACGGCGATCGAAATGGGCGGCGGCGGCGGCGGCACCGTCTCATTTTTAAAAACTTTGCAAGCACCAGCTTGGCCAATATTTTCTTCCGTTATATAAACCAAGTCAGCGCGTGACAGAGCGCCGTTGGAGAAATAATACCGCCCCATTTGCACCCCAATAGCAGGCCACTCTCGAATCTCATTCTTACTCACAACTACCTGATAGTCTACCGCTTCACTATATTGAGATATTGCCCATGCGTTACCATCCGAACGCTCAGTATAAAACACCGTCCGATAACCAATATCATGGACCTTTCCGCGATATCCATATTTTGTTTCTATTGCCGTAGTCGACGCACCATTAACAGCTCCAGGCTTACCGTCTTTGTTATATCGATACACCACAAGCGCCTTTGAGCCGTCAACATCCTCATCAACAAAAGGAGTTGGATAAAGATACGCCCTGAAATTGAGTGTGATACTATTCTCGCCTGGCGTCCATATACACTGAGTTACATTTCTAACCTCCCAAGCAAACGACGAATTCGAATAAGCGGCAATCGAAATTGAAATTGCCAACTTAATAAAATTCCCAACAAAGCAACTTGACAAGTACTTTAGCATCATCCCCACACACCGACCAATTGCTGATCAACAGCGTCAGAACGCGTACTCTCCCGAGAGCGAATACATCGTGCAATGTCATTGCTCGATGACGATATGTTCCCGCAGACGAAAGGTCACGCGCCACACTTGTGACTGCATCGACACGTCCAGTTCCTTCAACACCATCCTGTATTTTTGCCCCGGCGCCAGCGTGAGCCGCCCAGGCAGAACCAACAGCCCCGGATGGTCCACCACCTCTACAGGCACCAGTCGCTCCGGTATTTCGCCAAGGCTCGCCAACAGCGGCTGCGTCACGAATGGAAGATGGGAGTACCGCATCATGGCGCCTTGACCACCGGTTCGAATGTCATCGACAGCACGCCGCTGTAAGTACCGGCGGTGCTCCTGAAATCGCCATCCGGTGGATAGGCAGCGATCGACAGATTGTAGAAACCTTCCGAGTCCTTGCCGGCGACAGGCGGCGCGGGATTCTGGAATTGCGTGTTCTTGCCGACCGACAGCGTCTTCGGGTCGCCGCCTTCATTGCCGAGGCTGACCTTCGGCGACCTGAACACCTGGGTCGGCTTGGCCTGGTTGCGGATCGTCAGCGGTTCGTCCATGCGGACCTGGAACTTGCCGCTCGTCGATATGACTTTCAAACGAGCCTGTACTTCATACGGAGTGGTCCAGTCGCCGACCTGCTGCATTTCCAGGCCACGCTCGAACCAGCCGCCCTTGTCGTCGGTCACGGTCAGCACGTCGCGCTTCGTCACATGCGCAGTAACCTTGCTCTGCGTTTTGCCGGAGAGGTTCACGGTCTGTGACAACGCAATGGCCGGCATGCACAGCAGCGCGATCAGCCCGCTACAGATTGTGGACGTTTTCACTGGATCTCCTACGATTTGGTGACGACAGTGAACGTCAGGACATCACTGTAATTCCCTTCCTTCACACTCGATCCGACCGAAGCCTTGAATGTCGGCACGAAGCAAGTCTTGCCCGAACTGTCGAGCGATAGCGCTGCATTGCTCATGTTCGGCAGCGATACGGTTGATGAGCCGCTATCCAGGGTCACACTGTATGGCACGAGCTGCGACGAGTCATTCAGATTCCTGAGCCGGTACGTGTTACTGGCGATACCATTAACGTTGCTTGCATTGATGATGAACGATTTTTCGCTGACTGCCGTGCCAGTGTAAGTAAAGCAAAGCTGCTCTTTCACACTGGAGAATTTCTTGATATTTTCGCCTTGATATAACTCACCCAGATTCCAGTCCGGCGCATTGACGTTAAGCGAAATGGGCGGCGGCGGCGGCTTCACCGTTTGATCCTTAAATAACGTGCAACTACCAACTCCACCAATATTTTCTTCAGTTATGTAAACCACTTCACGAGTCGAAAGGGGGTAGTTGTCCTTGAAATAAATGCGCCCTATTTGCACACCAATCGCAGGCCAATCCTTAATTTCTTTCTTATTCACAACCACCCGATAATCAATTACCTGATTCAGATCAGATATTTTCCAAAAATTGGAGCCATTCGGCCCAGTATAAAATATCGTCCGATAATCCCTGAAATGATTTTCTCCGGGGTATGGACCACTTTTTTCTACTGCCGTAGTCGTTTCCCCATCAACCGCATCAAGAGTACCGCTTTTGGTATATCGATATATCACCAATGCCTTTGAGCCATCAATATCCTCATGAGTAGACGTATTCCCAACGGACACCGTAAAATCAAGCATAATGGCATCACTGAGTGGCGTCCACGTACAACCGGTTGCATTCCAAACCTTCCAAGCAAACGATGAATTCGAATAAACCGCAATCAAAATCACAGTTATTAACTTAAAAAATTCCCGATAAAAACCTGGCACACACAAGCACTTTAACCTCATTTCCCCTCCATGCCGACCGATCGTCGATCAATGGCATCAGAACGCACACTCTCCATTCGTCAATCCAAATTCAGTCAAATGTCGTTTACGATTGAAAATATATGTTGCAATGCCATCGCTACCTGATACTAGCTCGCTGATAAATCACGACCCCATACCCCACGCTGACAAACAGCGGCGAAGATGCTTTCCCCTCCTGCCCCGCTTCGACGACGATATGTTCCCGCGGACGAAAGGTCACGCGCCACACTTGTGGCTGCATCGACACGTCCAGTTCCTTCAACACCATCTTGTATTTCTGCCCTGGCGCCAGGGTGAGTCGCCCGGGAAGAACCAACAATCCCGGATGATCCACCACCTCTACAGGCACCAGTCGCTCCGGTATTTCGCCCGGGTTCGCCAGCAGCCGCTGCGTCACGTCGAGATACAACGGGGTATCCCCGACGTTTTCAGCCCACAGCTCGGGCACCGGCTTGTCTGGCGCCAACGTCAGTTCAGTGCGCGACAATTTCAAAATGCCCGCCGCCATACTGCTCGTGCAGCAAAACACCGCCAGCACACCGAGCACCCAGCGCCGCATATGCTTCATCACGGACATTCCAGCGTCATCGGCTTGTCGTCGATACGCAGCGACAAGCGCTTGGTCGCGAAATGCTGCGGCGTGCCGGGAAACACGCCGATGGTCTGCGCGGGCGTGGCCTTGTCGACCGTCACGTCGTTGAAGATCTCACGGATATTCCCCGTGTTCTCCAGCGTCACCCCGCCGCGCTCGCAACGATGGGTCCAGCCCGCGCGCTGCTTGCCCGGCGGCGGCATGTGCCGGACCAGTACGCCGTAGCCGATCGCGACCGACATCGGCGCAGTGATCTTGTCTTGCGGCGCATCGTCGACCTTGAACGACCGCACCGGCACGATATACAGCCGGTACAGCGCTTCCTGCTCCGGCTCCGCGAGCGATTTCAGGACGATCGCGCGCGTCTGGCCCGGGCCGAGCGTCACCTTGTCGGGGCTCGCCAGCATGCCGGGGCGCTCGAGGTCGCCCAGTTCGACCTTCTTTTCCGGCGTCATGCCCGGGTTGGTGACCTTCAGCACCGAGACGTTCAGATAGAGCGGCGCGTCCCCCATGTTCTTCACCGTCACCTTCTGCTCGTGCGCGTTGAACAGCTTGGTCGTAGCAGGCAGCACCATCAGTTCGCCCTCCGCATGGGCCGGTTGCGCCGTCGCCATCCACAACCCGCACAGCGCGGGAAGCATGGTTCGCCATTTGATGTTCATTTCGTTGCCTCTCCTGTATTCGCGTCCGCCGCCACTTCGCAGCGGAAATAGCTGCCCTTTGCGTCCTTCAGGTCGCAGCTGTACCGGCGGTCGTCCTGCTCGACGGTGATCCGCCGCAGCATCTTCTTGGTGACGACCGAGAACAGCCCGTTTCGATGGACCGTATCGCCGGTTTCGGCCACCTTCCCGCTCACGGGCTTGCCATCGGCATCCGTCAGGAAACCGCTGTAAATCATGTTGATATCGACCCGCGCCTTCGCCGAATACACCTGCCCTGGATGCGCACGGACGATGTTGGCCGGCACCTCGATGTTCATGTCGAGATCCTGGCTGCTGCTCAGCACACGTGCGAACGGCACATCGCTGTATGCGTTGAGCGGCACCGCATAGGTGCTGTTGCCGGCCACCGGGTTGCCTTCCACGTTGAAGCCGTACTTCATGCCGTCGATATTCGGCGTCTTCAGCAGCATCGCGCTGCCGCTCGAGCTGTAGCGCCCGAACGCGACGCCGTCCTTGTTCGCCGCGACCATGCCGCGGTAGTTGAAGTCCACGTTGCTGCCCACGCTGCTATGGCCGAGGTTCAGCGACGCGTCGCCGCGCGTGCCGGACCGGCTGCCATAAACATTGACGCTGTATTCGTTGCCAACGCGATTGGCGTTCAGCCCGATGGTCGACGTGCCGAAGTTATCCTGGAAATCCTTGCGGACATCGCCACTCAATTGCGTCTGCCCGCCTGAATGCGCGGCACTGAAGCTTGCCTGCACCTTGTCCAGCATCATGGTCATGTTGAAGTACACGCCATACCCGCGGCTGCCGCTCTGGAAGCCGCCCTTCTGCACACCCAGCGCGAAGGTCGACCACAGACCGTTCGGCCGATAGTTCCAGCGCACTTCCGCCTGATGTGACGCGCCGAAATTCGACTGCTGGTAGTTGTAGCCGAACGTCGCGCCGCGAATGTTGCGGCTGTAGCTCGCGGACGTGCTCGGCTGCCCCTGATAGAAACGCGACACGTCGGTGTTCTGGTAACGGCTCACCGTCAGGCTGCCGAGCGCTTCGCTCGCCATCGAGAGGTTCACGTAACCGCCGGCGCCACGTTCGCCGCTCAGCACCCCGAGCGTGGGCGTGACCTCGATGCCGGCGATTTGCGTCGGGCGTGTCACGTTGACTTCGGCCGCCCATTTGCCGTTGTGCCCGGCGAGCATCGACGCGTTCAGATAGAACTGTTTCAGGTTCCGGCTCAGCCCGGCCTCGACCAGAAACCCGCCTTCGCCCATGTCCTTGCCGGCCGTCACGTGCCACGAATTGCCGCCACCCGTCGCCCCGAAATTGAGGTTGTTGATTTCGCGGTTTTCGCGGGTAATCACGTTGCCGTTGCGGTCGACGAGGCGCACTTCCATCGAGTAGTAGCCGCCCGGCAGATCGGCGAAGTTGATTTCGTTACGGCCGATCGCCGCCGGCCGCTTCATGATCAGCCGGCCGTTGCGGTAAAACTCGTAATTCCCTTCGGCGGTCGCATACAGAATCAGCGAACCCGCATTGTTGTTGACCTGCAAATGCGTCTGGCTGCCGATCGTGACGAACTGATCGAAACTCGGCGAAAGCAGCGTGCCGACCGTGCCCGACGCATAGTCGATGTTGTTCTGCTTGCCCGCCCGCACGTACGTGCTGGAGAAGTTCTTCTGCAGGTAATACGACGATACGCCGCGCGTACTGCTGCTGTTGTTGCGCGACTCGGTCTGGTTCGCATACCAGCTCACGTAGCCGAAGCTCTGCGACGGGAGACCGACCCAGGTATTGCCGTTGACGTTCGCCGCCCGATAGCCGTCGGACGCGGCGCGCAGGTCCAGCGACTGATTGTTGACGATGCCCAGGTTCGTCGGCGGCGCGACATAGTCGTCGCGCGTATCGCGGATCGAAATCGATCGCTTCATCTTGTCGACGGTAACGTAGTAACCGCCGATCTCGAGGTCGCAACCTTTGCTGCAACGCTTGTAGTCCAGTTGCGAAACGACGCTCTTTAAAGTGCCGATATCCTCCGGCGAAATGCCGTTTTCTTCATATTTGCTCGCGTCGAACGTCAGGGCGCCATCCGCCTGAGAATAGCTGATGAAACCCGGGAGCGTCCGCCCATTGAACGTCGCCACGTAATTCGCGGTGTCGTCCATCTCGGCCGCACTGAACCCTTCCGGAACGCCGTACGATACCTTAAGTTCTGCGAACGAGTTCGACGAAACAAAAAGAAGTACACCCAGCCACAGCTTGTTGAATCGGAAAGGAACTTGATCGGCGAACACGCTGTTATCTATGGAGGATTTTGAGGGATCGGCATGCGATGGCTTCTTGGCACTGCTCAGGAAAGGAAGCCCGCCGACGCGGGCTTCCCGTCAACCTGCTTACTTGGTGGTCGGTTCCGGTGCAGCAGCCGCGACCGGCTCGAACAGCATGACGAGATCGCCGCTGTAGCTGCCGTTGGTGCTCACGGCGCCGACTTGCGTGGGCGATTCCACGTTGATCTTCAGGTTGTGGATTTCGTCGTAGCCGCCGTTGCCCGCGGTGGTTTGCGTGATCTTCTGGACCGCGCCGAACTTGACTTCCGATTCACCGGCCTGGCTGGTCAGCGCGACCTTCGCGTTCTTCATTTCGTAGTGGCCGCTCGACAGCTTCAGCGGCTGCGCCAGCGAAATGTTGAAGTCGGGATTCTTCGTCCACACACGAACCGGCAGCGTCTTCGAGAACTTCGTCTGCGTGTAGTCGTTGGCTTCGAGTTCTTCCGTGCCGTACCAGGTCGAGCCGTCCGGCTTCGACACGAAGATGCCGTCGTTGATCTGTGCCGTCAGCGTGATTTTCTTCGACGTCGTGTCGGCCTGCGCCGTGTGTGCGATACCGAACAGTGCGCCGGTGATGCTCATAGCCAGAACGAGTTTGCTGAGTTTCATCGAATGATCTCTATTCAAAAAATAACGTTGCGATAATGAATGCCTGATTTAAATGAGCATTCTCCGCGTGGAAGATCAATTCCACTGGCGTTATTTTCGATGAGTCACGCCCGGCACGGAATAGGACGAATTCTATAATCCAGCCCCCGAATCATAGTACAAGCATGAATTTGTGTTTTATACGTATTTATATCGTTGATTGTTAGATCGATTTTACAAATTTCGCGACCTCCCGATCGCCGCCGGGGCCCCGACTGACCATCTTGCGCGAGACCAGGTTCCGGGATTCCGATCTCGTCGTGCCAATTGACAATCACCGTAACAATTCGGACGGCAACCGTTCTCTTCCCTATGGAAGAAAATTCAAATTAGTACTTGTACCAAAGGAAAAGCAGACCAATTAAGACATGTCCAATTTCCACCGATCGATGAAGCCCAGACAATAGACACCGAATCGCGCCACATCATTTAAATACACCCAATAAGTGATGCACGCACGCTTCACAACGTCAACCATCGATTGAGAGCATGACAATGAAACTTGCAACCAGCACCAAACTCATCTCGACGCTTCTGGCAGTGGCAGGCCTGGGTCTGGCGTCCGCCGCCCACGCGGCAGACGGCACGATCACATTCACCGGCAACGTCACCGCGTCGACCTGCAAGATCGACGGCACCGCAGCCGGCGCGACTTCGAACAAGTCGGTCGCCATGCCGACGGTCAGCTCGGGCTCGCTGAACGCGGCAGGCTCGGTCGCCGGCCGCACCGCATTCGGCTTCAAGCTGACGGGCTGCGCGGTGGATACCGCCGAATCGAAGGGTAACCCGACGAAGATCCAGGTCTCGTTCGAAAACGCGACGAACGTGACGGCCGACGGCAAGCTGTCGCTCGACAAGGGCTCGACCGAAGCGCCCGAAGCGAAGAACGTCGTTCTCCAGATCCTCAACGACAAGCAGAGCCCGATCAAGGTCGGCGCAAACGCAAGCGACCAGAACTCGCAGGTCGTGTCGATCGGCACGGACGGCACGGCAAACCTGGACTTCTTCGCCGAATATCTGGCGACGGGCGCGGCAACCGGCGGTTCCGCGAACTCGAAGGTCCAGTACTCGCTCGTCTACCAGTAAGCCTCGCGCTCACGCCTGGCCCCGCTTGTACGAGGGGCTCGGGCGGCGTGCGTCGCACGCCGCCCGGCTACCCGCCCGACAACAATTATTAGAAATCCATCCGAGTCGTCATGAACGTCATCACCCAATCGCTCCAAGCCATCGCACTGTCCACTGTACTGATCGCTTCGCAAGCTTGCGCGAGCGTCGTGATCTCGGGAACCCGAATCATCTTTCCGGGCAACGACCGCGAAGTCACCGTCAAGCTCACGAACGACGGCCCGACGCCGGCGCTGGTCCAGACCTGGATCGACAAGGGCGATGCGAACGCTTCTCCCGACAATATCGACGTGCCATTCACGCTGACGCCTGCAATGTTCCGCATGGAACCGCACAAGGGACAAACCTTGCGGATGGTGTACACGAACGAGCCGCTTCCCGCAGACAAGGAGTCGCTGTTCTGGCTCAACGTACTCGAAATCCCGCCGAAGGCCTCGGAGAGTGCCGATAGCAATCGGCTTCAGGTCGCGTTCCGCACGCGCATCAAGATCATGTTCCGGCCGCAGGATCTGCAAGGCAGCGCACAGGGCGCGCCGATGCAGGTCCGCTGGCAGGTCGCACGCGGCACGGAAGGTCATTACGTACTCAAGGCGACCAACCCTACGCCCTACGTCGTCAACATCGGCAGCGCCCAGCTTCATTCGGACGGGCACAAATACGACGCCGGCGCGGGCTTCGTGCTGCCGGGCACCACACAGGAATTCCCGATCGCGGATCTCAAGGCTCCGCCCGCGGCGAACGCGAAGGTCCAGTTCGGCAGCATCAACGACTGGGGCGCATCGACCAATAACGAAGTGCCTGTGTCGACGCAGTAACGCCGCGCAGCGCGCGGTGCCGGCACGCCCTTCCGGCCAATAACAGAACGCCCCGCCGGGCTCGCGCGAATCGCGCCTGCGTACCGCCCGGCCGCCAGGTTTCGACATCACCCGAATCGCCGACCGCCCCACCGGGTAGTCCGGCCCAGTGCACTGCTTCCGATCTTAACCCGATATCAATAGGAGTCCTGTGGAATGAATTCGTCGATCCGACATGATCGCCCGGATGCGACCGACACGCCACGGCTCAAGCCGATATACGCGCTGGTGCTGTCGAGCCTGGCCGCGTGGCCGATCGCCGGCCGTGCGGACACCGATAACCCGGTGCCCGCCGGTCCCGAGACGATGCAGACCGCACAGGTCGACCTCGCGCAGACGCAATTCGCGCAGGCCCGGTTCGATCCGGGCTTCCTGAACAACGGCAACGGCCAGACGGTCGACCTCAAGCGTTTCGAGCGCGGCAACCTCACGACGCCAGGCACGTACGGTGTCGATCTCGTCGTCGGGGAAGAATGGGTTGGACGATTCGACATCGAATTCAAGGCCACGCCCGGCACGCCGGACGCGCAGCCATGCTTCGACGAGAAAATGCTGCGCCGTATCGGCGTCGATTTCACGAAGCTTCCCTCGGAAACCGTCAGGGCAGTCACGATCGACGGAGAATGCCGGCGTATCGGCCAGCTCGTTCCCGAGGCCAGCGCGTCGTTCGACTTCAGCGAACAGCGCCTGACGCTCAGCATTCCGCAGGCGTCGCTCGTGCACCGCGCGCGCGGGTACGTCAGCCCGGATCAGTGGGATGCCGGCGTGCCCGTCGGCATGCTCGACTACAACCTGAACGTCTACAGCTCGAAGACCAAGGGCAGCAGCGCGGATACGCAGGGTTATCTCGGGCTGAACGGCGGCGTCAACATCGGCAACTGGCATTTCCGCCACAACGGGTCGTACTCGTGGTCCGAGCGCGGCGGCAGCCGCTATCAGAACGTTTCGACTTACATGCAGCGGGATCTGCCGGCGCTGTCGTCGCAACTCGTGCTCGGCGAAACGTTCACGTCCGGCGAGTTGTTCGACTCGACCCAGTTTCGCGGCGTGCGGCTGTCGACCGACGACCGGATGCTACCCGACTCGCTGCGTGGCTATGCGCCGGTCGTGCGCGGCGTGGCGAACAGCAACGCGAAGGTGACGATCCGTCAGAACGGCGTGACGCTGTACGAGACAACAGTCTCGCCGGGTCCGTTCGAAATCAATGACCTGTATCCGACCGGCTATGGCGGCGACCTGCAGGTATCCGTCACGGAAGCGGACGGCTCGGTGCACACGTTCTCGGTACCGTACGCGGCCGTGCCGCTGTCGCTGCGGCCGGGCATCCAGCGCTACAGTTTCGTCGCGGGCGCGCTGCGCAGCCAGCAGAACACCAGCAATCCGCTATTTGCACAGGCGACCTACCAGCGCGGCCTGACGAACCTCATTACCGGCTATGGCGGCGTCACCGTCGCGGCCGGCTATGCGTCCGCGATGCTGGGCGGCGCGTTCAACACGCCACTCGGCGCGCTCGGCGTCGACTTCACGCAGGCGACCACGTCGATCCCCGGCGTGAAGCGCTTCAGCGGCTCGAGTTTGCGGATCAGCTACTCGAAGTCCGTCGCGCCGACCGGCACCGATGTGTCGATCGCCGCGTACCGCTACTCGACGAACGGCTATTTCAATCTCAACGACGCGATGAGCGCGCGCGATGCGGTCCGCACCGGCTATTCGGTGGATACCGTGTGGCGGCAGCGCAATCGCGCGTCGCTGATGGTCAGCCAGCGTCTCGGCGAGAAAGGCGGGCAGTTGAGCCTGACCGCGTCGGCCGCGAATTACTGGAACCGCCCCGGCTCGGACGTCAACTACTCGGTCGGCTACAACAACTCTTTCCGCAACATCTCGTACAGCCTGTCGGCGACGCGCCAGCGCGACTTCGGCGGCGGCATGAGCACGCTGTATTACGCCAGCGTGACGATCCCGCTCGGCAAGTCCAGCCCGGTGACGCTGACGGGCAACGTGTCGCGCGATACGCAAGGCCGCACGCAACTGCAGTCGATGCTGGCGGGCTCGCTCGGCGTCGACAACGACCTGTCGTACAGCATTGCCGCGAATCATACGAACGGCCAGGGCAACGCGAGCACCGACGGCAGCGGCAGCCTCACGTACCGCGCACGCTTCGCCGAGCTCAACCTGAGCGCCGGCGGCAGTTCGACCTACCAGCAGGGTTCGATCGGCATTCGCGGCGCAGCGGTCGCGCATCACGGCGGCATCACGCTGTCGCAACCGCTTTCGGAGACTTTCGGCATCGTCGAGGCGAAGGGCGCGGAAGGCGCGCGCGTCACGAATGCATCGGGCGTGCGGGTCGACAGCCGTGGCTATGCGATCGTGCCGTATCTCACGCCGTACAACATGAACATGGTCGAACTGGACCCGAAGGGCATCTCGATGGACGTCGAACTGAAGGAAACGAGCCAGCAGGTCGCGCCGCGCGCCGGCGCCGTGCCGCTGCTCAAGTTCGACACGGATACCGGGCGCGCCGCCTTGATCCAGGCACGCAAGTCAGACGGCACGCCGCTGCCGTTCGGCGCGGCAGTCACCGACGAAACCGGCAAGAGCCTCGGCGTCGTCGGCCAGGCGAGCAAGATTTTCGTGCGCGGGCTGAAGGACCAGGGCGAATTGACGGTGAAGTGGGGCGACGATGCGCGTTCGGTGTGCCGCATTGCTTACGACCTGCCGGTCAAGACGAGCGTACGTCGATCGCACGGGTTCCAGCAGGTTGGCGGCGTATGCAGGGCAGATGCGATATAGGTCGTGGTCGTTGCTCGTCGCGAAAATCAACCTGAATACCCCTTGTGTTCAGCCATCCACCGAACCGAAATTGGAATCAACAATATGCGACATTACTTACTCAGGCTTACGTTTGTCATCGCCTGCGCCTTATCACTTCACCCCGATTCGGCAATGGCTCGCTGCGAGACGTACACCAATGACGGATCGAGCTATTACGTGACGCATATTTCCGGATTCAATCCGCCCGCGTTCGATCCTGGTGCGTTTGCTGTAGGAAGTGTCATCTACTCCTACAGTGCGTATCCGACTGTCGTCAACAAGAGCAGCTCTTCCCCGTACCCCAGCTTAGTCTCCTGCGATTCTTATACGCGCACTTACGCCATGGGAATCGGAGTGCAGAGCAACGATATTTACCCGACTTCAATTCCCAATATTGGAATCAGAATTATCGAAAACTATTCTTCGGTGAGATTCCCGTATTTGGAGAGTGGTTACTGGACATCGCATCCATGGGTTGCCACCGAACACGAGCTCAGAATTGAGCTGATCAAGATCGGTAACATTACGGCAGGCGGGGTGCTGAGTGGCGCATTCGCGCAATACCGCGCGAACGGCGCCAACGGACAGCTTCTCGTCGAGCACCGATTCGCGTCGCCTGTCGTTGTCCAGCCCAAGGTGCCGACCTGCAAGGTTTCGACACCAGCCGTGGCGGTGCCGATGACCTCGGTACATATGGCACTTTTCAAAAGCGTCGGCACGACGACCACTCCGAACCCGTTCGAGATCGCGCTGGCTTGCTCGGGCGGTGTCGCGGGAACGTCGACCAACGCTTACGTGACGCTCACCGATACAACGATGCCAGGCAACACCTCGACGACGCTGTCCCTGACCAAGGACTCGAAGGCATCGGGCGTCGGCATCCAGATCCTGAAAAACGGCACGCCGTTGGGCTTCGGGCCCGACTCCGCAGCCGTCGGCAACACCAACCAATGGTATGCGGGCACGATCGCGCAGGGGCAAGCGAACCTGAAAATTCCGCTCAGCGCCCGCTACGTGCAAACCGGGGAGAAAGTCACGCCGGGCAGCGCGAATGCCCGCGCGACATTCACGCTGAGCTATCAGTAGCAAGCCTGCGTGGTCGGGCATCGAATCCGGAGGTGCAATCGGCCGTACTGCTTTCGATATGTCACGCTGACCGATATCGGCCCATGTTCGTGCATGGGTCACACCACGCCTGCTTAAGTCTCGCCTTCGAACCGACGTGAGTTCGCTTCGAGCAGCCGGTCCAGTGCAGCCTCGATCGTCTTCCGGAACGCAGGCCAGTGTCGCTTCAAGGCTTCCATGCCGCCTTCGCTCGCGGCACGCTCCATGTGCGCACTCGCGTCGCGCGCCTCGATGTCGCCCGCCAGCGCAAAGCCCCCGCGCATCGAATGCAGCTGGATTTTCACCGGTTCGATTTCTCCACGCGACAACGCATCGCCGATCACCGCCAGCGAACGAACCGTCGCCGCACGCAGCGTCACGCGAATCTCGTCCGATATCGCCGGCCGGCTGTCGGCCTCGCCACCATCGGCACGCGTATCGTCCGGTACGACCGCACGGCCCCGCGCCGTCTGCCGCCGCAGCGCCGCATCGAGCGCTGCAATCGACAGCGGCTTGAGCACCACCTCCGCCGCCCCCGCCTGCTCGCAGCGCCGGTAATCGTCGTCGGTCGCATGCGCGGTCATCGCGATCACCGGCACCTTCGCGCCCTGCTCGCGCAGGAATCTCGTCAACGCGAAGCCGTCGAGTTCCGGCATGCCCAGATCGGTCAGCACGACGTCGAACGGATGCTCGAAGAACGCACGCATCGCTTCCTTGCCGTTCGAAACGATCGTCGCGTCGTAGCCCAGCGCATCGAGCTGATCCCGCAATAGCGCGCGGCTCGCCGGATGATCCTCGGCGACCAGCACGCGAAGCGGCACGGCATCGTCATCCCGACCCGGTCCGTGCTCCGGGTCCGAATCGAACGCGGCGTCCGCTTCCGGATACGCATTCCGCCAGCCGGACGGCGCATCGGGCAGCGGCAACGCGGCCGTGAAGGTCGTTCCGTCGCCAGGCCGGCTGTCGACCGTCAGTTCGCCGTGCATCAGCCTCGCGATGCGGCGGCACAGCGGCAGCCCGAGCCCGGTGCCGCCGAAGCGGCGATACACGGACGGATCGGCCTGCATGTAGACGTCGAACAGCGTCGGCAACGCATCCGCGGGAATGCCGACGCCCGTGTCGCGCACCGCGATCTCGACGCGACGCGCGCCCGCATGCCCGGCCGCGATCCGCGCATCGATCGCGACGACGCCTTGCTTCGTGAACTTGATCGCATTGCTGACCAGATTCGACACGAGCTGACGCAGCCGCGTGGGATCGCCGACGTATCCATCCGCGAGATCGGACGCGGTCCGGCATTCGAGCAGCAGCCCTTTCGCGTCCGCAACCGGCCGGAAAATCGCCGCGACGTCGTGCAGCAGCGCGCGCAGGTCGAACGGTATCCGTTCGAGCACCATCTGGTTCGATTCGGCCTTCGACAGATCCAGCACGTCGTTGATCACGCGCAGCAGTGCATCCGACGACGACGCGATCGTCTTCAGGCGACGCTGCTCCCGCGACGGCAGCGCGGCGCGCGCCATCAGTTCCAGGTTGCCGACGATCGCGTTGAGCGGCGTGCGGATCTCGTGGCTCATCGTCGCCAGAAAGGTCGATTTTGCCTTGTTCGCGTCTTCCGCCGCCGCGCGCGCCTCGGTCAGTTTGTCTTCCGTGAGCTTGCGGGCCGTGATGTCGGTGAGCGTGCAGAGCAGCACATCGACGCCGCGGAATTTGGTCCGGACGATATGCGCGGCAAGATAGGTCGTGCCGTGATCCGCGCGTTCGACGGCCAGTTCCTGCTGCATCACGCGGCGCCGGTCGCCGGCGAGCGCGCGCTCGCGGTATGCCTGCCAGATGCGCTTGCCGAGCGGAAGCCCCGACGCACCACGCTCGTACGCGAGCGCCGCGTCGTTGCGCACCATCGTGTCGCCGTCGGCCACCGACAGCAGCAGCAGCCCGGCCGGCGCGTTGCGGATCAGTGTCCGGTTGAAGGCCTCGCTTTCGAGCAGACGGATCGCGCGCCGGTGCGCGGGACGCAATGCACGCCGGTCGAACATGACGATCGTGAACCAGAGCAGCGCGATGCCGAACAGCGCGATGCCCGCCGCCGTGCTCACGCCGACGGCGGTCGCACTCGCCACACTGCGCCACGAGAAGGTCGTCATCAATACCAGGCTTGAATCGGGCAGGCGGTCGCCGATGATGAAGCGCGTGCCGATCCGGCGTACGACCACATGTTCGCCGAACGGCTCGCGCGCGTCGTTCAGCGCGCGCTCGATCATCGCCGGATCGCGTTGCCGCCCGAACACGATGTTGCCGCGTGCGTCCACGACCGCGACGTCCTCATCGTCCGACCGGGGCGACATGACGTCGTCGAGGCGAAACAGGCCGTTGAAGACGAGCCATCCGAACGGCCGACCGGCCGCGTCGTCCAGCCGCCGCGCGAACCGCACGACGGGCCGCCCGGCTATCGGATCGAAGCGGCGGTCGAGCATGAACGTGCGATTGCGCATGTCCGGCTTCTGCTTCGACGCGCCGGTCGGCATCAACGCGGCAATCAATGCGTTCAGGTCGGTATCGGGCGGAAGCAAGCGCGCGCGCTCGACGTACCCCGCGCCGATCACGCCGAGGAACGGGCCATCGAGCCCGATCAGGTAGCCGCCCACCGGCTCGGCATCGACCATGTGCGGCGGATGCGGGGCGCTCGTGTCGATCTGCCCGAGCACGGCGCCCAGATACCGTGCATAGGACTCGGCGGGCCGATCCGCCGTGATCTCGGCCAGTGCGAGGAACGGCTCAACGCCGGCCACGGTGCTCGCGCTCAGCCTGCCATGCGCCGCCGAGAAGGCCTGGAGCGCCTCCGGAGACGGCCGCGCCCCTTCGTTCCAGAACTGCTCCGTCCGGCCGCCGAAGATCATCAGCAACCGGTCGGCCCCCTGGAGATTGGCATTGAACCGCGCTTCGCGCTGAAGAAACATCGAACGCGCCTGCGCAAGGCAGTCCTGCACGTCGAGCCGCACGACGAGCGCCGCGCACACAAGCATGAATACCGTGACCGCGGCGCCGCCGCCATACAGCAGGATTTGCTGCTGACGCCTGACTCGGTCCGGGTCGAACGGCTTGCGGCCCACCGCCGTGGCGTGTGCGATGAATCTTTTCAGTTTTGCGGGCATGTCGTTTCGATTTCGTCGGTCCCGTTCCGGGACGTATCGTCGTTCGCCGCGCGACCGCTTTCACGATCGGGCGGCCAACGCCGCAATGCGTGCCGCATGGACATGTGCCGCACCGCGCACCGCGTCGACACATATCCGGGTCGGCAGGCACAATGCGCGACGATGGCCCTGCGCCACGCCCTCCGCCGCGCTATGCGTCCTCCGACGCTTCCGGCAGCTTGCCTTCGTCCGCATAACGGATCAGGTCGGCGTCGCGGACGATGCCGAGCTTCTTCATCGCGCTGGTTTTCTGCGAACTGATCGTCTGCTTGCTGCGATGAAGCTGCACGGCGATTTCGCCGACCGTATAGCCGGAGCAATAGAGCCGCACCACCTCGATCTCACGCGTGGTCAGCGGTCGCGCGGACGACAACACGTCCGTGCTTTCCAGCAGCTGCTTGATGAACGGCGAAAGATAGTTGGCGCCGACATAGGCTGCGTGCACGGCGCCGACCAGATGCGACGTGGCATCCGACTTGCTCAGGATGCAACCGACGCCCTGCTTCTGGATCGCGCGCAGCACGCTCGGATTGTCGATCATCGTGATCGTCACGAGATGTAGCGCGGGAAACCGCCGTTGCAGGAACGACAGCAACGACAGCCCGTCGCCATACTTGCCGCCCGGCATCACGTAGTCGACGACGAGGACGTCGCTCGGATGCTCGTCGAGCGCGGCGACCAGATCCGTCGAATTCGAGACCGTGCCGATCAGCCGGATCGTGCTGCTTTCCGCAAGCGCTTGCGACATCCCGAGCGCGGACGATGGATGATCGTCCGCCACCATCACTCGCACAAAGAATTCATCCATGGTTTGTGTTCTCCCGATACGTCCGGCCCGCAATTGATGTTCCGCCCAGCCGGAAACCACCTCGATGCGCTGTTCGGGCGAACCACTACGTACGCCGGCCGGACAAAGCGTCGCCTAATTTTAAGATAAACGGACGAGGCAACGTCGCGCGGGCATCATTTTCGGGACACACGCTTCGCCCGAAGTCGCGCATGCCCTCGATCAGACGGGATGCGCACGCTGTCCGGGCGCCCCTTGCCGAACGGGTCAGACAAGCACGCCGGGCGTCGATGGCCCGCGTGCGGCCAGGGCATCGGCCCGCGCAAACCCATGTCGTTACGCGGTGCGCACGGTTACCTCGCGCGCTAATGGTTCATCGTCTGCTCATCCGAGTCGTCCATTGCTTGCTGCCACTCGTTGATCGCACGCCGTTTTTGCGACGGCGACATGATCAGGAATTCGTTCATCTTCGTCAGAAAGTCCTTCTTCGATCTCTCCGGTAATATCGCAAATCCGAGCAGCAGCCTGAACACCCTATTCATATAGCGCACGGCCTTCCCCTTCAGTCGATTCAATATCGTGCACGCCGGTGCGCCAGCGCGACACGTCTGCCTTCCATTTCTGACACGCGAGTTTCTTCTTGTCGTTCGCTACCGTTGCGGATCGAACACCGCCCGCGCGCCCGCGTTTCACGACACCCTCTCGTCCCGCGACGCATGCGACCCGGCATGCGCCCCTTGCCGTCGCGCCACCCGGGTCAGCACGGCTTTCAGCTGCGCCAGCGTGACCGGCATCGTCATGATCTGCGCGACCTCCGCCGCCGCATAGCGATCGGCATCGTCCGGCATCAGGTACGATACGACGGCCACCACCACACATGACAGCCCGCGCTCGCGAACGGCTTGCGCGAGCGCGGACGCGCGCATGTCGGGCAAATCGCCCCCCAGCAGCAGCATGTCCCATGACGACGACGCCAACCGGTCGAGCACCGCGTCGCCGCGCCTCGTCTCGGCGACCGTGCACCCCAGTGCATCGAGTTGCTCCCGGAGCATCGAACTGCCGGACGCCGGATCGCCGGCCAGCAGCACGCGCAACGGACGCTCGCCGCGCGCGTCCTTCCGGCGGGCGTAACCGTCCTCCGGCACGACCCATCGTTCGCCGGGCGTGGCCGCCGCAAGCGTCATCGCGGCCAGCAACCCGGTCAGCGAATAACCCGATACGCGAATCGTCGTGCCGGCGACGTACGGCTGAAGCGGCCCGTCCGGCGTCGCGAACACGATTGGCGCCGCCCCCGCGTGCAGGCTGTCGAGTTCCGCCCGGCGCCAGGTATCGGAGTCGCCGAACAGCACGATCGCGTGCGCGCGCGCGCGGCTCGCGGCAGCGATCTGCGTCGGGCTGCGATGGACGACGACCTCGAACCCCCAGCGTTCGAGATGCGGCCGTGCAAACGTGCGCCACGCGTTCTCGGCGGCGACGAGGATCAGCGTACGGCCGGCGAAGGCGCCGCTCGCGGGATCGGCGTCGATCTCCGTGCCCAGCGGCAGGCGCACGGTGAAACGACTTCCGATCCCGGGCGCACTGACGACCGAGATCGCACCGCCCATCGCCGTGACGAGCCGGTCGCACAGCGCGAGCCCGAGACCCGAGCCCCCGTAGCGCCGGGTGATCGACGCGTCGACCTGCGAGAACGCCTTGAACAGCTTCTGTCGCTGCTCGTCGGGAATGCCGATGCCGGTATCCTCGACTTCCAGCGCGAGCCCGGACACGCCGTGCGCGTCGCGGCGCACCGACAGCCGCGCGGTTACCCGCCCTTCGCTCGTGAACTTGATCGCGTTGCTCAGCAGGTTGGCGAACACCTGGCCGAGCCGCGTCGGGTCGCCGCGCATGCGCTGCGCGCCGCACGCGTCGATTTCCGCGAGCAATTGCAGTCCTTTCGCCTTCGCGACGGGTGCGAACGCGGCAAGCTCGCGCTCGACCACCGCCATTACGTCGAACTCGATCGACTCCACCGACATCGCGCCCGCCTCGATCTTCGAGAAATCGAGGACGTCGCTGACGATCGCGAGCAGGCCCTCGGCCGACGTGCGCAATGTCTGGACGCGGCTTTGCTGCGATGCGTCCAGCGCCGAGCGGGAAAGCAGCTCGAGATTGCCGAGAATCACGTTGAGCGGGGTCCGAATCTCGTGACTCATCGCCGCGAGGAACGACGACTTCGCGGCGTTCGAGGAATCCGCCGCGCGGACGGCCTCCTCCAGCTTCCGCACGAACTGCTGCTTCGCGGTCGCATCGACGACGGCCGCGATCAGCACCACGTCGCCCTGGTAGCGCGCACCGCGTGCGATCACCTCGAGATGCATCGGCTCCGCATCCATGCCCGCACCGGGGACGTCCATCAGCAGGTTGACGCGCATCGCCCCGTCTGCGCCGCCGCTCGACAGGAAAGCCTCGTAACGGTCGACGATCTGCTCCGACAACGCCGCCCGATCGCCGCCGAACCGAGCGGCGATCTCGGTCAGCGCGGTACTGGCGAGCATGATGCGCCGGTCGGCCAGCGACACGAGCCCGATACCGACCGGCGCCATCTCGACCACGTGACGACACAGATCCTCGCTGTCGAACACGCGCTGCGAACGTGCGTAGACGGGAATCAACACGCGCCGGAAAAAGCGGATCAACAGCCACCACATCACGGCGATCGCGACCAGCGTCGAAGCGGCCAGCGCACCCGCCTGCACACCGATGCCGGACGCGATATCGGACCACGACAGCGCATACGCGATCGTCCAGCCGGTCTTGCCGAGCGCGCCCCGGAACACGACGAAACCGTCGCGCACGAGCGGCGCGCCGGCAGCCGTGCCCGCATGCGCGACGTCGAGCCCGAGCAGGCGCCCGGCCAGCCCGGGAACCGCCGCGGCTGCCGGATCCATCGCGACGAGCCGGTTGTCGGCGGTCGTGATGAAGAACGTGCCTTCCGACGTGCGCTCGGCGAGCCACGACAGCAGGTAGTCGGGCGCATATTCGGTCACGAGCACCGCGAACGGCTCGCCTTCCGCGACGGCCTCGGCGGCGATCCGGATACGCGTGCGCCCGGTGACCGGATTGACGTACGGCGGCAGCCAGTGCACGCGCGGCTGGGCCGGCGAAGACGCCGACCGGGGTTCGGCGAAGTCGACCCGCAGCGCTTCCAGCACGCCCGCACGCGCGGCCGGCGTCGCGAGCGCGGGATTCTCGCGCGACAGATGCGGCACGAGCCCGAACAGGCCCGTGCGCGTGCTGTAGTGATAGCCCTCCAGCACACGCCCACGATTGAGCGAGCTGGCCGCGCAGATGCGCGACAGGATGAACGACAACGAGAGATAGCGCGCGACCTCCGCGCGCGCGTCCGTCTGTCCGGGCACGCCCACCACGAGCGACGGATACGGCGTGATCGCGAGTTGCTGGTTGTTGTCGAAGAAATCGTTCACGATCCGGCGGGGCGCCGGGCCCAGTTCGCGCCAGATCAGTTGCGTATTCGCGACGCCGTTGCGGAACGACGTCTCGCTCACCTGTATCTCGTCGAACGTCTCTTCCATCCCGTTCGCGAAATTGCGCCGCTCGCCATTCAGGTAGCCGTAGACGATCGACGCCATCCCGAGCCCGCAGGCGATCAGGATCAGGATCGTCACGACGATACCGCCGCCGAACATCGAAATGCTCTGGTAGCGACGAATGGACTGGAGCGTGCTGTTTGGCATGACACTGCACGGAGCGGCTTCGCGGGCGGAGGGGGAAATGCACCTTCCGGCAGGCGAGCGCCTGCATCGTGCTGGAGCTTTGGAAATGAACGTGCACCGATCATGCCAAACGGTGCATCGAAAATCAGTCGAGCTCGACTCTTTTAGTACAAGTCAAACTGAATTGAGTAGATATTTGGAACTCGACCGAAAATCCGGTCGCACGACCGCCACGCAGCAGCCGCCCGAACAGGGGAAAAGCCGGCGGCCGGCGATGCGCGGGCCGCCATCGCGCGCGCCGGGCGGCGCGCCGTGATGCGCAACGGCGACGGCCGGCCGGGCCGCCTTCGTTGCGCGTGCGCTCAGTTCTGCGTGAGCGGATTCAGCGTCGTGCACAGGAAGCCCGTGCAGTTCTTCGGCGTGAAATAGAACGACGCCATCACCGGCGCGGGGGAGCCGAGCGCGATATCGCTCAGATAGGCGGCGCCCTGCGCGCCGAACGTGTTCGCCTGCTGCACGAAGCTCGCGCCGGTCGACTGGATCGCGGCCGACTCGTACGAGAAGGTCGGCGACTGCGTCTGATCCTTCACGTAGATCCACGAGATCGCGGTGCCGAATGCCATGCCGCCCTTCGCGCGATAACCCTTCGCCCCTTCGCTGTTGGCCTGTGCGATGAAGTCGTTGACGGTCGACGTCGGCGCCAGCGCGTCGTACGTATAGGTCGCGTTCGACGCGTTGTTCTTCATGTACACGTTCGCCTGCACGGCGCCCACCATCAGCGGGCCGAGCAACCAGTAGCCCGACTGGCCCTGGCCGTTCGCCTGCGTGAGGAACGCGTTGGCATCGGCAGGCAGGCCGGTCGTCGTGTACGTGTAGGTGGCGGACGAACCGCCATCCTTGCGATAGAGATCGCCGTACGTGAGCGGCCCTTCGTAGCGGTAGCCGCTCGCCCCTTGCGCGTTGGCCGCGTTGACGAAGGACGTCATGTCGGCCGGCGCCGCCTGCAACTGGTACGTGTAGGTCTGCGCGGTACCGTCGTTCACGAAGATCGACTGCGTTCCGCCGTTGCCCGCCGTGTAGAAGTAGTCGCCCAGATAGCGATAGCCCTTCGCGCCTTCGTTGTTGATCAGCGTCAGGAAGCTCGCCTTGTCGGCCGCGACAGGCTGCGCCTCGTAGCGCCAT
This sequence comes from Burkholderia cenocepacia, assembly GCF_014211915.1. Classification (NCBI taxonomy): domain Bacteria; kingdom Pseudomonadati; phylum Pseudomonadota; class Betaproteobacteria; order Burkholderiales; family Burkholderiaceae; genus Burkholderia; species Burkholderia cenocepacia. The sequence goes on along the minus strand of NZ_CP060040.1, from coordinate 2,528,023 downwards.
GTCAGCGTGCTGCCGCCCGAGCCACCCGAACCGCCGTTGCCGCCGGAACCCGTGCCGCCCGAACCGGTGCCGCCGGTCCCGCCGCTGCCGCCGTTGTTGGTCGTGCCCGATCCGCCGGACGCGGCGGGCGAGGAATTGTCGTCGCCGCCGCAAGCGGTCAGCGCCAGGCAAGTCAATGCAATCAGTGCAACGGCTTTCATCGGGATCACCTTCCGAACGAACAGGACGAACGCAGCCAGTGCGCGCGCATCGTGCCGCGCGCACCGACCCTCACGAATCACGAATCAGACATCGGGAATCAGCCATCGGCCGGCGCCCCCCGCCGGCCCGACGACGTCAGTTGACCTGCAGCTGGCCACCGCGGCCCAGCCCGCCCTTGACGTCCTGCGCCTTGTAGCTGCGCAGCGCGACGACCATCTTGTTGTACGCATCGATGAACGCGACGACCGTCGCCTTGCCTTCCGGCGTCGACGAGAAGCCCGCCAGCGCACCACCCACGCCGCCGCCGAAGCCGCCCAGCGCCGCGCCGTAGTTGGTCGCCGTCGAGCTGCCTTCCGACGCCGCGATCTGCACCGCCGAGCGCACGTCGAACAGCGTCAGCGTCACCACCGACGCCTTCGTCTGCAGATGGCCCGCCACCGCCGCCACCGCGCTGTTGCCGATCAGCCCGCCGATCATGCTGCCGATCCCGCCGATCGGCGAATCGTTGATCACGATCTGCGGCTCCATGTAGTAGTCGGCCGCGACGCGCTGGCCCTTCTGCTGCTTCGAGCCCGCGCGGTATTCGCCCGAGTTGCGCTGCAGCTGCGTGATGCGCGACAGGCGTGCGTCGCTCTTCTGGTTGCCGATCGACGTGATCACGAAGCAGTTCGACTGCTGCACCGCCAGCCGCAGCAGCGGATCGATGCTCGTCACCTTGGTGGCGCTGCCGAACTGGCCCCACCAGTCGGCATTGCGGCCGTCGTCGACCGCGATCGTGCCGAGCGGCGACGTGCAGCGCTGCAGTTGCGAATCGGCGCCGGCGCTCGCGCCGCCAGCCGCGGCGCCCGTCACGCCGGCGTTCTGCCCGCCGGGCGTCACCACGCCGCCGCAACCCGCGACGGACGCGCCAAGCGCTGCCACCAGCGCACCTTGAGTGAGACGTTGGAGAAGGTTGGTCTTCATTGTCGTTGTCGATCGATTAGAGTCGTTGTTCGGCTTATGTGTCCGTGCGAACTTCGATAAGCCCCCCGGCGCGGCGCGCGATGGTGGTCTCCCCGCGGCTGCCCCCGTTGCGATGCCCGGTCAGTAGTACCAGTACGTCTGCTGCCAGACGCCGTAGTACGGATAGCCCGAGTACCAGTAGCCGTAATAGGTGTCACGCCATTGCGTGCGCCATTTCCAGTCTTCTTCGTCCTCTTTCTTCGCCTTGCGCGCGAGATCGAGCAGCTTTTTCGATTCCTTGTCGCCGCGAGCGGCCGCGATCGACAGCCACTTCTCCGCTTCGCGCGCATCCGAGCCCATTTCCTCGAGGCCGAACAGGTAGAAACTGCCGAGCGCCTTCTGCGCGTTCAGGTCGCCGCGTTCGGCCGCCTCGCGCATCCACTTGAGCGCCTGGTAGCTGTCCTGGCGCACGCCGTCGCCGCGGAAATAGCGCAGGCCGAGGTCGTAGGCGGCCTTCGGCTGGGTCTTCGCGGTTTGCTTGAGCGCGGCGATGCGCGGATCGTCCCGGTCTTCCGCATCGTCCCTTTTTTGATAGGAGACCTGATCTTTAGGGCGATCGGAACAACCGGTGTCGTCGCAGATCCGTACCGTGCCGGCAGTCACCGACGGATCCTGCGCGCACGCGGCCAACAGCAACAGCAGCCCCGGTGCGAGTAAACGGCGATACATTTGGTACTTTCCTCAAGTTTTATTGGCGCCGCAATTCTTCGAGCTATCCCACCCCGTGAGCTCGTACCTGGTTGCGCGCGGCGCAGCGGATACAATTCCATCCGCCCACGCCGACACGCAGTCCTAGGCTCTCTCAGGTTCTCTCTTCGAATCGTTCCGTCACTATTTCATTGCTGCCGCTTTTCGCTGACCCGACTATGCCGGGATCGATCTCCAAACATGACGCGGAAAACAATAGTGACGTGGTGAGCAATAATAATGGAGAAAAATGGCATGTCAAGGTCCTTCGCGTCTTTAAAGTTTGCGTGACGCGTCAGCTTTGATATGCTCTCCCTCGCCAAAACCCCTGGAGACCCCATCGAGATGTCCACCACCGAGCAGGCCAACGTCGATCTCATCACCGCCAACAAGGTGCGCGATCTCCTGAACCGGAACGGCATTCCGCCGCGCAGTCACAACACGACGATCGCGAACGTGCTCGGCCTGAGCTTCTCGGTCGTCACGCGCAAGATGAAAGGTCTGATTCCGTGGAACCTGTCGCAGTTGCAGGACATCGCGACGCACTTCGGCGTGCCGCCCGCGATCCTGCTCGACGACAAGGGCACGCAGCCGGCCGCGGCCGAGATGATCGACGCGACGTTCGTGATCGAGTCGAAGCGCTTTCGCTGCCGCGCCGCGATCTCGACGAAGGCCACCAGCCAGATCGAAACGGATTTCGTCGCGCTGCAGTGGCAGGGCGAATGGATCGTCACCGAGCGCGAGCATGCACGCGAGGGCCGCACGTATCCGGTCGACCTGATCGAGCTGCGCTCGGCGCAGCCGAACGTGTACGCGGCGCGGATCGCCGTGGTCGACGATTCGCACGACGTCGCCGAAACGGTCTGTGAATATTTCATCGAGAAAGGCGTGAACGCGATTCCGTACTTCGACGGCGCGAGCTTCCGCAAGGCGCTGGAAGTCGAGGATTTCGACGGCTACATCCTCGACTGGATGCTCGGCGACCAGACGGCCGCCGAACTCGTGCGCGGCATCCGCTCGAGCGAGAACAGCGGCGCGCCGATCTTCCTGCTGACCGGCAAGATCTCGACCGGCGAAGCGAGCGAGGACGAAATCGCGCACATCGTGTCGCACTACAACGCGCGCTGCGAAGAAAAGCCGGTGCGCCTGCCGATCCTGTTCGCGGAAGTCGCCCGCGAACTGAAACTCACGCTGCCGGCGGCGTCGGCCGCGAACTGAGAACCGGAAACCGCGGCCGGAACGACAACCCGCTACCCGCACCACCAGACCGAGGGAAAGACATGCGCGTTTCAACCATCTGGATCAAAAGCCTGCTGACGGCCTGCCTGCTCGGGATGACCGTCGCGGCGTGGGCCGCGTCGTCGTTCACGTTTACCGTCGACGGCAAGATCAGCAAGAGCAACCAACAGGGGAAAATGACCTACGTCTTTTCCGAGCAGGCGCTAATGGCGCTGCCGCAGCATACGATCGTCACGTCGACGAGCTGGACGCCGAAAGCGACCTTCACCGGGCCGCGCCTGTCCGACGTGCTGAAGACGGTCGGCGCGCACGGCACGCAGATCGAATTCCGCTGCATCGACGAATACACGTTCACGATTCCCGTATCCGATGCCGCCAAGTACGGCGTGATCCTCGCGCGGACGATGAACGGCAAGGTGCTCGGCAACGACAACTACGGCCCGCTGTGGATCATGTATCCGCGCGACCAGTATCCCGACGAGCTGAAGACGCCGCTCGGCGAAGCGAAGTTCGCGTGGCAGATCATCGGTCTGACCGTGAAGTGACATGACGCGGCGGCGATGGAAAAATAGAAAGATCATCCTGGTCCTCGGCTCGCTGTGGATCATGGGGTTCGCCGCGTGGGCGTTCCTGCTGTGGGATCTCCTCGCCACCTCGGTCAACGAGGGCGTGCTCGAGGGGCCGCGCGAAGGCGTGTTCTGGACCGCCGCGCAATACCGCAACGTGTATACCCGCTTCGATCGCCAGCTGATTCTCTACGCGACGCGCGAGGACGATGACTTCGATCACCTGCAGATGCAGCTCGACAGCCTGTCGGTGTCGTTCGGGTTCCTGCAGCGGCCGTCGGAAGTGTCCCAATACTGGCTGCGCATCCCGCGCGCGCGCAACGAGATCGACGCGCTCGGCGAATTCATGACGCGCCTGAAACGCGAAGTGCCGCTGCTGCGCGACTCGCCGAAGCAGGCGCGTCAGGTGATCGATGAAGTCAACGCGTACTGGCCGAAGGTCAACGGCCTCGCGAACTACTTCCGCGCGATCGAAATGGCGCAGCGCGATTTCACGTTCCATCAACTGAAGGACAAGCAGCGCGCGATCCTGATCCTCGGCATCGTGCTCGGCGTGATCCTGTGCGCGCTGTTCCTGCTGCTGTTCTATACGATGCGCACGCGCGACGATCTGCTGGAGCGGCAAAACGCGGCGCTCGATGCGGAGCGCAAGGCGTCCGACCGCGCGTTCGAGATGATCGAGGCGAAGAACGCGTTCCTCGGGATGGTCAGCCACGAGCTGCGCACGCCGCTGCAGGCGATCTGCGGATCGATCGAGATCCTGCTCGCGCGCCCGCAATCGGATGCGAACCTGAAGACGATCCGGCGGCTGCAGAATTCCGCGCTGTCGCTGGAGGCGCTCGTCAAGGACCTCACCGACTACATCAAGCTACGCTCGACGAAGCGCGTCGCCGAACTCGATACCGTCGGCATCGCGCCGCTGCTTGCCGAAGTGCTCGAACCGCTGCGCGAGAGGATCGCGACGAAACGGATCACGGTCACGCAGCACGTCGAGCCGGCCGGCCTCGCGATCTGCTCAGATCGCAAGCTGCTGCGACAGGTACTGTCGAACCTGATCGAGAACTCGGTCAAGTACACGACCGGCGGCTCGATCACGGTGGCGATCACGCTCGCCGACGCGCCGGCCGGCCAGCAGGTGAGGATCGCCGTGCGCGACACCGGCGCCGGCATCGCGAAGCAGCATCTGTCGAAGATCTTCGAGCCGTTCTATCGCGCGAACGACGCAGTCGGGTTGCACGTCGACGGGATCGGCATGGGGCTCGCGGTCGTGCGCGAAATCGTGACGACGCTGCGCGGGCATGTGGACGTGCGTAGCGTGGTCGGCGAAGGCAGCGAGTTCGTCGTGACGCTGCCGGTCGAAGTGCCGGGCGCCGATACGGCGGGCACCGCGGCTGGCGACGTGCCCGCGCTGCCGGCCGTACCGGCGCACCGCGGCCGGCGCGCGCTGGTAGTCGACGACAACGACAACGCACGCGAAACGCTCGGCGCGATGCTGTCGGCGCTCGGCCTCGAGGTGGATCTGTGCGGCACCGGACAGGAAGGCGCCGCGCGCTTCGGTACGGGCCGCTACGATCTCGTCGTGCTCGATCTCGAACTGCCGGACCTGAGCGGATTCGACGTGGCGCGGCGCATTCGCGCCATGGCGCAACCCGACGACGACGGTCGGCATCCGGCGATCCTCGGCGTCAGCGCGTATGAATCGGCCGCGCTGCGCGAGAACCAGCGGGTGTTCGACGCGTTCCTGCCGAAGCCGGTTCACCTGCGCGAGCTCGGCACGCTCGTCGAGAAGCTGCTCGCCTGAGCGCGGCGTCACGCGTTTCCGTCCGCTCGTCTGCTCGCTTATTCGCCGATCAGATGCAGCACGATGTCACGCCGGTGCGCCGCGCGGCGATGCTCGAACACATAAATCCCCTGCCACGTGCCGAGCACCATGCGCCCGTGCTCGACCGGGATCGACAGTTGCACCTGCGTGAGCGCCGTGCGCAGATGCGCGGGCATGTCGTCGGCGCCTTCGGTGTCGTGCTCGTAGCGCGTGTCGTCCTCGGGCGCGAGTGTCACGAAATAGCGTTCGATATCGCGCTGCACCGACGGGTCCGCATTCTCCTGGATCAGCAGCGACGCCGACGTATGGCGGCAGAACACGGTGAGCAGGCCGGTGCGGATCGCCTGCTGGTCGACGAACGCGCGCACCTGCGGCGTGACTTCGACGAGGCCGCTGCCGCGCGTATCGACGCCGACGTGCGTGATGGCCTGTTGCATCGCCATGACCTCAGGCCAGCGCGGCGAAGCCGTCGGCTTCGATCTGTTTCGCGTCGGCGGGGCGCACGACGCGCGCGACTTCGACCCCATCGCGCAGGAAGACCAGCGTCGGCCACAGCTTCACGCCGAACGAGCGGCCGAGCGGACGGCCGGGGCCGTCCTCGATCTTCAGGTGTCGCACGGCAGGATGCGCGGAGAACGACGCCGTGATCGCGGGCTGCGCGCCTGCGCAGATTCCGCACCAGTTCGCGCCGAATTCGATGACGGTTGCGCCGCCCAGTGCGTCGACTTCCGCGCGGGTCGGCGCGTTGGCGGTGTAGCGTTGCTCGGTGTCCATCAGGCCCTCGTGTGCGTTGGCGGAACGTGACTGCACGCGCCGGCGTGATGCGGGCGGGTGCGGCCTTCGATTTCTTACTGTAGCGGAAAAGGCCGGGTGCTGCCGGCTCGGCCCGGCGCGGCGCCGGCCCTCTTTTGTGCGCCTTCGGGAATGACACGACAAGATTCGGAGCGCCGCGCCGCCGCGACGGGATCAGCATGGGAACCGATCCCGTCAACGAAGGACTCGACCATGAATGCGCCGCATTGCGTCACCGAACCGAACATCCTGTACTTCGGCACGCCCGTCGTGCTGGTGAGCACGCTGAACGAAAACGGCACGGCCAATCTCGCGCCGATCTCGTCGGCGTTCTGGCTCGGCTGGCGTGGCGTGATCGGCATCGCCGCCAGCTCGCAGACCACCCGCAACCTGCTGCGCACCGGCGAATGCGTGCTGAACCTGCCGTCGTCGGCGCAGGCCGACGCGGTCGACCGGATCGCGCGCACGACCGGCACGTACCCGGTGCCCGACGGCAAGCGCGCGAAAGGCTACGTATTCGAACCCGACAAGTTCGGCACGGCCGGGTTCACCGAGGCCGCGTCGCACACGGTCGCACCGCCGCGCGCGCTCGAATGCCCGGTGCATATGGAGGCGGTCGTCGCAGCCACGCACGGCATCGGCGACGACCTGCCAGACCTGCGCGGCCGCATCCGCGTGTTCGAGGTGCGCATCCAGCGCGTGCACGCGCATCCCGACCTGCTGATGGACGGTCATCCGGATCGCATCGATCCGGACAAGTGGTCGCCGCTGATCATGAGTTTCCAGAAGTTCTACGGGCTGGCGCCGCGGCAGGTGCATGCGTCGCGGCTCGCCGAGATTCCCGAACACGCGTATCGCAGCCCCGACATCGAGCGCTCGCGCGAGGCGGGCATGCTGACCGGTACCGGACGGTCATGACGCCGCACGCGGCGTCGCTGATGAACATGAGAACATGGCGCGGATGATCGGCGCGGTATTCGGCGTTGCGATGCTGCCGCTCGCGGGCGCGGCGCTCGCGTGGCGCACGGCCGGCGCGGGCACGCGGGCCGGCGCGCCCAAGCCGATCGGATAAGATACGGCCGGCCACGCACCTTGGCCCATGACCGAACCGACGGAGTGTTTTCAGTGATTCAACCGACCGAAGTATTCAAGGACAACCTCGCGCAACTGCCGGCCATCGACGGCATCGCGCGCATCGATCTCGTCGGCGCGAACGGCGACGTGGTCGCGACCATCGAGAACCAGCCGGGCAAGCAGGGCTCGCTCGCGGTGTACCACTATCTGAAGCAGGCATTCGGCACGCTCGACGCGAAAGCGGCCGAGCACGGCCTCGCGGTGTTCGCGGAGCATACGGCCGACGCGCGCAATCGTCCGGGCACGCACCCGAACGTCGATCGTCTGCTGGCGATCGTCGCGGGCGGCGAAGCGCTGCGCATCGACGTGGTCGCGAAAGGCTGAGTCGGCGATGAAATGCGCGCGCGTGCCGCCGGGCGATGCGCGCGACTTTGACTGACGGGCGAAAAAGACGATTGCCACGCCCGTCCCACTTTCCCCGGAGCAAGCCCGCGTGTTTCTTTCCGTTGCCTCACCGTTCACCCGCCATCTTGCTTCGATCGTTTCGATCGCGATATTTGCCGGTACCCCGTTCGGCGGCACGGCATCGGCCGAGCCGCTGCGCACGGCCTCCGATATCGCCGGGGCGTCGCTCGTGCCGCTCGGCACGCTGCCGCACTCGCCTGAAAGCGGTTCGCTCGATCCGTTCTGCACGCAATATCGCGCGAAAGCGACCACGGCGGCCGGCCGCGAAGTCGCGCAGCGCAACTGGATCGTGACGTCCGAGGCGCCGCTCGGCCGCTACACGGTCGTGACCTTCGCGAGCGGATTCAACGCCGGCACGAGCGCGATCTGCTTCGTGCGCAACGGCAATATCGGCGTATTCGACGGCACGACGCTCGTCGCGCTCGGCTATACGGCACGCAAGGCGGGCTGGCAGCTCGGCTCGGTCGACCGCATGGAAAACGGCGCGCTGCTCGTGTGGGGCGGCAACGGCCCCGGTGCACCCGTCGGCGAGCTGCATGAAGCAAGCGGCGGCCTGCGGCTGACCCGCGTCGCAGCCGAGCGCGCGTTCTGCGACGGCCGCGCGGTCGTGCCGAACGTGTATGGCAAGCCGCTCGACGTGGCACGGCGAATCCTGATCGCGCATGGCTGGCAACCGCTGCGACCGCGCGAGAAGCCGGATGCGATGGACGGCGCGGCGACGCTCGCGAAGCACGGCATCGTCGAAGCCGAAGCATGTTCGGGCACCGGCGTCGGATATTGCGCGCTGCGCTACCGGAATGCGGCCGGCGTGCTCGGCGTGACGACGGTGGGCGGCGAGCCGGACCGGCCTTCCGAGAACACCGTGATCGACTATCAGGTTGCCTGTCGCAAGCGGTGAGCGGCGTGCAGGCGGCGCATGCGCGATGCATGCGCACGCGATCCGTGCCGTCCGGCCATCGTCCGTTCGCTCGATTGACCGGCCTCGCGCGCCCTCCTAAACTGAGTTCCCTTTTACGCCGCACCAGCAAAAGGGACTGCCATGATCGACCTCTCCACGCTCGCGCTGTTCTCCGGCGCGTGTCTCGCGCTGACCATCACGCCCGGCCCCGACATGTTGCTGATCGCGTCCCGCAGCGTGAGCCAGGGCCGGCGCGCCGGCTTCGCGACGCTCGCGGGCATTCAGGCCGGCACCTACTGTCATGCGCTCGCGGCCGCGTTCGGTCTGTCGCAGCTCTTCGTCGCGGTGCCGCTCGCGTATGACGTCGTGCGCTTCGCCGGCGCCGCGTATCTGCTGTATCTCGCCTGGAAGACGTTCCGTTCGGACGCGACCGCGCTGTCGCCCGTCGCGTCGCAACGTCGCCATTCGACTGCGACGATCTTTCGCCAGGGGCTGACGACCAACCTGCTGAACCCGAAGATGGCGTTGTTCGTGCTCGCGCTGTTCCCGCAGTTCGTGCGGCCCGAGCAGGGCTCGATCGCCGTGCAGATTCTCGTGCTGGCGACGGTGCTCAACCTGATCGGACTCGTCGTGAACGGCGCGGTGATTCTCTCCGCGAGCCGGCTGAGCCAGCGGATCGGCGCGCGCCGCCGGCCGTCGAAAGTGCCGCAGTATCTGCTGGGGTCGGTGTTCGTGGGGCTGGCGGCGCGGCTCGCGATGGCGGGGCGGAACTAACCCGTCGCGATTTACTGGCGCCCAGTCCACCCTGATACTCGGCCACACTGCTTTCCGGACCCGAATTTCCCGAGCGCATTCGGGTCCGCACCTCCCCACCGATCTCTCCGACCGAAGAAGTACGGTCGCGAACTCCCCTCACTTCTGACCCACCGCCTGTGTCCGCTTCCGCGGTCGGTCACCGTTCTTGTATCGATATAACATATTTGTTACTATGCCGACTCATGGTTACGAGATCCCGTTCTTCAATGAGCGTGTAGCGGCAGGCGTAGCGTCATTGCCGACGACTCTGCTTGCCCGGTACTTTGCACTCGCGGACCGCATGGAACGGTACGGCCCGAATCTCGGGGAGCCGCACTCCCAATCGATGGGAAACGGCCTGTATGAGAGGCGACTGAAAGGCGCGGAAGGTATTGCGCGGGTGTTTTACTGCGCGATCGTCGAACGCCGAATCGTCATGCTCCACTGTTTCGTGAAGAAGACGCCAAGGACGCCGCTGAAGGAACTGGAAATCGCGCGTCGTCGCTTGAAGGAGGTTCGAGATGGCAACGTATAAGGAACTGCGTGAGCGGGCACTGGCCGATCCCGCGGTGCGCACGGAATACGAACGATTGAATCGCGAGGAATTCGCGCTGCTCGACGCGATGCTGGCTGCGCGGCGAGAAGCGGGCTTGTCGCAAGCCGATGTGGCGGCACGCATGGGCACGAAAGCGCCCGCCATTACCCGACTCGAGCGCGCGCTCGCAACGGGGCAGCACTCCCCGTCCGTCGATACGCTGCGCAAGTATGCGGCGGCTTGCGGCAAGACACTCGTGATCTCGTTCGCCTGAATCACGCGCGCTCAAGGCGGTCGGCCGTCCATGACGGATTCGATACCCGCATGACGCGCGAGGCGCCCAAACGCAGAACCCTTCAGCGCGTCGCCCCCAGCGCCACGCGCAGCCGCTCCATCAACCGCGTGTAATGCCGCAGCACGTCGTCCTTCGACACGACATTCGCGGTCGAGAAACGCTCGGACCACACCGGCTTCCATTCATACGAACCGTGCACGCTGCGATCGCCGTCGGGCGCCTGGATCAGCGAGCGGATCCGCGCGTCGCGGCCCGGCCCCGTATGCATCTCGAACAGCGCGTGGATGAACGTGTGATATGCGTCGTACACGTCGTCGTCGAACAGGTAGCGGTAGATGTGGAACGTGCGGTCGAGGTCGCGCTTCGCGCGGATCACGTCGTCCGGCGAGATGTCCTTCCAGTAGCCGATCCACGTGTAGAAGCACAGCAGCGCATTGAGCTGCGGCGCGACCGCGTCGTACAGCGCGAGCCGCTTCTCGATCAACCGCTGGTTGGTCCACTGCACGAGCTCGAGCCGCTTCAGCCGGCGCGCGACGAGCCAGCCGAGACACGCGACCGACAACGGCGTCAGCACGCCGAGCACGAGCTTGACGATTTCCAGCGAATTCCACGGCGTATTGAATGGCTGCATGTAGGGCTCGACAGGAAGAAACGCATTCGCGCGACGCGTAACCCGGCGCGCAACGCAGCGCCGCTCGGCCGAGCGCGTCGGCATTGACCGTTAGTTGCTTGCACATCGAACACCGCATGACCGTGCCGGCAATGCAGGCGATGCGACTCACTCCGTCAGTGTATCGGGCGATTGTCACCGTGCAATGACCGCTCGTCGTCGACGCATCGTCACGCGCCCCGCGCGTCGCCCCGCTTCAGGTGGGTAGCGCCGACGTGAGCTTGACCTTCTGCATCGGAATGTCGGTCTTCACGCTGAGCACGCCGGGGATGCGCGTCAGGTATTCCATCTGAAAGCGCCGGTAATCGTCGATGTCGGCCGCGACGACGCGCAGCAGGAAATCGCAGTCGCCGGCCATCAGGTGGCATTCGACGACTTCCGGCATCTGCTGGACGGCCTCGGCGAAACGGTTCACCGATTCCGCGTCCTGCCCCTTCAGCCACACGCGCGTGAAGATCGTCAGCCCCTTGCCGACCTTCGCCGGGTTCAGCACGGCCACATATTTCTCGATCACGCCGGCTTCCTCGAGGAGCCGCACGCGCCGCAGGCACGGCGACGGCGACAGCCCGACCTCGTGCGCGAGTTCCACGTTCTGCATGCGGCCGTCGCGCTGCAGCGCGCTCAGGATCCGGCGGTCGATAGCGTCAAGCTTCATGTGGCATCCGATTCCAAAAAATTCGCGTATCACGCGTTCGATGCCAAATTTTGAGAAAAATCTGGCGACAACGCAACCCGATTCGAGTCAAAAAAGCAGACAATCCCTCCCCCGAAGGAGGAGTGATGAGCAGTAGCGTTTCAACGTCGTCCGGGCTTCGCGACAAGCCCGCCTATGTCGCCGAGATGGGTCGCGGTTTGCGCGCGGCGCTGCCCGTCATGCTGGGTTTCGTGCCGTTCGCGCTGGTGCTGGGCGCGCAGGCCGCGCAGAAAGGGCTGAGCCTGTTCGAGGTGCCGATGATGACGGGCCTGAACTTCGGCGGCGGCTCCGAATTCGCGGCGATCCATCTGTGGACGTCGCCGCCGCACATCGCGCTGATCGTCGCGATGTCGTTCCTCGTGAATTCGCGCCACATCCTGATGGGCGCCGCGTTCGAGCCGTATATCCGCCGCCTGCCGTGCCGCCGCGCGTTCGTCGCGCTGTTCTTCATGTGCGACGAGAGCTGGGCGATGTCGCTCGCCGACGCGCGCGAGCGCTCGGCCACGCACATCAGCGTGCCCTATTACGCGGGCATCTGCATCGGGCTCTACCTGACGTGGATCTCGATGACGACGCTCGGCGCGGCGGTCGGCCCGACGATCGGCGACGTCGAACAGTACGGCTTCGACATGGCGTTCACGGCCGTGTTTCTGGTGCTGCTGCGCGGGATGTGGAAAGGGGTGCGCGCGAGCGGTCCGTGGTTCGTGAGCCTCGTCGTCGCGGCGGCTACCCATCTCGCGCTGCCCGGCGCGTGGTACGTCGCGGCCGGCGCCTGCGCGGGGCTGATCGCCGCACTGCTGTGGGAGCCGCGCGATGCCTGAGCTTCCGGATTTCGGCACTGTCGCGACGATCGTGCTGATGGCGTCGACCACCTACCTGTCGCGCATCCTCGGCTACGTGTTGCTGCGCAACCGCACGCTGAGCCCGCGGATGGCGTCGGTGATGGAGAACGTGCCGGGCTGCGTGCTGATCTCGGTGATCGCGCCGGCCTTCGTGTCGACGCGCCCGGCCGACCTGCTCGCGCTTGCGATCACGCTCATCGCGGCGACGCGCCTGTCGATCCTGCCGACCGTCATCGTCGGCGTCGTGTCGGCCGGCCTGCTGCGCTACCTGCTCGGCTGAACGGTTCCGGCCCGCCACACCGGCACGCACATTCCACGACACGACGAACGGGCGCACGATGCGCCCGTTTTCACGTCCGCGCCGACCGGCGCCACGGGCGCGACACGACGCCCCTCACGCCGGAGTGCTAGCCTTGTGGCTTGCGACATGCCGTACTTCCCCTGTCATTGCCCTTCACGAGGATCGTTCCGATGCAAGCAACCCGCCCGTTGTTCGACCGTGTCCTGCTCACCAACGACGACGGATTCGACGCTCCCGGCCTCGACATACTCGAACAGGTCGCCACGCAACTCGCCCGCGAAGTGTGGATCGTGGCGCCAGCCGAAGACCAGAGCGGCACGTCGCATTCGCTGAGCCTGCACGAACCGCTGCGCGTGCATCGCAAGGGCGAGCGCCGCTTCGCGGTGCGCGGCACGCCCGGCGACTGCGTCGCGATCGCGGTCAGCCACCTGATGAAGGGCGCGCGGCCCGACGTCGTGCTGTCCGGCGTGAATCGCGGCGCGAACCTCGGCACCGAAACGGTGTTTTCCGGCACGGTCGGCGCGGCGATGACGAGCATGCTGGTCGGCGTGCCGGCCATCGCGCTGAGCCAGGCCTTCACCGATCGCAACGCGGTGCCGTGGGGCACCGCGCTCGCGCATGCACCGGACGTCGTCCGCCGGCTCGTCGCGGCCGGCTGGGACAGCGACGCGTGCCTCAACGTGAATTTCCCGCCGCGGCCGGCCGACGACGTGCGCGGCCTGAAGGTGACGAACCAGGGCGCCGGCACGCTGCAGGGCGTCGAGATCGTGTCGGGACGCGATCCGCGCGAGATCGACTATCACTGGCTGAAGCTCGCGCGTGCACCGCGCGACGACGATGCGGATTCGGAAACGGTCGCACTGGGCGAAGGGTATATCTCGGTCACGCCGCTGAAGTTCGAGCGCACGCACGATCAGGCGCTCGCACGGCTGCGGTCGAACCTCGGCTGATCGATCGCCCGCTCGAACAACCCCCGGCGGCGGCGCATACGATGCGCGCGCCGCCGGTTCACCGCGTCAGCCGTCGCCCGTCACCCCATCAAGTCAGGTTCAACCCGCCGTCGAGCATCACGATCTCGCCCGTCACGTAATCGGAGGCGACGAGCATCGCGACCGTCTGCGCGATATCGTCCGGCGTCGCCGCGCGACGCATCGGCGCGCGCTCGCGCCAGAGCTGCTGCGCGTCCGTCCAGTCGGCGGTCAGCGGCGTGTCGACGAGCCCCGGCGCGACCGCGTTGACGCGAATCGCCGGTGCGAGCGTGCGGGCGAGCAGCCGCGTCGTGTGATTGAGCGCGGCCTTCGCGGCCGCATACGGAATCGACGCGCCCTTCGGCCGCACGCCCGCATGCGAGCTGACATTCACGACGCACCCGGCCCGCCCGTGCGACGCCGCTTCGCGCAGCGCCGCCTCCGCTTCGGCCACCAGCCGGAACGGCGCGATCACGTTGATTTCATGCATCTCGCGCCACACGTCGGGTGTGGCGGCCGCGAGGTCGTCATGCGCAATCACGCGGCTGGCGCCCGCGTTGTTGACGAGCACGTCGAGCCGCCCGTGCACGGCGAGCGCATCGCGGATCAGCCGCACGCGCTCGGCATCGTCGGCGAGATCGGCCTGCACATATGCGCCGCCGAGTTCGCGTGCCATCGCCCGCCCGGTGTCGGCCGAGCTGCGCGAATGCAGGATGACTGCGTAGCCGTCGGCCGCGAGACGCCGTGCGACGGCCGCGCCGATCCCCGACGTCGAGCCGGTGACGAGCGCGACCGGCCGATGCACGCGCGCCGCGCGCGGCTCGCCGGCGGTTTCGGTTTCAGGTGCCGTTTCGGCAATCGGGGCAGACATCGGCGGAAGCGGCGCGTCCATGGCGTGGAACCCTGTCAGTGGCGTTCCCGCATCATAAGCGCGACGGGGCACAGGACCGAAGCGCAATCGATCCGGCCCCTTCCTGCATGCCGGCGGCGCTGCCCGATGAATCGGGCTGCGCTACCGGCGCGCCATGACGGCGCACGTGCTGCTACTGTGCGCGGGCCGTGCCGCCGGTCGCCAATAGCGACGGCCCCAGCGCGCTGTTCGGGTCCTGACCGTTCCACTGACTGACCCACGCATCGTTCGGCGTCGAGCCCATCACGAAATCGAGCCTGCCACCGGCCCTCATCTCGTCATAGGTGATGTAGGGCCGATGCAGCGGCGTGCCGTTCAGGCTGACCGACTGCACGTAGCGATTGACCGACGACGGCGCGGCGCCGGACGCCGTATGCGCGGTGATCGTGAAGCGTCGCGCGTCGCCGAACTTCAATGCGCCGCCGGCCCCGCCGCCCGATGCGGCCGGGATGTCGATCGATGCTTCCTCGAACAGCGGCGTGCCGAAATAGAACACGCCGCCCACCGGATTCAGCGAATAGATGCCGAGCGCGGACAGCACGTACCATGCGGACAACTGGCCGCAGTCGTCGTTGCCGGGAATCGCCGCATCGCGCACGCGCCGTGGATCGTTCAGCGCGGCCTTCAGGCTGTCGCTGCTCAGCAATGCACGATCGCCGGCCGTGAGCGTCAGCGAGTACATGTCGTCCATCACCGTGCGCACGCGGTCCTGCGTCTTCGACGGCATGCCGGCGACGTCGTACAGGTACGGCAGGTGGTTCGCCGGTTCGTTGCCCGCGAAGAACTGGCCGCTGCGGCCGGTCAGGTCCGGGAAGCCCTGGTTGTACTGGAAGGTCAGCGGGTTGGCCGGATCGAACGTGCGGTCGAGCTGCGCGACGAACTGGCTCTTGCCGCCGAGCAGCGCGACGAGACCCGGGAAGTCGTGGAAGATGTTCCATGTGTCGACCCACGAATTCGATTCGGAGAAGTCGGTTTTCTCGGCGGCCGTCGGATCGAAGCCCGCGACCCAGTTGCCCTGCGCGTCCTTCGGCTGCGAGAACTTCCAGCCGTTGTTCGGCACCGGGTTGAACACGTTCCGGTAGTTCTGGCTGCGCGTCAGATAAGGCTGGTAGTCGGCCGTGCCCTTGCCGGCCGCCTTGCCGACCGCGGCCGTCGCCCAGTCGTCGAACGCATAGTCCTGCGTGGTCGACACCGATGCGTTGTCGCCCGCATGGACGTAGCCGCGCTGGCGATACTGGTCGAAGCCGTGCGCGCTCGCGCGCTGCGTGGTCGTCAACGCGGTCCAGATGTCATCGATGCCCGCGCTCGTCAGGTGCTTCAGGTACGCATCCGCGATCATCGGAATCGACGGGTGGCCGGCCATCGTGAAGGTTTCCGTTTGCGCGAGCGGCCACACCGGCAGTTCGCCCTTGCCGTTCTGCGCGAACTGCGTGAGCAGCGACTTGACCCAGCCGTCGACGCGCTCGGGCTGAACCAGCGTCATCAGCGGCGCCTCGGCGCGGAACGTGTCCCACAGCGAGAACGTCGACGAATAGTCGAAGCCCGGGTTCGCATGCTTGCTGGTGGTCGGCGGCGACGTCGTGCCGTCGTTCGACGAATCCATGCCGACGTAGCTGCCGTCCGCGTTGTTGTAGACCGTCGGCGCGAGCATCGTGCGGTACAGCGACGTGTAGAACATCGTCCGCTGGTCGGCAGTGCCGCCCTTGATCCGGACCCGGTCGAGCGCGGCGCTCCACACGCGCTCCGCCGCGCCGCGCACCTGGTCGAACGACTTCGTGCCCACTTCCGCCGCCAGATTGGCTTGCGCATCCGCGATGCTCGACGGCGAGATGCCGACCTTCACCGTGACCGCGCCGCCATTACCGCCGTCGGCGAACGTCAGGTACGCCTTGAAGCCGTCCGCGCTGAACGCGACGTGCTGCGTATCGAACGGCTTCGAAAACCGCGCGACGAAATACGTCGGCTTGTCGTTCGCCCAGTTGTTCGTGAACTGCCAGCCGGCGATCGTCTGCGCGTCGACGACCTGGATCTTGCCGCTCGCGGTCGAGCCGCCGATCGGGTTGTCGATGCTGACGATCATGCTGCGCTTCTGCCTCGCCGCGCTCGGGAAATACGTGTAGCGATGCACGCCCGCGTGCGTGGTTGCCGTCATCTCCGCGAGAATCTTCGCGCCCTGCACGTTCCACGGCGTGTTGCCGCTGCCGACCGGCGCCAGCTTCACGCGGTAATAGCCGGGGCTCGCGGTTTCGTCGTCGTGGCTGAACGACGCGTCGTAGGTGATCGACGCATCGGCGGCGACCTTGGCCAGCGTCGCGGTGTCGACCGGCGCGAGCGTCGGCAGGAACCGCACTTCACCGCCCGAGCCGATGCCGGTGCCCGACAGGTGCGTATGCGTGAAGCCGGTGATGAACGGATCGTCGTACTGGTAGCCCGACGTACGATCCCAGTTCCACGGCAGCGTATGTGCGCCGCCGGTCGTGTCCGGCCCGAGCTGCACCATCCCGAACGGCACGGTCGCGCCCGGATACACGTGGCCGTGGCCGCGCACGCCGCTGCTCCAGTCCGCATTGATGTCGAGGTTCGCCGTGCCGATCATCGGATCGACGCTGCGCAGCACGGCGCGCTTGCGGGCGTCGCCGTGCTCGCCCTGGTCGTTCTGATCACCCTGGCCGTTCTGGTTGCCTTGATCGTTCTGGTTGCCCTGTGCGTTCGACATCTGCGCGAGCACGCTCGCGTCCGTCGAACCCTGATCGCCCCCGCATCCCGACAACACGGCAAGGCACCCGATACCCACCACGTGACGTAGCTTCATCCGTTCGTCCCTCCCTCTCTCTGCGTCGATTCTGTCGGCAAGAACCACTCGTTACGCCTCCGGCTTACCGAGTGCCGGCCGGCTGCGGGAACGACGGCATCGCGGCCGCATCGGTGCCCCACGTCGCGGCGCTCGCATCCGCCGTCATCGCATACGTCAGCTTCCCGCCCTTCGCGATGTGCTCGAGCGGCAGCCACGCGGCGGGCCACGACGTGCCGTTCAGCGTCAGCGACTTCACGTAGAACGATGCGCTGTCGCCCGAACCCGCGCCCGGCGCGGCGATGTGCAGTAGACGGTAGCTGCCGTCCTGCTGGCCGACGCGCACCGTGATCTTCTCGAACTGCGGACTCGACAGCGCGACGCCGCTCACGCCCGGCACGACCGGGTAGAGACCGAGCGCGGCCCACACGTACCAGCCGGACAGCGCGCCAAGATCGTCGTTGCCCGGCAGCCCGGCCGCGCCGGCGCCGAACTCGTTCGCGAGCGACGCATGCAGCACGCGCTGCGTATGCGACGGCGCACCGGCCCACGCGTAGACCCAGGGCACCGCCATCGTCACTTCGTTGCCGACGTAGAAATACGGCTGCTCGGTGCCGATGTTCAGGTGCGTGAAGAACGTGTCGAGCCGCTTGACGACCGACTCGGCGCCGCCCGCCTGCGCGATCACGCCGGCGAGGTCGTGCGGCACGTACCACGTGTACTGCTCGGAATTGCCTTCCATGAAGCCCGACCCGTCGGTGACCCACGCGCCGGCCGACGTCTTCGGCTGGATCGCGCTGCGATCGAACAGGTTTTGCCAGTTGCCGCTCGACTTCAGCAGCGTGCTGGCGGTCGCCGTGTCGCCGAGCGCCGTCGCGAAGCGCGACACCGCGAAATCGCGCAGCGCGTATTCGAGCGTGTTCGACGCGGTCTGGTTGTCGCCGCTGCCCGACGCCGGCACGTAGCCGAGGTTGTCGTAGTCCGCGCGGCTGCCCATCACCGGCGTGCCGGCGCACGCGGCGCCCGGCGCGGTGCTGGACTTCATGATCGACAGCGCGGCCTGCGTATCGAAGTGCGTCGCGCCGAACGCATACGCGTTCGCCGCAATGATCGAACCCGCGTCGCCAGGCATCACGGCCGTCTCCGTATTGAAGTACGCCCAGCGGGGGAACGCGCCGCAGGCCTTTGCATCGAGCACGAGCGACTGCACGATGTCGCTCGTGCGCACCGGATCGAGCAACGCCTGCAACTGGATGAATGAGCGGTCGATGTCCCAGCCGGAGAAATTCGCATACATCGTGCGGCCGTTTTCGACCTGACGCGTCGGCGCGCTCGATGCGTCGTTCGACGCATAGAAATCCGGATACTGGCCGTTCACGTCGTTGAACACGTTCGGATGCAGCGACGCGTGATACAGCGCGGTATAGAACTTGGTCTTGTCGGCATCGCTGCCGCCCGTGACCTGGATCGCGTTCAGGCGGGCATTCCATGCGGCGCTCGCCGCGCGGCGCACCTTGTCGAAACGCCAGTTCCGGTCGCCTCGCGCATCCGTTTCCGGATTCTCCGCACGCAGGTTCGCCTTCGCATTCGCTTCGCTGACGAACGAGATGCCGAGCTTCATCATCACGTCCGGATGCTTGCTGTCGACATTGAACGTCAGCGTGACGGGGTGGTCGTTCGACAGCGCCGGCTTCGCCGCGAACGGCCGGCTGAATTCCGCGTAGTAGTAGACGGGCACCGCATGTCCGGCCCAGCAGAAGCCGCCGCCCGCGATCGTGCCCGACAGCGCGCGATCGTCGACCTGGCTGACCGTGTCGCTCGTCGTGCCTTGCGCGCGGTTGTTCAGCACGGTCGGATCGATCGCGATCGTCGCCTGCTGGCCCTGCGCGAGCGCCGGGTACGTGAAGCGCGCGAAGCCGGTGCGCACCGTCGTCGTCAGTTCGGCCTTGATGCCGTTGCCGAGCGTGACGCCGTAATAGCCGGCCTGCGCGGTTTCATTCGCGTGATCGAACGCGGCTGGCGTGCCGGCGTCGCCGGGCGCGAGCTGCGGCATCACGTTCAGATAGCCGCCATTCGCCCAGCAGCCGGTGCCGCTCAGGTGCAGGATGCTGAATGCGGTGATCGACGCGTCGCCGTACCAGTAGCCGCCGGAGAAGCCTGAGCCGTCGCCCTTGCGCCCGTCGTATTGCGCTGTGGGTGTCATCGGGCTCCACTGCATCATCCCGAACGGCACCGTCGGCCCGGGGAACGTGCCGCCGCCGAGACCCGAGCCGACCGGGTCGGCCGGCTGGTCGGTCGCGTAGTCGGTGCCGATCAGCGGGTTGACGTACTGGACAACGCGCATGTCGGCGTTTTTCTTCGACGCTTCGGTGCCGTTGCCGCGTTCGTTGTCGTTATCGTTGCTGTTGCCGTTGCCGCTGTTGCCGTTGCCGCCGTTGCCGTCTTCGTTGCCCTGCGACTGCGCAGACGTCGACATGTTTGCCGCCACGGCCGCCGGCGAATCGCCATCGCCGCCACATGAAGCCACGGCCACGCACAGCGCCAGCAGCGCCGCTCCCAACCCCCAGTTCCTCGACATCGCCTGTCTCCGTTTCGTTCTTGAATCAAGCCATTGGTTCGAACTACTTAGCTTTCAATCAGGAATCTTTTCGTGACTTGTCGCCTACCCGGGCAGTCGGTCGAAAATGCCGGGCGCGTGTATTTATTTCCGTATGCCGGTGTCCGGAAAAGGATGTGCCGGCATGTCGAAATACCGGCGCCCGGGAACGGACAATGGGCACCAGCGTGCCCAAATAAACGCGTTTTCTCTACCCCGTGTTTTTACGAATTTTTATTTTGTTTATCTAAACAAAAGGCGGTTGATTCGATTTTTATATGGAATCCGTGGTCGCTCCTGCTTGCGAGAAGCGAATCATTCGCTGGATCGCTGCAGCTCGACATAATCCTCGAGCTCGCCCGCGATATAAAGCCGCTTGCCGACGCGCGGGTATTCGCACACGTCATGTTCGAGCCGCTGCCCGCCGACGAGCAACTGCAGCGGCGCATCGCCGGTATTCTGCACCGTATGCGCTTCGCCGCCGCGCGGAAAGCCCAGAAAATCGCCGGGCCCGATTTCACTGGCGTGCTCGCCGATCGTCACCGTGCCGGTGCCGGACAGCACGTACACGAATTCCTCTTCGTACAGGTGACGGTGATATTCGGCCGATTCGTGGCCGGGCATCAGCATGAGCAGATGAACGCCGAATTGCGTCAGGCCGGTCAGGTCGCTGAGCTGCCGCTTCAGACGCACGGCATTGGGATTGAGCGAATGCACCTCGCGCGATGGTTCCATCTTCGCGATATCGGCGGCCTTCAGCAGTTCCCGGGGAAAGGGAGTCGACATGGGGATCTCGCAAGCGTGAATGCTGCTGTTTTCTGTTGGACGCGATGCCGGCGCGGCCCGCGCAGCGGCTATTGTCCGATATTTTCACGCTTGCGGAGGTGTCGCGATCCCGCCGGGCGCATCGCACTTCATCGACTGTCATAACGTTGCTTGCGCAACCGTTACGACCACGGACGACGTGTGACGCTCAACCCACGTGCACGCCGCGCAGCTTCGTCAGCAACGCGACGAGCCGATCGACGTGCGCGTCCTCGGTGCGCCACGACGATACGCTGATCCGGAACGCGGGCCGCCCTTGCCACACCGTCGCACCGAACCACACGTCGCCCGACGCCTGCGCGGCTTCGAGGATCGCCGCCGTTTCCTCGTCGGTGCCGGCGCGCACGAGCACCTGGTTCAGCACGACGCGGTTCAACACGTCGTAGCCGGCCGCACGCAAGCCGTCCGCGACGCGCGCCGCCTGCGCGCAATGCCGCTCGACCATCGTCGCCACGCCGGCGCGGCCGAGCGAGCGCAGTGCGGCCCATACGGGAATGCCGCGCGCGCGTCGCGAGAATTCGAGGTTCAGGTTCTTCTGCGCATCCTGCGCGCCGCTCAGGTAGACCGCGTCGCTGTTCATCGCGGTGGCGAGCGCGGCCGCGTCGCGGCAGATCACCATCGCGCCGTCGTACGGCGTGTTGAGCCATTTGTGACCGTCGGTCGTCCAGCTGTCCGCGCCGTCGATGCCGTCCGTCAATGCACGCTTCGACGAGGCCCGCGCCCACAGGCCGAACGCGCCGTCCACGTGCACCCATGCGCCGGCCGCCTTCGCAGGCGGGATCAATGCCGCGAACGGATCGAACTCGCCGGTGTTCACTTCGCCCGCCTGCACGCAGAAGATCGTCATGTCGTCGAGCGGCGGCAACTGCGCCGGGTCGATCCGGCCGTGTGTATCGACCGGCGCGACGACGATGCGCTTCATCCCGAAGCCGAGCACGCGCAGCGCCTTCTTCACCGTGATGTGCGCAAGCGCCGAGATCACGACTTTCACCTCGGGCGCACCGATCAGGCCGTCTTCATCGATATCCCAGCCCTTGCGCGCGAGCAGCGCCCGCCGCGCGGCCACCAGCGCGACGAGCGTGCAGGCCGTCGCGCTCGTGCCGAAGCCGACCGCGCTGCCTTCGGGCAGTCCGAGCGCATCGACGACCCAGCGCGCGGCCTGGCGCTCGAGCGTCGCGGCGACCGGCGAATTCGCGTACGACGACGCGCACTGGTCCCACGCGAGCATCAGCCGCTCGGCCGCCGCCGCGGCCGGCAGCGTCGCGCCGATCACGAAGCCGAAGTAGTTCGGGCCGTTCGATGCGACCGTCGCGGGCGTACCGTGCTCGTCCAGCAGGCGCAGCACGTCGTCCGCCGGGCGGCCCGTATCGGGCAGCGGCTCGTCGAACGCGGCGAGGCCGGCGAGTGCTGCCGCATCGGGAAACGCGCGCCGTTCGTTCGTTGCT
Organism: Burkholderia cenocepacia; assembly: GCF_014211915.1. NCBI lineage: Bacteria > Pseudomonadati > Pseudomonadota > Betaproteobacteria > Burkholderiales > Burkholderiaceae > Burkholderia > Burkholderia cenocepacia. The sequence goes on along the minus strand of NZ_CP060040.1, from coordinate 2,505,610 downwards.
GCCAGATACGCGTGCGCGCGCCGGTCGGCGTCGGCCAGCAGTGCCAGTTCGTCCATGTCGGGTGCCTCGGTCAGGGTCAGAGTTGCGAGAGATCGCGGCCGAGCTGCTGCAGCGCGCCGTCGATCCGCTTGTAGTACGTGAACTTGCCGACGCGGGTCGCCTGCACGAGGCCGGCATCCGCGAGGATGCGCATGTGGCGCGTGGTCGTGGCCGGCGCGATGCCGAGCTTCTCGGTGATGTACGTACAGCACACGCCGAGCTCGTCGAAGTCGCCATGCGGCTGCGGCGGGAAATGCTTGCGCGGCTGCCTGAGCCAGCGCATCACGGCCAGACGGCTTTCGTTGGCCAGGGCGCTGATGCGAGTGACGTCGTCCATCGGGATTCGGATTCGTTTGACGTTTTGAATATTAGCTAAATGACGAAATGTGGGCAAATGATTTGAAGAACGATTTTCGTGCGTGATGTCGTTCGTCGGTATGCACCTTCGGCATTCGCTGCGATCGCGGCTGAATCGTCGTTGCAACGTCTCGCAGGCCGCGCGCAGGCAACGTGCTGCTACGCCAGCGCCTCCGCCAGCCGGTCGATCAACGCCCGCACGCGCCGCGGCTGCGCGACGCTGCCCGGATAGACGATCTGCAGATCGACTTCACCCGGCGAGAAGTCGCGAAGGATCTCGACGAGTAAGCCCGAGGCCAGATCCCGTTCGACGTCGACCAGCGACTTCAGCGCGACGCCGTGCCCCGCGATGCACCACGCGCGCACGAGCGCCCCGTCGTTGGCGACGCGCCGACCGCGCACCACCACCCGCTTCAAGACGCCGTCGATGCTGAACGGCCATTCGGCATACAGCTCCTGGCCGAAGCGCATCACGATGCAGTCGTGCGAAGCGAGTTCGTCCGGATGTGCGGGCGTGCCATGCGCGGCGAGATACGCAGGCGATGCGCACACCACGCGCCGCGCCCGGCCGAGCGAACGGCTGCGCAACGAACTGTCCGCCAGCATGCCGCGGCGGATCGCGAAATCGAGCCCCTGCCCGACGAGGTCGACATACCCGTCACCGAGATGCAGGTCGACCGTCACACCCGGATGTTCGGCCAGGAACGCGTCGACGACGGGTACCACGCGCTCGCGCCCGAGATCGGCCGGTGCGCTCAGCCGTACCGGCCCCGACAGCGTCTGCACGCCCAGCCGCACCCGGTTTTCGAGTTCGTCGGCCTCGGCCAGCAGGCGCCGCGCGCCGTCCGCCAGCGTGCGCCCCTCGTCGGTCAGGCTGATCGCGCGCGTCGTGCGCGTGAGCAGCGCCGCGCCGTAGTGGCGCTCGAGCGCGGTCAGCCGCTCGGATACCGTGGCCGGCGACAGGCCGACCTCGCGGCCCGCCGCGGCCAGCCCGCCCTTCTCCACGATGCGCAGGAACAGCGCGAGGTTGTCGAGCAGCATTGTTCGCTCCTTCCGAAGGATATTTTCGCCATCTTCTGGATTATCCGGGAAAGGCGCAAACGGTACATTGGTCGCCTGACGATCGACGCGCGGCCGCGCCGCGCTCACACGACGAAAGGAACCGCACATGGAATACCGTACGCTCGGCCGCTCCGGCCTCAAGGTCCCCGCCCTGAGCTTCGGCGCCGGCACCTTCGGCGGCACCGGCCCGCTGTTCAGTGCATGGGGCAATACCGGCGTCGACGAAGCGCGCCGCCTGATCGACATCTGTCTCGAAGCCGGCGTCAACCTGTTCGACACGGCCGACGTGTATTCGGACGGCGCGTCCGAGCGCGTGCTCGGCGCCGCGCTCAAGGGGCGTCGCGACCAGGTGCTGATCTCGACCAAGACGGGTCTGCCGACCGGCGACGGCCCGAACGACGCGGGCACGTCGCGCGCCCGGCTGGTGCGCGCCGTCGACGACGCGCTGCGCCGCCTCGACACCGACTACATCGACCTGCTGCAACTGCACGCGTTCGACGCGGGCACGCCGGTCGAGGAAGTGATGTCGACGCTCGACGATCTCGTGCGCGCGGGCAAGCTGCGCTACATCGGCGTGTCGAACTTCGCCGGCTGGCAGATCATGAAGTCGCTCGCGGCGGCCGACCGGCATGGCTGGTCGCGCTACGTGGCGAACCAGGTGTACTACTCGCTCGTCGGCCGCGACTACGAGTGGGACCTGATGCCGCTCGGCGCCGACCAGGGCCTCGGTGCGCTGGTGTGGAGCCCGCTCGGCTGGGGCCGGCTCACCGGCAAGATCCGGCGCAATGCGCCGCTGCCCGCGGGCAGCCGCCTGCATGAAACGGCCAGCTACGGGCCGCCGGTCGACGACGCGCGCCTGTACGACGTGGTCGATGCGCTCGATGCGATCGCGGAGGAAACCGGCAAGACGGTGCCGCAGATCGCGCTGAACTGGCTGCTGCAGCGGCCGACCGTGTCGTCGGTGATCGTCGGCGCGCGCAACGAGGAACAGTTGCGGCAGAACCTCGGCGCGGTCGGCTGGGCGCTGACCGACGCGCAGGTCGCGACACTCGATGCGGCGAGCGCGGTGGAAGCGCCGTATCCGTACTTCCCGTATCGTCGGCAGGCGGCGTTCGCGCGGCTCAATCCGCCGATGCGCGGGTAAGTCGTCGAGGTACGGGCATCAGGCCGGCTCGCGTGCCGCGCCAAGCCGCACGACCTTGTCGGTCGGCCCGATGACCGAGCGCCGGTGCGTGATCGCGATTACCGTGACGTCACGGGCCAGCAGCCGCACGTGCTCCATGATGTCGCGCTCGGTGGCTTCGTCGAGCGCGGAACTCGCTTCGTCGAGAAACAGCACTGTCGGATCGCCGTACAGCGCGCGGGCGATCGCGATGCGCTGACGCTCGCCGCCGGACAGTTTCAGCCCACGCTCGCCGACCGTCGTGCGAAACCCGTCCGGCAAGCCCTCGATGAACGGCAGGATCGTGGCCTTCGCGGCCGCGTCGCGCAGGCGCTTCGCATCGCGCGGCCGGCCGAGCAGAATATTGTCCTCCAGGCTTTCGTTCAGCAGCACGACATCCTGCGGCACGACGGCCACCGCGCCGTACCAGTCGGCACGATCGATCGTCGCGAGATCGACGCCGTCGACCAGAATGCGGCCATCGGTCGGCTCGATCGATTTCAGCGCCAGCTTGAAGACGGTCGACTTCCCCGCGCCGGTTTCGCCGACGACGAACGTGATGCCGCCGCGCTCGGCCACGAAATCGACGTCGCGCACGCCGCGTCCGTTGCCGTACGCATAGCCGACGCGCTCGAACACGATGCGCCCTTCTCGCGGCACGAATGCCGACGCGTGCGAGACCTGCCGCTCCTCGGGCGCCGTCCATAGCGCGGTGAACGGCACGAGTGCCGCGCGGGAGCGCACACTCTCGTCGATCGAGCGCGCGAGCATGTCGAACGGCAGGTTCAGTTGCAGCAGCAGCGTATTGAACAGCACGATGTCGCCGATCGACAGCGCGCCGGCCGCATGACGCGGCAACAGCAGCCAGAACGTGACCGAGAACTGGATCGCGAGGCCGAGCCCCAGCAGCGCGAGAAAGCCGACATGCTGCATCACGTACGCGCGCCAGTTGTCGCGTTCGGCGCGCGCCTTCTCCGCGAAACGCTCGCTCATCCAGCGATGGCTGCCGAAATGCCGGAGCGTTTCCATCGCGTTGATCGCGCCGCCGACGAACCGCGCATTCTCCTGCCCGGCCTCGATCGCGCGATCGAGGTACACCCGCGAGCGCCGCGCGGACACGATCGCGATCGTCACCGCGATCGCGCCATACACAGCGGTGATGGCCGCCACTTCGAGGTTGATCAGCGCGCCCAGCGTGACGAGCGTGAAGACGATCTGCAGCGTGCCGGGGATCAAGTCCATCAGCGCAAGCTGCACCAGCACCGACAGCGCCCGGCTCCCGCGCGTGTTCGCGCTCTGGATTTCCGCCGGATTGTGCTCGACGAAGAACGCCGTGGTCTTCTTCAGGATGCGCTCGAAAAAGCGCGTGCTGGTGATGAATCCGAGATTCCCGGAACTCATGAAGGCAAGGTACTGCACGACGCGTTGCAGCGCGCTGGACAGGCCCATCAGCACCGCGTAGACCACGAAGCCCGCCATGAGCGCGTGCGGCGCGCCGCGATGCGACAGCACGTCGATCAGGCGCGAGAACAGATAGGGCGCGGCGACGGCAGTGACGCTCGATAGCACGACGACGGCCGCGACCGTCAGCAGCATTCGGCGATCGGCCTTCCAGTAGGCGCGCAGCACCTCGGTGATCGGATTCGGCGCGTGGTGTGCGTTCATGGCACGAGAAGCCGGGCGCGGCCCGGACGGCGACTGACGGCGGAAAAGTCTAGCAGAGTGAAAGGCTGCGCGTTGACGCGTCACGCAGTAGCCCACGGGCCACAAAACCAGTCTGTCCGTCTTGATTTGTAGCCCTCGGGATACAATTTTTCTGCATGCGAATTTGTAGCACAAGGGCTCCAATATTAGTCAACGCGGCAATTTCGGATGCCCTGGAGCTACAAATGACGACATTGGCAGATGTAGGAGAAATGCTGAGAGAGGTTCGCCATTCCGCGGGACTTTCACAAAAAGAACTGGCCGAGCACGCCGGTGTCGCACGTACGACGCTTGCACGCATGGAGACGCTGGCGCGAGGCGACATGAGCGTATCCGCGCTCGTTCGCCTTCTCGAGGCTGCCGGCTATGACCTGCGCGTGGTGAAGCGGGGACACGGGCGCACGCTAGACGACGTGCTGGCCGAACAGCGCACGATGGGAGACGCGTGATCATGCGGCTTCACGTGTACGTGAAGGGCAAATACGTTGCTCATCTCTATCGCCAGGCCGACGACTATGCATTGCGCTACGCCGCAGACGCCCTCGACGCCGATTTTGCCAGTTTGATCATGCCCGTTCGCGATGATGCCTGGATTTGGCCTCGCGACCTGCATCCCTTCTTCCGGCAGAATCTGCCGGAAGGATTTCTCCTTCAAGTGATTCGCGAGGAGTTCGGGCCTTATCTCGACGGAACCGATCTTTCGCTCCTGGCCATCATCGGCGGCTCCGGCATCGGCCGCGTAACCGTCACACCCGAAAGCGGTACGCCAGGCGGCAAACTCGATCCGCTCGACCTGAAAAGCTTGCTGCACGAAGACATGACGACCGCACGCTTCGCGGACCTTGTTCGGTACTACGCGCGCGCGGCAATTTCCGGCGCCGTCCCCAAATTCCTCGCGCCGAGTCCCCTTCGACGGGAAAAGATATCGTCGAAGCAGCAAAAAACGCAACGCGATGGCATTGGATCGCCAAGCAGATGCTGCACGCATGGAACGAAGGAATGGGATCGCTCCGCAGCGCCAAACCGCAGGTCGTACTCAAAGCGCTCACGCCAGTCATCGAGGCCGCCGGTTTTTCAGACGCCGATCAGGCCGATAACGCGAAAGCGATCATTGGTCGCTCGGAATTGCTGGCAAATCACGACAAGAAGCACTGACGTCCGCCCAATTCAATCCACCCGAGCACGGCCGCGCTCACCCCAGCGGCCGCGCCTTGATCCACAGAAACAGCGGCACGCGCGCCCACTGCTTCAGCTGATCCGTGTCGGCATGATCGGGCGGCGGCTCGCGCAGCGACACGATCGCGAACCCGGCCGCTTCCAGCGCCTCCATGTACGCCTGCAGCGGCAGCGACCAGCCCGCGAAGTGCATCGACAGCCCGTCGCGCGTTTCCACGCCGTCGAAATGCTCGCGCCCGAAATAGCTGCCCGTCAGCACGAACGGCGCATCGGGCTGCGGCCCGGCGAAGCCGCCGCGATCGCGAAACGGATGCACGATCGAGATGAACAGCGTGCCGTCCGGCTTCAGCACGCGGCGCGCCTCGCGCAAGGCGCCCTGCATGTCGTCAAGGTCCATCAGCACGTTGTACGCCATCACGAGATCGAAGCTGGCCGCGTCGAACGGCAGCGCCGCCGCGTCCGCCAGCCGATAGCGATGCGCGGAATCCGCGTGGCGCGCGGCGTCGAGCATCGCGGGCACCGCGTCGCTCGCGGTCACGTCGTAGCCGAGCGCCTTCAGTTCGCGGCTCACGCGGCCTTCGCCGCAGCCGATCTCCAGCGCGACGCCGGCGCCGCGACCGATGTAGGCGGCGAGCCCCGCGCGATATTTCCAGAACGCATCGTGGCCGGGCTTGCCGGCCCAGTCGATCCATTGGTCGGCGACTCGCGTCCAGTGTTCGGTAATGGCTTTCGTGTCGGTCATGCGTACTCCTGCCCGGTATGCATCGTTGGCTCAGGATGCGCATGGCAAGCCGAAGCGAATCGGCACGCGCTTGCATGCAAGCGGCATCCGATTTCCCTCGTGAGCACGCTGGTTGTTTCGCTCAATCCCACGGATTCAGGATCGCGACACCGGTTTCAACGAAATCGGCAACGTTGCGCGTCACGACCGTCATGCCGTGCACGATCGCCGTGGCGGCAATGAGCGCGTCCCGCTCGGATCGCCGGTCCGGCACATGGAGCCGTGCGCATCGTTGCGCGACAGCAGTATCGACCGGTAACACGCGACCAGCGAACTCGGGCAGGACGTGCCCGTCAAGCCATGCCCTGAGCAGCGCGCCCTGCTCCGCATCTCTGCGCTCGATCTGCAAGACGCCTGTCTCCAGCTCCATGATCGTGATCGCCGAGACAAACAGCACCGACGCATCGACGGTCGAACACCAGGCTGCCACGTTCCTGTCCGCCTTGCCCGCCCGCACTTTCCGGAGTTCCGAAACCACATTGGTATCGAGAACGAACATCATCAGAAATTGACCTCCTTGATCTTGACGTTCGCACGCGGCGGGTCGAATTCGATGTCCTCGACACCTGGCATGGCGAGCGAGTCGGCAATGTTGCGCCGCTCCCGGGTGAGACGCTGGTATTCCTCGAAACTCAGCAGCACGTGGGCAGGCCTGCCGCGGTCGGTGATAAACACGGGGCCGTCCTTTGTCGCCTTCTTTGCCTTGGTCACGTCCTGGTTGAGCTCACGACTCGAGAGTGTGGTGATGGTCACGATGAACTCCTGGAAACCATATATGTAGGTATGTTACTACAATATATGGCTGCGTGTCATTCCTCACGCTGCGCGGCGGGTTCCTCGCGATACCTGTAGCAACGTCCTACAGTTACGAGAAACGCCCCGCACCGCCGCGCATCGCCCCCGCTCGACGATGCGTATCAGATTCCGAGGAAAATCCATGCCGAGCATCCTGGCCGCGCCTGCCCATCTCCCCCCGAGCCCCGTCGCAGCGGAAACGCGCATGGTGCACGACGTGGCGACGCTGAAGCTGTCCGACTACCGCTCGGCGGACGGCGCCTCGTGGGTCATCTCGACGATCACGCCAGCCGCGGACAGCGGAGAGAAAGTCACCGGCACGACGTATTTCGACACCGCGAAAGGCCAGACCGTGCCGGTACCCGACGCGCGCCGCCGCTATGCGAATCGCGGCACGTGGCAGGTCGTCGCGAGTTCGAGCCCGGCGGTGCCCGCGACGGGCCGCTACGACTGGCTCACGCTCGCGTGGCTGCCGATCAACCGGCGGCCGCTGCCGCAAACGCCCGAGCATCTGTATTCGCCGTTCATTCGCGGCGGCACGATCGTCTATCGGTGGAATCCGTCCGCGGAAGGCGGCGAGCAGTTCGGCAACGTGCGGATGATCTTTCCGGAGTGGACGCAGCAGGTGGCCGATGCGTTGCGGTCCGCGCCCGCCGCGGTGCAGGACGGCGCATCGTCGGCCCCACAACCGGCGCTCGACCGCCTGAAAGCCGACACGAACCCGATGACCGCCGTGTTCGACTTCGGCGATGCGCTGCGCGACGAACCCGTGGAACCGATCATTGCGCGGCTACCCGCGCTGCTGCGGGTGAAGGACCGGCATGAACTCTCGGCGATCGTGTTCCTGTGCCTGTCCGCAGCCCGCGACGAAGACCGGCCGCGCTTCGTCGAAACAATCAACGCGACGATCGCGGGCACCGACGACCGCGCCCGCCTGCTCGCGATCGCGTATGGCGCGTTCGCGGCCGGGCGGACGCAACCGGTTCCATTCCCCGACAGGACGCTGAATGCGCTCATCAACGATGTATTCGGTGCGCTGAGACAGCGGACCGCCGCGCTCGGCGTGCCGGTCGTGCAAGGGTCGCCGTGGTACGAGTTCTTTACCGCGTATCGGCTTGGCGGTGCAGGTTCGGGCAAAGCCCCGTAACGCACGGCCTCGCGCGTGCGAACGAAACGAACGGCCAACGCACGGCGCGACAGCGGCCATCCGCGTCATCGCTCATGTCACGCACGCGTGAATACCCTGTGCTCGCATCTGGCAGCGGTCCTATTCCGTTAAATCAGCCGATATGCATCGGAGTGCGGCCGCGCCCACCGACCGCCACAAGGCATTCACGCGCGCACGCATGTCGATAAAAAGCGGCCGCTCCGAAGCGGAGCGGCCGTCAAGGAGAGATCCCTAGGCGGGATACCGGCGGACACCACACCAGACCGGCCTGCATATTGTTGATGAACGGTATGCCGTTGACCATCGGACCGGTCTGATTCGCGGTACGCTGGCGTGAACATCGCGCACGCCTGAGCTGCCCGGGCGCCTGTCGCGATCCGCAACACGCCGTTACGTTCTCCGACGGAACCCCCATGCGCGGCAACCGGTCGAAACGCCGCACGACCGTCGACGGCTCGATCGCCGCGGCGGACCACCGGCTCTCCCGTCCCGCTCGATCACGTCCACTCTTCCCTCTCTCATGCTGAGCATCGGTCCCTTCTCGATCCGCGTCGTCGCGGTAGCCATCGCCGCGCTGCTGGCGTGGCTCGTCGCGCGCTTCATCCAGCGCCGTCCGCCCGACGGGCATCACAAGACCGCGTCGAGCCTGATCCTCGACGTGCTGCTGCTCGGATTGATTGCGGCGCGGGCCGGTTATGTCGCGCAATGGTGGCCGGACTATGCGGCGTCGCCGCGCGCGATCGTCGCGCTCGGCGATGGCGGCTTCGACACGCGTATCGGTATCGCGGCCGCGCTGGTGTTCGCCGCCTGGCGGCTGCGCCGCCTGCCCGCGCTGCGTCGGCCGGTGCTGGCCGGCATCGTCGCCGGCCTCGGTGCGTGGGGGATCGCGCAAGGCACGCTGACGACGTTGCAGCGCGGCGCGCCGCCGCTTGCCGCGATGCCGCTCCAGGCACTCGATTCGACGCCCGTGATGCCGGCCGGCTTCGTCGGCAAGCCGGTCGTCGTGAACCTGTGGGCGACGTGGTGCGCGCCGTGCCGCCGCGAAATGCCGATCCTCGAACAGGCGCAGCGCGACCATCCGGGCATCACGGTGCTGATGCTCAACCAGGGGGAAAACGCGCAAGCCGTACGCGCGTTCCTCGAACAGCAGAGCCTGCGCTTCGATCACGTGCTGCTCGACCCTTCGCTGCACGCGATGCACGCGTATGGCTCGCGCGGGCTGCCGACCACGTTGTTCTTCAACGCGACAGGCGAACTCGTCGAATCGCACATGGGCGAGCTGACCGCCGCGCGGCTGAAGGACACCATCACGCAACGCTTCGGGAAATGATGCCCCGGGGATGACGGGAAGCGGCGCCACACCGCGTCGACGCAAACGGGTACGCCGATCGATACGTTCCTCGCCGAGCGCACGGCCACCAGCCACGCCGACGGCTTGCCGGTGCCGGACAGCGCACTGCCTCATGTGCTGCGCTGCGCGAAGGTGCTGACATGAAACCGCGCGGTTTCAACGCCGAGCCGGGAAACCCGCGCAGGTGGAGAGTCGTGCTGCCCGCGTGACGCGCAACGCCGGAATCAGACTCGTCCGATAGGCCCGGCGATACGCGGCTCGTACACTCGGGCGCATGATTTCGCTGATCCAGTCCTCCTTCGATACGGCGCGCGATGCCGTCACGCATGTCGCGCGCCGCCCTTCGTTCCTGCGCAAGCTCGACATCGCGGTGCTCGCGCTCATCGTCGCGAGCGTGCTCGTCGTGATGGCCGACAGCGTGCAGGCGCTGCACCAGCAATACGGCCACGCGCTCTACGCGGCCGAATGGGCGTTCACGCTGCTGTTTTCCGCCGAGTACCTGCTGCGCCTCTGCACCGCGAAGAAGCCGGTCGCGTATGCGCGCAGCTTCTTCGGCATCGTCGATCTCGTGTCGGTGCTGCCGACCTATCTCGCGTTCTTCTTCCCCGGCCTGCATGCGCTGATCGACGTGCGGCTGCTGCGTCTGCTGCGCGTGTTCCGCATCCTCGGGCTGTCGATCTATCTCGAGGAAGGGCAGATGCTGATCCGGGCGCTCACGCGCGCGCGGCGCAAGATCTTCGTGTTCATCGGCGGGATGTTCGTGCTCGTCGTGATTCTCGGCACCGTGATCTTTCTGGTCGAAGGGCCCGAGCACGGGATCACGAGCATTCCGGTGGGCGTCTACTGGGCGGCGGTGACGATGAGCACGACCGGCTACGGCGACCTGACGCCCGTCACGCCGCTCGGCCGGCTGATCACGTCGTGCGCGATCCTGCTCGGCTACGGGATCATCGCGTTTCCGACCGGGATCATGGGCGCGGAACTCGTTGCATCGGCGATGGAGCGCAACAGGGCGAACGCGCGGCCGGCCGACGGCGACGGGCCGTGCTGCCCGCATTGCGGCGGAGCGCTCCCCGTGCAACGTGCGGCGGATACTCATGCGCACGGCCGCGTGTCCGCCAAAGGCCGCGACGCGCGATAGCCGCGGCAAGAATAAGCCCTGTCCTATTCAGCTTCCCTTCCCGCTGGCCGACACTGAACTCATCGAGCGGACGACCGCGACCGATCGCCCCGGGCCGTAACGGCCTGCGCATCGGTCGCAAGCGCCGGCGGTTTTCAAGAAAGTTCGCATGAAACCGCCCGCCCAATGCCCCGCTCGCATCCGTCATTTCATCGAGGAGTTCACATGATCATTCGCGCTACCCTCGCGACGCTCGTCGCCGCCACGCTGACGACCGCCGCTTCCGCCCAGGTGCTTCACGAGAAAAACCTGCCGTTGAATCTCGCCGCCGACATCGCGCAGCAAACGATCCAGGCATGCTCGGCCAGCGGCTACGACGTGGCGGTCACGGTGGTCGACCGCAGCGGTATCGAACGCGCGGTGCTGCGCGGCGACAACGCGGGGCTGCATACCGTGGATGCGTCGAAGCGCAAGGCCTATACCGCGCTGTCGACGAAAACGCCGACCGCCACGCTGGCCACGAACCTGCAGAAGAACCCGGCCGCCGCGCAGATGGCGGCCATCGACGGCTTCCTGGTGCTCGGCGGCGGCGTGCCGATCAAGGCCGGCGATGAGGTGATCGGCGCCGTGGGTGTCGGCGGTGCGCCGGGCGGGCATCTCGACGAAGCATGTGCGCTGCAGGGGATTGCGCGAGTACAAGCGAAGCTGATGTAACGCAACCGGCCACTCCCTGACGGAGCGGCTTTTTTATCGGGCGCCGACACAAACCGTGAAAGCGCCCGCTTCTCACCCCGCCTGCCCGCCCAGCATCTGCACGAACGCGGCCAAGCCCGTCAGCATGATCTGCACGCCCACGCACAGCAGCAGGAACGCGGACACGCGCATCGCGACCTTCGTCCCTTCGCTGCCGAGATAGCGCGCGAGCGTCGTCGCGCGGCTGTAGATCTGCCAGATCGCGAACGCGACGAGCGCCGCGACCGCCACCGACACGACACCCGACACCAGGTAATCGCTCGCCGTATGCGCACGATTGGCATGCAGCGCGATGCCGGCCGCGATCGAGCCGGGGCCGATCGTCAGCGGCACCGTCAGCGGAAAGAACGCGCGCGACATCAGCTTCTGCAGATCGTCGCCATGCATGGCGACGTCGCCGCCGGCCGGGACGTCCGGCGCGTTCAGCATCGACCAGCCGGCCACCGCCACCGCGAAGCCGCCGCCGATCCGCAACGCCTCCATCGAGATCCCGAAGAAGTTCAGCACCGGCGCGCCGACGAAGAAGATCACGAGCAGCGTGAAGAACACGTTCGTCGCGAGCTGCTTCGACAGGATCGCGCGCTCGGCTTCGCTCAGCGATTGCGTGCGTTCGAGAAACACGAACGCCATGCCGAACGGGTTGATGATGCCGATCAGGCCCGTGAAGCCGAACAGGATTTCAGGGATCAGGCGGTCGAGCTGCATCGCGATCGTGCTCTCCGGTAACGAACGGGAATAAAAAAGCGGCCAGTCGAGAAGACCGGCCGCAAAGAGGAGATATCTCCATGATCCGGCACACGGGGGTATGCCGGGCCGCAGAAACTTGATTGTCGGGAATGTGAACCGGGAAGGGAATCAGTCGAGTCTGATTTTGTCGTCGCAGACCATCAGCATCGCGACGGCCGATCCCGGACAGACACCCTGAAACTGGCTGGACGCCAGCAACGGCTCCGGCACCGCTTCGCGGGCGATACGGACGAAACCCTGCCCGGCGAAGTAGTCTTCCGCCGTCGTGGTCAACAGCCCGACCGACTGGACGGCATGCGCGCGGCATTGCGCGAGCAAGCGCGTTACCAGCAGCCGCCCTACCCCGGCGCGACGCGCGTGTTCGACGACAGCGATCGAGCGAATGAGCGCATGGCGTCCGTGGAATTCGATGCCACCACACCCCACGATGCCGGATACCCCACCGGCAACGACAAAATGCGGCAGGTGCACGGCGACGCCGGCGGTCGGCAAACCGCTGGCACGAAGCAGCGCCTCGATCGAGGTCAGATCGGATTCGGTCGCTTGACGAAGAAGTGCCATGGTTCCACCCCGGTTTGCGGTGACATCAATCCCTGCGCCCAACACGCTCGCACAAGCCCGATGCGCCGCACCGGAACGTGCCCGATCGCCCCCGCGTTCATTCGATGGCGATGCTAGATACGCGCTTGATTGACGCGTTTCGAAAGTTCTTCCGCGCTTTCCTTCCGCTCGCTATACCGATCGACCAGATAGGGACCAACATCGCGCGTGAGCAGCGTAAACTTCACGAGTTCTTCCATCACGTCCACGACGCGATCGAAATACGCGGACGGCTTCATGCGCCCCGCCTCGTCGAATTCCATGAACGCCTTGGCCACCGACGACTGGTTGGGGATCGTCAGCATGCGCATCCAGCGCCCGAGCACGCGCATCTGGTTCACCGCGTTGAACGACTGCGAGCCGCCGCTCACCTGCATCACCGCGAGCGTCTTGCCCTGCGTCGGCCGGACGGCACCGACCGACAGCGGAATCCAGTCGATCTGCGCTTTCATGATTCCGGTCATCGCGCCGTGCCGTTCCGGCGAACACCACACCATCCCTTCCGACCACATCACGAGCTCGCGCAGCTCGACCACTTTCGGATGACTGTCGGGCGCGTTGTCGGGCAGCGGCAGGCCGCTCGGATTGAACACGCGCACTTCGGCGCCCATCGCCGCGAGCAATCGCGCGGCTTCCTCGATCAGCAGACGGCTGAACGAATGCTCGCGCAGCGAACCATACAGCAGCAGGAACCGCGGCGGATGCGTGGATGGCGCCGCAGGCCGCAGTTGCCCGACGTCCGGCACGCGAAACAGCGTGGCGTCGAGTTGCGGCAGGTCGTTCAGGGAGTCGGTCATGGGGCGGTTCTCTCGTGATCTCGAACCCGGCACTCGTACCAGCCCTCCGACCGGTTGACGATGCGCACGACCAGCAACATCACCGGCACCTCGATCAACACGCCGACGACGGTGGCCAGTGCTGCGCCGGAATGAAAGCCGAAAAGGCTGATCGCGGCCGCGACCGCCAGTTCGAAAAAATTGGATGCGCCGATCAGCGCCGACGGACACGCGATGTCGTGCCTTTCGCCGACCGCGCGATTGAACCAGTACGCAAGCGCCGAGTTGAAGAACACCTGGATCAGGATCGGCACCGCGAGCAGCGCGATCACCAGCGGCTGCCTCAGGATCGCTTCGCCCTGGAACGCGAACAGCAGCACGAGCGTGGCCAGCAGCGCGGCGATCGACCACGGGCCGATCCTGATCATCGCGGCATCGAACGCGGCCTGGCCGTTCGCGAGCAGCCGCTTGCGCAGAATCTGCGCGAGGATCACCGGAATGACGATGTAGAGCACCACCGACGTGACCAGCGTCGCCCACGGCACCGTGATGGCCGACATCCCCAGCAGCAGGCCGACCAGCGGTGCGAACGCGATCACCATGATGCTGTCGTTCAGCGCGACCTGCGACAGCGTGAACAGCGGATCGCCGCCCGTGAGCCGGCTCCACACGAACACCATCGCCGTGCACGGCGCGGCCGCCAGCAGGATCAGCCCGGCGATATAGCTGTCGAGCTGTTCCGCCGGCAGCAGCGGTGCAAACAGGTGGCGGATGAAGAGCCAGCCGAGAAACGCCATCGAGAACGGCTTGACGAGCCAGTTCACGACGAGCGTGACGCCGATGCCTTTCACATGCCGACGCACCTCGTGCAGCGCGCCGAAGTCGACCTTGACCAGCATCGGGATGATCATCACCCAGATCAGCAGCCCGACCGGCAGATTGACCCGCGCATACGCCATCCGGCCGATCGCCTGAAACAGGCCGGGCAGCGACTGGCCGAGGGCAATGCCCGCGACGATGCATAACGCGACCCAGACGGACAGATAGCGTTCGAAGAAGTTGATGGCGGGTTTCGCGACCGCCGTACCGGGCGGCGTGATGTTGGACGTATTCATCGGACGAGCGTCGGTCTTGTAGTCGTGGGCGGCTGCGCGTCTCGGCGCATCGCAGCGTGCGATCAGTGTTGCGCAATCTCGATCAGCGCGGCCCGGAGTGCATCGTCGCTCATGCGGTCGAGCGGCAGCGCCAGCAACTGCAGCATCCGGTAACCGATCGCTTGCCGTGTCAGTTCGAAGGCGAGACGCTTGCCTTCGTCGCCGCCCGTCGCGTTCGACGGATCGGCGTAGCCCCAATGCACGTTGACCGGGCTGCCGGGCCAGTACGGGCACGTCTCCGACGCCGCGCTGTCGCACACCGTGATGACGACGCGCATTTCCGGCGCACCGTCGCCGACGAATTCGTCCCAGCCTTTGCTGCGATAGCCGCCGACGTCGACGCCGGCATGCGTCAGCGCTTCCAGCGCGAACGGATTCAGCCGGCCGCTCGGCGCGCTGCCGGCGCTATAGGCCCGCACATCCTTGCCGAGCTTCGCGGCCCAGTGATTGAGCATGCCCTCGGCCAGGACGCTGCGCGCCGAGTTGTGGGTACAGAGGATCAGGACGTTCGTGGTCATCGGCGGGGCGCGCGAATGCGCGTCAAGATTGACGGGGGCTGTTGATCTTTCCGGAAGGCGAGCAGCCGGACACCGGCGAGCATGGATTGCCGCCGCAACAATTCTCCGTGAGATAGCCGAGCAGCCCGTTCATCGTGTCGAAGTTCGCGCAATAGAACACGAAGCGACCGTCCTGGCGGCTCGTCACGAGTTGCGCGTGCGCGAGTTCTTTCAGATGAAAGGACAGCGACGACGGCGGCACGTCGAGCAGCGTGGCGATCCGGCCGGCCGGCATACCTTGTGGCCCGGCCTGCACGAGCGCGCGGAAAACCGCGAGGCGGGATTCATGCGCGAGCGCCGCGAGGGCGGCAATGGTTTCATTCGTTTCCATATTTCGATAATAGTCGAAATATGGAAATCGGAAAAGCGACGCCGATACAGGGCGTCGCCGGTGCGGTCTGTCCGTCGATATACGCCGCGCGACGCTCGCCGGTCAGTGCCCGATCAACCGCGTGTGGCTCGGCAGTTCGACCGACAGATCGGTGCCGCCCGCGGCGGACCGCGACGTATCGCGCGTCGCGGCAAGCCATTGCGTGAACTCGGTGGCGGTCATGCCGACGGCCTGGGCCGAACTCGATACCGGCGTGGCCGGCGGCGTATCGGCCGCGCGGGCTGCCGGCTGCGCACGCGGCGTCGCACCACGCGCCGCGATCGCCGCATGTTGCGCGACAGACGCATTCGCCGCAGCCTGACGCGCCGCCTTGCCGCGCGACGCCCCGGCGGATTTCGCCGCCGGCCGCGCCGCTGGCGCCGCAACCGGCTTGGGCGCCGACGATGCACGATCGGCACGCGCCGGCGCAGCTTCCGCGACGACGGCATTCGACGCAACCGCCATCGCCACCGCCACCGGCTCACCCGCCGAGCCGCTCCCCGCGACGTGCAACGCACGCGCTTGCGCGGACGCGGTTTCCGCCACCACCGTCGCCGCAGCCTTCATCTGCGCATCCGTCGGCGCCGCCCGATCCGCCTGCACGATCGCGACTTCCGCGGCGTGGCCCGTCGCCCGCGCGACTTCCGTCGCCGCGACGGCCGCGGTCGGCGCGGCCGCGATCGCCGCCGAGTAAGCCGCGTCGTGCTCGGCCGCGTGCTGGCGCTCGTCGACCAGATGCGTCGCGAGGATGCACGTCGCGCCGAACAACGCGCACGCCATCAGCGTGAGCCGCCAGCGGCGGCGCAGCGGATGCGGGCGCACCCACGCGCGGTTGTCGGAACCGAAGTCGGCCGCGCGAACGGCCTTGGCGGGCCGTGCGGCCTTGGCGACGGTGCCGCCGTCCGTCGCGGGGGCCGGCACGCGAGGCGCGCCGTAGATATCGAACACGTGTTGCCGCGCCCGCCGGCTCGCCACGAACGGCCGGCGTCGCCGGCCGTACGGCGGCGGCACATCCGAGAACGGATGCGCGAGCGGAATCGCGTAATGCCCGGTGATGTCCTGCATGCTCATGATGTCGACGACGCATTGCGCGACATCCGCCGCGGCAATCCGTGCTCCCGTAGTTGAACGAATGGCTCCGAGTATCGCCGTCGCCCCGGTTCCGGTAAATCGGACTGCGTCACCTTCGGTCCGATACGGCGGTCAGCCTGGTCCTACCGTCGCGCCCGGGCACCCGAACGGACGGCGCACGCCCCGCGCGTACCGCGCATCGCCGCCTCGCACCGTCCGTCGAACGCTCAACTGCCCCGATACACCGACACGTACCACGGCGAACACGCCACCGGCACGTGATGGTGTCGCGCCGGATCGGTCACGGTGAAACGCACGGGCACGATGTCGGTCAGCGCATCCGCCACCTTGAAATACGCGCCGAGATGCAGCCGCAGTTCGAACTCGCCGCGGCGCGCGAGCTCGCCGTCCAGCATCGGCGCGTCGTTGCGCCCTTCCGCGTTGCTGACCGCACGCGCGACGAGCGCCGGCGGCTGCTCGCCCACGTCGAATAGCTCGATCCGCACGCCGGTGATCGGCCGGCCGGTGGCGACGTCCAGCAAATGCGTGCTGATGCCCGTCATGTCGTCCTCCCTTTGCGCAGGTGCGGCCGCATCACGTGCCGCGGTAATACGTGTAGTTCCAGCGGCCGAATTGCACCGCGACATGCAGCCGCTCGTCGTCGCGCGCGATCCGGAAGCGGACCGGCACGACCGTCAGGAACGGCGACTGCACGCCACGCGCACGGAAGTACTCGCCGACATGCAGCATCAGCGTGTACGTGTCCGCGCGATACGCGTCGCCGGCCAGCAACGGCGTGCCGGTGCCGCCGCGCGCATCGACGGTGGCATCGACCAGCGGCACGTCCTGCGCGCCGTCGACACGCGACAGCTCGACGCGCATCCCTTCGGCCGCGACGCCGTGCAGCAGGTCGACGATGCGCACCGTCAGGTCGGGCGATGCACCGCGCCGCACACCGGGCGCGACGCGCGGCACACGCGCGCCGTCAGCCCATGCGGGCACGGCGGCCAGCGCGGTCGTCGCCAGCACGAGCCTGCGTCGCCCCGTATCGATCACGTTCGTCATGCGATGCGTCTCCCGGCCGCGTCTTCCATCAGAACCGGCCGCGCAGGCCGATGAACACTTCGTTCGACGACAGCTTCGACTTCAACTGTTCGTCGCGCGCGTTGATGCGGTTCGCGAACGTGTTGAAGCCGGTCTCGACGTTGCCCATGTCGACATAGCGATACCCGAGGTCGATCGAGAAGCGCTTGTTGATCGCGTAGCTGACGCCCGCGCCGGCCGAGTACGCGAGGTTGGTCTGCGTCTTCGACGCGAAGCGGCGCGTATCGTTGGTCTGCCAGCCGTCGGCCGACACGATCGCGACACCAATGCCGAGCGTGCCGTACACGGAGAAGCCGCGGCCGAGATCGAAGTCCTTGTAGCCGTTCAGCATCAGGCGCTGCGCCGATACGTGGAATTCGTTCGCGTTCGCGTCGAACGGCGCCCAGTAGCTCGTGAAGTTGTTGGTGCGCTTGAACACGTATTCGCCTTCCGCGCGCCAGCCGTTGCCGAACTGGTAGCCGAGGCCGAGCGAGCCGGTGACGTTCGAGCCCGTCTCCGGGCCGCCGACGCGGCTCGCGACGCGCGGGCTCGTCAGCTCCATGTTCACCGCGTTGTCGAACGCGCCGATGACGCGGCCCGTCGCGTAGTAGCCGGCGTCGCCCGCGTCGGCGGTCCTCTTCGTCTCCGGTGCGGCGACGGTATCGGCAAAGGCGGCGCCCGAGAACAGCAGGGCGAGCGTGGACGGCAGGGCAAAGCGCTTGATCATGATGAATCGAATCCTTGACGATGAATGACTTGTCGGAGAAGCCGTCATCGTAGGAATCGCGCCGCGATCGTTGAACCCGTTCGGCTACGGGTGGCACCTCCGTAGCGCTACGGAGGCGAGCCGCCCGCGAGCGCCGCGTAATCGCGCACGAGCTCGACCAGCGACGCGGCCCGCAGCTTGTCGAACACATTTGCGCGATAGGTCTCGACGGTGCGCGGCGACAGCCCGAGTTCGCGGGCGATCTCCTTGTTGCTCCCGCCGCGCACGATCCCTTCCAGCACCTCGCGTTCTCGCGCGCTCAGCGTCGCGAGGCGGGCCGCGCGAGTCTGGTCGACGTCGTCCTGGCCGCGCTGCGCGGCCTGCCGGCGCAGCGCCTGCTGCACCGTGTCGATCAGTTCGTCGTCGTCGACCGGCTTGCGCAGGAAATCGAGCGCGCCGCGCTTGAACGCGCGCCGGCACGCGTCGACGTTGCCGTGGCCCGTCAGCACGATCACCGGCAGGTCGCGCCGCGCGCGTAGCTCGTCAAGCGCATCGAGGCCGCTCATCCCCGGCATCCGGATGTCGAGCAGCACGCAGCCGAGCGCCGCGTCGTCGGCATCGGCGAGAAAGGCCGACGCGTCCGCGTAGCAGCGCGTCGGCACGCCGACCGTGCGCAGCAGCAACGCGAGACCGTCACGCACGGCTTCGTCGTCGTCGACGATCGCGACGACCGACGCGGCGCGCGTTGTAGAGGGTTGAAGCGAATCGTTCATGCGGCCCCCCCGGCCAACGGCAGCAGCAACGCGGCTTCAACGCCGCCCGACGGCAGATTGCGCACCGTCAGCGTGCCGTCCTGGCGCTGCGCGAGCGTGTCGCACAGCGGCAGCCCGAGGCCGAGGCCGCGCGCCCGCGTCGTGAAAAACGGTTCGAACAGGCGCGGCAGCGCGTCTTCCGGCACGCCGGGGCCGTTGTCGGTCACGCTGAAACGGTAATGCCGGCCGACGCGCGCGCCGCTGATGCGGATCTCGCCGCGCGATGCGACCGTGCCGACGCCCGCGCCCGCCAGCGCGTCGCGCGCGTTCTGGATCAGGTTGTGCAGGATCTGCTCGACCGCGATCGGCTCCGCGAACGGCCGCTCGCGCGCCGCCGCGTTGTGCCAGCCGAGCGCGATGTGCTCGCGCGCGCACTCGTCGCGGTACAGGAACAGCAGCGTATTCATGATCGCGTCGGGATCGAGCGCGCGACGCTCGCCGCCATGCGCGGTGGTCACCGCGTCGCGCATGCGCTCCAGGATCGCCGCCGCGCGCTTCGCCTGCGCGACGCTCGTCTGCAGCGCGCGGCGCACGCTGTCGCGCTCGGCCGGTTGGTCGAGCAGGCGTTCGGCCGCCCGCGTGTGGCTGACGATCGCGGTCAGCGGCTGGTTCAGCTCGTGCGCGAGGCCGGCCGCCATTTCGCCGAAGGTGTCGAGCCGGCCGAAGCGATCGAGGCGCGCCCGCGCATCCTCGCGCCGCCGCGCCTCGCGCAGCCGCCACGCGCCGAGCGTGCCCGCCGCGAGCAGCGCCGCCACAGCGTTCCACAGCGCGATCGGCAGCCACGGCAGGTCGGCGGCCGTCAGCGTGCGCGTGGTGCGCAGCACGAACGCCTGCGGCTGCGCGGGCAGGTGTTTCTCGAGATGCATCGTCCACAACGGTGTCGCGTCGCCGCTCACGCGCTGCAGCAACTCGACGCGGCGGTCGCGCAATTCGAGCGCCGCCGACGAAATCGCCGTCGACCAATCGCCTGGCTGCAGCATCTGCCGAGGATCGACGCGCACGGCCCAGCCGGTTCCCGCGACGAGCCAGTACGCGGCCGGGCCGTCGAACGCAAGCGTGAACGGCTTGCCGGGCCGTTGCCGCGGCAGCGTGTCGGGAACCGGCCCGCCGTCGGTCTGCCAGCCGGTACCGGGCCGCCAGTACGCGAGCCCGTCGAGCTGCGGCATCCGTTCGCGCAGGTTATCGAGCATGTGCGCGGGTGGCGCCGCGAGCGACGACGCGCCGAGCGTCGCGAGGATCGCCTCGTGTTGCGCGGCCTTCTGCGCAAGCAGGCGGATCGTGATGCTCGAGTCCTGGAAGAAGCGGCCGTACGCGTCGGACACGGCGCGCGAGACGACGAACGCGGTGCCTGCAAGGCTCAGCGCGAGCCACGCGGCCAGCGCGGCGATTCGGAAAGACGGTTTCATGTTCGATGGCAAGCGGGAAAGCGGGCCGGCGCACGGCACGAAACGATTGCCGCACCCGGCGCCGGGGACCGTCATTGTCGACAAATCGACACGGCCCGTGGTCCGAATCCGGTTATGCCGGATGTCAGCCCAGTCCCAAACCGCGGCGGCATCGATTGCACCGCCTGCAGTTTCAGACTGGGCTGATTTTCTTCAGACTCCGAACCGACCAGAATCGGCTTGCTTGTTCTCCGTTGCCTCCTGGAGTACAGGCTCCATAGTCGATACTTTTCCCGCCCTCCCGGCGGGACTTTTTTTGGACGGCGTCACGCCGCTAGCTGCCCGGAACCTGTCCGGCCATGATCCCGCCTCTTTTCGTCCGACCGCGTACGCACGCCGCACTCGCGCCGCACCGGCTTCGCCCGCCCGCATCGTGACCGACGCCCCATCCACCGCCATCGCGATCCTGACGATCGACCATCCGAGCCGCGGCACGTTCGACGACCGGCTGCGTCGCGCCGGTTACGGCTACGACCGCCTGCGCATCGACGACATCCTGCGCCGCGCCGGCTACCGGCCGTCGCGCTTCGAGTATCTGCCCGACCTGCTCGCGGCCTGCGACACGCGCGCGTTCGATCTGTTCGTCGTGCAATGCGAAACGGCCTGCCGGCGCACGACGGACGCGATCCAGGCGCTGCGCGCGCGGTTCGCCGGCACCGTCGCGATCGTGTCGATCAGCCAGCGCGACGCGGAACTCGCACGCTCCGCGTGTTTCATCGCCGGGGCGAACGAGCATCACCCGTACGCCGTGCCGCCGGACACGCTGATCGCGAGCATCGCGACATGGCTGCGCTGGTCGCATCACCGTGCGACCCATCATCGCCACTGGCGGATCGGCGCGTTCGAATTCGATACGGCCACGCGCAGCGTAACCGTGGCCGGCCGCGAGCACGTGCTGACCGAGAAGCATTTCCAGATCGCGACCGCGTTCTTCCTGAACATGGGCCGCGCGCTCGACCGTGCGCATGTGAGCCAGCTGGTGTGGGGCTCGCTCGTCGCGGCGTCCAGCCGGCGGCTCGACACGCACGTCGCGTATCTGCGCGATCGGCTCGAACTCGACGGGCGGCACGGCGTGAAGATGATGACGATGTACGGGTTCGGCTATCGGCTCGTCACGTGCGAGCCGGGCGCGGAGCCCGACGACGACGAAGCGGCGCCGCGACGATAGCCGGCCTGGCCCGGCGGCGCGCCGCGGCGCCGACCGGTTCGCCGGCACCCCGCAAACCTGACAGCCCCCATTGCGCGCTGATCGGACTCCATTATCATGGGGGCACCCTGGCCGACCGCCCCGCTCCCGATGGACCACCGCGCCGCACCCGATCCCGCCCGCTCCGCCGCCGCGCCCGCGTCCGCCGCGCCGACCCGCGTCGGCCGCCGCCAGCGCGCGCTGCTGTATGCCGGCGGCGCGGCCGTGACGGTCGCGATCCTGCTCGCGAGCGGCCTGATGCTGTATACGATGGCGCGCGAGGCGATCCAGGCGCGCTATACGACCTTCGCGGTGCGCCAGTTCCTGGTCCAGATCGAATTCAAGATGCGCACGACGGGCATGGACACGCTCGTCACGCACGACGAAGCCGTGTGGAATTCGCGCGCGACCGATCCGGCGCGCGTCGCCGCGCTCGCGGCCGGCCGCGGCCGGCTGATCATCCAGGGCAGCCCGGCCTTCCCGCCGACGCTCGTGCTGGCCGACCTGTCGCCCGCGCACCCGGCCGACAGCTACGCGCACGATCTGGCGATGGCGAGCGACATGAGCTATCGCGTCGGCGCGTACGTCGCGAAGCACGACGCCGATCGCGCGATCGCCGGCTACGCCTATCGCCCCGACCGCAGCTTCGCGGTCGTGATTCCCGAACCGGTGCCGCCCGATCCGCTCACCGCGTCGCCCGCCACCGATGCGGCCACGCTCGTCGCCAAGGTCGCCGCTGGCGTCGGCACGCCGCCGCCCGGGCAATACGAATGGCATCCGCCCGTCTACGACCCCGTGCAGCGGCGCGACGTGTTCCGCATCGCCGGCGCCGTGTACGACGCGCAAACGCCGCGCGCCGTGTTCCTGTCGACGCTGCCGGTCGACGTGTTGCGCACGCGGCTGTCGACGGGCGACACGACCGACGCCGCGATCGTCGTCGACGCGCACGGCCGCACGCTGCTGCGCGCCGGCACCGCGGCCGACGACGATGCCACGCGCGCGGCCGTCGAGCGGCTCGGCGCGCATACGCGCGAAGCCGTCCGGCGCGGCGGGCCGCGCACCGCGTTCGGCGACGGGCTGTTCTCGCTGAGCCAGCCGATCGCCGAAACCGACTGGACGCTCGTGCAGGCGTTCACGCTGCGCTCGCTGCTCGCGACGATCGGTCTGCGCGCCGGCTGGTACATCGCGGTCATGCTGGCCGTGATCGCGCTCGTCTGGTGGCTGCTCGTGCGCTTCGACCGCCGCGTGCTGAAACCCGACGACGCGCGCACGCGGCGCGTGATCGACAGCGAGAACCTGAACCGGACGATCGTCGAAGCCGCGCCGTCCGGCATCGCGCTGCTGTCGCTGGCCGACGGCGCGGTGCTGCTGCAGAACGACACGATGCGCGACTACGATGCGCGCCGCGCGGGCGAACCATCGTTGCCGGCGCGGCTGCTCGAACGCTTCGACCGCTCGCCCACCGCCGCCGCGTGGCAACCCGATCTGCACGTGACGCTGCCCACCGCCGCCGGCGAGGCGGTCGACCTGCTCGTCAACCTCGTGCGCACGCGCTTTCGCGACAGGGACGTCGTGCTGTGCAACTTCTCCGACATCACGTCGCAGAAGAACATCGAGCGCCGGCTCGACGAAGCGGCGCGCGCCGCCGACGCCGCGAACGACGCGAAGTCCGCGTTCCTCGCGACGATGAGCCACGAGATCCGCACGCCGCTCAATGCGATCCTCGGCAACCTCGAACTGATCGGCCGCGAACCGCTCGCCGAGTCGCAGCTCGAGCGGCTGCATACGGTCGAGGGCGCGTCGTCGGTGCTGCTCGATCTGATCAACGACATTCTCGACCTGTCGAAGATCGAGGCCGGCCAGATGACGATCGAGGCGATCCCGTTCGATCTCGCGGAGACGATCCGGCAAACCGGCGCGATGTTCGAGCCGCTCGCGGCCGCGAAAGGGTTGCAGTTCGACGTGTTCGTCGACGACGCGCTCGCGTCGCGCTACGTCGGCGATCCGACGCGCATCCGGCAGATCGCCGCGAACCTCGTCGGCAACGCGATCAAGTTCACGAACCACGGGGAAATCACGCTCGAGGTCTACCTGCGCGACGATACGGATCCCGAATCGCCGGTCGCGATCGGCGTCAGCGACACGGGCATCGGCATGACCGACGCGCAGCGCGCGGCGCTGTTCCGCCCGTTCACGCAGGCCGACACGTCGATCACGCGCCGCTACGGCGGCACGGGCCTCGGGCTCGCGCTGACGAAGCAGCTCACGCAGATGATGCACGGCACGGTCGACGTGAAGAGCGAACCCGGCAAGGGCAGCACGTTCGTCGTCACGCTGCCGCTGCGCGCGGCCACCGATGCGCAGATCGCCGAGCACGATGCCGCGCAGGCCGGCGATGCGGCGCTGCCGAGCGTCGCCGCGCGCGTGCTGGTGGTCGACGATCACCCCGTGAACCGCACGCTGCTGCAAGGGCAACTCGTCACGCTCGGCTACGCGGCCGATGCGGCCGACGAAGGCGCGGCGGCGTTGCGGCGCTGCGCGGACACGCGCTACGACCTCGTGATGACCGATCTGAACATGCCGGGGATGGACGGCTATACGCTCGCGCACGTGCTGCGTGCGCAGTATCCGGGGCTGCCGATCGTCGCCGTCACCGCGCATGCGAGCGCGGCCGAGCATGCGCGCTGTGCGGAAGCGGGGATCGTCGCGGTGCTGGTCAAGCCGGTGCTGCTCGATACGATCGACCGCACCGTGCGGCGTTACGCGCAGACGGCCGCTGCGCAGGCGCCAGCCCGGCACACGCTCGTCGATCTCGCGCAAGGTCCGCTGCCGCCGGACGTGCATGCGCTGCTCGAAGCGAGTCGCGCGCAATCGGTCGCGGCGATGCACGACGCGGCATCGCGCAACGATATCGCCGCGCTGCGTCACGAACTGCATTCGCTGCGCGGCGCGTTCGCGACGATTCACGAACATGCGGTGGCCGACGCGATCGGCGAACTGCAGGCCATCGTGCACGGCGGCGACCTGACGTCGTTCGATGCGCGGCTCGCCGAAGCGGACGCGCTCGCGCGCGAAGCGCTGCAGCGGCGCGCGACGCAGGCGCCGGCTACCTGAATCCCGCACGGCCGGCCCTCGCGCGCCGGCCTCCTCCCTCCATCGCCTTTCGTTCCGCGGCGCAGGCCCGCGGCGCGTCGTCACGCGCGTAGGACTGGGCCTACACGGTCGCTATCTCGAATCAGCCAGGGACGACTGATTAGGACGAGGCCGATCCCTACCATCGGTTTGTGAACTGACAAACTGTAAGGAGTAGGGACATGAACAAGACTTATCGCAGCGTCTGGAATGCCGTGACCAACACGTGGACGGCCGCGGCCGAAACGGCGAAGTCGCATTCGAAGGGCTCGGCGCGCGCGGCACGGCAAGCGGTGATCGCGATCGCGCTGGGCGGCGCGGCGATCGGTGGCGCGGCCGCGGCGGAAACGTGCACGACGGAAGACGGATCGAGCGGGACGGTCGATGCGGCGGGGGTGTGCAAGGCGGCCAATGACGGCGCGATCGGGACGATGGGCCTGATCGGCACGATGGCGGCGGACGACACGACGTATGTGAAGGTCAATAGCACCAACGCCGGCGCAACGGCATCGGGCGCCAATGCGGTCGCCATCGGTCAGACCGTGGTCGGTGCCGGTGGTAGTTCGGTTGCCGTGGGCTCGGCCACGACTGCGAGTGGCGTACATTCGATTGCAATCGGCGCGAGCGCCAAGAACAACGACATCAGCGACCGGCAGATTGCGATCGGCAGTGCCGCGCAAACCGCCGGGCGGTACACGACCGCAATCGGATATCAAGCGTCGGCAACGGTCGAAGATGCGCTGGCATTCGGACGCGCGTCTTCCGCAACGAACACCGGCGCGGTGGCGATCGGGGCGAGCGCGACATCGGGCGGTACGGGCTCGACCGCGATCGGTCAGTCGGCGGCTGTCGTCAGCGGGGCAACTAATGCCATGGCGCTTGGTGTGAACGCTCGAGCGGCAAATTCGAACTCGACCGCCATCGGTGCCGACTCTTCTGCCGCAGGGGGCTATTCTGTCGCGCTCGGCCGACTGGCCACCGCGAACAACTCGAGTTCGATCTCGATCGGCAGCAATTCCACGGCGAGCGCCGACTACAGCGTTGCGCTCGGCGGCGCGACCACCAGCGGCCGGGGGGCACTCGTCACCGGCGCGCGCTCCGTTGCAATTGGCACACTCACCAGCGCCTCGGCGACGGACGCCGTCGCGCTGGGCTATGGCTCAGTGGCCGATCGCGCCAATTCCGTATCGGTTGGCGCCGGTGTAGCGAACGCCGACGGCCGCACGTTCACGCGCCAGATCGTCAACGTCGCCGCGGGCACGGAAGACAACGACGCCGTGAACGTCGGCCAGATGAATAAGGCGTTGTCGACGAAGGTCGACGATACGTACGTCAAGATCGACACGAGCAACAGCACGGACGCCGCGCAAGCCGGCACGGCCTCGCTCGCCATCGGCACGAAAACCAGCGCCTCGGGAACATACGCAACGGCCTTCGGCAACAGCGCACTGGCCAGTGGCAACAACAGCACGGCACTCGGCTTCCAGGCCAGCAGCGCAGGCGGCGCCGCCGTCGCGGTCGGCAATGGTGCGAACGCTAGCGGCTCGCATGGCGTTGCACTGGGTGTCAACGCAAAGGCGTCCCATACCGATTCGGTGGCGCTCGGCGCCGGCGCGACCACGGACCGCGACAACAGCGTATCGGTCGGCTCGTCGACGCTGCGTCGGCAGATCACCAACGTGGCTGACGGCACGCAGCCCACGGACGCCGTGAACCTCGGCCAGATGACGGCCGAGTTCACGAAGACGAACAACGCGATCGCCGCGACCAACGTCACGGTCTCGAGCCTGAGCACCGGCTTGTCGTCGACCAACAGCACCGTTGCGGGACTGAGCACCGGACTCTCGTCGACCAACAGCACCGTCGCGGGCCTGAGCACCGGCCTGTCGTCGACGGTCAGCACGGTCGCCGGCCATACCAAGCAGATCGGCGACCTCGACGACAAGTTGAGCAAGCTCGAAAGCGGGACCACCGGCCTCGTGCAGCAGGCCAACCCGGGCGATGACATCACCGTCGGCGCGAATACCGACGGCACCGCCGTAGACTTCAGCGCGACCGGCGGCACTGCACGCACGCTCAAGGGCGTCGCGGCAGGCGACGTGTCGGCAACGAGCACCGAAGCCGTCAACGGCTCGCAACTGCACGGCGTGTCCGACAGCGTCGCGAAGGCGATCGGCGGCGGCGCGACGGTGAACCCGGACGGCTCGATCTCCGCACCGTCCTTCACCGTCGGCGACGGCAGCGGCGGCACGAAGATCGTCAACTCGGTCGGCGACGCCGTCACCAATCTCGACGGCCGCGTCACAACCAACGAAGGCGACATCAAGAAGCTTGCCGACGACATCGGCAGCGGCACGCTCGGTCTCGTCCAGCAGGCGAAGCCCGGCGACGACATCACCGTCGGCGCGAACACCGACGGCAACGCCGTGGACTTCAGCAGCAAGACCGGCGCACGCACGCTCAAGGGTGTCGCGGCAGGCGACGTGTCGGCCACCAGCACCGAAGCCATCAACGGCTCGCAACTGCATGGCGTGTCCGACAGCGTCGCCACGGCGATCGGCGGCGGCGCGGCGGTGAACCCGGACGGCTCGATCTCCGCACCGTCCTTCACCGTCGGCGACGGCAGCGGCGGCACGAAGATCGTCAATTCGGTCGGCGACGTCGTCACCAACCTCGACGGCCGCACGACGACCAACGAAGGCGACATCAAGAAGCTGGCCGACGACATCGGCAGCGGCACGCTCGGCCTCGTCCAGCAGGCGAAACCCGGCGACGACATCACGGTCGGCGCGAACACCGACGGCAACGCCGTGGACTTCAGCAGCAAGACCGGCGCGCGCACGCTCAAGGGTGTCGCGGCAGGCGACGTGTCGGCCACCAGCACCGAAGCCGTCAACGGTTCGCAGCTGCATGGCGTGTCCGACAGCGTCGCCTCGGCGATCGGCGGCGGCGCGACGGTGAACCCGGACGGCTCGATCTCCGCCCCGTCCTTCACCGTCGGCGACGGCAGCGGCGGCACGAAGATCGTCAACTCGGTCGGCGACGTCGTCACCAACCTCGACGGCCGTGTCACGACCAACGAAGGCGACATCAAGAAGCTGGCCGACGATATCGGCAGCGGCACGCTCGGTCTCGTCCAGCAGGCGAAGCCCGGCGACGACATCACGGTCGGCG
Organism: Burkholderia cenocepacia; assembly: GCF_014211915.1. Classification (NCBI taxonomy): domain Bacteria; kingdom Pseudomonadati; phylum Pseudomonadota; class Betaproteobacteria; order Burkholderiales; family Burkholderiaceae; genus Burkholderia; species Burkholderia cenocepacia. The sequence continues at coordinate 2,477,329 of NZ_CP060040.1, read as the reverse complement.
CGAACACCGACGGCAACGCCGTGGACTTCAGCAGCAAGACCGGCGCACGCACGCTCAAGGGCGTCGCGGCCGGCGACGTGTCGGCGACGAGCACCGAAGCCGTCAACGGTTCGCAGCTGCATGGCGTGTCCGACAGCGTCGCGTCGGCGATCGGCGGCGGCTCGACGGTGAACCCGGACGGCTCGATCTCCGCACCGTCCTTCACCGTCGGCGACGGCAGCGGCGGCACGAAGATCGTCAACTCCGTCGGCGACGTCGTCACCAACCTCGACGGCCGCGTCACGACCAACGAAGGCGACATCAAGAAGCTGGCCGACGATATCGGCAGCGGCACGCTCGGTCTCGTCCAGCAGGCGAAACCCGGCGACGACATCACGGTCGGCGCGAACACCGACGGCAACGCCGTGGACTTCAGCAGCAAGACCGGTGCACGCACGCTCAAGGGTGTCGCGGCCGGCGACGTGTCGGCGACGAGCACCGAAGCCGTCAACGGTTCGCAGCTGCATGGCGTGTCCGACAGCGTCGCTTCGGCGATCGGCGGCGGCGCGACGGTGAACCCGGACGGCTCGATCTCTGCGCCTGTCTTCACCGTCGGTGACGGCAGCGGCGGCACGAAGATCGTCAACTCGGTCGGCGACGTCGTCACCAACCTCGACGGCCGTGTCACGACCAACGAAGGCGGCCTCAAGAAGCTCTCCGAGCAGCTTGAAAGCGGCACGCTCGGCCTCGTCCAGCAGGACGCGATGACGGGCGGCATCACGGTCGGCGCGAATACGGGCGGCTCGGTGGTGAACTTCGCGGGCACCGGCGGCGCGCGCGTGCTGTCCGGCGTCGCGAACGGCGTGGACGACGACGACGTCGTGACGGTGTCGCAGCTCCGCGCCACCGGCCTGATCGACTACACGGGCAAGGAAGTCGGCGCGGTCACGTACGACTCTGGCCTGAACTTCGACACGGTGACGTTCGCCGGCACGTTCGGCACGAAGCTGCAGCGCGTCGCCGCGGGCGAAATCAGCGCGACGAGCATGGACGCAATCAACGGCAGCCAGCTGTTCGACCTGCAGGAGCAGTTCGCGAAGCAGTACGGCGAGCTGAGCGGCCAGTTCGGCGACCTGTCGAACCGCTTCGACGATCTGTCCGACCGTCTCGGCGAACTCGAGACGAATCCCGGCACGGGCGGCCCGGGCACGGGCGACGGCTCGACGGTGGTCGGCGAGGGCGCGGTGGCTTCGGGCGAGAACAGCTCGGCACTCGGCGAGAAGGCGCTCGCGTCGGGCGAGAACAGTTCCGCCGTTGGCCAGGGTGCGGTCGCATCGGGCAGCAACGGGTCGGCCATCGGCCAGGGCTCGACGGCATCGGGCAGCAACAGCTCGGCCGTCGGCCAGGGTGCGGTCGCGTCGGGCAACAACGGTTCGGCCGTCGGCCAGGGCGCGGTCGCGTCCGGCGAAAACGGCACGGCGCTGGGCCAGGGCGCGGTTGCATCCGGCAAGGACAGCACGGCGCTGGGCCAGGGCGCGTCGGCCACCGGCAGCGGCTCGGTCGCGATCGGTCAGGGTTCGGTCGCGACGGAAGCCAATACCGTGTCGTTCGGTGACGGCACGGCAGAAGGCAACCGCCGGCTCGTCAACATCGCGGACGGCATCAACGCGTCCGACGCGGCGACGAAGGGCCAGCTCGACCGCGCGATGGAATCGGTCGACCAGCGCTTCAACGACACGAACCGCGCGATCAACGACGTCGCGAAGAACGCGTACGCCGGTATCGCGGCGGCGATGGCGATGCCGAACATGACGCCGTCGCAGCCGGGCAAGACCGTCGTCGCGGTCGGCGCCGCGAACTTCAAGAGCGGCTCGGCGATCGCCGCCGGCGCCACCTACCGGTCGCGCAGCGGCAACTGGCTCGTGAACGGCGCGACGTCGATCACGTCGGTCGGCGACGTGGGCGTGCGTGCCCAGGTCGGCTATGAGTTCTGACCCGATCGCTCCGCCTCGCGCGGAGCATCGACCCGACGCGGGGGAGTCCTCCCCCGCCGTTCGGCCGACGGCCGGTGCCGATTCCGCCAGGAGTCGCCACCGGCCGTCGGCGCGTCCGCCTCACGCGCGGCTTTTCATCGCGCGCCCCGCGGTGGCCCGCATACGCCGATTTCCTTCTTTCAACCGAGCGAGACACGCGCGCCGCCGGGTGCGGCGCGACGCGTGAAACCAACATGAACAGAACCTTCCCCATTCGCATCGTGATCGCCGACGACCATCCGGCCGTCGTCATCGGCGCCCGCTACGAACTGTCGGCCACGAACACCGTCGCGGTGGTCGCGACCGCGCACAACTCGACGGAGCTGATGGACGCGCTGTCGACCCATCCGTGCGACGTGCTGGTGTCCGACTACGCGATGCCCGGCACCGAATACGGCGACGGCCTCGCGATGTTCACGACCCTGCTCAAGCGCTTTCCGGGGCTGAAGATCGTCGTGATGACGATGATGGAGAACGCGGTGGCGCTGCGCGCGCTGATCGACATCGGCATCGCGTGCATCGTCAGCAAGTCGGACATGCCCAATCACCTGACGATGGCGATCCACGCGGCCTATACGAACGGACGCTACCTGTCGCCGTCGATGGACCGGATCCTGCGCAACACCGGCAGCGTCGGCGGCAAGGCGCCCGCGCTGTCGGTGCGCGAGGTGGAGGTGATTCGCCTCTTCGCATCGGGGCTGTCGGTCAACGAGATCGCGGAGAAGCTCAATCGCAGCAAGAAGACGATCAGCACGCAGAAAAGCTCGGCGATGCAGAAGCTCGGCATCGAGCGCGACGTCGACCTGGTGCGCTATGCGATCGCCTGCGGGCTCGTGACCGACTACGGCTATGCGCCGCCGGTGCGCGGCGACGAAGCCAGCGCGTAACGCCGCTGCCGCGATCTGAAACGGAAAGCCCCGGCAACCTGACGGTGCCGGGGCATCGGTGCGTCGGTACGAACAGGCGCGCTCACCTTCCGTCATGGCCGCCATCCCGCGCGGCCGGCCTCGTCGCGCGCCGTCAGGCCGGATCGACGCCGCCTTCCTCTTTCGCGTCGCCGCCCCGCCCTTCGCTGGCCGATGCGGCGACGATCCCGTGCTCGATCGCGTAACGCAACAAATCGATGTCCTTGTCGATCCCGAGCTTTTCCATCGCGCGCGCCTTCTGCGTGCTGATCGTCTTCTTGCTGCGGCTGAGTTTGTCCGCGATCTCGTTGACCGTGAGGCCCGACGCATAGAGCCGCACGACTTCGAGCTCGCGGTCGCTCAGATCGCGCTTCTGGTCGGCGGCCCGCGCGCTCGAATGCGACGTGAGCGTCCGCACGACCTTCTCCACCGACGGCGAGTAATAGGTGCCGCCCGTCGCGGCCGCATGAATCGCGGGAATCAGGTGATCGATCGTGTCGGACTTGCTGACGATGCACTCGATGCCGAGCCGGGTCAGCGCGCCGATCACGGCCGGGTTGTCGAGCATGGTCAGCACGACCAGCTTCACGGCCGGGTGATTGCGCTGGAGATAGGAGAACAGCGTGATGCCGTCGCCGTGCGCGCTGCCCGGCATCGCATAGTCGGACACCACGACGTCGCACACGCCGGCCTCGACGAGCCGGATCAACTCGGTCGAATTGACGGCCTTGCCGGTCAACTGGATCGTCGGCACCGACGACAGGCCGTGCTCGACACCGACCAGCATCGCCGGGTGGTCGTCGGCCAGTACCACGCGTATCAGATAGCTTCCCATAGTCGTCCAGATTTGCGCGGCAATCGTCGCGGCCGGCGCCGCCCGGCGGGCGGCGACGGCGCGCATCGCGGCGTCGTGGATCGTAATTGGGCGCTATCTTCGCACGAAAACGGGCGCATCAGCCATCGCCCGGCCGGCGGCGGCGGGCGCGCCGCGCACCGCCATGAAAAAAACCGCCGGCTCGTGACGAGCGGGCGGTTCCAGGTACAGGGCGGGCGGGTGGGAGCGTCCTTCCGTCGGCTCAGCGCCGACCGGGTCCCCGCGCGTACCGGTGGCGCGTCATCCGTTGCGCGTTACTTCGCATCGATCCGGATCTCGACGCGGCGATTCTGCGCACGGCCTTCCGCGGTCGCGTTGGACGCGACCGGATCGGCGGCGCCGAGGCCTTCGGAGACGAACGACTGCGCCTTCAGGCCGTTGCCGCGCAGGTAGTTCATCACGTTGCGGGCCCGCGAAGCCGACAGCGCGAGATTGTGCGTGTCGCTGCCCGTCGAATCGGTGAAGCCGGTGATCGCCACGCGGCGGAATTCGACGCCGCTGTTGATCTGCACGAAGCGGTCGAGCTGGCTGCGCGCTTCCGGCGTCAACGCCGCGCTGTCGAACGCGAAGTTCGCGTCGCCCTGCAGCAGCACCTGGCGCTGCTGGACCGGCTGCGGCGCCGGTTGCGGCTGCGGCGCCGGCGGCGCGGCCTGCACGACCGGCTGCGGCTTGCCGCACATGAACGTGATCTCGCGCGGGTCCTTCATCGGCGCGCGGCTGTACACGCGGTCGATCATCTCGAGCGGCGTGAAGCCCTTGCCCTGGCAGAATTCCTCCGCCGCGCGGGCGCAGGCGTTCGCACTGCCGAGCAGCCCGTCGCAGCTCACGCGGAATACGGTGTCCGGCTTGCCGGGAATCGACACCGCACGGATGTCGTAGGTGACGCCCGATTGCGTCGTACACGCACCGAGCGCCATCGCGATCGCGCCGATCGATGCGGCGCGCAACAACAAGGTTTTCATGGTCATGGTGAAACGTCCGCCGTGAAGCGGACGCCTGAAAAAGTTGAATGGAGTCAGTCGGATCGCCTGCGCAGGCGGGGCGCGAGGCCCCGCCCGGCGGCTTACCACTGATACGAAGCGCCCACGCCGACGGTGTTGCCGCCGCTCGACATGCCCACGCCGGCCTTCATCTTCAGGTTCTGCGTGATGCGGGCTTCGCCGCCGAACGCCACCGCCTGATAGCCCTTGTAGGTCGCGCCGCCGATACCGAACGACACCGTCTTGCCCGGATCGACGCCCGGGATCATCGTCAGCGCGGTGGCCGCGGCGATACCGGAGTACGCGTTGCGCGACAGGTCGTTCATCTGGCCCTGGACGCCGCCCAGCGCGCGATCGAGCTGACCCTTCGTCGCGACGTCGGTTGCGTTCACACCGTCCGACACGTTCGAGATCGTGCGCGTCCGGTCGATGGAGCCGACCGACACGGTGTCGTCGCTGTACGCGGTCGAGCCAGCGCCCAGCGCGACCGAGTTCGAACCCGACGCATTCGCGCCCTGACCGATCGCGACCGACTGGTTGCCCGACGCATTCGACCCGGAGCCGATCGCCGTCGCGCCTTCGGCCGAACTCTTCGACCCGGAGCCGACGGCCACGCCGTTGTTGTGCGACACGCCCGCGTTCGACCCGATCACCGTGCCGTTGCTTGCGCCCGTGCCGATCGTCGCGCCCGAACCGGCAGCCGTGTTGCCCGTGCCGCTGCCCGCGTTCGCCTTCGTCGTGCCGTCCGTGCCCACGTCGGTACCGGCGAAGTAGTCGTTGCCGGCGCCGCCGTCGCCCGGAGGATTGCCCGTGCCCGGGTTCCGCTCCAGTTCGCCGACACGGTCGTCGAGGCCGCCGATCTTGTCGTTCAGTTCGCTCAACTGCCCGAAGTTCACCGCGTCATACCGGCTCGAGCCGTCCGCGACGTTGCCGAGGCGCACCGGCGCCGCGCCTGAGCCGCCGAGGGTCACCGAGCCGTAGTTCGGCGTGCCGTCCTTGTTCAGGTCGTAACGCACCGCGAGCGAATCGGTCGCGCCGTACTGCGCCGCCGCCTGGACTGCTTCGGCCACGGTCTTGTACTTGCTGCCGTTCACTTCGATCGACGTATCCGCGAGTTTGCCGTCCGCATCGACCGTCGTCCCGCCGCCGATCACGTCGGCCACGCTCTGCGCGGTGCCGTGCAGTTGCGCACCGTTGATCGCGTCGCGGCTCGTCGCGCTCACCGCACCGGCGCCCACGCCGGTCAGCACGCGGTCGCCCGCCGTGCCCGTGAAGTTCACGGACGTGCCGTCCGTGTCCTTCGCGACCGTGATCTCGCGCGTGTCCGCGTCCTGCTGGACGAGGCCGATCGAGCCGTGGACGAGGCTGCTCGAGATGTTCTCGATCGCGTCGCCGACGTTGTTGTACGTCTTGTCGTTGACGGTGTACGTCGGGTTCGTCACGTTGCCGTTCGCGTCGACGGTCGAGCCGCCGCCCAGCGCATCCGCCACGCTCTTCGACGCGCCGTACAGCTGCGAGCCGTTCACCGCGTCCATGCTGGTCGCGTTCACCGCGCCGGCCTTGACGTTCGACAGCGTCGTGCCGTTCGCGCCCTTCAGCGTGATCTGGTCGAAGTTCGCCGAACCGTCCGCATGCTTGTCGTACGTCACGGCGAGCGACGTCAGGCCCTTGCCCGGATTCGTCGGGTCGATCGGCGTCAGCACGCCCGCGCTCTGCAGCTGACCGACGTTCACCGCGTCATGCTTGTCCACGCCGTCCGCGACGTTCTTCAACGCCACCGGCGTCGTCGCGCCCGCGCCGCCCAGCGTCACCGAACCGAGGTTCGGCGTGCCGTCCGCATTACGGTCGTACGTCACCGCCGCGATCGACTGGCCGGTCACCGGATCCACCAGACCCGAATCGGCCAGTTGCTTGTTGATCACGGTGATGTTCTGCGTGTTCGTCGTCGTACGGCCGTCGAGGTTCGACAGTGCGTCACCCACGTTGTTGTACGACTTCGACTGCGATGCATCCGCCGGGTCCGCCAGCGAGTACGTCGGGCTCGTCACCTTGCCGTCCGCGCCCACGGTCGCGCCACCGCCCAGCGAATCGGCCACGCTCTGCGCGGTGCCGTGCAGTTGCGCACCGTTGATCGCATCCGTGCTCGTGGCCGTGACCGCGCCCGCCTTCACGTTCGTGATCGTCGTGCCGTCCGCGCCCTTCAGCGTGACCGTGTCCTTCGCGGCGCCGTCGTAGGCGACGGCGAGCGACGTCAGGCCCGCACCCGGGTTCGTCGGGTCGACCGGCGCAACCAGGCCCGCATCCTGCAACTGGCCGAGGTTGATCGCGTCGTGACGCTCCGTGCCGTCCGCAACGTTCTTCAGTGCGACCGGCGTCGTCGCGCCCGCACCGCCCAGCGTCACGGTGTCCTTCGCCGCGCCGTCGTACGTCACCGCCATCGACGTCAGGTTGCCCTTGCCGTCGTCGCCCACCACGCCCGCGCTCTTCAGCTGGCCGAGGTTCAACGCATCGCCGTCGTCCGTCGCATTCGCAACGTTCTTGATCTGCGTCGGGCCGGTGCCGTGGCCCAGCGTCACCGAACCGTAGTTCGGCGTGCCGTCCGCGTTACGGTCGTACGTCACCGCAGCGACTGCCTTGCCGTCGTCGCCGATCAGGCCCGAGCCCTTCAGCTGGCTCACGTTCACCGCGTCCATGTCGGCCACACCGGCCTTCACGTTCGCGAGCGTCGTGCCGTCCGCGCCCTTCAGCGTGACCGTGTCCTTCGCGACACCGTCGTACGCGACGGCGAGCGACGTCAGGCCCGCACCCGGGTTCGCCGGATCGACCGGCGCGACCAGGCCCGCGTCCTGCAACTGGCCCACGTTGATCGCGTCGTGACGATCCACGCCGTCCGCGACGTTCTTCAACGCCACCGGCGTCGTCGCGCCCGCGCCGCCCAGCGTCACCGAACCGAGGTTCGGCGTGCCGTCCGCGTTGCGGTCGTACGTCACCGCCGCGATCGACTGGCCCGTCACCGGGTCGACCAGACCCGAATCGGCCAGCTGCTTGTTGATCACGGTGATGTTCTGCGTGTTCGTCGTCGTACGGCCGTCGAGGTTCGACAGTGCGTCACCCACGTTGTTGTACGACTTCGACTGCGACGCATCCGCCGGGTCCGCCAGCGAGTACGTCGGGTTCGTCACCTTGCCGTCCGCGCCCACGGTCGCGCCGCCGCCCAGCGAATCGGCCACGCTTTGCGCCGTGCCGTGCAGCTGCGCACCGTTGATCGCATCCGTGCTCGTGGCCGTGACCGCACCCGCCTTCACGTTCGTGATCGTCGTGCCGTCCGCGCCGCCTTGCAGCGTGACACGAGCCTTGGTGTCGTCGTCATAGCCGACGGCCAGCGGGTTGCCCGGACCGCCCGAGTTGTCCGCGACGTACTGCTTCAACTGGTTGTAGTTGATCGCGTCATGGTCGTCCGTCGCATCCGCCACGTTCTTGATCTGCGTCGGGCCTGCGCCGTTACCCAGCGTCACCGAGCCGTAGTTCGGCGTGCCGTCCGCGAGACGGTCGTACGTGACCGCGGCGATCGCGTTGCCGTCGTCGCCGATCAGGCCCGAGCCCTTCAGCTGGCTCACGTTCACCGCGTCCATGTCGGCAACACCGGCCTTCACGTTCGACAGCGTCGTGCCGTTCGTGCCCTTCAGCGTCACGGTGTCCTTCGCATTGCCGTCGTACACCACGGCCAGCGATTCGCCCGTGACCGGGTCGATCACGCCGCCATCCTTCAGCGAGTCTTCCAGATCGCCGACACGCGTGTTCGTCGCGAACAGCTGCGAACCATTCACGGCGTCTTTGCTCGTCGCCGACAGTTCGCCATCCTTGACGTTGTGGATCGCCACCGGCGTGGTCGCGCCAACGCCGCCCAGCGTGATGCTGTCCTTCGCCGCACCGTCGTACGTCACCGCCAGCGACGTGAGGTTGCCCGTGCCGTCGTCGCCCACCAGGCCTGCATCCTTCAGCTGGCCGAGGTTCAGCGCGTCGCCGTCGTCCGTCGCATCCGCGACATTCTTCAGCTGCGTCGGGCCCGTACCGTTACCCAGCGTCACCGAACCGTAGTTCGGCGTGCCGTCCGCGTTACGGTCGTACGTGACCGCCGCGATCGCCTTGCCGTCGTCGCCGATCAGGCCCGAGCCCTTCAGCTGCGAAACGTTCACCGCGTCCATGTCGGCCACGCCGGCCTTCACGTTCGCAAGCGTCGTGCCGTCCGCGCCGGCCAGCGTCACCTTGTCCTTCGCCGCGCCGTCGTACGTGACCGCCATCGACGTCAGGTTGCCCGCGCCGTCGTCGCCCACCAGGCCTGCATCCTTCAGCTGGCCGAGGTTCAACGCATCGTGGTCGTCCTTCGCGTCCGCGACGTTCTTCAGCGCCACCGGAGCCGTCGCGCCCGCGCCGCCCAGCGTCACCGAACCGAGGTTCGGCGTGCCGTCCGCGTTGCGGTCGTACGTCACCGCGGTGATCGACTGGCCGGTCACCGGATCGACCAGACCCGAATCGGCCAGCTGCTTGTTGATCACGGTGATGTTTTGCGTGTTCGTCGTCGTACGGCCGTCGAGGTTCGACAGCGCGTCGCCCACGTTGTTGTACGACTTCGACTGCGACGCATCCGCCGGGTCCGCCAGCGAGTACGTCGGGCTCGTCACCGTGCCGTCCGCGCCCACTGCCGCACCGCCGCCGAGCACGTCGGTCACGCCCTTCAACTGGCTGACGTTGACCGCATCGGTCGCCTGCGTGCCTGCCGCGACGTTGACGACCTGGCGTTCGGCACCCGCACGACCGACGGACACCGAGTTCGCACGATTCGAGAACGCGTTCGCGCCGAGCGCGACGCTGTTGGCCGCGCCCGCGGTCGTGTTCGCGCCGAGCGCCATCGCGCCTTCGACGCCGCGTGCGACGTTCGCACCGGTACCCATCGCGATCGCGTTGGTCGAGCCGGCCCGCACGTTCGCGGCGTTACCGACCGCGATCGAGCCGTCGCCGATCGCCTGCGCGCCGTTGTTGCCGACCGCCAGCGCGTAGTCGCCATTCGCCTGTGCGTTCGCACCCAGCGCGACGGCCTGCGTGCCGTTCGTCTGGACGTTCGAACCCATGGCGACCGAGTAGTCCTGGCCGGCGCCGGTATGCGCGAAGCTGCCGATCGCGACCGAGTTGTTCGAACCCGCGCCGCTTTGCAGGCCGACGGCCACCGCATTGGCGCCGCTTGCCGCCGTCGACGAGCCGATCGCGGCCGCCGTTGCGGTAGCCGGATCCGCGCCGTTCAGCGAAGCGACGTTGTTGCCCTGCAGGCCTTCGATCGCGACGAGCGGGTCGCTGACGTCCATCGTCTGCATCGAGCGCGAGCTCACCTCGTCGATCGCGGCCTTCGTCTTCTTGTCGATCTCCGACGAGAAGCTGTCGATTGCCTGTTGCGTCTTCGAGCTCACCGACGTCGACAGGTCGTTCAGCGCCGCATACAGCTGACCGCCGTTGACCGCGTCCGTGCTCTGGAATGCGACGTCGCCGTCCGCCACGTTGACGATCTTGCGTTCGCGGCCCACGTCGCCGACCGACACGACGTTGTTCTGGTTCGCGACCGAGTTGTAGCCGATCGCGACCGAACCGTTGCCGGTCACACGTGCGCCGCTGCCGAGCGCCAGCGAGTTGGCGCTGGTCGCCCGTGCGTCGGAACCGATGGCGACCGCGAGCGCGCCGCTGGCGACAGCCGGCGTGCCCGTGACCGGGTCGGCGTTGACCTTGACGAAGCGCAGGTTGCCGCCGGAAAACTCGTCGCGGAGGTCCGACAGGCCCGTGTTCAGTTGCTTGACGTTGACCGCGTCGAGGTCGTCGACGCCCGTCGCGACGTTCTTGATCTGCGTCGGACCCACGCCGTTACCCAGCGTCACCGAGCCGTAGTTCGGCGTGCCGTCCGCGTTACGGTCGTACGTGACCGCGGCGATCGACTTGCCGTCGTCGCCGATCAGGCCGGAATCCTTCAGCTGGCCTACGTTCACCGCGTCCATGTTCGCCACGCCGGCCTTCACGTTGGACAGCGTCGTGCCGTCCGTGCCCTTCAGCGTCACGGTGTCCTTCGCGGTGCCGTCGTACACGACCGCGAGCGATTCGCCCGTGATCGGATCGATCACGCCGCCATCCTTCAACGAATCCTTCAGGTCGCTCAGGTTCTGGTTCGTCGCGAACAGCTGCGAACCGTTCACGGCGTCCTTGCTCGCCGCCGACAGTTCGCCATCCTTGACGTTGTGGATCGCCACCGGCGTAGTCGCGCCGACGCCGCCCAGCGTCACGCTGTCCTTCGCCGCGCCGTCGTACGTCACCGCCATCGACGTCAGGTTGCCCTTGCCGTCGTCGCCCACCAGGCCCGCATCCTTCAGCTGGCCGAGGTTCAGTGCGTCGTGATCGTCCGTTGCGTCCGCGACGTTCTTCAGCGCCACCGGCGTCGTTGCACCCGCGCCGCCCAGCGTCACCGAACCCATGTTCGGCGTACCGTCCGCGTTACGGTCGTACGTCACCGCGGCGATCGACTTGCCGTCGTCGCCGATCAGGCCCGAATCCTTCAACTGGCCTACGTTCACCGCGTCCATGTTCGCCACGCCGGCCTTCACGTTCGACAGCGTCGTGCCGTCCGCGCCGGCCAGCGTCACCTTGTCCTTCGCCGCGCCGTCGTACGTGACCGCCATCGACGTCAGGTTGCCCGCGCCGTCGTCGCCCACCAGGCCCGCGTCCTTCAGCTGGCCGAGGTTCAGCGCATCGTGGTCGTCCTTCGCGTCCGCGACGTTCTTCAGCGCCACCGGCGTCGTTGCACCCGCGCCGCCCAGCGTCACCGAACCCATGTTCGGCGTACCGTCCGCGTTACGGTCGTACGTCACCGCGGCGATCGACTTGCCGTCGTCGCCGATCAGGCCCGAGCCCTTCAACTGGCCTACGTTCACCGCGTCCATGTTCGCCACGCCGGCCTTCACGTTCGACAGCGTCGTGCCGTCCGTGCCGGCCAGCGTCACCTTGTCGCGTGCCGCGCCGTCGTACGTCACCGCCATCGACGTCAGGTTGCCCTTGCCATCGTCGCCCACCAGGCCCGCGTCCTTCAGCTGGCCGAGGTTCAGCGCGTCGTGGTCGTCCGTCGCATCCGCGACGTTCTTGATCTGCGTCGGACCCGCGCCGTTACCCAGCGTCACCGAGCCGTAGTTCGGCGTGCCGTCCGCGTTACGGTCGTACGTGACCGCGGCGATCGACTTGCCGTCGTCGCCGATCAGGCCGGAATCCTTCAGCTGGCCTACGTTCACCGCGTCCATGTTCGCCACGCCGGCCTTCACGTTGGACAGCGTCGTGCCGTCCGCACCGGCCAGCGTCACCTTGTCCTTCGCCGCGCCGTCGTACGTCACCGCCATCGACGTCAGGTTGCCCTTGCCGTCGTCGCCCACCAGGCCCGCGTCCTTCAGCTGGCCGAGGTTCAGTGCGTCGTGATCGTCCGTTGCGTCCGCGACGTTCTTGATCTGCGTCGGACCTGCGCCGTTACCCAGCGTCACCGTGCCGTAGTTCGGCGTGCCGTCCGCGTTACGGTCGTACGTCACCGCGGCGATCGACTTGCCGTCGTCGCCGATCAGGCCCGAACCCTTCAGTTGCGAAACGTTCACCGCATCCATGTCCGCCACACCGGCCTTCACGTTCGACAGCGTCGTGCCGCCCGCGCCCTTCAGCGTGACCTTGTCCTGCGTCGCACTGTCATAGGTAACAGCGTTCGGATCGCTGCCGCCGTTCGCGGCCAGCGCATCGAGCGCGTCGCCGACATTGTGGTAGTCGGTTCCGGCGACCTTGTAGGTCGGCTGCTTGACGTTGCCGCTGCCGTCGACCGCCGCGCCGCCGCCGAGTGCCTTCGTCACACCGGACAGCTGACCGACGTTGACCGCGTCGGTGGCTTGCGTGCCGGCCGCGACGTTCACGATACGACGTTGCGTGGTGCTGTTACCCACGGAGACCGTATTGGCCGTGTCGGCCACGGAGCTGTTGCCGATTGCCACCGCGCTGTCCGCCGAGACACGGGAGCCGTTACCCAGCGCGACGCTGTTGCGCGCATTGCCGCTGGTGGCCGACACGCGCGCGCCGTTGCCCAGCGCCAGACTGTTCTGGGCGCTGTAGGTACCGCCGGCCGGGTTTGCGCCTTCCTCGATCACCGCATCCGTACCGATCACGGTGGTGGCGATGCCGTCTGCCCGTGCATTGATGCCCATCGCGATACTGCTGCGGCCATTCGCTTTGGCGTTCTGGCCGATTGCCGTCGCATTGCCGCCCGCCGCATCAGCTGCCGCACCGGTGGAATTGACCTTGAAATACGTGTTGTCCGCCTTCGTCGACAGCGCCGTATTCATCTGGCCGAGATTCACGGCATCCGTATTCTGCGTACCGGCAGCCACGTTGACGATCTGCCGTTGCTGCGACGTCGACCCGACCGACACCGCATTGTTGCGATCGCCAACCGAGTTCGCGCCGAGCGCAACCGCGTTCGTACCGCTGGCCAGCGCCCCGCGACCGAGTGCGGTCGCAGTCGCGCCCGTCGCGCTCGCGCGCTCGCCCAATGCAACGCTCGACGCCGACGTCGCATTCGCGAGCACGCCGATCGCAACGGCGTTCGTGGTTGCATTGGCGGAATAGCCGATCGCGGAGCCGTAGGTTCCGCTGGTGCTCGCGCCGCGACCGACTGCGATGGCATTCGCACCCACCGCGCTCGCCGTCGTGCCGAGCGCCGTGGCGCCGTCGGCTCCCGCATAGGCGCTATAGCCGACGGAAGTCGCATTGGACGACACCGCCGCCGCGCCCCGGCCCATCGCCGTCGAATTGTTCCCCGTCGCGCGTGCGCTCACGCCAACCGCGACGGTTTCACTGCCGGTCGCATTCGCGAGCGTGCCGAGCGCCACGGCATTCTGGCCGGTCGCAACGGTATTCCCGCCCAGCGCCACGGCCGACGTACCGCCGGCATTCGCGTTCGCCCCGATTGCCGTCGCGCTGCCGCCTGCGCGCGCCGCCGTTGCGGCCGCATATGTACCCGTATTCGTCACGACGTACGGGTTCGACGTCGTTGCAGCCGCAGCGATCGCCGAATTCAATTGATTGAGGTTAACGGCATCCGTCCCCGCCGTCCCGGCAGCCAGCCCCGTGATGCGGTGGTTCGTCATGTTGACGTTGCTGTTGAAATCGGCGGGGCCGCTGACATGAACCCCGTTCTGGCCGTACAAGACCAGATGGCCGTCCGTACTTCCCATTACAGACGCAGTTTGAGCCAAGCCGCTAGCACCATTCGTATTGGCATTGTTGCCAAGGATAAAGGACGGGGCATGCCCTTGATACGCGGGCAGACTCGTATTGATGGGCGCACAGTTTGCGTTGACCGTGTTGCTCAACGAACCGAAAGTCTGCCCGTACCTCACGCCGTTCGCAGCGGTCGTGTTCATACACAAATTGAGTCCGCCTCCGGTCGTGGCCTGCGCATTCGCATCGGCCGACATCGCACCGCCGCCCACACCGGCCATCACCGCCACCGCCGCCGTCACCGACGACCGCATCGCGGTATTCGACTTCGATTTCGTACGCATCCGCGCGGTTTCGGCCGCCGCCGTCCATGTACCCGTCGTCGCGTTCCAGACGGTGCGATAACTCTTGTTCATGCTGATTGCCTCTGTAGAGAAAAAGGGGAGAAGGACGCTCCTCGTCCACAGATGCCAATGTATTGATCGCCTGTCATTTCGATAATCAGACGGCTGGACGTGCGGCGACTTATTTCGTAGGCCCAGTCCTAACATGACGTTGCTTGACAATCGGCCGTGCCAGACACGGCACGGCACGCCGTTCTCTCGAACGATTCCGTTTGACACGAGCGCGCGGCAAGCCTTATATACGCACCGCGCCGCCGATTGCCTGAATAGGACTGGTCCTATCCATCGCGCGCGAGTGTTTCGGACTGCCCTACATACAGACCCGCCCGCTATCCCGATAATTTTCCCGTTCCCCGAGCCGGCCGCGCATCGCGCCGCCGTCGTGCGGCTCGCGGATATCGTCCGCGTTCCGGCATCGCCGTAGCGCGTCTCCCGATTTGCGCATTGATTCACCGGTCTTCGTCTCATGCCCATCCGCCATCTCTTCGCGTCCCATACGGACGCCAGCGCGCCGTTCGCGTCGATCGACGACGATGCGCACGACCTGAGCCTGCTGAACCGGTATCAGCGCTTCACGCTGTACGGCGGCGCGGTCGTGCTGTCGCTCGTGATCCTGATCGCGGCCGGCATCCTGCTCGTCGGCTCGGTGCGCGACTACATCGCCGAGCGCCGCGACCTGTTCGCGACGCACAAGGCGCTCGTGCAACTGGAAATGGATGCGAAACAGGCGTCGATGCGCCGCGCGGTGATCAACGCCGAGCTGCTGTGGAACGGCCATCCGCCGCATGCGCGCGAAGCCTCAGATGCACTGAGAAAAGACGGGCACGTGCTGCTCGCCCCGATGCCCGGCGTGAGCGAAATTTTCGTGGCAGCATCGCCGAAGGCGCTCGCCGACCACGAAACCGATCGCTACGTGCAGTTGATGGAGCGCCAGACGATTTCGGTCGCGGCTGCCGAGCGGCAGACCGGCCGCGCGGTGCGCGGCTATGCATACAGCCCCGACCGCAACGTGATCGCGATCACGCCGCCGCCGTCGATGCCGTATCCCGACCTGCTCGCGCGCATCGGCGTACGCGACACGCATGCGCTGATCCAGCACCTCGCATTCGACGTGGCCGACTGGTCCGATCCGGCCGTCGCGCGCTACTGGCGCCTGTCGCGCCGGATCGCATGGCAGGCGCCGGCGATCGACCCGCTGACCGGCAAGACGGTCTTCCGTCTCGTCGAGCCCGCCTTCGACGGTCAGCAGCATTTCATGACCTTCGTGAGTGACTTCGACGTCGACGTGATCGCCGATCGCATGAAGCACGCGCCGGCCGATGCGGTCGCGATGCTGATCGACGAAAACGGCCGCGTGCTGCTCGATGTCGACCGCACCGGCGACGCGGAGGACGGCGCCGCGCTGATGAAGCACGCGCTAGCCGAAGGCACGTGGCGGCGCGGCCTCGCGCATTTCGACGAAAGTTATCGCCACGGCGTGTTCACGATCAGCGACCGGATTTCCGACACCGGCTACGCGATCGTCTATGCGTACTCGTGGCGCACGATCGCCTTTGCGATCTGGTCGACGATGCTGCGCGAGTTCGGTACGACCGCGACGATCCTCATCGTGCTGTGGACGCTCGTGATCGCGTTCGACCTGCGGGTGTTCGCGCCGCTGTTCCGCCGCTCGCGCCGCGTGTTCGAAAGCGAGCGGATGAGCCGCACGATCGTCGCGACCGCGCCGTTCGGCATCGGCCTCGTATCGCCCGACACGCGACAGGTGCTGCTGCGCAACCGGATGCTCGAACTGTACGAACGCGAGGCCGGCGATCCGCCGCTGCACGAGCGGCTGCTGGCCCGCTATCGCGAACACGCGGACGCGTCGCCCGTCCAGCTCGACGTCGAACTGCCGCTGACGCTCGGCGACGGCCGCGCGCGCGACCTGCTCGTCAATTTCGTACGCGTACGCTACAAGGGCAAGAACGCGCTGCTGTGCAGCTTCTCCGACATCACGACGCGCGCCGACGCCGAACGCGCGCTCGACAGCGCGAATCGCGCGAAGTCGACGTTCCTCGCGACGATCAGTCACGAGATCCGCACGCCGCTGAACGCGATGCTCGGCAATCTCGAACTGCTCGACAAGGCGCCCGACCCGAGCCGGCAGAAGCCGCGCCTGCATGCGGTCACGTCGGCCGCGCGGATGCTCCTCGACATGCTGAACAACGTGCTCGACATGACGAAGATCGAAGCCGACCGGATGACGCTCGAAGCGACCGGCTTCCGGATCGACGAGCTGATGCGCGACGTCGCCGACCTGTTCGAGCCGGTGGCCGGCGCGAAGGGCATCGCATTGCGCATCGACGTCGATCCTGCGGTCGCGCACACGTACCTCGGCGACCCGATGCGCGTGCGGCAGATCGTCGTCAACCTGGTCAGCAACGCGATCAAATTCACCGACCGCGGCGCGGTGGCGTTGTCGGTGTCGGCGCCGTCGGGCGACGCGACGCCCGTGACGATCCGCGTCAGCGATTCGGGCATCGGCATGACGGCCGATCAGCTGGCGCACGTGTTCGAGCCGTTCGCGCAGGCCGACGAATCGATCGCGCGCCGCTTCGGCGGCACCGGCATCGGCCTCGCGCTGAGCTACAAGCTCGCGGAATCGATGGGCGGGCGCATCGACGCGAACAGCGTGCCGGGCGTGGGTTCGACGTTCGTCGTCACGTTGCCGCTGCCGCTCGACCGCCAGCCGGGCGCCGCCCAGGCGCTTTCAAGCGACGACGCGCCGGACGTGCGCGTGCTGTTCGTCGACGACAATCCGGTCAACCGTTCGCTCGTCCACGATCAGCTGGACGTACTCGGCTATCAGGCCGATATCGCGTCGAACGTCGCCGACGCGCTCGACCTCGTGGACCGCCACGACTACGCGGTCGTGCTCACCGACCTGAACATGCCGGGCCTCGACGGCTATGCGTTCGCCCGCGTGCTGCGCGAGCGCGGCCGCGTGCAGCCGATCCTGGCGGTCACCGCGCATGCCGAACCGGACGAGTTGCGGCTGGCGTGGGAAGCGGGTATCGACGAGATCGTCACGAAGCCGACGTCGCTGAAATCGCTCGAGCAGGCGATCGCGAAGTACGCGGGGACGTGGCGGCGGCCGACGTATCCGCCCGTACCCGCGCGCGCGCCCGGCCCGTTGCCGAAAGACCTGCACACGGTGCTCGTCGATGCGACGCGACGTTCGAGCGCGACCATTGCGCGGGCGTTGCAGGACGGCGATCTGAAGGTTGCGCGATCGGAGATTCACAGCATGCGCGGTGCGTTCGCAATGATCGGCGAGCGGGAGATTTCAGGGCTCTGCGCGTCGATGGAAGCGCTGGCGCTGGCCGGGGATGCGGCGGCGTTCGCGCGGGAGTTCGAGCGCTATCGACAGAGCGCGAACGAGATCCTGATGCGGCGTGCGGCGGGCTGATCGAATCGTCGATTGAAACGATTTCTGACACATCGGGAATGAATCGACGACGCAGCCAGCCGACGCGATCGCGCCGGATTCTTTATGCAGCAAGCGTCGATGCATAGGCCGGATGGCCAACATCGATAAATTCGTACGTGACCGATCCATGACGCCGGATGTTCTCGGCTACAGTGGTTGCACGTTTTCGCCAGGGTTCTCAGGCCGCTTCGACATGCGATGCATGTGACGGAGCGGTACTCGAAATCCGTTGCGTAAACGAGCGCGGCCCGCAGGTGAAACAGCACCTGCGGGCCGCTGACCACAACCAACTTCCCAGGAGTTAATCATGGCTGGCGCGAATCATAACGCACCGACGTATTTCCGCGATCGTTTTGTCTCCCCTCGTTCGTCTCTTCAATCCCGCCGTATCGTTCCGCATATCCGGCTCGCTGAAATGGCGCCGCCTGTCGTGCATCTGTGGATGAAATTGTCTGGCCGATGGATCGAGGCGGCGGGTTTCGATCCCGAACAGCGTCTGCATATCGAGGTGTCGCACAAGCGGCTGGTGATCACGCCGATCGATGAGGCGGACCCGAGCCCTGTCGGAAAGGATGGACTTCCCGATGTCGATTGCGGCACCGGGCAACAGCGGCAACTGTCGGTGATGACGGAGGAAGCGTAATGAACTACGACACATCGAATCAACACTCCGACAACGTGCCGGACGATTTCGACTATTACGACGTCGGCGAACTGGCGGCCAAATCCGTGCTCGTACTGAAACTCAATGCATTGATGGCGTCGCGCGGCCTGACCGAGGAAGAGGCGGCGGCGCTCGCCGAAATGGCACAGCCGGTGGTCACGCCCGAGCAGCGCGAGCGGCTCCGGAATGTAACGCTGGATCAACTGATGCTGACGCTGGCGTCGTTCGGCCAGCATGTGGAGATCGTGGTGAAGCCGGCGGGGAATTCGGGCCGGCGGGGATTACGGTTTCGGTCTGACGGGCTGCGACGCAGGCTTAAAGAAATGTGTGGCGGCCGGAAGCGCCTCGGCGCTCGCATGAGGCAGCGTTAGGAGTAGGTGCTATCAAATACATAGCATGACGACGGCCGGGCCCAACGGCCGCCGCCGAAGCGGATCCGGCGCCACACTCGTTCAATTTAACGTGAACGATCGTTACAACCAATCGGACTGGACTGATTCTTCTCCCACAGTGCTGCACTTGGCCATAGTCGGTTGCCCCCACCTCTGGAGCATCAGCATGCCTGCCAAACGGGAAAGTCTTGACTCTCACTTGAACGAATCTACAATGAGAACATTGAGATTCTCATTTGAGAGGAACATCACCATGGCACGGAATCAATCCGCTGGCCGACAATCAGCTACTCGCCCCGCTGCCGTGAAAGCGGCCAAGCCGACCGTCGACTCTAAACAACTCGGCCCTCACGGTCGCGATATCGAGATGTTCCTCGGCCAGTTCGATGCCCTTGAGCAACGCAGGCAAATTCGTGAAGGGATGGAGGCCAACATTATCGATCGTGTCGCGAAGAATCTCTTGAATGTGCCAGTCCAAACGCTGCTTGCTGGACTCGGCCTTCCGAGTTCCACGATCCTGCGCAAGATAGCGCGCGAGGAACGTCTATCCCCTGCAGAATCCGATCGTGTCGCACGCGTGCTCTACGTCTTTCGGCTCGCGATGGACGTATTCGAGAACGAAACGCTCGCCGCTGAATGGATGCAACTTCCACATGCCGAGCTTGCCGGGTTGCGGCCGCTCGAAGTCCTGGATTCCCAACCTGGGTATGACCGAGTACGGGATCTGCTGATGCGCGTCATTTACGGAATCGGCGCATGAAACTGTATCGACTCGCCAAGGAGCGGCGCGGCTACTATCGGGCCGACGACTTGAGCGGCAATGGCGCCGCGTTGGCCGGCGGACGTTGGAGCCCACACGGAATGCGCGTTGTGTACACATGTCTTCATGCTTCAACTGCACTGCTCGAAGCGCTAGTGCACATGGCCGGCTTGATGCCGGCCGGCGGGTATCACTTGGTGACATTGGAGTTGCCAGACGCCATTTATGACGAGGCGTTCACTCCGACACCGCCGGATGGCTGGGCAGACTTGACGCGCGATCCCGAAACCACGATGAAGCTGGGTCAGCAGTGGCTGGAGGCCGGCAAACAGCTGGCTATGCGTGTGCCGTCGGTAGTGTGTTCGATCGATTTCAATCTATTGTTGAACCCGTCGCATCCGGACATGAAAGCCGTCAAGGTAGTCGGCACTGTGCCCTTCACACTCGACCCGAGACTGTTCGGCCACGCGCCGAAATAAAATCGGCCCGTACTCGATTCGAGCAACGGGCCGATATTCAGGCGGCATACCTGCACCGCGAGCCGCTTACTGCTGGATCGTCGCCTGCCCGGCCAGCTTGTCGACCAGCGCCGTCATCGCGCGCTGCTGCGCCTGCGCTTCCAGCTGCTGACGCAGCACGTTCTTCGCCGCCTCGAAGGTCGGCACGACCGTCGCACGCTTCTCGTCGAGTTTCACGATCGCGAACGCGTTGCCGACCCGGATCGGGCCCGCGACGGCGCCCGGCTGCAGCGACGTGATCGCCTGCGCGAGCGGCAACGGCAAACCGCCCGTCTTCCCCTCGGCCACCGGCGTGCGCAACTCGACCCACTGCGCGACGCCGCCGTTCGGCGTCGTGTTGTACTTCTTCGCCACCGCGTCGAACGCCGCGCCCTGCTTCAGCTCCGCGACCAGCGCGTTCACTTCGGCCGGATCGGCCACGGCGATCACGTCCGCGCGATATTCGAACTGCGCGGCATTCGCGACGACGTCGTCGTAACGCGCCTTCACCTGCGCGTCGGTCACCGCTTGCGGGTGCAGGTTGTCGCGCAGGTAGAGATCCGTCGCCGCGACCGTGCGCGCCCGCATCACGACGCGATTCACTTCGGGGCGGCTACCGTAGTTGGCCTTTTCCGCTGCCTGCTCGACCAGGTGCTGGGCGATCAGCTCGCGCCTGGCTTGTTCGCGCAGCGCCGGCGTATCCGCCTGACCCCATTGATGGATCAGGACGTCCACGTCGCTGCGCGCGATGGGCGTGTCGTTGACGACCGCTTCGACGCCCGGCGGCAGCGGCGTTTCGGTTTTCGTGCCTGCGGCGCGTGCGACAGGGGCGCCGCAGGCGCACGCGAGTGCGATCAGGGTGGAAACAATGGAAATGTGATGCTTCTTCATGACGATTCCTTCATCGATGGAGGGAGGTGCCGCACGCGATGGCGGCCGTGTGGAGGTGCGGCAGCTTCACCGCGGACAACCGACCGGGTCGGTGTCTGACAGGCCGCGCGCGCGATCGCGTCACGACCAGACCTGAAGCGCGAGCCGGTCGAGCCGGCCGCGCGTTGCCGAGCAGAGTCACCGCCGTCTGCGAGGCACAGGTGACCGACGGAGGGAACGACAGAGATGAATGCCCTGCGCTCGCATGTGGCAGCGTTCTCCCAACCTGCGACCCGAACGGTGCAGATGCGACCGAGCCCACCGGTCGCCGCAAGGCATTCACCTCTCGCCATCCTGACCGGGCCGCGCCGGCAACGTCGCTCGTGCCGGCCTCGCGCGGAGAAAAATGCGCTGCCCGGCGAACGGGCAGCGCGTCCAACGAAGCGTGGCTTCGGATACGAGGTATCGGGCGCGTACCATGCAGCTGCCCGACCTACGCATTGTCGAAGCGCATACGGCATCCGCACAATCAGCCTGGTCCTATTCCGCACGACGTCACCGTTGAATCGTCGACGTCTCGCGCGCGTTCATCGTCACGGCGAGCGGCGGAAATGCAGCGACGCTGCGCATCGCGCCATAGAACTTGTTCATCGCAACGTCGATCCCGTAGTTCGGCAGCGTGCGGCCGAGCCCGTGGGAGAACAGCGTCTCCGGTCGCAGCGGAAAACAATGATCGAGCAGGAAGCGCGCACCAGCCGGCGAGATCGTGTACGCGCAGATCCCGTAGAACTCGAGCAGGTCCATCACGAGCACGGGCCCGCGGTCGGTGCGGAAATCGTCGACGGCCTGCGCGAGCGCCGCTTCGTCGAAGCGCATCGTCACCGGCGTGCGGCTGTTGAAGATCGCGCCGCGCAGGATCGAATCGAAGTTGTAGCCCCATGCGACGAAGTCGTAACGGCCGGCATGCTCGGCGAGGAACTGCATCGCCGTTTCGTCGAAGTCCGGGCGGAAGATCGCGTCGTCCTCGACGATCGTCACGAGTTCGTTGCCTGCGGCGATGTCGGTCCACAGGCGATGCGTGGTCATCGCGATGCCGATCGCGCCGCGCGTGTACGGCAACGCCGGCGCGAACAGGCCGCTTCGTGCGATATCGTCGTCCGACAGCGCCCGACCGTCGATCGCGTCGACGAATTCGAATGCGAGCGTCGGATTGTTCGCACGAAACGCGTCGCGGCGGCCACGCTCGCCGTGCAGCGAGATCACGCGAAGCGTCTTGCCGACGGACGGCGCATCGACGGCGCAAGCGCGTACAGGTGCGATGGTTGCATCGCGAAGATCGGTAACGGGCGTCGACATCGTCACCACCCCGTCACGATCGAAATGCCGAACACGATGCCGACGACGATGCCGATCGTCCGTCCCTGCAACATCGGCTTCAACGCCGCCGGCTCGTAGAACGGATCGACCACATCGTTGCGGTTGCGCCATGCGGTCACGAGCGGCGGCACGAGCAGCAGCATCGCCATCAGCAACGCGGTCGCCATCGTCACGACCATGCCGCTCGACGACCAGCGCGTGCCGAACTCGACCGCCACGTGGACCATCCCGACCGTGGCCGCGCTCGCGACCATCCCGATCACGGTGCCTTTCACCAGAAAATCTGCTGCGCTCATCGTCAGTACTCCCTGTCTGATAGTTGCCGAACGACGTCGGCCGGAATACTGCGTATTACAAAGATCGCTGCACGCGATCTCTATCAGACGAGTCTTATTGGCGAACGGCGAACCCAAAAATAGGACTGGGACTACAAACGTGACCGAACGGCGCGTTCGTTACCGGGGATGCATCGCGGAGCCTCATCGATTCGGACTAGTCTTATTCAGTTGCCGGGTGCGGATCCATAAAGTGGACGTCAAGCCGGCGCCATGCTGCTTGTGCCCATGCGTGCAAGCCGCTGGCGCCCTCACGACGAACCCCGCCACCGGCCGCTGCCTCGAACGCGGCCGGCCCTCCGGAGCCCCGACATGCAGATCTCGCCTCACGACACGCCCACGCTCGCCGACACCGACGACACGATGCTCGCCACGCAGGCCGATGCCGCCTCGGTCGATGTCGATGACGACGCCGTCTCCACCGCCACACAAACGCTGATCGAGCGCGGCGAAGTCGAATCCGCCGCCCAACTGGCCGCCGCCCATTGGAAACTGCGTCCGGCGTCGCCGGCAGCGGCATTCAACTGCGGCTATGCGATGCAGATGGCGGGACGCCACGCGGAGGCGATCGCGCCCTATCGCCGCACGCTCGAGCTCGCGCCCGCGTGGCCGTCGCTGAAGAACAATCTCGCGCTCGCGATCCGGCTGACGGAAGGCGATCCCGATCTGGAATTCGCGCTCATCGAAGGTGCGCTCGACGACGATCCCGACGACGCACGCGCGTGGACCAATGCGGTGGTCACGCGCATCGACCGCTTCGATCTCGACGGCGCATTGCGCGCGGCCACCCGTGCGGTCGCGCTGGCGCCCGACAGCGCGCTGGCCGTGAACAACGCGGCGACGGCGATGAAGGAAGCGCAATGGTGGGGCCAGGCCGAAACGCATGCGCAACGCGCCGTCGAACTCGCGCCGCACAACCCGACGTATCGCCACAATCTGTCGCTACTCCAGCTCGCACGCGGCGATTTCGCGTCGGGCTGGCCCCATTACGAAGCGCGCTGGGAAGGCTCGGCCGAACTGCGCGGCAACCTGCCGGTGTTTCCCGGGCCGCGCTGGCGCGGCGAATCGCTGAAGGGCAAGACGCTGCTCGTGTGGGGCGAACAGGGCCTCGGCGACGCACTGCAGTTCTGCCGCTACGTGCCGCTGCTCGCGGAACGCGTGCATCGCGAAGGCGGCCGGATCGTGTGGAACGCGTTTCCGGTGATGGGCGGCCTGTTCGGGCGCAGTCTGGCAACGCATGTCGACGTGTTCGACACCGGCACGCGCATCGAGGATCTGCCCGCGTTCGACGTCGAGCTGCCGCTGATGAGCATCCCCGGGATGCTCGGCCTCGACGGCGACGCGCTCGCCGCGACGGCGCCGTACCTCCACGCCGACGCGGCAGCCGTCGACGCGTGGCGCGCGGCGCTCGCGGGCGAAAAGCGGCTGAAGGTCGGCCTCGCGTGGACGGGCAGTCTGTCGCACCAGCGCAACCGCTTTCGCCGCGTGGGGCTCGAACGTTATGCCGACGCGTTCGACCCTCTGCAGCAGGACGTCGCGTTCTACTCGCTGCAACCGGGCGCGCAGCACGACATCGAAGCCGCCCGCGCAGCGGGTTTCGTCGTGAACGACTGCACGCGCGAATGGCGCACGGTCGACGATACCGCCGCCTTCATCGGCGCACTCGATCTCGTGATCACCGTCTGCACGTCGGCCGCGCACCTGAGCGGCGCGCTCGGCCGGCGCACGTGGGTGCTGCTCGATGCGAACCCGCACTGGGTCTGGCAGCACGACCGCCGCGACAGCCCGTTCTACCCGAGCGCGTCGCTGTATCGGCAGACGACGTTCGCCGACTGGCAGCCGGTCATGGACGCGGTCGCCGCCGATCTTCGTCGGCTGGCCGGCTGACCGCCGCCACGCCGACAGGAGATTCGTCATGGATTACAACCTCTGCATCGTCCGCCCGCCCGGCTACGCGCATTCGGGCGCCTTCACGGAACTCGCCGAGGTGATCGCGTATGGGCTCGGCGATCTCGGCCACGTCGTGCACGTCAACGAGAACAACATGATGCCGGATGCGCGGAACATCCTGATCGGCTGCCATCTCGCCGATCCACGCGCGACCGAGCACGTGCCGGCCGACACGATCGTCGTCAACACCGAGCAGCTGCACGTCGACGAACAGCCGTGGAACGAGGCCATCTACCGCTGGGCGTCGCGATACGAAACCTGGGACTACAGCGAGCGCAACCTCGCGAAGCTGCACAGCCTCGGCATCGGGCACGCGCGCTACCTGAAGCTCGGCTTCCATCCGAAGCTGCGTCGCATTCCGGATGACGTCGAACAGGACATCGACGTGCTGTTCTACGGCACGATCGGTCCGCGCCGCGCGGCGATCCTCGATGCGCTGCAGGCGCGCGGGCTGAACGTCGGGATCGTCAGCGGCGGCCTCTACGGCGCCGAGCGCGACGCCTTCATCGCGCGTGCG
This sequence comes from Burkholderia cenocepacia, assembly GCF_014211915.1. Lineage (NCBI taxonomy): Bacteria > Pseudomonadati > Pseudomonadota > Betaproteobacteria > Burkholderiales > Burkholderiaceae > Burkholderia > Burkholderia cenocepacia. The sequence goes on along the minus strand of NZ_CP060040.1, from coordinate 2,452,047 downwards.
AAGGTCGTGCTGAACCTGCATCACTACGCGTCGCACATTTTCGAGGTGGTGCGCGCGTTCTATCTGATGACGAACGGCAAGGCGATCGTCGGCGAGGTGTCGCCGACGACGTCGGTCGATCCCGATTACGCCAACGGCTTCCGTGCGGCGCCGTACGACGCGCTGGTGGAGGCGTGCGTCGAACTCGTCCGCGATCCCGCGCAACGCCGCCGGCTCGAAGCCGACGCGCTGGCGACGATCGGCCGCCATCCGCAGGCCCGGTCGCTCGCGCCGCTGCTGGCCGCGCACGCGGTGGCGGCATGACGACGCCGCATCGCGAGCCGCCGTCGTCGGCGCGATCGCCACAGCGCGCCGACGGCGTGTGCTGGTCGCCTGTCCACAGGCGGTTTGACAATCCCTGACGCCATCGGGCACGAGTCCTAACCCGTTGAAGCGCAGTCCGATCGAAGTGCCCTTTCTGATCACCCGCAGTCCGATGGTCTCGCCCCGTCATCGCTCCTAGACTCGCCGTACTGCCCGAACGCACCGTGCAACGCGCCGGGCAGCACCTCGCTCTGCGGAGCGTTGCACGAACGCGGACGCGCCGCCATTCCGGACGGTGCGCGACGGCAAGGATGGCGGATGAAATGAACAAGAAGCACGGGCCGCGCAGCGAGATCGTCGTCTGCATGGTCGATGTCGCGGCGATCGTCGCGATCGCGGTACTCACGCACCACGGTTCGCTGTGGAATCTCGACGCGCTCGCGATCGAATGGCTGCTGATCGGCGTGAGCGCGCTGCTCGCGGCGTTCCTGCTGCGCCTGGCGGGCATCGGCCTCGATGGCCGGCCGCGCCCCGCGACGCGCTATGCGGTTCGCACGCTCGCGCTGTGGCTCGTCGTGCAGGGTTTCGTGTTCCTGAAGATGATCGCGCTGACCACCGCGACCGTGATGATGCTGACGTGGTTCTTCGACTGGACGATCGAGGTCGGGATCGTACTGATCGTATTCCGGGTCGCACTGAGCATCGCGCGCCGGCGCAGCCTGCGCGTGCCGGCGACACCCGCCCGCATCGCGGTCGTCGGCAGCGGCGAGCGCCTCGCGCGGATCGTCGCGTCGCTCGACGCGGCCGGCGATACGCGCTACCGGCTCGTCAGCGCGTATTGCACGGCCGGCCGCGCGACGACGCTCGCCGGCGATGCGCTCGTCACGACCGATCTCGCCTCGTTCGCCGCGTGTGCGCGCCGCCAGCGCGCGGACGAAGTGTGGATCGCGCTGCCGCTCGCGGAGGACGCCGCGATCACGCGCGTGATCGACGAATTCCGCAGCGACTTCGTCGAACTGCGCCTGATGCCCGACGTGAGTCATCACGCGCTGTTCGGCAGCCAGGTCGACGAAATCCTCGGCGAGCCGGCGATCTCGCTCGCCGCGCCGCCGCTGTCGCGCGGCGCGCTGTGCGTGAAGACCGTCTTCGATCGCGTGTTCGCGGCTGCCGTGTTGATCCTGCTGATGCCGCTGCTGCTCGTCATCGCCGTGGCGATCAAGCTGAGTTCGCCGGGCCCGGTGATGTTTACGCAGAAACGGCGCGGCGGCGACGGCCGCACGTTCGACATCTACAAGTTCCGCACGATGCGCGTGCATGTCGAACAGCCGGGCAAGGTCGAGCAGGCGACCCGCAACGACCCGCGCGTGACGAAGGTCGGTGCGTTCCTGCGCCGCACGAGCCTCGACGAACTGCCGCAGTTCATCAACGTGCTGTTCGGCGACATGTCGGTGGTCGGTCCGCGTCCGCACGCGGTGGAACACGACGCGCAGTACCGCACGCTCGTCGACGGCTACATCCACCGCTACCGGATCAAGCCGGGCATCACCGGCTGGGCGCAGGTCAACGGGCTGCGCGGCGCGACCGAACAGCTCGAAAGCATGCAGTCGCGCGTCGAGTACGACCTGTACTACCTGCGCAACTGGTCGTTCGCGCTCGACCTGCGAATCATCGGCGCGACGGTGCTGAAAGGGATCGTGCATCCCAACGCGTACTGAACGGCGCATGCCGTTCGGCGCCGCGGCATCGCCGCCGCGGCTGCTTCGATTGACCCGGCGGCCCCTGCTTCGGCAGCCCGCTCCCGCGCCGCCGTCTCCGGCGCGCGGCGCAACTGGAAGGAACTCATGACACCCTCGATCGCATCGGCGGCCGCGCGCCGCCACGGTGCGCTCGCGCTCGTCCTGACGGCCTGCGTAGCGCTGTCAGGATGCGCGTTCGCGCCCGGCATGAAGATGAACACGTCGTATCTCGGCTGGCTCGCCGACGCGCCGGATGACGGCGCGCCCGCGCCGGCCGCGGCCGACTCGCGCGTGGCCGAAGCACGCGCCGCGGCCGCGTCGACCACGGCCGGCACGCCGGTTCGCGCGCCGCTCGCGGGCGGGGATGCCGTCGCCACGCCGCCGATCGTCGACATCGATCCGTCGCTGATCGCACGCCAACGCGCGGCCCGGGATGCGGCCGCGGCGGCGTTCGACACGCCGGCCGCATCGCGCGCGTCGTCGGCCTACCGGATCGGCCCGGGCGACGTGCTGCAGATCACCGTGTGGGATCACCCGGAACTCGCGGCGGCCCAAGGCGGCGCACAGCAGACGCCGCCGCGCGCGGCCGACCCGGTTGCCGGCTTCGTCGTCGACGACCGCGGCAACCTGACGTTCCCGTATGCCGGCGCGCTGAAGGTCGCCGGCCTGACCGCCGCCGACGCGCAGGCGCGCGTGAAGCAGGCGCTCGGCAAGATCTACCGAGACCCGCAGGTCACGTTGCGCGTGGCATCGTTCCGTTCGCAGCAGGTGTACGTCGACGGCGAAGTCCACACGCCGGGCGCGCTGCCCGTCAACGACGTGCCGATGACGCTCGCCGACGCGATCGCGCGCGCCGGCGGCTTCACGCCCGGCGCCGACCAGAGCGACGTGACGATCGTGCGCGACGACACGCCCGTGCGCATCGACCTGGCGCGCCTGATCGAGCGCCACCGCGACCCGTCGCGCATCGTGCTGCGCGGCGGCGACCTGCTGCGCGTCGGCGCGCGAGACAGCAACGGCGTGTACGTGATGGGCGAAGTCAACCGGCCGATGCTCGCGCTGCCGAAGCGCGACGGCCGCCTGACGTTGAGCGACGCACTGCTGCAGGCCGGCAGCATCAATTCCAATACCGCCGACGCCGCGCAGATGTTCGTGATCCGCGGCGCGCAGGGCCGCACGCCGACGGTATTCCATCTCGACGCGCGCTCGCCGGTCGCGATGGTGCTCGCGAACCAGTTCGAGCTGGAGCCGAAGGACATCGTCTACGTCGACGGCAACGGGCTCGTCCGCATCAGCCGTGTGCTGAGCCTGTTGCTGCCCAGCGTGAACACGGGCGTCGCCGCCGGGATCGCCACGAAATGAGGCCGACCCCGCCCCCTTCCTGCTCGCCGTCTGCGAAGGCAACGTGTGCCGCAGCCCGCTCGCGGCCGCGCTGCTCGCGGCGAAGCTGCCGCACGCGCGGACCGGCTCGGCCGGCCTCGCGCCGCCGAACGGCCGGCCGGCCGACCCGCTGGCCCGCGAGATGGCCGCCGCGCGCGGGCTAAACCTCGACGCGCATGCGGCCCGGCCGGTGACGGCCGCGCTGTGCGCGCAGGCCGACCTGATCTTCGTGATGGACGGCGGGCAGCGCCGCGTGCTCGAAGCGCGTCACCCGTTCCTGCGCGGCCGCGTGTTCCGTCTCGGCGAATACGCGCGGATCGCCGACGGCGCGCCGCTCGGCCTCGACATCCCCGACCCCTACCGCGGCACGCGCGACGACTTCGTGCGCTGCGCGGCGCTGATCGATCTCGCGGTCGGCAGCTGGCTGCCGCGGCTCGCCGCGCGCTGGCCGCACATCACCGCCTCCTTCTCCGGACCCCAGCCATGACGAGTACCGCTTCCCCCGAACGCGAGATCGACCTGATCCGCGTGCTCGACGTCCTGCGCCAGGCACGCTGGACGATCGCGTCGATCACGGCGGCCTGCGTCGCCGCCGGCGCGCTGTATGCGTTCGTCGCGCCGCCGATCTACCAGGCCGACCTGATGATCCAGACCGACGATGCGACCGACGCCGCGTCGAAGAACCTGCTCGGCGATGCCGCGTCGTTCTTCAACGTCGCGTCGCCCGCGTCGGCCGAGGCGCAGATCCTGTCGTCGCGGCTCGTCGTCACGCGCGCGGTGGAAGACCTGCGCGCCTATATCGTCGCGGCCCCCGCCCGCGTGCCGGTGATCGGCGCGTTCGTCGCGCGCTTCAACGACGGCGCGGTGAAGCCCGGCCTGTTCGGTTTCGGCGGCTATGCGTGGGGCCAGGAGCGGATCGACGTCGTGCGCTTCGACGTACCGACGCGCGCGGAAGGCGACACGTTCCAGGTCGTGCGGCTCGACGACACGCGTTACCGGCTCACCGGCGCGAACCTGACGGCCGATGCGGTCGGCACGATCGGCCGCACGGAAACCTTCGACACGCGCTACGGCCCGCTGCACCTCGACATCACCGGCTTCGACGCGCTGCCCGGCACGCGCTTCACGCTGGTGCGTCAATCGCGCGCGGAAACGATCGACACGCTGCGCACCGCGCTCGACGTCCAGGAGAAGGTGAAGCAATCGGGTGTGCTCGTCGCGTCGCTACGCGGCCACGATCCCGTCGACATCAGCGCGACGCTCAACGCGATCGCCAACCGTTACGTCGAACAGAACATCGCGCGCCGCACGGCCGAGGCCGCGCAATCGCTCGCGTTCCTGAACGAGCAGTTGCCGATCGTGAAAGGCCAGCTCGAGCGCGCGGAAACGCGTTACGCGACCCTGCGCAGCCGCACCGGCTCGGTCGATCTCGAGGAAGAAGGCAAGGTCGTCCTGCAACAAGGCGCCGACCTGCAGACGCGCCTGCTCGAACTGCAGCAGAAACACGACGAACTGTCCCGCCGCTTCCTGCCGACTCACCCCGACATGGCCGCGCTCGACGCGCAGCTCGCGACGTTGAAGCGCCAGCAGGGCGCGCTCGACGCGCGCATCGCCCGGCTGCCCGCCCAGCAAAGCGAGGAAGTGCGCGCCCGGCTCGACGTGAAGGTGAACGCGGACCTGTACACCGCGCTGCTGAACAACACCCAGCAACTCGAACTCGTGCAGGCCGGCAGGACGGCGAGCGTGCGCGTGGTCGATGCGGCCGTCGCGCCGGCCGATCCGGTGCGGCCGAACCGGCCGGTCGTGATCGCCGCCGCCGCGCTGGCCGGCCTCGCGCTCGGGCTGATCGCCGCATTCGCGCGCGAATTCCTGTACGGCGGCCTGACCGCCGTCGACGAGATCGAGCGCCACACGTCGCTGCCGGTGCGCGCGGTGCTGCCTGCCGCCGCCCGCCAGCGCAAGCTGATGCGCGCGGTCGAACGTCATGACGCGGGCCTGCACGTGCTCGCGTACGACGATCCGTACGAACCGGCGATCGAAGGGCTGCGCAGCCTCCAGACCGCACTGCACTTCGCGCTCGCCGATCGCGCGCATCCGCTGGTGCTGGTCACGGGCCCCGCACCCGGCACCGGCAAGTCGTTCGTATCGGTCAACCTCGCGGCGGTGCATGCGGCGAGCGGCCGGCGCGTGCTGCTGATCGACGGCGATCTGCGCAAGGGCTATCTGCACCAGTACTTCGGACTCGAACGCGGCGCGGGCTTCGCGGCGCTGCTCGCCGGCCGCGCGCACGCCGACGACGCCATCCGGCGCGACGTCGCGCCGAATCTCGACTTCCTGCCGACCGGCGAACTGCCGAGCGCGCCGACCGCGCTGCTGCAGCAGGCCGGCCTCGGCGCGCTGCTCGCGTCGCTGCGCGCGCGCTACGACCTCGTCGTCGTCGATTCCGCCCCGCTGCTCGCCGCCACCGACTCGACCTGGCTCGGCGCCCATGCCGACGCGACGCTCCTCGTCGCACGCGCGGGCTCGACGCGGGCCGGCGAACTCGTCGAAGCCGCGAAGCGCCTGCCGCAGCAGCCCGACGCCCAGCCCGGCGTCGTGCTGAACGGCCTCGATCCGCGCACGGGCGCATCGGCCTTCGGCTCGAAATACGGCGGCTACCGCTACGAAGCGTACCGCTACACGTGCGACGCGCGGCGCTGTACGCACCTCGCCCGCCTGCGCGCGGCACTTCAACGTCTGCTGCGGAGGTCCGCATGAGCGACATCGCATTCGCGCCGTCATTCGACGAGCGCGCGCCCCTTCAACCCGACACGCGCCCAGCGGCTTCGCCCCCCGCCGCGCCGCCGCTGCGCATCGCGCTCGTCGTCGAAGCCGCCGGCGGCGGTGTCGCCGTCCACCTGACCGACCTGATCGCCGGTCTGCACGCACGCGGCTACGCGGACATCCACCTGATCGCGCCGCTCGGCGAGCGCTTCGACGACGCGATGCTGGCCGACGCGGCCGCGCGGTGCAAGACCGTGCACCGGCTGCCGCTGCGGCGCGCGGTCGGCGCACACGACCTGCGCGGCATGCTCGTGCTGCGCCGGCTGTTGCGCCGGATCCGGCCCGACATCGTGCACAGCCACAGCTCGAAGGCCGGCGCGCTCGCGCGCCTGTGCCGCGGGCCCTGGAAGCAGGTCTACACGCCGCATGCGGTCTATACGCTGAACCCGACGCTGTCGCCTGCGAAGCGCGCGTTCTACGGCAGCGTCGAGCGCGTGCTCGGCAATGCGTGCTCGGACGCGGTGATCGCCGTGTCGCAGGACGAAGCCGATCACCTGCATGCGCTCGGCATCGCGCGCGAGCGCATCCGGCTCGTCGAGAACGGCGTCACGCCGCCGATGCTGCTCGCGCGCCAGGCGGCACGCATCGCGCTCGGGCTGGCCGATCACCCGTTCGTCGTCGGGTTCGTCGGGCGGTTCGATCACCAGAAGGGGATCGACCGCCTCGTGCGGATCGCGCGCGTACTCGACGAACGCTTCGGCAACCGCGTGCAGGTCGTCGCGGTCGGCTCGGGCGACTTCGACCGGGCAGCGGGCGACGAGGCGCACGACCTGCCGGCGAACCTGCGCATCGCGGGCCGCGTCGACGCCGCGCGCCGCTACTTCTCCGCGTTCGACCTGCTCGCGCTGCCGAGCCGCTACGAAGGGTTTCCGTACGTGTGCCTCGAAGCCGTCGCCGCACGGGTGCCGATCGTGGCGACGCAGGTGTCGGGCGCGACCGAGCTGATCGCCGACCACCGCGTCGGGCTGACGGTATCGAACAGCGACGATCCGGCCGCGTTCGCGTCGATGGTCGGCCGGCTCGTCGAGCATCCGGCCGCGCACCGGCTGATGCGCGAACAATGCGCACGCGCCTACCCCCATTTCTCGGCGGACGCGATGGTCGATCGCACGCTCGCCGTCTATCGCGACCTGCTGCGGGAGAACGCATGATGAGCCGCCCCGTTCACGTGGCGCTGCTGCACGCGTACAGCGCACGCAATTCCGGCGACGGGCTGCTCGTCGAGCTGTCGGTCGGGCTGCTGCGCGGCGCGTTCGGCGCCGACACGCGCGTGTCCGTCGTCGCGGCCGATCCCGCGTCGTTCCCCGCTCATCCGGACGTGCGGCCCGCGCCCGTGCTCGCCGCCGGCGCCGCCGGGCGGCTGATCGGCGCGGCGATGGCGGCGCTGCCCGTCGGCGCCAATCCGGCGCTGGCCGACCTGCGCGGCCTGCTGAAACAGGTCGACCTGATCGTCGGCGTCGGCGGCGGCTACCTGCGCGCGCGCAACAGCGTCGAGGCGCTCAAGCTCGAAGCCGGGCACCTCGTGCAGATGCGTGCGGCACGCGCGGCGCGCAAGCCGGCCGTCTATCTGCCGCAGAGCATCGGCCCGGCTGCCGGCAATGCGATGCTCGCCGGCCACCTGACGTCGCTGCTCGCGGGCTTCCACACCGTGTTCGTGCGCGACGATCGTTCGATGGCGCTGCTCGCCGCCAACCCGAACACCCGGCGGGCGCCCGATCTCGCGGTGCTCGAATTCGGCCGTCGGGCGGCCGGCCTGCGCGAGCACGCGCATGTGCCGCCGGCCCGCCCCGGCCACATCGCGCTGGTGCTGCGCCGTCCGCCCGCGTGGAACGCCGCGCAATGCGCGCGTTACCACGCGCAGACGGAAGCGTTGATCGAACGGCTCGGCGCGTTCTGCCGCATCACGTTCGCCGTGCAAAGCACGGGGCGCGGCAACGACGACGCCGCGTACTACCGGGAACGCGGCTTCGACGATACGCGCACGCTGAAGGACGTGCTCGCCGGCGACACGCCCGATGCGGTCGTCTCCGTGCGCCTGCACGGCGCGCTCGAGTCGATCCTGCATGGCGTGCCGGCCTATCACCTGAGCTACGAGCGCAAGGGGTTCGGCGCGTATGCCGATCTCGGCGTCGGCCACTGGGTCGCGAACGCGGCCGATTTCGATGCGAATGCGGTATGCGACACGCTGTTCGCCCCCGACGCGCTGCGCCGCTTCTGGACGCAGACCGACACCGGCATCGCGCGGCTCGCCCGCGAACGCGAGCGAATCGTCGCCGCGCTGCGGGCCGCGCTCCACGACGGAGCGGCGCGATGAAGGCCGCATCGTCGCGCCTCGCGCTGCGGGTCGGTGCGCTCGGCCTCAAATTCGTGCTGACGATCGTCGTCGCGCGCACGCTCGGCTTCGATGCGGTAGCCGTCTATGGTGTCGCGCTCGCGGTGTCGGTCGTCGCGTCGAAGGTACTCGGCCTCGGCTTCAGCACCGAAATCAACCGGCGGCTCGCCGGCCCCGATCCGCGCGACGCGATCCGGACCTGCATGCGGCTCTCCGTGCTGTATGCGGGCGTCTATGTCGTGCTGTGCGGCGCGGCCGCGCTGCCGGTCGGCGCGTTCTTCGGGCGGCCGCGGGCGGGCGCGCTGGCCGACGTGCCGCTCGTCCTGGTGACGCTCGTCGCATGCGCCGAACATGCGGCGCTCGAAGTCAACACGTGGCTGTTCTCGCTGCATCGCGCCCGCGCGGCGTCATGGCTGCTGTTCGTGCGGACCGGCGCGTGGGCCGGCGTCGCGGTCGCCGCGCTCGCGACGCGCGTGGTCGGGTCGATCGACGGCGTGTTCGCGATCTGGCTCGCCGGCGACGTGCTCGTCGTCGCGCTCGGCTGGCTGCTGATTTCGCGCACCGCGCGCCGGCTGCCGGCGATGCCCGCGCTATCGGCCACGCGCTTGCCGCTCGCGACGGTCTGGCGCAGCGGCGCGCCGTTCTTCGTCGCGTTGCTGCTGCTGTCGGTGCTGCAGTATCTCGAACGCTTCGTCGCATCCGCGATGCTCGATGCGGGCGAGCTCGGCCGCTACGTGTTCGTCTGGTCGATCGCGAACGCGATCCAGACGATCGCGTCGGCCACCGTCGCGGCGGTCGCCGCGCCGCGCCTCGTGCGTGCGCTCGACTGTCCGCGCAGCGCGCCGAAGGCATTTCGCGGCGAACTCGCGCAGGCGCTGCGCGGGTCGGTGATCCTGACCGGCGCCGCCGCGCTCGCGATCGTCACCGTGCATCCGTGGCTGTTCCGGCTCGCGCATGAAGGCAACGATCTGCCGTCGACCGTCATCCTCGCGATCCTGCTGCTGTCTTTCGTACTGCGCGCCGCGTGCGACGTGCTGTGGGCCGCCGCCGTCGCGTTGCGGGCAGGCCGCGTGGTCGCGTGCGTGATGGCCGTGCTGACGCTCGCGTGCGTACCGATGACGATCGCGCTCGTGCATGACGGGCACGCGATCGGCGCAGCCGTCGCGCATCTCGTCGCGAGCATCGCGGTGTTCGCGTGGCTCGCATGGATCGTGTCGTCGCGCGCCCCGACAGCGCGCCGCGCCATCCGGCCGGGAGCGGCCGATGCTGCGTAAGCTGATCGCGAGCGGTCCGCTGCTGAGCCGCGGCTTGCGCAATGCCGTCGCCGCGTGTCTCGCGCTGCTGTACGTCGGCGTCTATGCGAATGCGCGCGCGCTGCTGCCGGAATTCATCTTCCGCGACGCAGACAAGATCCAGACGCAGATCGGCGGTGGCTCGACCTACGACGGCTCGTCGTTCGACGCGGTCGGCAAGCTGTACCAGGCGCTCGGCGGCGCCGGCACGGCCGTGTTCGTCGTCGCGCTGGGCGTCGCCACGATCTGGATCGCGCTACGCGCGACACGGCGGCTCGGCGCGCTGGTCGCCCATCTCGCGTTGATTGCGCCGTGCCTGTTCTTCAACCTGTTCGTCGCGAGCAAGGACACGCTCGTCGTCGCGATGTCGATCGCCGTCCTCGCCGTTGCGCGCGTACGCGGGCCGGCCGACGCGATGCCGATCGCCGTCGTGCTGTATCTCGGCTATGCGGCGACGATCCGCAGCTACTTCGCGTTGATCGTCGCGATCGCGCTCGCGGCATGGGTGTTGCGCCGGGTATCGACGCTGCCGAGGCTGGCCGGCGCGCTGCTGGTCGTCGCCGTGCTCGTCGCGCTGCCGAATGCCGCCTATACGCTGCTTCAGCAGCCGCGCGACCTCGCGGTCGACTATCTCGTGTATGCGTCGCCGTTCGGCGCGCGCACGAGTTTCTACAATCCGTTTCCGCCCGATTCGTTCGTCCATTTCGCGGGCAACTATGCGTATTCGCTCGTGCGGCTCAACCTGCCGGTGCTGTTCTTGTTCGATCCGAAGGGAGTCGCGATGCAGGCGCTGGTCGCGCTGTTTCTCTGCGCCGCATGGCGACGCGTTCCCGGGCGGCGTGCCGGGGAAGGCGGAAACGCGCTGCCCCGCAACGGCGAACTGCTCGCGTGCCTGGTGCTCGGCCATGTCGCGGTCTCGATGCTGTTCGAGCCGGATCTCGGCAGCTACCTGCGGCACCTGTCCAGCGTCGCCTTGTTCGCCGTCGCGCTGTGGTCGATCCGCACGCGCGAGCCGGCTTGACGGCCGGCTACGGCTTCGACGTCGTCGCGCGCAGCGACGCGCGGGCCGCCTCGAGCGCGGGCTTCGGCGACCGGTCCGCGCGCACGAGCCCGTAGCTGCGCTGCGCCGCATCGCGCGCATTCGCCGTATCGGCCCATTCGTAGACCGACAGCAGCGGCGTGCCGAGCGTCGCGCGCGCATCGAGCAGCATGCGCACACGGCGCGCCTGCCGCGCGTCGCCGTCGACGCCCGCCGACGCCGCGCCGTCTTCGGTCACGAGCGCCGGCAGGCCGTAACGTGCGCGAATGTCGCGCGCGGCATCGCGGATCTGCGGCGGCGTCATCCCGTACGCGTGGTACGACACGGCGTCGAGACACGCGGGCGACGCGGCAACCATGCCGGCCAGCAGGCGGTCGGGCACGCTGCCGGGCAGCGGCGGCCGTGCGAAGCCGAAGCCGACGACCGGAGCGGACGGCCGGCGCGCGGCCAGGCCGCGGCACACGCCTTCGGCAAACGGCGGGAAGGTGTGCGCGACGTCGCCGGTCGGCCAATAACGGCCCAGATCCGGTTCGTTCCACAGCTCGATCGCCACCAGCGCGCGGTCGTATCGCGCGGCGAGCTGCGCCACCGCGCCGGCCAAACGGGCGCCGGACGCCACGAGCGACGGGCGGTCCGTCTTCGCTTCGCGCGCTCCATCGTCTTGCCCCAGCGGCGCGAGCATACGCACGGTCAGCAACACCGGCAGCCGAGCCGCGCGCGCCGCCGCGAATGCCTCGTCGACCTGGCGACGGTAGTCCGCACGATCGAGACGATCGGTCCATACGCCGAAGCGGATGAAGTCGAAGCCGGTCTGTCGGATCTGCCGCGCATCGGCGGGCGTCAACGACTGGATCTTCGTCTGGACGCCGACAAGCGGCCGGCCCTCGGACGCGGCCGGCCAGCGCGCGCGGTCGTCGGCATGGGCGGGCGGAAGTGCCACGAAACACGGTACGACGGCGACGAACAGCGTGGAAATCCGGAGCATGGGCAGGAGAACGATCGGGCATGCCGGCAGCATGTGACGCGTTGCGCAACGAACCTGCACGCGCACGGCCGGCGGAAAACAGGGCATCGTGGCCGATCGTGCATTGTTGCAAAGCCGCGCGCTCGCCACCATCGGACCGGTCCGAGCGCGTTCGTCTCCGTGCCGCCGCACCGCCCGCGGGCACGCCTGCCCGGCCCGTTGCGGCCCCCGCCACTACACCTTCTTCCTCCCCCTCAACACGAACGCCGCCGCCGTACACCCGATCATCGCGATGCCCGCGATCAGGAACGTATCGCTGTACGCCATCAGCAGCGCCTCGCGCATCACGCGCTGGTTCACGAGCCCGAGCGCCATCTCCTGCACGCCGGAGATCGACCCGCCGGGCAGCACGTCCGCGCGCGGCGCATGCACGCGGGAAAGCAGCCGCGCAAGCATCGCCATGCGCTCCTGGAACGCCTCGGAGAACGGCGTGACCGTCTCGCCGATGCGCATCGCGTGCAGCTTCTGCCGCTCGACGACGATCTGGCTCATCACCGCGATGCCGATCGCGCCGCCGACGTTGCGGACCATGTTGAACACGCCCGACGCGGAGCCGAGCTGCGCCTTCTCGATCCCGTCGACGGCCATCACGGCCAGCGCGATCACGACGAACGACTGCCCGATCCCGCGCACGATCAGCGACGGGACGATCACGTTCGATGCCGCATCGGCGTCGAGGTGGATGTTCATCAGGCAGCCGGCCGCGACCAGCACGAAGCCGAGCACGATCGTCGTGCGCGGGCTGGTGCGGCGCATCAGCGGCGGCGTCAGGAACGACATCGCGAACTGCACGAGCCCGTACGGAATCATCGCGAGGCCGATGTCGCGCGCGCTGTAGCCGTGCAGCTCGGCGAAGTAGTTCGGCACGAGGAACACCACGCCGAACACCACCGCGCCGAACAGGAACTGCATCAGGCTCGCGATCCCGAAGTTGTACTGGCCGAGCAGCCGCAGGTTGATGAACGGCTCCTTGCGCCGCAGCTCGATCGCGACGAACGCCGCCAGCCCGAGCGCCGCGACGATCGACAGCTCGACGATCAGGTCCGACGCGAACCAGTCCTTGCGCCCGCCCTCCTCCAGCACGATCTGCAGCGCGCTCAGGCCGACCGCCATCGTCGCGATGCCGAACCAGTCGGCCCGCCTGAGCATCCCGAGCTGCACCGGCACGGGCCGGATCGCCCAGCCGATCGCCGCGACCAGCGCGATCGCCGGCGGAATCTGCAGATAGAAGATCCAGCGCCACGAATACATGTCGGTGAGCCACCCGCCGACCGACGGCCCCGCCGCCTGCGCGACGTTGTTCGCGATCGCGAACAGCGCCATCCCGAGCGGATGTTTCGACGGCGGCAATTCGGTGACGATCAGCTGGAACGACAGCGGGATCAGCACGCCGCCGAACGCGCCCTGCAGCGCCCGCGCGACGATCATCGTCGAGATGCTCGGCGCGACCGAGCACGCGAGCGAAAACGCGAGAAAGCCGGTCGCGCCGACCAAGAGCACGCGTCGCGCGGAAAACACCTGCACGAGCCAGCCGGTGAGCGGAATCACGACGATCTCGGCGACGAGGTACGCGGTGGTGATCCACGAGCCTTCCTCGAAGCTCGCGCCGAGCGAGCCGCGGATGTCGGGCAGCGACGCATTGGTCACGTGCACGTTCATGCCGGCCATGAAGCAGCCGAACACGCCGCCGAGCACCGCGACCCACGCGCGCAGCGAAACGGTGTCTTCGTGCGCAGCCTGCGCGGTCGTCGTGCTCACGTGCCGGCCCCTTGCGTGCCGCGCGTGTCGACGCGCGCGATCACCGACATCCCGGGTCGCAGCACGACACCGGCCGGCGGCGCATCGACGCGGATCTTCACCGGGATGCGCTGCACGATCTTCGTGAAGTTGCCGGTCGCGTTGTCCGGCGGCAGCAGCGCGAACTGCGCGCCCGAGCCCGGCGCGAGGCCGATCACGCGGCCGTGCAGCGTATGGCCCGAATAGGTGTCGACGTCGATCTGGACGGGCTGGCCGTCGTGCATCGCGCCCAACTGCGTTTCCTTGAAGTTCGCGACCACGTACACGTCGCTCAGCGGCACCACCGCGAGCAGCGGCATCCCGACTTCGACGTACTGGCCCGCCCGCACCGCGCGCTGGCCGACGCTGCCGTCGCGCGTCGCGCGGATCACCGTGTGGTCGAGATCGAGCTGCGCGAGCGCCAGCTTCGCCTGGGCCGCCGCAAGCCGCGCACGCGCCTGCGCGATCGCGGCCGTGCTCTGTTCGCGGCGGCGCTGCAGCACGGTCTGCTGGTCGGTCTGCACGCGCACGGCGGCGCCGGCGCGGGCCAGTTCGGCGCGCGCCTTCAGCGCATCCGCGTGGGCCTGTTCCCAGCGCTGTCCGCTCGCGGCGGATTCGGCCAGCAGTTGCTTGTAGCGCGTCGCATCGGCGTCGCGCCGCGCGGCTTCGGCGCGCGCGGCGGCCGCGTCGGCATCGGCCTGCGCGATCTGGCTGCGCTGCTGGCCGATCTGGGCGTCGAGCGTCGAAGCCGCTGCCTGCTCGGCTTGCAGCGTCGCGTCGGCCGCTGCCACGGCGGCCTGCGCATCGTCGACCTTCGCGCGATAGTCGCGATCGTCGAGCCGCACGAGCACGTCGCCGCGCTTCACCGGCTGGTTGTCGTCGACGGCGACCTGCGTGACGTAACCCGACACGCGGGAGCTGACGGTCACGACGTCGGCGCGGACATACGCGTCGTCGGTGCTTTCGATGAAACGGCCGACGGTCCACCAGTGCCAGCCGAACACGGCGAGCGCGATGACGGCGAGCACGACGCCCGCGGCGATCAGTTGGCGCCGGGAGAACCGGGCGGTTTTGGCTTTTTCGGGTACGGCAGTCGTGCTCATGATCGGAATGATGAGTTGGCGTGCAAGAGAACGGACAGGGACACTGCGAACGCGGCCGGCTACGGTTGCCAGCCGCCTCCGAGCGCCTTGAACACGGCGACCTGGTCGAGCGAGACCTGCTGCGTCGACTCGGCCAGCGCCGAATCGACCGCGACGAGGCTGCGCTGCGCGTCGAGCACGCCGAGGAAATCGAGGGCGCCGGCTTCGTAGTTCAGCTCGGCGAGACGATAGGCGCGCGCATGTTCGGCACGCGCGGTTTCGAGCGCGGCGCGGCGGCGCCACGCGGCGCCGTAGCGAGCCAGCGCCTGCTCGGTTTCCTTCAGCGCGCGCAGCACCTGCGCATCGAATTGCGCACGGGCGAGCGTGTCGTCGGCGCGAGCCTGCGCGAGCCGCGCGCGGCTCGCTGCCATGTTCGGAAAGCGCCACGTGATCAGCGGGCCGACGCCCCAGGCGATCGCGTACTTGTCGCCGAGCGTCGACGGATCGCCGCCGGTCGACAGCCAGTTCACCGAGCCGCCGAGCGAAATCGACGGATACAGCTCGGCCGTCGCCACGCCGATCCGCGCATTCGCGGCGGCCAGCTGGCGCTCGCTCTCGCGCAGGTCGGGGCGGCGGCGCAGCAGCGACGCGCCGTCGCCGACCGGGAACGGCCGCGCCAGTACGGGCGCGGTGCGGCAATGCGCGGCGGCGTCGGGCAGCGCACCGGGCGCGCGCCCGGTCAGCACCGCGAGTTCGTACAGCGCCGCGCGCCGCGAGCCGACGAGCGCCGGCAGGTCGGCGCGCGTGTCGTCGGCGAACGCGCGCGAACGCGCCACTTCGAGGTCGGACACGAGCCCGTGCGCGCGCTGCTTCGCCGTCAGCGCGGCCAGCCGGTCCGCGATGCCGACCGACTGCTCGGCCACGTCGATCCGCTCGCCGTATGCGCACACCTGCGCATACGCGGCCGTCGTCTCGGCGGCCACCACGACGCGCATCGCATCGGACGCGGCCTGCACCGCGTCGGCGTCGGCCTGCGCGGCATCGACCAGATGGCGCACGCGGCCCCACAGATCGACTTCCCACGACAGCGAGAACGACGGCGCGAAACCCCAGCGCGTGCGCGCATCGGTGTCCTTGGCCGCCGCGACGATCTGGTCGGGCGCGTGCTTGCCGTAGTCGACGCCGAAGCCGGCCGTCGTGTCGGGCAGCCGCGCGGCACCGGCCTCGTCGAACACGGCGCGCGCGCGCTCGACCCGCGCCACGGCCGCCGCAAGATCGCGGTTCTGCGCGAGCGCATCGCGCACGAGACCGTCGAGTACGGGATCGTCGTACAGCCGCCACCAGCGTTGCGGCGGTTCGCCGGCGGCCGCGGCCGGCACGTCGGCCACCGCGTCGAACGGCCCCGTGCGCGTCGCGTCGGACACCGGCGGCCGATACGGCTCGCCGACCGAACACGCGGCCAGCGCGGCCGACGCCAGCAGCACCGCCGCACAGGTGGCGCGCCGCACGCGCGGCAAGCGTGTCTCGACGGCGGAAGAAACGGACGAAGCGGACGGAATGGACGGAACGCGCATCGGGTGGCAGTGGCAAGAAGGTCGAACAAACGATGGGCTTATGGTAATTTCGACCTATGCGGTCGATCTCGCGCGTAAAGCGCATTCGTCGTCGAGAAAAGGACAATCCCGACCAATTGGAAAATTTCTTCATCGCACTCGAGCGCCAGGCGCGCGACAAGCAGATCGCCGTCGTCGCCTCCGACTCGCCGGCGGGCATGGCGTACCCGCCGCATTCGCACCGCCAGGGCCAGCTGATCCACGCGATTTCCGGCGTGATGATCGTGCACGCGGACGCGGGCAGCTGGGTCGTGCCGACGGGCCGCGCGGTGTGGGTGCCGGGCGGCACGCAGCACGAGATCCGCTCGGCCGGCGACGTGCAGATGCGCACCGTGTTCGTCGGCCCGGAAGTGCGGCCGAGCCTGCCGACCGAATGCCGGGTGATCGAGGTCGGCACGCTGCTGCGCGAACTGATCGTGACGGCCTGCGACCTGCCCGCCGACTACGACCTGTCGCACCGCGCAGGCCGCGTGCTCGCGCTGATCCTCGACGAGATCGAGATCGCGCCGTCGCTGTCGCTGCACGTGCCGATGCCGCGCCATCCCGCGCTCGTCGCGCTGTGCACGCGGCTCATCAACGACCCGTCGTCGGCCGTCACGCTGCAGGCGTGGGCACGCGACGCGCACATGAACGAGCGCACGCTCGCCCGCGCGTTCAAACGCGAGACGGGCATGACGCACGGCGCATGGTGCCGCCACGCGCGGCTGCTGCTGAGCCTGCCGCGCCTCGCCGCCGGCACGCCGATCCTCGAACTCGCGCTCGAACACGGCTACGACAGCCCCAGCGCGTTCGCGGCGATGTTCCGCAAGGCGCTCGGCGTCGCGCCGAGCGAATACTTCCGGCGGCGCTGACCCGGGCGTCGATTGTCCGTTTTGCGACGATCGATCGCTGATGCGCGCGCGCGGCGTGCCGTGGCCGTCGCTACAGTAGCGGCATTGCCATACGGCCAGCCGGAGGTTTCGTTATCCCGATGGATCTGATTCAAAGCATGCAGGCGTTCGTCACGCTCGCGGACGCGGGCACCTTCACCGAGACCGGCAAACGGCTCGGCATCACGACCGCGCACGTCAGCCGGCTCGTCGCGTCGCTCGAGCATCGTCTCGGCATCCGGTTGCTGAACCGCACGACGCGTTCGATGTGCCTGACCGAAGCGGGCGAACGCTATCTGGCGCGCGCCCGCGACATCACGCTGGCCGTCGATGCGAGCGAGCGCGAGGCGCGCGACGCGCGCGTGCATCCGCACGGCCGGCTGCGCGCGCATTGCAGCGCCAGCATCGCGAACCATTTCGTGATTCCGCTGATCGGGCAATTCCAGGCGCGCTACCCGGACGTCAGCGTCGACCTGACGCTCGCGCCGCACCTGCCGAAACTGGTACGCGACAGCTACGACGTCGCGGTGATCGCGATGCCGAGCCTGCCGAGTTCCGAGCAGGTCGCGATCGACGTCGGCCGGATCCGCAGCGTGCTGTGCGCGTCGCCCGCGTATCTCGATGCGCACGGCATGCCCGATTCGCCGGGCGCGCTGGTTCACCATCGCTGCGTGCAACTGGTCGCGCCCGCCTATCACGAGCGCATCTGGACGCTCTGGAACGGTGCGGAAGCGCAAACGGTGGACGTCGATCCGTCGATGACGGCCGACGTCGCCGCGTCGCTCGCGATCGCGGTGCGCGAAGGCGCGGGGATCGGGCTGCTGCCGGACTTCGTCGCCGCGGCGGACCTGCGCTCGGGCGCGCTGGTGCGCGTGCTGCCCGACTACCAGGCGGAGGAAATCGGCGTGTTCCTGGTGTACGCGTCGCGCCAGCATCTCGATGCGAAAACGCGCGCCTGGGTCGACTTCATGAAGGCCGCGCTGCGCGACGCGTTCGCGCAGGTGCACGACGACGCGTGCGCACCACCGGCCGGGAAGAAAAACCACGCGCCGGGCAACGCCGGCGCGTGGGCCGGCGCCGCCGCATAGCGGCACGGCGCCGGCGGGCGATGCACGGTTACTGCGGCTTGAACAGCGCGCGCAGGTTCGTCATCGCCATGTCGAGGAAGCCGGTGACGAACGCGTCGAATTCCGGCTGGCGCGCGGCGCCGCCGTGCGACGGTTCGCCGGCGATGTCCCACGTCACCGTGCAGGCCTGGTCGCCGCGCGGCTCGACGCGCATCAGCGCCCACAGATTGCCGATGTCGAACGACGTGTGGATCAGGCTCCACGTCATCACCATCGCTTCGTCGTCGTGGCTGTTGAGCTGTTCGACGACGACGTTGCCGTCCGCGAAATGCTTGATGCGCAGCGAGCGCACGCCTTCGCCGATCATGTCGGTATGGTCGAGCCCCGTGATGAAGCGCGAGAAGCCGGCGAAATCGCCGACCACGCGCCACGCGTCGCGCGCCGGCACGTCGAGATCGGCCGAGCCGGACAGGATCGGCGTTTGCGGCGCGTAGACGAGCGTGGACGGACGGGGTTGCGTTGCAGTACGTTGCAGCATGATGCCTCCTTGATGAATGATGCGATGACAGCGATTGATCGAACGGGGTGCGTCTTCACCACGCGGGTTCGGGCTCGGCGTCGCGGCGGGCGTCGTTCGCGCGCGGCGCCGGCTCGGGCGGCGGCGGCATGAAGCCGCATTCGGCGAGATAGCCGAAATGCGCATCGAGCAGCGCGTCGTCCTTGTCCGGATACGTGACGCCGAGCCGGCGCAGCGTCGCTTCGGTGCGCGCGTGGTCGATCACGGCCATGTCGCCGATATCGTCCTGCCGGTCGTCGAGATAGAACGCGACGACGTCGAACAGCGCGTTCGATTCGTCGATCGACAACAGCCGCTCGCGCCAGACCTCGGGCGCCTCGAGTCGCAGCGGATAGCCGCGCCGCGCGAGTGCGCGCAGATAGCCGGCCCAGTCGAGCGGGCGCGGGTTGTGCAGATGGAACACGCGCTCGGTGCGCGCACCGTCGAGCGTGCACGCGACGATCGCCCGCGCCAGGTAGTCGACCGGGCTCAGGTCGAACAGCCCGCCCTCGCTCGCGAGCGGCGCGCAGCCCAGTTGCACCGCACCCTTGAGCAGCAGCAGGATCCGGTTGCGTCCCGGCTGGCACAGCCCCGTGCGCGAATGGCCCGTGATGTTGCCGGGCCGCAGGATGGTCGTGTCGATCCCGCGCGCAGCCGCTTCGGCAACGAGATGCTCGGACACCCACTTCGTCAGGTTGTAGCCGTTGTTGACGAAGGCAGGGCCGGCCTCCGACGGGGCCGCCTCGATCAGGCGGCCCGTCGGGCCCGTCGCGCTCGCCGCGGATAGCGTCGATACGAAATGCAGCGCCTTGCGGCGGCCGCTGCAGCACAGGCGGAGCAGTTCGAGCGTCGAGCCGACGTTCTCCGCGTGCAGGTACGGGTAGTCGTACACGTGGTTCACGTGTGCGCCGTTGTGATGAATCGCACCGACCTCGGCCGCGAGCGTCTGCCACACCGCATCCGGCAGCCCGAGGCGCGGCGCGCCGAGATCGCCGCGCAGCACCCGCACGCGCGGATGCCCGCACAGATGGCCGAGCCCGTTGACGAACGCCGCTTCGTCGAGCCGCCGGCGCGCGCTCGCATCGTCGTCGCCGCGCACGACGCAATAGACGATCTGGTTCGTGCGGCCGATCAGCTCGCTGAGGATGAAGCTGCCCAGGAAGCCGTTCGCGCCGGTCAGCAGCACCGCGCCGGGGCCGTCGCCCGCCGGCTGGTCGGCCGGCAGTCGCACGTCGTCGGGCAGGCGGCGATCGTCGTGCACGCGCGCCGGCACGTTCGCGCCGCGCTCGCCCGACTCGTCGGTCAGCAGCGCCGCGAGCGCGGCGATGGTCGGCCGCTCCATGAAACGCGCGAGCGCCGCGTTGCCGCCCAGCTCGCGCTTCACCGCCAGCATCAGCCGCGACACCAGCAGCGAATGGCCGCCCAGTTCGAAGAACGACGCATCGCGGCCGATCTCGTCCGGCGCGAGTTCGAGCAGCGTCGCCCACATCGCGGCGAGACGCATCTCCAGCGCGCCGCGCGGTGCATCGCGCGTGTCGCTTCCCGCACGCGACACCGGCAGGCGCGCCAGCGCGGCGCGGTCGATCTTGCCGTTCGGCGTCGCGGGCAGCACGTCGAGCGTCGTGATGTCGTACGGCACCATGTAGTCGGGCAGCGTGGCGGCCAGCACGGCGCGCAGCGCATCGGGCGTCGCCGCCGCGTCGACCGGCTTCGCGGCGAACAGGCGGATGCGCTTGCGCTCGTCGGGCACCACCGCGCACTGGCGGTACAGCCCCGCCGCCAGCGCGGCCGTCTCGATCTCGCCCGGCTCGACGCGAAAACCGCGAATCTTCAGTTGCGTGTCGCGGCGGCCCACGTAGCGCAGCGTGCCGTCCGGCTCCCAGCTGGCGATGTCGCCGGTCCGGTACATCGTCGCGCCCGGCGCGCCGTACGGATCGGCGACGAAACGCTCGGCGCTCAGGTCGGGCCGGCCGAGATAGCCGAGCCCGACGCCCGCGCCGGCGATGCACAGCTCGCCCTCCTCGCCGGTGAGCGTCGGACGGCCATCGGCCGCGAGCACATGGCAGCGCGCGTTCGCGATCGGCCGGCCGATGCGCCGGTTGCTGTCGCCGGCGCGCAGTTCGCCCGTCGTCGCGAGCACCGTGCATTCGGTCGGCCCGTAGATGTTGTGCAGCCGCCGGTTCGCGCTCCAGCGCGCGATCGTGTCGGGGTCGCACACGTCGCCTCCGGTGACGAGATGCGCGAGCGCGGGCCAGTCGCAATCCGGCAGCGCCGCGAGCAGCGCGGGCGGCAGGAACGCGTGCGTGATGCGCGCGTCGGCGACGAGCGTCGCGAGCGCGTCGAGTTCGCGGCGCTGCGCTTCGCTCGGCGCGACCAGCGTCGCGCCGGCGAGCCAGGTCGGGAACATGTCGAGCAGCGACGCATCGAACGCCACCGTCGAGAACTGCAGCACGCGCGACGACGCATCGAGCGACACGTGCGCGCGATACCAGTGGCAGAACTGCACGAGGTTCCGGTGCGACAGCATCACGCCCTTCGGCACGCCGGTCGACCCCGACGTGTAGATCGCGACCGCGCAGCGCGCATCGCGGTCCGCATCCCGTTCGAGCGGCCACTGGCCGGCCAGCGCATCGGGCACGGCGTCCGCGTCTGCTTCCGCGTGCGCGCCGCAGTCGATCACGTCGAGGTCGAATCCGTCGAGCAGCGCCGGTTCGACCGCCCCGCCGACGACGAGCGCCTGCGCCCCCGATTCACGCAGGATCGTGCGGGCCCGCTCGGGCGGAAACGCGGGATCGAGCGGCACGCAGGTCGCGCCGGCGCCCAGCACGCCGACGATCGCCGGGTACAGCGCGACGCCCTTGTCGAGCCGCACCGCGACCACGCGCGGCGCGGCGGGCCGCGCGGCGATGCGCGCGGCAACCTGGCGGGCACGCGTGACAAGCTCGCGATAGGTCAGCTGGCCATCGACCGCGACGAGCGCGCAAGCGTCCGGCGCAGCGGCCGCCGCACGCGACACGAGTTCCGGCAGCGACGGCTCGCACGGCCATTCGGCCGCCGTGTCGTTCGACGCATGCCAGCCGGCCAGCCGTTCGAGATCGAGCACGATATCGGCCGGCCCCGGCGGCGTGGCGCGCGGCGCGTCGTTCGGATCGCTCAGCTCGCGCGCGATCCCGCTCGCGACTTCGTGCATCAGATCGACCGCGCATGCGGCGATCTCGTCCGCGAGGTCGGCGCCGTTGAGCGCCGCGCCGAACGCGAGCGTCGCGTCGGCCAGCACGCGCGTATCGCCGGGCGCCGCGTCCGTGAGCCACGCGACGCGTACCTCGCGCGGCGGAAACGCATCGGCGACGATCTCGCAATGCAGCGGCCGTGCGTGGGCGCAATGCACCGCGGGGTCCGGCGCGCCGCAGACGATCGACCACTCGGCCGCGTTGCGCAACGGTTCGGGTGCCGGCGCCGGCAGCAGCAGCGCATCGGCCGCGTCGCGCAGCGGGCCGTCGCGTCCGTCGGCGATACAGACGGTATGACCGGTCGCCTCGAGTTCAGCCGCCAGCCGTGCAGCGAGACGGGTCTGCCCGCCGATCGCAATGATGATCGCTTTCATCGACGTGACTCACAGGTAGTCGGACAAGGCCGCGCGGGTCGGCGCGTGATCGAGCAGGCCGCTCATCCGGAAGAACTGCCGGATGTTGACGATCATCGGATGCTGGCTCGTGATCGGATAGGCGCCGACCATGTCGTCCGCGATCCGCGCGCGCTCGGCGGCCGGCAGATCGAGCGCATCGATCAGGCGGCGATCGAACTGCAGTTGCAGGTCGGCGCTCAGGTACTCGCGCAGGAAGCACGGCAGCCCTTCGCCGAGCGCGAGCCGCGCGGGTTCGTCGATCTCCGACCAGTACAGCTTCACGAGATTGATCCAGAACGCCGAGTGACGGCCTTCGTCCGCGAGGTGATCGGCCATCACGCCCTTCACCGAGCGCTTGAGCGTCGCGTCGCGCGAGAACGCCGCGACTTCCGCCGTGACCGTGTTCTCCGAGATCGCGACGCACAGCAGCTCCATGCCGTCGCGATACTGCGCGCCGACCCGCTCGACCGCGCGCGGAATCGCCCGCGACAGCTCGATCTCGCTGTTCGGCGGCAGCGGCGCGATGCCGGTGGCCTCCTCGACCTGCCGCAGGTAGTCCATCGCGACGTACGCGTGGTAGTCCTCGTCGATCACGACGGTCATCGCATCCTGCCGGCACGCGAACGGAAACGGATGCGCGAAGCGGCCGCGCGCGATCCGCAACGCGGTGGCGTTGACGATCTCCGTCTCGAAGATGATCACGTCCTGGATGTACTTGTAGAAGCTCTGCAGCAGGACGAAATCGCGCACCGCATCGCCCGCGTCGACGATCGCCGGGTGCGCGCACAGCGGCTGGCGTTCGAGCGGGTAGTAGCGCAGTTCGTCGTCCTCGACGATCCGCCGCGGGCGCGATCGCACGGTCGCGCGCGCCTCCCAGCGATCGACGTGGCTCACGTAGGTGACGGCGGTCGTCATCGCGTGTCCTCCGGGGAACCGTAGTAATGGATTTCGAGCAGCAGGCAGCCCGCGTCGCTGCGGAACGGGCCATGCGGCGTGCCGGCCGGGCGCACGAAGTAGCTGCCTTCCCGATACGTCGCGCGATACTCGCGCGTCGCGACGTCGACCAGGCTCTGGTCGCCGTCGATCAGGTGCACTTCCTCGTGGTAGTCGTGCAGGAACGGCACGCTCGTGCCCGCGCCCGGATCGAACCGCACGATCCGGGTCCGGATGCCGCGCTTCGCGTGCTCGTCCAGCGTATCGACGAGCACGACCTGGTCGATGCCGTCGTCGAACGCCGCCGGGTGCTCCCACTCGAGCGCCGCGAAATCGACGATGCGCTCCGACAGCCCGCGCGCGTTCATGCCGGCACCACGTTGCGGGTCTGGCCGAGATGCGCGAGCAGCCCGTCCCACAGGCGCATGCGCTCGTCGATCGCATCGAGCCCGGCCTGCAGCGCTTCCTCGAGCTTCGCCGCGTCGCCGTCGGCCGCCTCGCGGATCATCGCGCGCGCCGCCGGCCCGTGCTCGCCCGAATCCACTTCGATGTGGCGGTCGAGGTAATACACGAGCAGCGGAATCGACGAGCGCTCGATCTTCCATTCGTCGAGCAGCGTGCGGAACATGTCGGGAATCACGTTCTCGCGGCCGTAGAAGAAGTTGCCGAGCACCTGGTGCGTCGCGCCCGACGTGCACGCGGCCATCGTCGCCTCGACGAAGCGGATCACCGGCTCCGGCGCATCGACGGCCTTCAGCGCGGCCGACACCGAGAAGCCCGAGCGCACCAGCGACACCATTTCCTCGATGCGCGAGGTCGACGCGCCGACATCGCGCATCGCGTGCAGGTACAGGTCGTAGTGGCTCATGTGGCCGTTCGGCGTTTCGTCCGATTCCTCGCCGAGCACGATCTCGTTGATGAGACGCGACGCGTTCGCGTTGCGCGGCGCGACCCACGGCACCGCGACGGTCGTCAGGTCCTGCTGCAGCCGCTTCACGAGCGACATGAAATCCCACACGGCGAATACGTGCCATTCCATGAACACGCGCAGCTCGTCGATGGTACGGATCGATCCGAACACCGGATGATGCGCGAGCCGCTCGTGCTGCTCGCCGATTTTTCGCTCCAGCCCTTCCAGTTGATTCACGGGACTCTCCTAGTAATGTCCGCTCGCGCCAGCCCATTGCGCCGGCTTCCGGCGCCGGAAACCGTTTCCGGCGAATTGCCGGCAGGCCGTTTTCGGCTTGCGCAGCAATTTCAGGCGTCGATGCTAAATAAGCTGTCAATTTGCCGCCTATTCAAAACGGACATTCTCATATTCTTTCCGGACCAGACTATTCACTCACCCATCAAATCCTTTACTGGCAAGGACTTTACGAATTACCGACAAAACCGCACGGAATTGACAGCCGCAAATTGGACTGTCTAGGATAAGAATTGCGATTCATCAGAAAATGAAATGCACGATGCGAATATGTATTTTTCATTAAACAAATACACGCATTTAATTCATCCACCGGAATAAGCTTTCCAGGAGAAACGACGTGATCGATTCGACGCTTCAATTGCCGCTGTCCGCGCCGCAGCGGGATTTCTGGGAGGCCGCCCTCGCGTATCCCGTTCCGTCGACGCATATCTACGCGGCCGAGTATTTCGAGATTCGCGGCGCACTCGACACCGACGCATTCGAACGCGCGCTGCGGCAGGTGATTCGCGAGGCGCAGACGTTGCACACGACGCGGATCGTGCTGGATGGCGACACGCCCGTGCGCGTGCTCGACGCCGCGCTCGCCGACGACTGGACGCTCGAACGCGTGGACCTCGCCGGCACGAAAGACGCGCACGCCGTCGCGCTCGCCGGCATGCGCGCGCACTGCACGGGTGCGATCGAACTGGCGCGCGGGCCGTTCTTCCGTCACACGCTGTACCGCATCGCACCGGATCACTACTACTGGTATCACGGTTACGCGCACATTCTGGTCGACGGCTATTCGGGCAGCCTGATCGCCACCCGCGCCGCCGAGCTGTACAGCGCGTTCGCGGCGGGCGCCAAGGCGCCGCCCGCGCGCTTCGCGTCGCTCGCCGAGCTGCAACTCGACGAAGACGCGTACCGTGCGTCCGAACAGTTCGCGCACGATCGCCGCTACTGGCTCGAACGCTTCGCGGACCAGCCGCGCACGGTCACGCTCGCCGGCCCCGCGCGCTTTCCCGAGCGCGACGACGGGCCCGACCTGCGCGAGACGCGCATCGCGAGCGCGAACGAGAGCGCACGCATCGAGGCGGTCGCCAAGGGGCTGTTCACGTCGACGGTGCCGCGGCTCGTCACCGCGCTGACCGCCGCCTACCTGTACCTGAACACCGGCGCGCACGACATCGTGCTGTCGGTCGCCGCGATGGCGCGCACGTCGGCGCGCGAGCGCCGCACGCCGACGCAGTGCGCGAACATGCTGCCGCTGCGCCTGCACGTCGAGCCGGGCCACACGCTCGACGACCTGTGCCGCCAGGCGAACCGCGAGATGACCGCGCTGCGCCAGCACCAGCGCTACCGGATGGGCGACCTGCATCGCGAACTGACGTCGCTCGACAACGGCCAGGGCGTGTTCGGCCCCGAGATCAACATCATGGCGTTCGACTACGACCTGCGGTTCGGCGACTGCGTGACGACGTCGCACAACCTGTCGGTCGGCACCACCGACGACCTGATGGTGAACCTGACCGACCGCCGCAACGGCGAACCGCTGCGCTTCGACTTCGACGCGAGCCCGCAGTACTACAGCCGCGAAGCGCTGAACGCCCACGTCGGCCAGTTTCTGACGTTCATGCGCGTCGCGCTCGACGAGCCGTTCGCGACGCTCGGCGCGCTCGAAAGCCGGCTCGACTTCCAGCCGGCGGCGCTCGCCGGCTGAAAATCGTCTGCGTCACCGTGTTGCCCCATCCAACCGAATCACTACGGAGTCCTGTCATGTCCTATTCGGAATCGCGCTTCTGGCATCCCCGGCAACATCCGCTGGCAGCGTCGCGCTCGCCGATCCGCATCACGCGCGGCGAAGGCTGCTACCTGTACGACGACACCGGCCGGCCGTATCTCGACGCGGTCGCGTCGCTGTTCAACGTATACGTCGGCCACGGCCGGCGGGAAATCAAGGAAGCGATCGTCCGGCAGCTCGACGAACTCGAATATCACCCGGTGTTCGCCGGGTTCAGCCATCCGCGCGCGGAAGAACTGTCGGCGCGGCTGATCGACATGCTCCAGCCGGAAGACATGAGCCGCGTGATCTTCGGCTCCGGCGGCTCGGACGCCGTCGAGGCCGCGCTGATGATCGCGCGGCAGTACTGGAAGGTGTCCGGGCAACCCGAGCGCACCAAGTTCATCGCGCTGCGCCAGGCCTATCACGGCTCGCACTTCGGCGGCAGCTCCGTCACCGGCAACACCGTCTACCGGCGCAACTACGAGCCGACGCTCGCCGGCTGCTTCCACGTCGAGACGCCGTGGATCTATCGCAACCCGTTCACGCATGACCCCGAGGAACTCGGCCGGCTGTGCGCGTCGCTCGTCGAGCGCGAGATCCTGTTCCAGGGACCCGACACCGTGGCCGCCTTCATCGCCGAACCGGTGCAGGCGACCGGCGGCATCATCGTCCCGCCCGCGAACTACTGGCCGCTGGTGCGCGAGGTGTGCGACCGCCACGGCGTGCTGCTGATCGCCGACGAAGTGGTGACGGGCTTCGGCCGGACCGGCGCCGCGTTCGGCAGCCGCGGCTGGGGCGTCGCGCCGGACATCATGTGCCTGGCGAAGGGCGTGTCGTCGGGATATCTGCCGCTCGGCGCGACCGTCGTCAACCGCCGCATCGAGAACGCGTTCGCGTCCAACCCGGGCGGCATCGGCACGCTGATGCACGGCTACACCTACTCGGGCCACCCGATCGTCTGCGCGGCCGCGCTCGCGAACCTGCAGATCATCGTCGACGAGGATCTCGCAGGCAACGCGGCGCGCGAAGGCGCGTACCTGCTGGAGCGGCTGCAGCCGCTCGTCGACCGCTATCCGGTGGTCGGCGACGTGCGCGGCAAGGGGCTGCTGGTTGGCATCGACCTCGTGAAGGACAAGGCGACGCGCGAATCGATCGAGCCGTCGGACGGCTATGCGGCCGCGCTCGCCGACGCGGCGCGCGATGCGGGCGTGCTGATCCGCTCGCTCGGCAACCGGCTCGCGATCGCGCCGCCGCTCGTGATCGGTCGCGAGGACGTCGACCGGATCGTGCATGCGGTCGAGCACGCGTTCGAAACGGTGCCGCGCTGGACCGCACGCTGAGCGCGGCAGCGGGGCGGCGGCGGTCAGCGCGCCGCCGCTTCCGCGGCCGCGAGGTACTGGCTCGGCGTGACGCCGAACGCGCGCTTGAAGGTGGCCGCATAAGTAGTCGGGCTGCGATAGCCGACCTGGTGCGCGGCCTGCGTGACGGGCATGCCGCTCGCGAGCAGCGCGAGCGACATCGACAGCCGCAGTTGCTGGCGCCACGCGGCCACGCTCATGCCGGTCTCGCTGCGAAACAGGCGCGCCAGGTGGCGCGCGCTCAGCGCGGCGTCGCGTGCGAGCGTGTCGAGCGGCAACTCGCAGTGCGGCTCGCGCTGCAGCCGTTCGCACAGCTTCAGCAAGCGCCGGTCGCGCGGCAGCGGCAGCGTGAGCGGCGTCTGCGCGAGTTCGCTCAGCTCGTCGGCGAACAGGCGCGCGAGCGGATCGTGGTCGACGCTGCAATCGAACGGATGCGACACGCGCGTGGCGAGTTCGCGCAGCAGCGGCGATACCGTCATCGCGCACAGCGTGGCCGGCAGCCGCGCGCTGAGTGCATCGCCGAGATAAAGCGAGTAGAGCTGGACGTCGTCGGCCACGCGCATCGCATGGACGGTGCGCGCCGGAATCCAGATCGCGCGCAGCGGCGGGGTGATCCAGCGCTGGCCTTCGACGTCGAGTACCAATACGCCGCGCGTCGTAAACAATAGTTGCCCGGCCTGATGCGCGTGCGGCGCATACTCGTGAGCAAGCGCGCGGGCGGGGGCCGATGCGCAGGGCGGTTCGATCGCGCGGATCCCGCCGAAGGCGAACGCGCGCGCACCGGCGCGCGCGAGGAGAGGCACGTCTTGAACGCTGGTCATGGTCGATCAGTCCTGATACGAAACCGGAGGGGTACCGCAACACGTGAAACGACGGGGGGACAGTGCCCGCACAAGCGGGCCCGTCGTGCGAACAGCCGCCATTAAACCGGCGTCGGCTTCGCCTCAAAACTGTCCTTTTGAACAGGATACGCGCGGGGCGCAATGCACGGCCCGCCCACACCGACGAGGATCACCGATGGACCTGACAATACTGCACGACTGTTTCGACGCACTACAACGCGCGCCCACCGCGGAAGCCGCGTTTCCGCCGATTGCCGCCGCCGCGGCCGCGCTCGGGTTCCGGTATTGCGTGTACGGCTTGCGCCGCACGCTGCCGCTCGCCCGGCCCGACCTGCAGATCGTCGGCAATCATCCACGCGAATGGGAACACCGTTATGTGAAATTCGGCTACGTGACGATCGATCCGATCATCAAGCGGGTCGCGAGCCAGCCGCGGCCGGTCGTATGGAATGCCTTCGACGAGCCGGGCGACACCGCGTTCTGGCACGACGCGGCGTGCTTCGGGATGCGTTACGGCTGGTCGCACGGCGGCTACGACCGGGCCGGCAATCTCGGCGTGCTGACGCTCGTGCGCGACACGACGCCGCTCGACGCGGATGAAATCTCGCGATTGCGCGCACCCTGCGCGAGCCTCGCGCATGCGGCGCACGCATACCTGATGCCGCGCCTCGCCGATCCGATCGCGCCGGTCGGCACCGGACTGACGCTGCGCGAGCGCGAGGTACTGGCGTGGACGGCCGACGGCAAGACGGCCTACGAGATCGGGATGATCTTCGGAATCGCGGAGCGAACGGTGAAGTTCCACCTGCAGAACGCCGTCGTGAAGCTGGACGCGATGAACAAGACGCATGCGGCCACCAAGGCCGCGATGCTCGGGCTGCTGCCCTGAGGGCGCGCAGGCGCACGCCGTGATCTGAAAGGAAAACCCGGGCCGGCTCGCCCGCCCGGGTTTCGACCCGCTTATGCGACGGCCTGCACCGCCGGCTGTCCGGCAAAGAAGGTTGCCTGCACAACTTCATCCGCACGGGCATACGCGCGGTTCACGCCGCTGATCACCGCACGAATCGACGCCGTCGTCAGGTTCGCATCGACGCCGACACCGAACGCGCTGCCGCGCACGCCCGTACCAGCCAGCTCGGCGATCGCGATCGCTTTCGCATCGGCGCCCTGCGACAGCGCGCGTTCCTCGTAATGCTGAATCCGCAGCGGCGTGTGCAATGCATGCATCAGCGCGTCGAGCGGGCCGTTGCCTTCCCCACGCAGCACGCGGCGCTCGCCGTGCACGTCGGCGGTCAGCACGATCGTCTCGCGGCCGTCGCGCTCGGTCAGCTCATGGCTGACATAACGCAGCGGCGTGTCGCTTTCGACGTATTCCTGCTGGAACAGCGCCCAGATCTGCGCGCTCGTCACCTCGTGCCCGCTCTCGTCGGTCAGGCGCTGCACGGCCGCGCTGAAATCGACCTGCATGCGGCGCGGCAGCGCGACGCCGTAGCCCTGTTCGAGCAGGTACGCGATGCCGCCCTTGCCCGACTGGCTGTTCACGCGAATGATCGAATCGTACGTGCGGCCGAGATCGTTCGGATCGATCGGCAGGTACGGTACTTCCCATACGGTGTCGGCGCGCTGTACCGCGAAGCCCTTCTTGATCGCGTCCTGGTGCGAGCCGGAGAACGCGGTGAACACGAGGTCGCCGACATACGGATGACGCGGGTGGACCGGCAACTGCGTGCATTCCTCCGACGTGCGCGCGACTTCGTTGATCTGCGAGAAATCGAGGCCCGGATCGACGCCCTGCGTGTACAGGTTCAGCGCGAGCGTCACGAGATCGACGTTACCCGTGCGTTCGCCGTTGCCGAACAGGCAGCCTTCGATCCGGTCGGCGCCGGCCATCACCGCGAGCTCGGCCGCCGCGACCGCGGTGCCGCGGTCGTTGTGCGGGTGCACCGACAGGATCAGCGAATCGCGACGCGCGAGGTTGCGGTGCATCCACTCGATCTGGTCCGCATAGTAATTCGGCGTGCCGATTTCCACCGTGGCCGGCAGGTTCACGATCGATTTGCGCTCGGGCGTCGGCTGCCACACGTCGAACACCGCGTCGCAGACTTCCTTCGCGAAATCGAGTTCGGTCGCGGTAAACGTTTCCGGGCTGTACTGCAGCGTGAATTGCGTGTCGGTCGCCGCATCGGCGCATCGCTTGATCGTGCGCGCCGCGTTCACCGCCAGCTGCTTCACGCCGTCGCGATCGAGGCTGAACACGATCTTGCGGAATTCCGGTGCGGTCGCGTTGTACAGGTGCACGATCGCGCGCTTCGCGCCGCGCAGCGACGCGAAGGTGCGCTCGATCAGGTCGTCGCGCGCCTGCGTCAGCACTTCGATCGTCACGTCGTCGGGAATGTGGCCGCCCTCGATCAGTTCGCGGACGAAGTTGAAGTCGGTTTCGGACGCGGACGGGAACGCGACCTCGATCTCCTTGAAGCCGATCGCCACCAGCGTCTTGAACATCCGCATCTTGCGCGTGGCGTCCATCGGCTCGAACAGCGCCTGGTTGCCGTCGCGCAGGTCGGTGCTCATCCAGATCGGCGCCTGCGTGATCGTGCGCGACGGCCACGTGCGGTCGGGCAGGTTGACGGGCGTGAACGGTCGGTATTTCGTCGCGGGGTTCTTCAGCATCATGATGTCGGTCCTCGGTCTGTTTGTCGGTGAAGCGCGGCGCGGCAGCCATCGGCATCGGGAGCCGGCTACGTGCGCAGCGGTGAAAACGGCAAAAAAGCGGCACAACGGCAAAGCGGTACGGCAAACGACGGCCTTGGCGGTTGAGCGACCGGGACGGAGCGGAGTGGTGACGGAAGAAAGACGAACTCAGGCGCCGGTCGACAACCGGGGCCAGGTCGGTGATGCGGGGAAAATCTGGCGCTTCAGGAAAGAAGCAGATGGAAAGCGCGCAGCCGCAGACCCAGCCCGGAGAAGCGGGCTAGTAGTCGTAGCGAGAAGAGGAACTGGGCGGCGTGCATGACCGGCATCAAATCACAGGGTGACCGCAGCTGTCAACCCGGTACGCATCCATCCCGCTCCGTCCCTCGATGCGCGCGTTTGCGCAAAATCAGTCCCGTCCGATAGGCGGCGGCTTGCCCGGTCGATATGCTTCACGGGTGCGGTGCCGGTGAGGTCCTATTCATGTTCGGAGTGAGTCGGTCCATCCTCTTCGCCGGCGCCGCACACCCCTCCTTGCAATCGGGCTTCGGTGTGGGCGTTCGACGGTGGCCGGTGGGCGCGGCCACGACAGAGATGCCGATGTTGAAACGAAACGCTGCCATATGCGAACGCCGAGCGTCTGCTCCGAAGTCCGATTGCTCCCCGCCTCTCCCGTCCCCCTCGCGTTGCGCGCCCTCGCATCATTCAGGAAAGCGATACACGCATCGATATAATTTCTCAAATATATCGAAACCCGCCCCATTAAACACATTTCATTAAATCGATTATCGCTGTTTTTCGAATTACTGAACAATAACCATTCTCATCCGAATATTTTTTTATTTATTTTTCGTCATGCTCGGCATGTCGCGTTTCAAACGGCAAACGTTTGCGCGACGAGGCCCCTGGCCTTATCTAACAAGTCACAGGAGAACAGCATGGCCGACTCTCAAACGTCATCCAACCGCGCCGGCGAGTTTTCGATTCCGCCGAATACCGATTTCCGCGCGATTTTCTTCGCGAATGCCGCCGAGCAACAGCACATCAAATTGTTTATCGGCGACAGCCAGGAACCCGCCGCGTATCACAAGCTGACGACGCGCGACGGCCCGCGCGAAGCCAAGCTGAATTCCGGCAACGGCAAGATCCGTTTCGAAGTGTCGGTGAACGGCAAGCCGTCGCCGACCGACGCGCGCCTCGCGCCGATCAACGGCAAGAAGTCGGACGGCTCGCCGTTCACGGTCAACTTCGGGATCGTCGTGTCGGAAGACGGCCACGACAGCGACTACAACGACGGGATCGTCGTGCTCCAGTGGCCGATCGGCTGACCTGACGCTCGTTCGACGACCGACCGCCGCCGGCCGCCTCCCTGGCGGCTGGCGGGTTTGCGTCGCGTTCAGCGGGATCTCATCCGATCCAGAACCGCCTCATCACCGGAGACTTCCATGCCGCTCCTTTCGGCTTCGATCGTCAGCGCGCCCGTCGTGACGTCCGAGGCTTACGTCGACATCCCCGGCCTCTACATCGACATCGCGAAGGCCGGGATTCGCGACGGGAAACTGCAGGTCATCCTCAACGTGCCGACGCCTTATGCGACCGGCAACAACTTCCCCGGCATCTATTTCGCGATCGCGACGAACCAGGGCGTCGTCGCGGACGGCTGCTTCACGTATTCGTCGAAAGTGCCCGAAAGCACCGGCCGCATGCCATTCACGCTCGTCGCGACGATCGACGTCGGCAGCGGCGTCACGTTCGTGAAGGGCCAGTGGAAAAGCGTGCGCGGCAGCGCGATGCACATCGATTCGTACGCGAGCCTGTCCGCGATCGGGGACACGGCCGCGCCCTCGTCGTCGCAAGGCGGCGGCAATCCGGGCACCGAAACCGGTGGCACCGGGGCCGGCAACATCGGCGGCGGCGGCGAACGCGACGGCACGTTCAATCTCCCGCCGCACATCAAGTTCGGCGTGACCGCGCTCACCCACGCGGCGAACGACCAGACGATCGACATCTACATCGACGACGACCCGAAGCCGGCCGCGACGTTCAAGGGCGCCGGCGCACAGGACCAGAACCTCGGCACGAAGGTGCTCGATTCCGGCAACGGCCGCGTGCGCGTGATCGTGATGGCGAACGGCAAGCCGTCTCGGCTCGGTTCGCGACAGGTCGACATTTTCAAGAAGTCGTACTTCGGGATCGTCGGATCGGAAGACGGCGCCGACGACGATTACAACGACGGCATCGTGTTCCTGAACTGGCCGCTGGGTTGATCGACGGCCATCACGAAACATCGCAATGGCGACGGGGCCATTCACGCATTGCGCATCGTTCGAGCAGTCATTTGCAGTCCCACTGCTGTACACCGCGCGCGGTCCGGTGAAATCCGTTCGCCGGTCACGCGATGCGGAACCTTCCATTCAGACGAGGACGACATGTCACAACCCTTTACCCACGACGACCTGTACGCGCTGCTGCAACTCGCGGGCAACGACGCCACTGCCGTGCAGGCCAACGGCGATCAGGCCGTGCTCGACCGGATGCGTCAGTTCATGACCGCGCAGCTCGTCGAGAAACTGCCGCAATACGACGTGTTCGTCGATATCGCGACGATCCCGTACAGCTTCGACGTCGGCAGCTGGCAGAACAAGGTGAAAACCGATGCGGCAGGCGAGGTCGTTGCCTGCACGGTGACGTGGGCCGGCGCGCCGGGCGTGTTGCCCGGTGCCGCGGCGAAGTTCGGCGTCGGCGCGGTGGTCAATTACTTCTCGAAAGCGACACCGCAACCCGTGCAGCCCGCGCCCGTACCGACCGGCGGCGGTGAACGCGACGGCGTCTTCAACCTGCCGCCGAACATCGCATTCGGCGTGACCGCGCTGGTCAATTCGTCCGCCCCGCAGACGATCGAGGTCTTCGTCGACGACAATCCGAAACCCGCCGCGACGTTCCAGGGCGCCGGCACGCAGGACGCGAACCTGAACACGCAGATCGTGAACTCCGGCAAGGGGAAGGTGCGGGTAGTCGTGACGGCGAACGGCAAGCCGTCGAAGATCGGCTCGCGCCAGGTCGACATCTTCAAGAAGACCTACTTCGGGCTGGTCGGATCGGAAGATGGCGGCGACGGCGACTACAACGACGGGATTGCGATCCTGAACTGGCCGCTGGGTTGAGTCGCGGCCGCGTGATGAGCGTCGCCACGCCGCGCGGCGTGGCGACTGGTCTGCGCGTCCGGCATCCGCGCCCCGGGCGTGCGGGAAATCCGGTTTCAGCCCCCGCTGCTTACGCGGTGCCCGATGGATTGCATCGGCCGGTTTAATCCGCCGTACGAGTTGGACGCGTAGACCCCGAGACTCTATTCTTTCCCGGAGACATGCTGGCACGATAATCATCCCCCAGCCGGTCGCGCCGGACATGGCCATTCCACGCCAATCACAAGGAAAACCGATGTTCAAAGGAGCATTGTTCATTTTTGAAATACTCTTCGTTGCCTTGATCATCATCGAATCGATCATCGAGGCTATCGGCCACGCTGGTCCGGGTAGATGGTACTGGCTGACATGCGCATTTATGTCACTCGCCGGAGCGACAGGTATGGCTTATATCCTGATGTTCCCATTGAGATATGCCAGCAGCACCGACGATTCCTTATCAATAGCACATCCGGCGATCATTTCGATACAACTCATCTGTATCGGAACCCTTCTTTCTCTGCTCGGCATAATTTATTCGTCGATCAAACGATTAACAAAAAAATCATGACATACGAGGGTGCCCCACCGGACACCGACCCGTCCCGGGCTCCGACCGCCTCCGACGTATCCTTTTCGCAATCGGAACACATCGGCTACATGATGTCGCGGGACGCGCCGGCAATCCCTTTGCGACGTGCCCGGAAGCAGGAACCAAGCGGCCACGGCCAGCCGCCGCTTTGGGGTAAATCCGGCCAGGGTCATGTTCAGGCGGCAATGATTGTCAGTCCACATCCAGTTTATCCGGCTTAAACCAGCCAGCACCGCGGTATCGCTCAATTCGACAGAAAAAGAGGCCCTTGATAGTCGTCGCGAGACGAGCGTCCACCATCAAGGCAGGCTTCGTTGCTTGATGGCATGCGTTCGAGCATGGCGCTGCCAGATCGAAACACCCTCGGTCAGCATTCAGAGAAATTGAATAATCGGTCGTGTCGAATAGCGAATTCCAGAACTCGCATTTACGGCAGAAAAACAATCACAAAGGAGCAACAATCCACCGACTCATTTCAATCGGAAAAGCAATTAATCGGAGAATTGAATATTTTTTCGATTTTTTTATATAGTTTTCTCTAGCCACGTCAAGCGGCAATCCTTCTTCAGGCACGAACGCCATTGCATTACCCGTATCCACTTCCGGAGCCAATCATGTCCGACTTCAAACCGTTCTCCGATCGAAACGCCAACTTCACGCTGCCGCCCAACACGAAATTCCGGGCCGTTCTCTGGGCCAATGCCGCGGAACAGCAGCACATCAAGATTTTTATCGGCGACAGCGAAACGCCGGCCCTTTATCACAAGCTGACCACCCGTGACGGTTCGCGCGAAGCGACGCTGGATTCCGGCAGCGACGGCAAGGTCCGGGTGGAGGTGTCGGTCAACGGCGAGCCGTCCGCCACCGACGCACGGCTCGCGCCGATCAAGGGCAAGTCCAAAGACGGCAAGGATTTCGAGGTCAATTTCGGCATCACCGTCTCCGAGGACCGCCACGACAGCGACTACAACGACGGCATCGTCGTGCTCCAGTGGCCGATTGGCTGACCGAGTGACGACCGCTGACCTGTCAGTTGCCCGGGCAGGTCAGCGGTATTGCAGCCATGCAACGCCGTCGAAGACCGCGTCTCCATTCAAGACGCACGCCGCTCCCTGTGGTGTCGACCGATTGCAGCGCGGATGTCGACATAGCCAAGGCAGCGACTGACGACGGCAAGCCGCGGGCCAGAAACGTGCCGACACGCCAGGCCCACGACAGCAACGTCAATGAGCAGCGGTCCTTCGAGCAGGTACCCGACCGTATCGCGCCTATCCATTTCCGGAGCCCATCATGTCCGAATTCAAACCGTTCTCGGATCGCAACGCCAACTTCACGCTGCCACCCAACACCGATTTTCGCGCGATCTTTTTTGCCAACTCGCCGCCGGACCAGCAGCAGCACATCAAGCTGTTTATCGCCGACAGCACGGAACCGGCCGCGGACTACACACTGACCACGCGTGACGGCACGCGCGAGGCCACCCTGAATTCCGGCAACGGCAAGATCCGGGTGGAGGTGTGGGTCGACGGCAAACTGTCCGCCGCCGACGCTCGGCTGGCGCCCATCAGCGGCAAATCCGCAAATGGCACGCCGTTCACCGTCAATTTCGGCATCGTCGTCACGGAGGATCGCCAGACCGGCATCGACTATAACGACGGCATCGTCCTGCTCCAGTGGCCGATCGACAAAGCGGTCGAGCAATCGACCGGAGAGCATGAAGCGCAAACAGGCGGTGAAAGTCCGTCAGACCAGGCAACCGGTGGAGGTCAGCAGGCTGAGGCAGGCGATGGCAAGCCGGCGGCGCAAGCACCGGGTGAAGGCCCGGCGGCCCAGCCAGGCGGCAACGGTCCGGCAGATCAGGTCGCCGGCGGAGGTCAGCCAGCCCAGCCTGGCGGCACAAGTCCGGGCGCTCAAGCTGGCGGCGTCCCGCAAATCGACGCCAATACGTTGAAGTACGGCGACAGGGTTCACCTCCTGAACGGCTACAACAACTGGAATGGCGGCTATCTCGATACCTATGACTACGCCAGGCAAGCTGGCGCCAAACACGGCGTCATCACGTCCGGCTCACCGACCCGGGATGGCGGCAGCGGCACCTGGATCGTCGAATCCGTGACCGGAAAGGCAAAAGGCACGGCAGTCCTCAGCGGCGACGCCATCCGGTTGTTCAACGCGTACGGCAACAACGGCGGCTATCTCGACACGAACGGGCATGCCAGCGCCCCCGAACTCTATAACGTCTCTACCGCGGACAAGACAAGCCGCGGCGCCCACAAGACCCTGGACTGGGTCGTGCTTTCCGGTGCCGCGGGTGCCCCGGTGAAGATTGGTGACCAGGTCACGTTACGCAACGAATACAACCACGCCAAAGGCGGCTTCCTGGACACCTGCCATGTCTTCGAGGGGCAAACCACCAAGGCCTTCCGCAGGGGAACCAATACGAAGTATGCGGTGTACACGCACGCCACTTCGAATCGCGCAGGACAAGGCACGGGAAGCTGGAAATTCTTGCGATCGACGATATAGCGCGTTAATTTCTATTTCCCGTTAATTGAGAAATGTTAATGACGGAAATGGCCGCATCACTTCCGTCATCTCTGTATTGGTTTCGAGCGCCGCGCTGACCTTCACATTTCACAACAGCACAACAGCCTCTCGAAAGGTTTAGTTTCTTATTTCAATGCCGACCAGCATCAGCGATTACAACTTGAAACTTACACAACAATTTTCCAAGCTTCGTTGACTCACAAATCGAAAATTATCGAATGAGTCTTGAATGACACAATGCTTTAAATTTAGACAATCAAATCGATATTTTCACTTTCAGGAGTGGTCAGATGTCGTCGATCCCGTCACACCAAAAGAACACCCCGCGTGCCCGCAAAGTTGACATCGCAGCGCTGATTCCTGATTTTCCATTTCACTACGGCGCCTTTCTCGATGAGGCAAAAAGACTTGACAAGCCGCTTTTCGAGCTTCCACCGGGCGGAAAAGAAAAAAAAGTGCTCATCGTCGGCGCCGGCGTCGCTGGCGCAATCGCTGCCTACGAATTGCTGCGCATGGGGCTAAAGCCGATTCTTGTTGAGGGGTCCGGTCGCATCGGCGGTCGCCTCAACGCACATCGCTGCGCACCGGATACGCCGGAAGAAGTCATCGCCGAACTCGGTGCGATGCGCTTCCCGAAATCGGGCAAAGCCGGTCTGCATTATTTCGGGAAAGCTG
The DNA here is from genome assembly GCF_014211915.1 of Burkholderia cenocepacia. Taxonomy (NCBI): domain Bacteria; kingdom Pseudomonadati; phylum Pseudomonadota; class Betaproteobacteria; order Burkholderiales; family Burkholderiaceae; genus Burkholderia; species Burkholderia cenocepacia. The sequence continues at coordinate 2,413,741 of NZ_CP060040.1, read as the reverse complement.
GCATGACCGATCCCGGAAGATGTGCGGATTTTCCAAATCCGGGTAGTCCGGCTGCGGTCTGCACGGTCGTCGACTATCAGGGCGAGACGAAGTACTACGAAGTCGGTGATGAAGAAGGGGCCGCCGAGTATCCGAAACCGCCGGAATACGATGCTCTCGAAAATGCGATGTTCGGCGAAGGAGACGGCTGGCTGGACCAGAAGCCGATCGACTTCTACGCAGTTCAGGACGCCATGTCGGCAGCGGCACCCGATGAGGCGAAAATCAAACAAGTATGGAACGCGCTGATCAACGATCACGGGTGGGACGACGTCAGCTTTTACGGCGGACTGATCAACCAGTCTCGCTGGACCAAAGCCCAAATCGACCTGTTTGGCCAGATCGGCTTCGGCACGGGCGGATGGAATACCGACTATCCGAATGGATTCCTCGAAGTACTGCGAGTGCTTTACACCGGGCTCGACGTCGATCACCAACTGATGTACGACGGCACGACCACGCTGCCGGACAGTCTCATACGGAAAACGCCAGCACAGCTCGGGGATCCATCCGATCCGGCCACATCGAATACTTCCGTATGGGAAACAACCCGGGAAAATTTACAGAATGAGTTTCCGGACGACCCGACACCGCTCAACAAAGAAGTCCGGCATTTCCAGCGGCTGGAAGACGGCACCATCGCAACCTGGATCATCGATACCCGTACTGGAATCGAAGTGCGGAAGGTATTCGATGCGGTTATCTATACACCGCATCTGCGCGTACTCGACAAGTTCCGCAGCTACCCCGGGAAGATCGATGGTGGCGAGACCACGAAATACAAGGCGACTACGGAGCTGTTCGACCAGACCCTGTGGGAAGCGATTCAGTACACGCATTACATGCAGTCGGCAAAAATTTTCGTTGCCGTGAAGGAGCCCTTCTGGGAAGAACGTCACGATCCCGAACCCGGCAAGAAGGTCGGCAAGCGCAAGATGGGTATTACGCTGTCCGACCGGTTACCGCGCGGCACTTATCTGGTCAGTTACGACTATCCTGACGGAACGAAGCGACACGGTATCTTCCTGTCGTACACATGGAATGACGACTCTGTAAAATTCGATGGCGATCGCAATATCCCTCAGGCGTTGCTGACTCACGTCCAGATGTGCATCGAAGTGCTCGAGGACATCTATCCCGGCCTCAATTTGCACGACTATCTGGTAAATCGCGACGACGCCCAAGTCGAAATCAACTGGGAAAACCAGCCGCTTTTCCTCGGTGCATTCAAGATGAACCTGCCGGGCGACTACGAGAAACAGCGCCGATTGTTCTCGCAGTTCATGGACGGGATCAATTCCGATGGCACTCCCACCGCCACTGCGGACCGGTTCGTGCTGGCTGGTGACGATGTGTCATGGGTGGCCGGTTGGATCGAAGGTGCGATCTCGACCGCGATCAACGCAGTCAACAAGGTCGCCGTCGTGTTCGGCGGGAAGAATGTTGCGGGCAATCGGGGCCGATTGCGCGATGGACTGAACTTCAACCGGTCGAACGCACAAACCATGCCCCTCACGCGAATGCATGATTCGTAAGCGCCGTGCCAGCACTTGACCGCTGGCACGCAGCGAGAAAAACGATCGGCACGTCCGGCGGCATTCCCGCTCCGGCATGGGCCGATCGCCCAACCCCATTTCCGGATGCATCACCGCATCCTGCCCCCAGCTTCGGATAGCCACCTCACATCGCCCATGCATCGATCCGGATCGATGTTTACGTCGATATATTCGCATTCCTCTTTTCCGCTCATCCGCGTACAACTACGTCCTGTGGCCACGCGGCTCATCGCGGCGGACGCCGGCAATACGCGCTTGCCGATCGCGCGAAAGGAGACAAAAAATTGAGACAGCTGATGCGGTGATCCTTCCCGATGCCGTTCATCCCGACATGTCGGCGCTTGCCGCGTCGTCGACACCGAGCGGCCGGTTCATCGCGCCGGGCCGACACGACGATTCCCGCGTACGGCCTTTCGCCCCACGCAGTCCCTGACCATACGAACATTCATCAAGCGCCACGCTCGTCGGCGCATACATGCCGTCCCCCGCGGCATGCTCACGGAGACATCGTCGTCATGCATCGCCCCGAGACCCTCGACCTCGTCCGCGCCGAACCGACCGGCCTCCAGATCGAGCATCATTCGATCGACTACATTCCGGAAAGCGAGCGCCATGCGAAGCTCGCCAGCCAGGGACCGTTCTGGTTTCTCGGCAATTTCCACTTTTTCACGATCTCGATCGGTTTCGTCGGGCCCGGCATGGGCCTGTCGGCGGGCTGGACGACGCTCGCCGGCGCGCTCGGCATCATGTTCGGCACGCTGTTCATGGCGTTCCACGGCTCGCAGGGGCCTGAAATGGGGCTGCCGCAAATGATCCAGTCGCGCGCGCAGTTCGGCTATCGCGGCGTCATCGTCGCGCTGCTCGCCACGCTGTTCGTGTTCGTTGGCTTCAATGTCGTCAACGTGTCGCTGATGGTGGACGGCGTGTACAACGTGTTCGGCATCGACGGCGGTTTCGTCGCCGTCGCGGCGGTCGCCATCGGCGCACTGCTCGCGATCTACGGGCATGACCTGATGCATCGCACCTTCACGTGGGCGCTCGTCGCCACGCTGCCGCTCTATGCGCTCGTCACGCTCGCGCTCGTGTTCGGCCATGCCGCGCCGTCGAGCGCGCCCGTGTCGTCGACGCCGCCCGGCTTCAACTGGATCGGCTTCGCGACCCAGTTCGCGATTGCGGCGAGCTACAACATCTCGTACGCGCCGTACGTATCCGACTATTCGCGCTATCTGCCGAAACAGACGAGCCGCGCAAAGCTGATCGCGGTCATCTTCGCCGGCGCATCGCTGTCGGGCGCCTGGATGATCGGCCTGGGGGCATGGCTCGCCCAGAAACTGCACGCGGCCGATGCGCTGGTGGCGATGAACGACGTCGGCGCGTCGCTCGTCCCCGGCCTCGGCAAGCTGATCGCGTTCGTGTCGCTCGCGGGGTTCCTCCCGATCATTGCGCTCAACGCATACAGCGCAATGCTGACGGTACTGACCGGCATCGATTCGATCGTGCCGATCAAACCGACGCGCCGCGCGCGGGTCGCGTCGATTCTCGCGATCAGCACGTTCGTGCTCGCCTGCGTGTTCGCGATCCGAGGCAACGGCATCGCGCTGCTTCAAACCTTCCTCACGCTGATGCTCTACTTCCTGGTGCCGTGGACCGCCGTCAACCTCGTCGACTACTTCTTCGTGCGTCGGGGCCATTACGCGATCGCGCATTTCTTCACGCCGCGCGGCTTGTACGGGACGTGGCAATTGCGCGGCATCCTGTCGTACATGATCGGATTCGCGTCGATGGTGCCGTTCTTCTACGTGTTCGACGCGGAGGCGAACCGGGAGGTATTCGCCGGGCCGTTTGCGCGGATGCTCGGGGGCGTCGATGTCGCCTGGCTCGTCGGATTGATCGTCTCCGGTGGCGTCTACTGGCTCATGTCGCGCTCGCTCGACCTCGATCGCGAACGCCGCATCATCGCTGAAACGCCCGCCGTCGACGTGCCGTCCGACTGAGCCTGCCGGTCAGCCTGTCCCGGCTCTGTCGCCGGAACCGCTTCCGTCATCCTCGCCATTAACTGTCATCGAGTACCGACAATGAGTATCTTGCGATTGCGCCTGATCCAGTCCACCCTGAAGGACGGCGCGCACGCGTCGAACCTTGCTCAGGCCCTTGCGCATATCGAAGCGGCGCGCGGCAACGCCGACCTGGTCATCTTCTCCGAGACGTACCTTCCGGGGTTTCCGACACCGGATGACGTCGCCCAACTGGCCGAGCCGCTCGACGGGCCGTCCGTACGGGCAATTCGCGCCGCCGCGCGTGACGCGCACGTCGCCGTCGTCATCGGATTCGCCGAACAGGACGACGGGCGCTACTTCAATACGGCGATTCTGGTCGATGAATTCGGCGAGCTCCGGCTGCGCTATCGCAAGTCCCACCTGTACGAATCGGATGTGGGCGTCTTCGAAGCGGGCGGCACGTTCGATGTGTGCGAATGGCGCGGCATCAAGGTCGGCATGTTGATCTGCTTCGATCTGGAATTCCCGGAAACCGGCCGGGCGCTCGCGCGGGCCGGCGCGGATCTGATCGTGATCCCCGACGGCATGATGCAACCTCATGGCCACGTCCACCGGAAAATGATTCCCGTACGCGCGCTCGAGAACCAGGTCTTCGTCGCGATGGCCAATCGGGTCGGCCCGGGCGACCGCTACACGTTCAGCGGAGAAAGCATCGTCGCTTCGCCCGACGGCGACGTCATTGCCGCGGCGCCGCCGGACCGGGATGCGGTGATCGACGTCGGTATCGATCTGGATGCGATTCCGCGCAACCGCGCCGCTTTCCGCTATCTCGATCTGGTACACCCGGCTCTGTAGTGCGCATGCCAGGTCACCTCGACCGGCGCGCCGCCACGCGTTGCATCGAACGCCCGCTTCGCGGGATTCGGTCAAATCGGACCAGGCTGATGGGCGTACGTTGCGCCCGACGCTACTCCGTCGCTGCGCGGTTCCGGTTCGACAAGCTGCCGACGGCCCGGGTTTTGCGGTGCAGGCCGCGCCCGCTGGCCATCGGGAACCGCGCACGATCCGACCGTGGCACGGGCGTTCGAGGGTGGTCGATCGGCGCGGCCACATGGTTCGAACCCTGTTGTACGCCGACTTTCAGTACGCTGCCTGATGCGCGCTCGAGCGCTCGCGCCACGGCCGGTTCACCCTTCGCGGCAGACCATCGATCGATGGACCGCCGCGTCACCACGCCCACCGGACGCCGGCATTACCAGTGATCGTGCGCTGATGCTCGCCACCGAGGTTCGTCAGGTAGCTGACCGTCGCATACACGCTGCCGCGCTTCGTCAGCTGCGCGACGAGCCCCGCGCCGATCTGCCCGGCCGTCTGCCCGACTTGCGTGCCGATCGTCGTCGAGCCGCCGAACGTCGTCCTGTCATCGCTGCCGAACGAACGCAGCACGTTCACGCGCAAGTACGGCTTCCAGCTCACGCCGTTCGCATCGAACGCGTATTGCAGCCGCGCGCCGATCCGGCCGAGGAACGTGTTGCCGTTGTTCCACGTGACGTCCGACACGCCGTCGTTGAATCGGGCCAACGACAGCCATTGCCACAGCAACTGCGCCTGCGGCTCCAGCGTCAGCCCATAGCCGAGCGAGATCGGCACGCCCGCTTCGACCGAACCGGTGACCGCGTTGCCGTCCGTCGAACCACTCACATTGTTGTTCGAATGCGTGCGTACGGTCAGCACGCTCCCCATCACCACTGCGTCCGTATACAAGCCGCCCGGGCCAATGTGTGTCCAGTATCCGCCGAGGTTGTACGCATTCACCTGCAGCGAACCCACGCCCAGATCCGGCTGCGCGAGCGCAAAACCGTTCACGTCCCCAATCGCGCGCGAGAATCCGAGGAAGAAGCCGTAGTGGTTACGGTGTCCGCTCGGTCGGTTGTCCGCATAGAGATCCTGCCCGACCTGCATCCCCCATACCGTTCCGTCATAGGACGGCGTCACATCGCCATTCTGCTTGATGTTGCTGTAGCCGCCCCATACACGTGACCACGACACGGGCACCGAGCCGTTTTCGGCCAGCAGTCCCTGTTCGCCCTGGCGATCATGGAAGGTATCGATCTGCAGCAATCCAAGCTGGCGCGCGACAGCCGGCACTTCCGAGTACAGCGGGACTTCGGGACGGTAAACAGGTTCCGGCTTGGCGTCGGGCGCCGCGTTCTTGACAGCCTCGACGATCGATTCCGGCGTACCGTCGGCAACACTGAATGGCGGTTGCTGCGTTGGCTGATCCGGCCGCGGAGGAACCGTGCTGCGCAGATACCAGTCCTCCCCCGTCAAGGCGGTAACCCCGCCTTTCACCAGATAATAGGAGTAAGCGCCAGCGCTGACCGTACCGCCCGCCAACGTAAACGCGTTACCCGTATTCGCAAAGTTCACGGCGTAAACCAACCGAATACCGTCGGACTTGGTCAGCGCACCGGCACCACCGACGTTCGTTACGTTCAGTGTCGTCTTGCCGCTTGCCGTCGCCACTGCCGGCACACCGCCGATCAGCAGCGTGTCCGATGGCGCACCGTCGCCGGCAAGCGTCGTATTCATGTTGACCGCTCCATTCTGCCCGACATAATTGCCCGACACGGCCAATCCGTTACCGACAACGCGCCCACGGAGCTCCACAACTCCCGCATTCGTCAGGGTTCCGAATATCTGGAAGCTTCCCGGCAAACCGCTGGCCAGACTGGGCAGCGCATTCGCGACTGAAATCGTGCCATTGTTCGTCACGTTACCCGTCACACTGCCATACCCGCCAAGCGTCGCACCGGGCGCGATGGTCAAGGGGCCACCGCCCCGCAGACCCGCCGCCGCATCGAGATCACCGACAATGAGCGTGCCGGCAGCCACGTTCGTTCCGCCCGAATACGTGCTGTGTACGCCATTCAATGTCAGCGTGCCGTCTCCCAGCTTGGTGAGTCCGCCCGAACCCGTGATGTCCTGCATGATCGTCGTGTTGAACCCCTGCGTATCGATCGCGCCGTTGTTCGAAGTGGTCGAGATCGCGCGGCTCGACGCGAGATTGAACGCGCTGCCGAACTGCAGCGTGCCGCCGTTGAAAGTCAGTCTTCCCGATGAAGCGCCGAGCGCGTTGTCCGCCGCGACCGACAGCGTGCCTTGCGTGATCGTCGTGCCGCCGGAATACGTATTGCCGCCCGCCGCGGACGGCGTGAGCGTCAACGTGCCCGCGCCGGTTTTCTCCACCGCGCCCGCACCGGCGATCGTGCCCGTGTACGTTCCGGCGCTGTCCTGCTGGAAGCGCACCAGCCCGTTGTCGGTGACGGACAGCGGCAGGTTCGACGCATTGGCCTGCAGCGTCGCGCCCGCGTTGACGGTCGCGACGACCGATGCCGTCGTCGTGCCGAGCGTGCCCGTAAGGTTCAGCGTGCCGCTCTGCACCAGCGCGGTCGAGAACGTGCCGGTGCCGGCCCACGTCCAGTCGGTGCCGGCCATCGTCAGGCGCTGGAAATTCGTGAACGCATTCGACGCGGTGCCGGTGCCCTGCAGCGTCACGGTGTTGGTGCCCGCGCCGCCGTTGGCCGTGCCGACGATCTGCGAGCCCGTCTGCAGGATCAGCGTCACGTTGCCGTTGCCGCCCTGGATCGCGGTGCCGCCGCCGCCCTGGATCAGCCCCGCGTTGGTGATCGTCGTCGCGCCGTTGGTCGAGCGCACGCCGATGCCGTTGTTGCTGATGATCCGGCCGCCGGCCTGGTTCGTGATCGTCGCGGTGAACGAACTGCCGAGCGTGTTCGATACGACGGCGTCGACGCTGCCACCGCTGGTCGCGGTGCCGGTGGTCTGGATCGTGCCGCTGTTGACCAGCGTGTCGTTGTTGCCCTGCATGTAGACGGCCGGCGCATCGCGGCCGTTCGACGTCAGCGTGCCGCTGTTGGTGATCGTGCCATTGCCGCCGAGCAGCGACGCGGCGCGCGCGTTGTTGCCGGATGTCGTCACGGTGCCCGTGTTGACGATCTGGTTGCCCGATGCGCCGGGATTGCTTTGCCCCCACGCGGCCGTCATCCCGTACGCGTTGTTGCCGGTGGTCGTGATCGTGCCGTTGTTGACCAGCGTATTGTTGTTGCCGTTCGCGGCCATCCCGTCGTTGTAGGTGCCCGACGTCGAAATCACGCCGGTCGCCGCATTGGTGAGCGTGTTGCCGTTGTTCACGCCGAGCAGCACCGCGCCGCGGTTCGCGACGCCCGTGCCGTTGCCGGACATCGACAGGTTGCCGTTGTTGGTGATCGTGCTCGACGTGTCGACCGAGAACGGCGTCGGCGCGGACGTCAGCACGTAGCTGCCCGTCACGGTCGAATCGAGGTTGATCGTCACGCCGGTGCTGCCGGCCGTGGCCACGACCGACGGCGCGTTCGCGCCGGTACACGTCACCGTCGTACCGCTGCCCGGCGCGGTGGCCGAGCACGCCGCATACGCACTGACCGGCACCGCGCCGGTCAGAATCGCCATTCCACCCAAACCCAGGTTCCGCGCCTTTCTTTTCATTTTCCGCTCGCATTTATTGGTGACGTTATTGCTGCAAATCGGTGCGTGAAACGGGTTATATCACCTGTCTTGAAATAATCGCAAGATCCATTGGCGTGATATCGGAAATCACGTGGCAATTCATTGCGGAACGGGAAATAAGGAAAATGGTCGCGTTGTTGCGTCGCGGAAAATGCTGCGGCACCGGCATCATGAAAGCGGACCGGAGCGAACCGGTTTAATTTTCCGGTTATCGCGAGACTCCTGAAAGTCGTGACGACGAGATTCGGGCGAATCGGAAAATATGACGCGATACCGCAATCGCACGGGCCGTGCAAGGCAACATGGACAATTCGGCCATGTTGCCTTGCACGAAGCAATGCCACCCGCTTTTGGACGACTACATGGCCAGAGGTGTTCGTCGATGCGCTCGACGATCCCGCCAGCAGATGTTCCGGATAGCTGGACGGCCGCCGTCGAAGCCGCCATGCGACGCACTCCGCCGACGATCGAACGACGGGCTACTTAACCGCGTTGCCGTCCACCACGTGCCATGCTGGAAAAAACGCCGTCCCGGTAAATCCACGCATGAACCAGGGCAGCCGACAGATGGGCCAGCACGACGACGAACAGCAGTCGCGCCAACAGGCCATGCGCATCGCGCAACCATGCAAAGAGCGTCGGACTGGCCGGTACGATCGCAGGCAGGTTGACGCCCTTGAACAGGACAATCGGGAAACCGCCCGCCGACAACAAGGCCCAGCCGATCAGCGGCAATGCCAGCATCAGCACATACAGTGCCCAGTGCGACGCTTTCGCTGCGAGCATCTGCCAATACGGCAGACTAGCCGGCAGTGCCGGCGGCCGGCTGCGCACCCGATTCGCGACGCGCAGCAGCGCCAGCACGAGGATCGCGATACCCAGCGGCCGATGCAGGTCGATCAGCCAGATCCGGTGATGCAACGACGTCATCATGCCGGCGCCGATGAACAGCATGGCCAGGATCATCGCGGCCATCAGCCAGTGCAGACCGCGCGCCAGCGCGTTGAAATGGCGCGGCGTGCCGCCGCTCGCGAGCTTGTGCGTATTCATTTGACCTCCTGCTTGCTGACTGCCTCGGTCGCCTTGCCGTAGCCGATTTCGCGTTCGCGGCGATTGAACGAATGCGCGTACGCTCCCGAGCGCGCGTTCAGGATCGGATCGTTCGACACCGCGACGCCCGCGGGCACGATCGACGGATCGAAGTTGATGTCGCGACACGCGCCCTCGGCCTGTTCGACGACACGCGTCATTTCCAGCGTGCCGGCGACGAGTTGCTTGCGATCGGCCGGCCACGGCTGCGACGCGTCGTCGACCGGATCGCCCGGCTGCGCGAGTTGCAACACGTAGTCCCAATGGAGCGGCTTGCGCGCGAGCCGCTCGCGCACGCCTTCGAACAGGAAGTCGTGGTCGGCCTTCTGCCGCTGCGCATCGCTCATCGGAATGAAAGGGTCATGCGGGCGCATCATCCAGCGCACCGGCTGCCGGTGTCCGTCGGCGGCCACGAGATAGAAGGCATTGACGCTGTAGAACGTCGCGCCCGCGAAACTGCCCGGAGCCGGTTCCTGCGCCGCCCATTTCATGAACTTCTCCGCCTCCGGGTACGCTTTCAGGAACGCGGACACCCGCGCCCGGTCTGGCTGGCCCGTGGCCGGGTCAGGCGCGGTCGCCTGCTGCATGGCCAGAAAGCCCTCCGGTTCGTGTGTCGCGAAGTACGGCTGGTTGTTCATCGCCATGCGCCATTGCTGCTTGTCATCGGTCGTCAGCAGCAGAGCCATGCTCAGCGTCGTCGTGGAGTTGTCGGCCGCGTACGGGCTGCCGGTGCCGATCGAGAGTCGTCCGACGACCGGGATGTCCGCCTGCGTGAAGACACGTGCGGTGGACAACGGCACCGCCGCGCGGTCGGAACGGAACGTGCCGACGAAGCAGACGCCCTTGCCGTGCGCGCGGCGAAAGCCGGGCGGAAACGGCTGCGGGGTTTCCGATACCAGCGATACGCTGGTCGTGCGCGAACCAATCCAGCCGGCCGTCCACGCAAGGGTCGACGTCAGTGCGCCGGCCACGGCGGCAATCGCCGCCAGCGCTCCCCACGTGCGTTTCGACGTGAAATCCAGTTTTGACATAGATGGTTTTCATCCCGTTGTGTCGTCGTGCGCGCCGCGCCGTGTTTTGCCCAGCGCGGTCGTCTATGCATGAAGCGCGCGGCCGCGCTCACGAGCGCCGCCGGGTGCGCACGATCGAGTGGATTGAGGTACGAACGCGGTCGCGATGACCCGCTGTGGGAATCGCCACGCGCGTTGCATCCGGAAATCTTAGCGACGGGGCAAAAGCGGAACCATCAGACCAGGCTGAAATCGTCAACGGGGTGTAGGACCAGTCCGGCCGCGCGCGCAGCGTCGTTGCGCGCATGCCGAGACGGCGGGTGTCGGTTGGCCCATGCAACGATGCCGGCCATTGCGGCCAGCATCGAGGAGCGGGCAACTGCTAGCGGTCAGCCCGCATGGGATGCGGAGCGCGTCGCCATCGCCACGGGTTGCGCCCAAGTGGCCGATGCTAGCTGAATGCGCGCATCACGCGCCACGCGGTTGAACGCCACGCGTTGCGCACCCTTCAGTTTCGCCGCTCTGGCTGCGTGCACGAGCTCGATCGGATCGACGAGGCGCGCATGCCGGCGCACCTCGAAGTGCAGATGCGGGCCGGTCGCCGTTCCCGTGCTGCCGACCGCGCCGACGCGTTGACCGCGCATCACGCGCGCGCCGGTTCGCAACGTCGGCTCGAACGCCGACAGGTGCGCGTAGTACGACGCGTAACCGCCGTCATGACGAATCACCACGTACTTGCCATAGCCGCGCGGCTCGGTGCCGATGAACGTCACGACGCCGCGCTCCGACGCATGAACGGCGCGGCCCGCCGGCGCCGCGAGATCGACGCCCGAATGCACGTGACGCGCACCGCTCACCGGATGCACGCGCGCGCCGAACGGCGAGCTGATGCGCGTCGCGGCGACCGGCATCGAGAAGCGTGCGCCGGCGAGCGGCATGCCGTCGAACTCGTAATAGGCGCCCGGCGAGCCGGCCTGCGCGGCGAACCACACGGCCGCGACGCGCTGCCCGCGAAAGCGGACATCGAGCGCCGTCACGCGTACGCGGCCCGGCCGCGTTGCGCCGTGGTCCGGCTCGAATGCCACGCGGAAGGTGTCGCCCTGCGCGCCGCGCTGCGTCGGATCGATGCGCCCGGCCAGCATGCGGGCGATCTGCGCGGCGACGCCGGCCGGCAGATCGGCGCGCGCCAGCGACGCGTGCAGGCTGCCGACGATCGCGCCGGCGCGCGTGCCGCGATCCGGCTGCGCGAGCGTGAACGGCTCGGCGGAGGCCAGATCGACCGGACCGTGCGCGAACGCCGGCTGCGCACCCGTCGCGGGCAGCGCCGACGCCAGCCCGTAATCGAACCGCGCCGCATAGCCGCGTTCGACCGCACCGCGCGCGGTATCGCACAGCACGCGATATGCAACGCAGGCGCCGAAGCGCACCACCGGATCGTCGCGCCCGGTGCCTGCCGATACGTTCCACGCATGCGATGCATAAGCGACGTCGAGCGGCGCGGCGGACGATGCACGCAGGCCGCCCCACGTCGTGCGCGCGGAATTGAAGAAAGGCACGTCGCCAAGGTCGGTGTTTTCCGCCGTCGCGGGCGTGACCGGCGCGGCGTCGTGAAACGCCTGCGCTGCCGCGCCCTGTGCGCCGGCCACGCATGCCGCCGCGACGATGCCGCACAGGAATGCGCGACCCATCGGAAAACGGTGAACGCCGCGGGACGCGGGTCGACCTTGCTCGCGTGCGACACGGAAACGCAGGTCTGACCGCATGACGTCGTCACTCGCTATTCAATGAAAAATCGGGAAAGAACCGGACATCGCTGAGGAACGATCGTCGCGATCCGGCTACTCGACAGCGAGTGTATCGGCGTGGTCGAAACGGCTAAATAGGACTCGTCTTATTTGTTAATAATGCCGCTTAATACTCGTACCAAAACAATGCCGCCGGGACGCCATGCATTCGCGCGAAACCCGCCACGCCGTGTACAGTCGAGGGCTGCCGGCGCACGACACGCGCCGCGCACTGTGTCTTCAACACCGGAATCCCGTCATGTTTCTCGATCATCTTCATCCGGAACGCTGGACGTTCCTGTGGAACGCATTGTCCACCCTCTCTCTCAAGCTTGCCGCCGGCCTGGCGCTGCTCATCGTCGGCTGGTGGCTGTCGAAACGCGTCGGCAACTGGCTGAACCGGCTGCTCTCGAACAAGGAGCGCGTAGACGACACGCTGCGGCCGATCCTCTGCGACGTCGCGGTATGGGGCATCCGCATCGTCGCGATCGTCGGCGCGCTGTCGCAGCTCGGCATCGAAACCGCGAGCATCGTCGCGGTGCTCGGCGCGGCTGGCCTGGCCATCGGGCTCGCGTTGCAAGGCACGATGCAGAACATCGCGGCCGGCATCATGCTTCTGCTGTTGCGGCCGTTCAAGGTCGGCGACTACATCGACGGCGGCTCAGGCGTCGCGGGCACCGTCGAAGAGGTCGGGCTCTTCATGACGCGCCTCACGAAGCCGGATGGCATCTGCGAGTACGTGCCGAACAGCGCGCTGTGGGGCAGCTCGATCCGCAACTACACGCGCAACCCGACGCGCCGCCTCGATCTCGAAGTGGAAGTGTCCGTGCACGACGATATCGATCGCGCGCTCGCTGCGCTGCATGCGCTGGCCGTGGCCGATCCCGACGTGCTGCAGGACCCCGCGCCGGACGTGATGGTGATGCGCTTCGACGACAGCACGGCCGTCGCGAACATGCGCGTGTGGACGCATACCGACAAGTTCTGGACGATGCGCTGGCGCCTCGCGCGCCAGGTGCGCAAGACGCTCGCCGACGCGGATTGCGCGCTGCCGATCCGCACACGGGAGCTGCACATCGTGCACGACGCGGCACGCCGCGCGGACGATGCGCGCGTGCGAGTTTCGTAAGGCTGCGCGGCGGGACGCGCCCCGCTGCGACGTTACATCCGGACGATGTCGAGCAGCACCTTCCTGCCGCTCTTGCAGGTGAACACCGAGATCGCGCCGTGCTTCAGGTCGCCCCGCGGCGTGATGCGCGTTTCGCCGATCGCGCCGCGATAGACTGTGACCGGCATCGCGGCCAGCACCTTCGCCGGGTGCCTCGAGCGCGTGCAGAGGAAGCAGGTCGGCGTATCGTCGATTCAGTCGAGTCTCGCGTTGCGCGAAGTGAAGTTCTCGTCACGCGTGCCGGTGCCGGACGCGTGACCGTTCATGCCTTTCAGGCGCCCACACACGGGCATCCGCCGTCGATCGTCATCCCATGGAGCGCTACCCGATGAAACGTTACTTTCCCACCGCGTCGTTTGCCGCCGCGATCGCCTGCGCATTCGCATTGAGCGCCTGTGCGGCGCAATCGTCCGCGCCGGCTGCTGCTTCGGCACCGGCCGATAATGCCGCGCCAGTGGCCCCGCCGCTGGTCGGCGGCGATCGCGACGCGCACGGCTGCATCGGCTCGGCCGGCTACGCGTGGTGCGAGCGGACGCAGCAGTGCGAGCGTCCGTGGGAACTTGCGAAGGCGCGGGGGTTCGCGAATTCGGCGCAGGCTTACGAGCAGTTCTGCCGGAACGGCGGAACGAAGTGAAGTGATGCGCGTGAACGGGTCGCGGTGCAACGCCGCGATCCGATGATGTTCCGGTCTGGTGCATGGCCCCTCCATCGCACGCATTCGACCCGCCGATCCCCATCGATTTTCCCGCGTCGCGCACCGTCATTCCGGAAACCCGGACACGCAAAAAACCCCACGAAAACAGGGATATTCGCCGCCTGCGACACGTTGTCCGAGTTCGGTTATATTACGCGCCCCTTGCCACCCCGCCCCCGCAAAACGCGTCGCACGCGGCCCCTTTCAACGCAGCCTGAAGCGCCGTCCGCTCAGGCTTGCCGCCCGGGCCCGGGCGCGTGGCGCACCCTCGCGAAGCAGGCGCTTGCCTGCCCGCGGGAAGCCGATCCGAAGGTGTCCTTCCGAATCGCTTCGCGTGCGCAAATGCAACGGCGCGCCGCGCCGATCCGGAATTCCGGATTCGCGGTCCGAATCTCCGGACCCGCGTTCCGGCGCCACGGAACCGCGCGCCGGGCGGCATGGCAAACCGATGCATCCAAGTTGAAAAAGGGATCTGCTGTGATCAAAACGTTACGGGTAATACTGTCGGCGCTCGCGCTGTGCGTCGCGACATCGTCGGCGCACGCCGCCGATACGAAGAAAGTCGATGTCCTGCTGGTGGGCGGCGGCATCATGAGCTCGACGCTCGGCGTCTGGCTGCACGAACTCCAGCCCGACTGGTCGATGACGATGGTCGAACGCCTCGACGGCGTCGCGCTGGAAAGCTCGAACGGCTGGAATAACGCCGGCACCGGCCACTCGGCGCTCGCCGAGCTGAACTACACGCCGGAGAAGGCGGACGGCAAGGTCGACATCTCGAAGGCGATCGAGATCAACGAGTCGTTCCAGATCTCGCGCCAGTTCTGGGCGTGGCAGGTCAAGCAAGGCGTGCTGAAGAACCCGCACGCGTTCATCAACTCCACGCCGCACATGAGCTTCGTGTGGGGCGACGACAACGTCCGCTTCCTGAAGAAGCGCTACGAAGCGCTGCAGGCGAGCCCGCTGTTCCGCGGGATGCAGTATTCGGAAGACTACGACCAGATCAAGCAGTGGGTGCCGCTGATGATGGAAGGCCGCGATCGCAACCAGAAGGTGGCCGCGACGTGGACGCCGATCGGCACCGACGTGAACTTCGGCGAGATCACGCGCCAGTTCGTCGGCTACCTGAAGACGCAGCCGAACTTCACGCTGTCGCTGTCGAGCGAAGTGCGCGAAATCACGCGCAACGCCGACGGCACGTGGCACGTGTCGTGGGTCAAGCTGCATTCCGACGAACCGCCGCAATCGGTCGACGCGAAGTTCGTGTTCATCGGCGCGGGCGGCGGTGCGCTGCACCTGCTGCAGGCGTCGGGCATCCCCGAGGCGAAGGACTACGGCGCATTCCCGGTCGGCGGCTCGTTCCTCGTGACCGACAACCCCGAGGTCGTGAAGCAGCACCTCGCGAAGGCGTACGGCAAGGCGTCGGTCGGCTCGCCGCCGATGTCGGTGCCGCACCTCGACACGCGGATCATCGACGGCAAGAAGATCATCCTGTTCGGGCCGTTCGCGACGTTCTCGACCAAGTTCCTGAAGAACGGCTCGTACTTCGACCTCGCGAAGAGCACCAACCTGCACAACGTCGCGCCGATGATGCGCGTGGGCGTCGACGAATTCCCGCTGGTGCAGTACCTCGCCGGCCAGCTGATGCTGACCGACGACGACCGCTTCAACGCGCTGAAGGAATACTTCCCGAACGCGAAGAAGGAAGACTGGCGCCTGTGGCAGGCCGGCCAGCGCGTGCAGATCATCAAGCGCGACCCGGTCAAGGGCGGCGTGCTGAAGCTCGGCACCGAGATCGTCGCGTCGCAGGACGGCAGCATCGCGGGCCTGCTCGGCGCGTCGCCGGGCGCATCGACCGCCGCGCCGATCATGCTGAACCTGATGAAGAAGGTGTTCAAGGACAAGGTCGCGACGCCCGAGTGGCAGCAGAAGATCCGCCAGATCGTGCCGAGCTACGGCACCAAGCTGAACGACAGCCCGGCGAAGGTCGTCGAGGAATGGACCTACACGAGCGACGTGCTGCAACTGTCGCCGCCGCCGAAGATCGACCTCGGCGCGCCGTCGCAGGCCACCGGCAACGCGCCGGCCCGCCCGGCGAAGGCATCGGCCGACATGGCGCTGTAAACGCGCCCGACGCCGCGCAACAGCCGCGCGGCACCCATGCGGCACCGTTATGCCGCCCGACACGGCCGCCCTCCGGGGCGGCCGTTTTTCCTGGTGCGCGCCGGGCGCGAGCACCGGCTTCCGCTAGAATTGCGGCACGCGCGACGCCGTCGCCGCCCGATCCATCATCCGCATCGACCCAACCCGAGCCACCGCCGGTGCGGCCCGCGCCCGAACCGCGCGAGCGCCGCCCGCCGTGGCCGCGCCCGCCCGGGCGCGCCATCAACCGAATTCAGCTGGAGAAAGACCGTGTTTACCTGCCGAAACCAGAGCTGCGGCACGCAGTGGGAACAGTCCGACGTCGTCATCAAGGACGAAGGCCAGGGGCTGCTGTTCCGCTGCCCGCTGTGCGGCGCCCGCAACTATCTCGAACGCTTCGAGGACGACGAAGGCAACGTCGTCTACGAGCAGATGGAAGGCCGCCCCTACCTCGGAGACCTGTCTTGACCCAACCGACCGCCACGCCGTTCAGCGCGCTGCCGCTGACGCCCGCCACGCTCGCGAACCTCGCGCAGCTCGGCTATGTCGACATGACGCCGATCCAGGCCGCGAGCCTGCCGGTCGCGCTGGCCGGCCAGGACTTGATCGCGCAGGCGAAGACGGGCAGCGGCAAGACCGCCGCGTTCTCGCTCGCGCTGCTCGCGCGCCTCGATGCGCGCAGCTTCGACGTGCAGGCGATGATCCTGTGCCCGACCCGCGAGCTCGCCGACCAGGTCGCGCAGGAAGTGCGCCGCCTCGCGCGCGCCGAGGAGAACGTGAAGGTGCTGACACTGTGCGGCGGCACGCCGATGCGTCCGCAGGCGCAGAGCCTCGAGCACGGCGCGCACATCGTCGTCGGCACGCCGGGCCGCATCATGGATCACCTCGACCGCGGCAACCTGAAGCTCGACGCGCTGAACACGCTGGTGCTCGACGAAGCCGACCGGATGCTCGACATGGGCTTCTTCGACGACATCGCGAAGGTCGCGCGGATGTGCCCGACGACGCGTCAGACGCTGCTGTTCTCCGCGACCTATCCGGACGGCATCGCGAAGCTGAGCCAGCAGTTCCTGCGCAATCCGAAGGAAATCAAGCTCGCGGAACGCCACGACGACAGCAAGATTCGCCAGCGCTTCTATGAAGTGACCGAGGACGAGCGGCTGCATGCAGTCGGCCAGTTGCTGAACCACTACCGGCCGGTGAGCACGATCGCGTTCTGCAACACCAAGCAGCAATGCCGCGATCTGCTCGACGTGCTGCACGCGCAAGGCTTCCACGCGCTCGCGCTGCACGGCGAGCTCGACCAGCGCGAGCGCGACCAGGTGCTGATCCAGTTCGCGAACCGCAGCTGCTCGGTGCTGGTGGCGACCGACGTCGCCGCGCGCGGGCTCGACATCGCACAGCTCGAAGCGGTGATCAACGTCGACGTGACGCCCGACCCCGAAGTGCACGTACACCGCATCGGCCGCACCGGCCGCGCGGATCAGGACGGCTGGGCGCTGAGCCTCGCGAGCATGGACGAGATGGGCCGCGTCGGCGCGATCGAACAGGCGCAGAAGCGCGAGGTCGAATGGCATCCGCTCGCTGAACTGAAGCCGGCGGACGACAGCGTGCTGCTGCCGCCGATGGAAACGCTGCAGATCCTCGGCGGGCGCAAGGACAAGATCCGCCCGGGCGATGTGCTCGGCGCGCTGACTGGCGACGCCGGATTCGACGGCAAGCAGATCGGCAAGATCAACGTGACCGAGTTCTCGACCTATGTCGCGATCGAGCGCGGCGTCGCGCGCGACGCGCTGCGCAAGCTCAATGCCGGGAAGATCAAGGGCAAGCGGGTCAAGGTCCGGTTGATGGACGAGGAGTAAGCGGGCCGCGGCGCGGGCGGTCGCAGCACCGCCGGGCGCCGCCCCGTGCGTCACCTCAGTTCGGGATAGCCGTGCGTCGCGGCGGCCTGCTCGAACCGCGCAATCGTGTCGTAGTCGGCCGGCGACAGCCGGTCGAATCCCTTCAGCCTCAGCACGCGCGCCCGTTCCGCATCGGCGGCAGCCGCGCGCTCGAGCGCCTCCTGCAACGCGCCGACCTGCGTATCCGCCAGCGCCGCCCGCGATGCGACGAACGGCAAGCCCGGCGCGGATGCCGTCGTGCCGATGATCCGGATGTCCTTCAGCAGATCGGGCAGCGCGTCGCGCACATACGCGAACGTCACGCAGTCGATCGCCGCGCAATCGGCCTCTCCCGAGGCCAGCGCACGCAGCACGTTCAGGTGCGAACCGAACGGCGTGACCGAGCCGAAGAACCGTCCGTCGTGCGCATGCGGTGCGACCGCGTGCCGGAATGCGTTCATCCCGCTGTGCGAATCCTCGCCGTTGAAGGCGGCCCGCAACCCGCGGCAGGCGGCGAGCGTCGTCGCCCCGCCCGCATACACACGCGCCGATACGACCAGCACACTGCTGTAGCGCGCCCCGTCGCAGCCCTCCGCATCGAAAATCGGGGTCGCAATCAATCGCACGACGTCGTGCAAGCCGAGCATCCGGTACGGGTAGCCGCAGGTCTGCGACAGCAGCAGGTCGTCGCGCCGCCACAGTGCGTGCAGATCGTCGAACGGCGCGTCGGGCAGCACGACGTCAGCCGGCCCGCCCGCGTTCGCGAACGCATCGAGCGCATCACGCAGCAGCGCGCGCCACAGGGCGGCGTGGCGCGGCGTCACGTTGTACATCGGCAGGACTGCGATCCAGGGTTTCATGCGGGCATTCTACGCATCGGCGGCGCCCCGGATGCTTATCGGCCGCAAGACGATAAGCAAATGCGAATCGATTGGTTGGCGTAGCCGCCCCGCCCCGGTACCGTTCGAAGGCCTGCCGGCGCCGCCACCGTGCGCGATGCCGGGCAAGCCGACCGTGATCCGCGAGACACCAGCGCACCCGGGCCGAGCGCCCCGGTTCCATCGCTCGTTCCCCGCACTGCCCGATCCATCCGCCTCAACGCCATGGCCGAATACTTCGACGTCGACCACGCGCGCGCGATCGCCGCGCTCGACGCCCGCTTCACTGCCCGCACCGAGTGGCCGACCTGGCTGCTGGTCGTCGTCATCTACGGCGGCTGGCTCGCCGTGCTGCTGCTCGTGCGCGAAGGGCACCTGTCGCTCGCCGCCGCGACGCCGCCGCTGATCCTGCTCGGCGCGTGGCACCTGTCGCTGCAGCATGAACTGCTGCACGGCCACCCGACGCGTTCCGCCTTCGTGAACAAGCTGCTCGGCTATCCGCCGCTGACGGTCTGGTATCCGTACACGCTGTATCGCGACACGCATCTCGAGCATCATCGCGACGAAGACCTGACCGTACCGGGCGTCGATCCCGAAACGAACTACGTGACGCGCGAACGCTGGGCGCGGCTGCCGCGCTGGCGCCGGGCGCTGACGGTCGCGCGCAAGACTTTCCTCGGACGCATCGTCGTCGGGCCGCCGCTCGCCATCGCCGCGACGTTCCGCGATGCGTTCGCCGCGTTCCGGCGCGGCGACTTCCGCTATCTGCCGATGTGGGCGACGCATGCCGCGTGCGTGGCCGCGCTGCTCGCGTGGCTGCAATGGGCGATCGGCGTGCCGTGGTGGTATTACCTGCTGGCCGTCACGTGGCCCGCGCTGTCGCTCGCGATGATCCGCTCGCTGTACGAGCATCGCGCTGCGCCGCATCCGAAAGCGCGCATCACGATCAACGAAGCCGGCTTCGCGATGCGGCTGCTGTACCTGAACAACAACTATCACCTCGTCCATCACGACCTGCCGAAGCTGCCGTGGTACGACCTGCCGCGCGCATACCGGATGCGACGCGACGCGTATGCGAAGAAATGCGGCGGCTTCGTGATCCGCGGCGGATATCGCGAACTGCTCGCGCGCCATGCGTGGACGCCGACCGATCCGCCCGTGCATCCGTTCGACGCGGGCACGGCATCGCTGTCGACGGGCAGCGGGATCAAGGTGGCGGTGGTCGACAGGGTGTTGCAGATCAGTACCTGACGTCAGAAGTTTCCACGTGTCGGCACCGATTCTTACGAAAAGCCGACAACATCGATCGTCGTCCGCGAATTGCCAATTGCATCGGCAATGCCCAGAATGGCCGCTCCTCCGGGGCTTCCGACCATCATTCGCCCCGGCTCCGCCGCACGGCCGCGCGCCGCACTCCCCGACGACGATGCAACCGAACACCCCACCCGGCGCGATCCGAACGATCGGCAACGACTGGTCCGTTTCCGCGATCACCGCAGGTTTTCTCGCGGTCCTGATTTCGTATGCGGGCCCGCTCGCGATCTTCTTCCAGGCTTCGCAGGCCGCGCATGCGTCCAACGACATGGTGTCGTCGTGGGTCTGGGCGATCTCGATCGGCGCCGGGGTATCGGGCCTGTTCGCCAGCTGGAAGCTGAAGGTGCCCGTCGTCACCGCGTGGTCGGCGCCCGGCACCGCGCTGCTCGTCGGCCTGTTTCCGCAACTGACGCTCAACCAGGCCGTCGGCGCGTACATCACCGCTGCGCTGATCATCCTGGCGATCGGCGTGTCCGGCTATTTCGACCGGCTCGTGCGCCACATTCCGCGCGGCATCGCCTGCGGGATGATGGCCGGCATCCTGCTGCCGTTCGGCATGCACGCGTTCTCCGCCGCGACCGCGCAGCCGGTGCTCGGCTTCGGGATGATCGCGGCGTACGTGATCTTCAAACAGCTGCTGCCGCGCTACAGCATCGTGCTGGTACTGCTGACGGGCGCCGCGCTCGCGACACTGCTCGGGATGACGCATCTCGGCAACGTGTCGCCGAGTATCGCGCGGCCGATTTTCATCGCCCCGGAATGGACGCTCGGCACGACGCTCAGCCTGGCGCTGCCGCTCGTCGTCGTCAGCCTCACCGGCCAGTTCCTGCCGGGGATGACGATCCTGCGCGTGTCCGGCTATCACACGCCGGCGCGCCCGATCATCACCGCGACCAGCGTGATGTCGCTCGTCGTCGCCTGCTTCGGCGGGATCACGATCGTCGTCGCGGCGATCACCGCGGCGCTCTGCACCGGCAAGGACGCGCACGAGAATCCGGACCGGCGCTACGTCGCCGGGCTCGCGAACGGTGCGTTCTATCTGATCGGCGGGCTATTCGCGGGGACGATCGTCACGGTGTTCTTCGCGCTGCCGAAGGCGTTCGTCGCGATCCTGGCGGGGCTCGCGCTGATCGGCGCGATCAGCGCGAACGTGCACGGAATCTTCGAGGACGAGAACCATCGCGAAGCGTCGATGATCACGTTTCTTGCGACCGCGTCGGGGATGACGTGGCTCGGACTCGGGTCGGCGTTCTGGGGGATCGTGATCGGGTCGGCGGCGTATGCGGTGTTGAACTGGGTGCGGAGGCGTCAGGCGGATTGAGCATCCCACCATGCCTGCTGCAACAGACAGGTCCGTTGTATCGCCGAATCGGGCGGCGTCCCGACGCGTCGCTCAATTCGATACGGTCACTTCGACCCGGCGATTTCGTGACCTGCCCGGCGCCGTGCCGTTGTCGGCAAGTGGATCGGCATCCCCCTGTCCGGTTGCCGAGATGTTTTGCATCGGCACTCCCGCGGCCGCGAAAATCCGCGCGACCTCTCGAGCGCGAGCCTCTGAAAGCGCCTGATTGTTGCCCCGGGATATCGCTCCAGCCGGTACGTTGTCGGTGTAACCAACGACCTGCACGTACGCACCGGGTACCGATGCGGCAATGGTCCGACCAACCGTCGCCATCATGGAAGCCCACCACGGCGCGACCGTCACGTCACCCGATGCGTACATGCCGTTGAACCGGAGTGTCAGTACCTTCGTCGCCACATCCTGATGCAATTCGACGTTACCGGCCGCCACCTCATCACGCAGGTTCGAGCCGAGCCGTTCCGACAAGACGTCAAGCGGGGACGTCGTCGTAGCCGGCATGCCAAGTATCCAACGATCCACCGCCGCATACCCCCCTGCTCCCAGCAACAACGCCACGGCAAGGCCCGCACCCATCCACCGCCGGCTTCGACGCACAGGTGCGGGACGCACCCACGGATCGACAATCGAATGCCGCGACGGCCGGATCGGCTCGCTGTCGGACACGTTGCCGAATCCGCCGGCCGCGACAACTTCGTATACGACTTCGCGAATGCGCTGAAGATGGGTCGCCCCATCGCTCGCAAAGCGATATCGCCCCTTGAAACCCAGATCGAGGATGTTCTGATACAGCTCGAGCAGATCGAGATGTTCTCGAGGACGACCCAGCGCTTCATCGATCAGTCGAAACACGCGATCACTTCCCTGCCGATCGTGGCCCAACGCCACTGCCAGGCTATTCGACTGCCAGTCGACTCCCGTCGCCCCGCCGCTGCCCCAACGCGTCTGCATGGCCGCTTCGTCGAGCGCCGCGCACAGGGAATAGCTCGCGCGAACGACGTGGTCGGACCGCAACTTCAACTCGCTGCAAACCTGCGCGAACAACCTGAGTTCCTGTTCCAGCCCCAAGCGTCGATGCGTGACGGCGTCAGGTTCCAGCACAGCGGGCGTATCCGCCAGTGCTCGCAGCAAGGTGCGCGCGGATTCAAACAGCGGATTGACCGCTTGCTCCGCGCTCCTGAGACGTGCGGAAAGCGACGGAGATGCCGGCAACCCGGCAGAGATCCTCGGATCGGCCATGAGATTCGTCACCGTGCATGCCCCCGCGATTCACCGGACGGCATCGACCGGCCCAGCCGGCATCGCGCCGCGCGGCAACCCAGGCGGAGGGCCGCTATCCGACAGATTGAACAGCTGCATCGAGCTCGGGCAGCGGAACGTTTTCAGCACGTCGCTCGTCAGCGGATTCGCCACACTTCCGGTACCCGCAATATCGAGCGCCGCTTTGCGACCGTCGAAGTCGAACGCGACACGGGTACGGCCGGGCGTCGCTGTTTCGACGACCCGTCCCCGCTGGAGCAACCGCATCAGCGCCCACGGGCCGTCGACAGTGATCGTCGAGGTCTCAGGACGAATGCGCGGGTTCGCGGTGATCTCCGCATGGACGCCGCCGCGCGGCCCCGGCCACGACACCGGAAACGGCGCCACGGGCCCATGCTGATAGAGCGAAGTCTGGCCATCGACGTCGAGCGTCAGGCCCATGATCGACGGATCCAGTTCGGGAACGCGGATCTCGATCTTCCATGCGAGCTGTTTGTGACCGGGATCATTGAAGAAGACGTCTCGAATTGCCTTCGCGTGTTCGAAAGGCTCGAGATCCGGCCCATGCACAGGTTCCGTCGCGCCAGGCAGCGTGCGGTACCGCCATGGCTTCGCGGACGTGTCGACGAAGGGCGCCAGCGTCTTCGTGAAGAAATCGTCGATCACGCCGCCTTGCGCGAACACACGGGTGAAATCGTCGATGCCGACATCGCGCCTGCTGTCGGACGAAAACGGATAGTTGCCCTCGATGGTCAGCCGGCACGTGTCACCGACGGTAGCCTGCATCTGGCGGGACAACAATTGCCCGATCCCCTGGTTGACTTCGCGCGAGCCGTCCGCGGCAAGCTGCAGCAGCACGGCACGGAAAGGCGCGGGCATCGTGTTGGCCGCCATCTTCAGTTTCGCCGCCGCGTCGCTGGCCGGCGGCATGCTGTTGTTCGACAACGCGTTATCGGAGACCGTGAGCGCCGTGTAGTAGTCGTTCAACAGATTGGTCACACCATCGAGGCCGGTCGCGCCGGCCTGGGCGACCAGCCCGGTGGCGCCCGGCGAATCGGCGTTGCCGGTCACGACCTCGCGCAGCGCGGCGAAACGGGTGTCGACGAGGTCGCGTTCGACCCGCTCCGACGCGCGGATGCCGAGCGCCTTGTCAGCCTTCTGGTTGAGCTGGTCGGCAGCTTTCTGGAGAAACGTGCCGCCCGATCCGCTCACCGGCGCCGTGAGCGTCGTTTCATGCACCGCCGCACGGGCCAGCCGCACGAGTGGCGAGTCCGGAGCCGCGAAGCGGCGCAGCACCTGAAGATTGAACGCGAGGCTCGTGCCGCTCACTGTCCGGATGTCGCCGAGAAACGCGTCCCATTTCTGCGCGTACTCGGTCAGATATTCGCGACGGACGGCATCCGTCAGCGCATCGTCCATCCCCGTCGCATTGCTCACGATTTCAGCCGTTTTTTTTTGAGCCGAGTCCGATGCCCCCGTCAGGTACGAGCGCCCCATCACCCATGCGTCATCGTCGCGGGCAATCTGCACGAATTCAGGCAGCCGCTTGTCGAACAGATTCCGGTAACCGTCAAACGTGAAAAGTCCCGACACGCCGCGCGACAACGGCGCGTCGCTCGCCCGCGTGAAGACCGTGCCGGCCTGCGGCCCCACCGCGCGCAGCAGCGAGAACTCGTCCGGCGCCTCCTTCTGCATCGCTGCCTTTGCGCGCTCGTACAAGCGTCCGGTCGCGTTGCTGCCATCGAGAAACGCCCGGGCCCGCTGGATCAGCGCGTCATTGCGAATGAGCGGAGACTTCACCACGCGATCGCCCGAAAAGAGCTGCTCGACATGGTCAACCATCGATGCGCGGCCACCGAAGATCGCTGCACTGTCATTTTTCGCCCAGTCGTCGAGCACCCACGTCTTGACGTCGCCGGCATTGAACTTCGCGGCGTCGTAGAGCATCAGATAGACGCGCAGCGCATCGTAAGCGGCCTTCGAGTCGTTACCGGCAATCGCGCCGGACATCACGTCCTCCATCCGGCGCACGATTTGCGGCAACAACAGATTGTCCTCGAGCGCATCGTACGCGCGACCGCTCTCCGTCGCGATATTCGGCGGCACATACAGCCCGTAGCGCCACTCGCTGCCAGGATCGGACACATCCAGATTCGGAAAGGTCGGCAGATTGCGCGCTTCGGTCAGCGTGTCCGGCACGGCCTGCGGTTTCGGCGTCTTGTAGAGTTGCGTCACGCGAGCTGTCAACGCCTGCACCTTGCGCCCCATCGCGTCGAGATAGTCGCTGTTGTGGCCGAAGCTCACGCGCAAACCGATCGCCAGCCATACGAACAACAGCAGGGTCAGGGTATGGCCGATCAGGCGCAACAGCCGGTAGCGGAATTCCCAGCGCAGATTGGGGCTGACGAGATGCGCCTCCGGGAACACGACACGCGTCAGGAAATCATGCAGAAAGAAGCTCTGATTGCCTTCGACGCGCTGCGGTGAAACGGCGGCGTGGTCCTGAACGGACAGCAGGCGTTGAACGAGCGTATGGTGCTCCGCAACGACCTCGCCACCCGATTGCCGCGCGCTTGTGAAATACACACCGCGCAACGTTGCATGGAGTTGCGTGTCGTCGTAGCGCGAATCGAGAAAGATCCTGTCGATCAGGTCCGTCAGCGGGCCGAGCAGTGCAGAAAACTCTTCCGAAAGCACGGCAAGTTTTCGCCGCTTCGGCACATCGTATTCATCCTGCAGATGTGTGTCGATCGAGTCGCTCAAACGGTCGGAGAGTTGCCTGAGCTCGTGGTGGCAACGCGCACGCAACCCCTCCTTCGCAACCGTTTCCTTGCCGTACGGAAGCGTGAAGCCCCATGCCTGTGCCCGTCCTTCCGATGTGAGGGAGCCGAAATACTCCGGGAAGCCCGTCAGGCCGTCCATCTTCGTGACGATCACGTAGACGGGGAAACGGATGCCGAGTTCCTGCCTCAGCTCGGCCAGCCGCCCGCGCAATGCAGCCGCCTCGGCGACGCGTGCTTGCTCATCGGCGCTGGCCAATGTCGCAAGATCGATCGTCAGCAACGCGCCATTGATCGGTGCACGCGGCCGGTTCCGGCGCAGCATGCCGAGAAACCCGAGCCATTCCGCGCGGTCGACATCCTGACGACTATTGCGCGGGCCCGAACGGCTCGAAATGGAATCGACACCCGACTTCGAGGCTGTGGGCTCCTTCGATTGCGTCGACGTATCCTGTTTCGGATCGTTTTCGGCGCGTTTCTCGTCCGGTTTTGAGTCGCTCGCATCCGCGCCGGTGATCGGGGTTGCCGGTTTCGGTTCATCGATGTCCGCAGCAGGCGAGGTGCCATGACGCGTGTAGTGGCCCGTCGTATCGATGAGCACCGCATCATTGGTCAACCACCAGTCTACCGAGGCGGCGTCGGCGACAGGCTTCCCTGCCGCGCGCTGCATCTGCTCGGCGACCGGAAACGCCAGTCCGCCGTTCAACAGCATGCTGGTCTTGCCCGACCCGCGCGAGCCGAGCGTGATGTACCAGGGCAACTCGTACAAATAGCGCTTGCCCTGGAACAGCCGACCGAGACCGCGCGCCCCCGTGCGCATCGCTTTGAGGCGGGCGAGCGCGCTGGTCACGATCGGTTCGATTTTCCGAAGACGCGATGCGGCAGGCGACTCGTCCTTCTTGTCGCCCATGCGCAGCATTTTCTTCAGGAACGCGTCGTCGGCACGCATCTTCTGCCAGACGCGGTACATCCCGAAGATGACGAGCACGGCCACAATCACCGCGATTGCCGTGAGTCGGGTCGACGCTGGCTCGAACGGAGCCACATGACCAAACGAAAGCAGCGGGCCCGCGTACCAGATCAACAAGCAAAACAGTGCGACGAACACGATACCCGTCGACTGGCCCGCGAGCCAGAGCAACACCCCGGCGAGCAGCAATGCGATCAGCAGCACGCGCATGCCGGCCCCGGCGAGCGGCCTCAGGCCTCCGAACGCGAAAAACGGCCCGACGAACCAGATCACCATTGCGACGACAATCAGTGCGAGGAACGCGAGGAACTGGCGCGAGGCCAGAAACGACAGGAACTGGAACTTCTTCATGTGTTATTCCGGAAACGGATCTGGCTTATCGCGCGACGACGATCTCGACACGCCGGTTCTGCGCGCGCCCCTGCGCGGTGCGGTTGTCGCCGACGGGATCGGCCTCGCCCTTGCCGGCGGCCTCAAGACGATTGGCCGGCACGCCCGCGGCTTGCAGCATCTGCATGACCTGAATGGCCCGCTCTTCCGACAGCATCTGATTCGACGCGAAATGACGGCTGCGAATCGGCACGCTGTCCGTGTAACCAAGAACGGCTACCTTGCCGGGCACCTTGGAAATTTCGGCGGCGATCTTTGAAATCAGCGGGTTCATCAACGATTGGACCGACGCGCCGCCGGGCTTGAACATCGCATCGCCGCGGAACGTCACGGCGCTGCGGCGGGCGTCTTCGTCGACGCTGACAGTGCCGGCCGCGATTTCGTCCTTGAGCAACTGCTTGAGGTGCAGTTGTGGGGGTGCTGGGGGCGGTGTCATCGCGCCGATCGTGGCAATCTGCTTCTGGACTTCGGCGGCACGGGTCATCAGTTCATATTTGAACCAGCCGAATAGACCGAGAAGAACTGCGGACAGGACCGTGACGGTGATCCACACCGGGAAATCGTAGAACGACAGGCGCTTGCCTTTTGCGGTCGATTGCCAGTTGGGTGACAAGGCCACCGGCACGGGTTCGCGTTGCGAGGTGATGACGTTGTAAAGACGCTGGCGGATCGCGTCGTGCTTGCGCTTGCTATCAGCGCCTTCCCGGTAGCGGCCCTCGAAGCCAAGACTGAGAATGCGGTAGATCACCTGGAGCAGATCGCGATGCTCATCGGGGTCCTCGAGCAGACGACCGATCAGCAGATAGACTTTATCGCCGCCCTTGAGGTCCCCGTGGAAAGTGATAGCAAGGCCGTTCTTGATCCATCCGATTGCTGAAGAGTCCTTTCTGCCCCATGCGGTTTGCGTTGCGGCTTCGTCCAGCGCGGTGCAAAGGCAATATCGAGCGCCGATCATGTGATCGCGGCGAATGTTGGCTTGTTCGCAAAGCTTGTCGAATACCCTCACCTCCTGCTCGAGGAGCATACGCAGTGCGAGTATCTGCTCTGCTTCAAGATGCTGGGGCATATCTGCCTGGGCACGAAGCAGCGAGGCTGCCGCTTCGAGCAATGGATTACGCGCACGCTGGACCGCCGAAAGCCGGTCCCGAAACGGAATCGCCTTCGTGTCGGCAGATTCACATCCGTTCTGGGACGAGGTCGCCTGGTCGGCAGCGGGAGATGGCGCCCCACTTGATTGATTGTTCATAGGCACACGTGAATCGATGATCTTTTTAGGATTACAGAATTTGTTCCGTCTGACATCATCTCGAAATAAATTTTCTTTCGAGAAACCGGCTCTTATAAGAAAAACTCTCGGGCTCTAGCGTCGACGCAAAATTAAATTCGATACACTTATGAAACCGATACTGTCGCGCGTCGGCTGATTAATGTGCATCCGCAAGTGGCACGGTGTCTTTCAAGGGCTGCCGGCTGACCGTCGATCACGAAAGTTGCGTCGCCCTCCTCGATTCGATTCATACCGTGCTGTGCGCAGCGCACGATATCGAATCTACGCGCAATAGCCTTTCCTTCAACGATGTCGGCGTCACTACCGGTTAATACCTCGCCCCCGTATGGCCCAAGCGTGTCGCCGACCACAATCATCTGTCTGGTCATATTTTTCTCGGTTGATTAGATTTGAAGTGACAGCGTGGTTCGTCGTTCCGCGCTCACGATCCTCTCGGACGAACGTTGTTCGCCGGAGCTAGCTCAGCGTTCGCCTTGGCCGCATCGATCAATGTTTTGACGTTGCCGTCCCATTCCGGCAAGGGCGCAGGCGGTAGCGGTAGAACCTTATCGAGGTCGGGTAGTTTCAGACGGCCTTGGTAATGCTCAAGAGCATTACCGATCTCCTTGTATCGTCGGCCACGAGACCGGTCGACATAACCGATCAAATTCTCTCCATTAGTCAACCCAAACCCTCGGAATTCCGACGCGAGATTATTCGAGCATTTCGCACACCCCAATCTCACGCCTTCATGGAACGTCTTCAAGGCTTGCGCTTTCGCTTCAACAGAATAGCCACTTTGCTGATAGAGGCCCAATTCATAAGCAGCATTCCCGTACCCTTGGGCCATCGCACATCGCAACATCTGCATAGCGATTGGCCGATTTCCCCAAAAACTGCCGTCTGGAGAATCATAGGTACCACCGAGTTTGTCGCCAAGAAAAGTCATGGCTGACGGACTTCCCATGTCCGCCGCACGCTGGAAGAACGCATACGCACTCGTCGCATTGCCGCCGCTGACCAACCCTCTCTGGTGGTACACGCCCATCCGGTCATAGGCATCCGGAACACCTAGCGTCATCGCCCTTTCCACCCAACGGATCGCCACTTCTGGATTGCGCTCCGGCACGCCCGGATACGTGCTCAGAATCAGTGCTGCGAGATTGAGCATGGCCTTCCAGTGATTGTGCTCCGCCGCCTGCTCGTACAGCTGGTAAATCTTCGCGTAGTCGCGGCGCTTGTAATATATATCCGGATCGTCCAGTGCCAACGCTTGCTGAAACCACTGCTCCGCCTGCGGCTCAATGGGCGGTACGTGTTGATCTTGGTACACACACTTGAATTCCTTGCGGTGCGGATTGAACAGCGGCAGTCTCTCGTAGCGGGGTTGATCCGACACAGCGCCCGTCAACTTAGTTGTCGACGCTATCAGTGGTCCCGCCTGCACACTGCTCGCGAGCAAACATAACCCTGCAGCAACGACGCGCAAGTTTCGACCCACCGCGATCAGGACGGATTCGCTCACAGCGAGATCCTCTCGAAGCCATCTTCCGTTTGCGTATTGGCGCTCCCCATGAAGGTCCACTGCACGTGCTTCGATTCGATATCCAGATGGCGATCAGCAGGCGCAGGAAACGACTCCCCCTTCAGTACAAACGCTTGCTGGTCCCAGCGGTTGTATAGAGCGGCAAGCGGATGATCCACGCCAACTCGAGCCTCCCAGATACCCGTTTGCGGACATCGCTCCACTCCGTGACATGAACGTTGCTCGGCGTGCGCCGCGAGCTGGCGTAGAAATCCGGCATCGCGCAATTGCGCAAGGAAGACCGATCGACTCGGCGCCACCAGGCGGGGTTCGCCCAAGTAATGCCACTGCACCTGTTCAGCTTCCAGCCAGCTCATG
This sequence comes from Burkholderia cenocepacia, assembly GCF_014211915.1. Classification (NCBI taxonomy): domain Bacteria; kingdom Pseudomonadati; phylum Pseudomonadota; class Betaproteobacteria; order Burkholderiales; family Burkholderiaceae; genus Burkholderia; species Burkholderia cenocepacia. The sequence goes on along the minus strand of NZ_CP060040.1, from coordinate 2,383,697 downwards.
TGCGGAGGCTCGAAACGCTCCCCCGCTCGATAACGCTCCGGACTGCCATTGCGGGCAAAGCGCAGTTGATCCTTACACATCGTCGATAGGCCATAAAGGGCGAGCCAATAGCCGGTCTCCGGCACAACCCTGTCGCCACTTACCGCGTAGGGGCTTTGTTCAAGCGACGACACACTCCGCCCCTCGGGCATACGCTCTCGCCCCTCAAGGGTTGACATGGAGGCTTTCTTGAGTGGTGGCGTCACTGCCTTGGCTGCATCGATCAATGTTTTGACGTTGCCGTCCCATTTCGGCAAAGGAGTCGGTGGCAACGGCAAAATCTTGTCGAGATTCGGGAGCTTGAGACGGCCTTGATAATGCTCAAGAGCTTCTCCGATCTCAAAATAGCGTTCAGCGCGAGCGCTATCAATATGACCGACGAGATTGCGCCCTTCGGTCAAGTTAAATCCCCTGAATTGGGCGCGAATTGCGTTCGCACATTTTGCGCTCCCGAGTTTTACACCATCATTCAAGGTCTCTAGTGCGCGTCGTTTCGCCTCCGGCGTTTCTGCACGAGCATAGATGTAGCTGAGCTTGTGTGCTGCATCGCCATATCCTTGCGCCAGAGCACACTCGAACATCCGTGTCGCGATAGGCTCATTTCCCCAGAACTCACCTCCCGGATCGTCATACGTCCCCGCCATCTTGTAGCCGAGGAACGTCATGGCTGCGGGGCTTCCCATATCTGCCGCACGTTGAAAGAATGCATACGCACTCGTCGCGTTGCCACCTCTAACCAGACCTCTCTGGTGGTACGTACCCATGCGGTCATAGGCATCCGGCACGCCCAGCGTCATCGCCTTTTCTACCCAACGGATCGCGACTTCTGGATTGTGCTCCGGCACCCCCGGATATGTGCTCAAAATCAACGCCGAGAGGTTCAGCATCGCCTTCCAGTGATTACGCTCCGCTGCTTGCTCGTATAGTCGGTAAATCTTCGCGTAGTCGCGGCGCTTGTAATATACATCCGGATCGTCCAGTGCCAACGCTTGCTGAAACCACTGCTCCGCCTGCGGATCGATTGGCGGTACGTGTTGATCTTGGTACACACACTTGAATTCCTTGCGGTGTGGATTAAACAGCGGCAGATTCTCGTAGCGGGGCTGATCAGACATGGCAGCAGTCAGTTTATTTGTCACAGCTGGCAACGGCTCCGCCTGCAGGTTGGTCACATGCAAGAACAGGGCCACAAAAAAGGCTTGCTTAAGATGGGTTGCAGAAATCATCCGTATCTCCATTCATACAGTCGCTGTCCCGCTAGACGATGGGACAGTGACTTGAGCGTGCCGGACTGTGGTAGCTCGGTAGTCCTCGAACGGAAGAAGAAAACCAATCATGGACTGTCCACGCTGCCTCAAGTCATCGTTATCGATCATCCTCTCTTTCCAGTCCTCAAATGCTTCTGCCATCAACGCCCGCTCGCCAGCCCCGACGATCTTCCCTCCCGAATGCAAACTAAACACCCGCTCACGCAGCTTCGCTGCCCACTCCTCTCCCGTTGCCGCAATGTTGATCTCGCTATCCACCGACATACTGCGCTGATTCAAATTCGCGCTACCTAGCGTGACAAACACATCGTCTATCAGCATCAGCTTGGAGTGGATGTAAATCTCCCGGTACGCCATCTTGCCCCTCACCATCCCGCTCGTGCGTAATCGCGCCACACTCACCTTCAGGCCCAGCGTGCTCTCCAATTCCTCCACGCTTGGACGGTCGAGCACTTTGTGCCTGCCCATGACCGTCATTGGACGACCATGTTCATCCTTCAAGTTGATAGCGTACTTGGCATCCTTCGAGTTCTTATAGTTCTGACTCATCTTTCCTGAATCCACCAAATCCACCTGATTCGGCATCGTTTCGCTGCGGCCAAATTCCGTCAATGTGTCAAAGGTGCGCGGCACCATTCCATCATCTTCGGGATGCGGAATGACAATGAACAAATGAAGCTTGGGAACTTCTGAAATCGGTTTCTTGGAAAGCCGATCCCAGGCATCGCAGAATTTCCCCCGCTGCTCCTTCAGATGGCGCGCAAATTCAGGATAGTAGAAGTACTGATTTTCAATATAGATGTAATTGCGCGCGTAGCTAGTCGCCTGGAAGTACACTTCCTTGATGCTCTTTTCCCGTTCGTGCGGCTGCGTGCGCACGATCTGCACGGCGTGTCTCGAATTTTTCGGCAACGTGGGAATCCTGGGTGGCAACTCCGCCAGCTCCTTTGTCTTCAGGGCAGACGGCGCAAACAAATTCCAGCCTTGCTCAAAATTCTGGTGCAGACGCTTGAGTGCCGGCCCCACCACCCGGCAAGCGTAATCTTGCAGCGGCCTCGCGTGCCCATATTGACCAGTGCCGCCCCGATTTCTCGGATTCTGTGTGGTCCTTGCTTGCTGTTGCTCTCCGTCGACTTTGCTTGCCGACCAGGTTTCCCGTAGTGAGTGGTCGATTTTGTGACTTTCGCAGTCCCAATAGTCGGTCACGGAGTTCAGGCCCATGACATACCCAACGGCATGGCGACCTCCGTCATACGCATAATCGATCAGTATCGGCTTTTGATGGTGCGTCGGGAAGTTCCAAAGCAGACCCGCTTCGTCAACCGGGTTATACCATTCGTACGCGGGCTCATCCTTTTCCTTCGGCACCATATCGATCAAAGCCTTGACGTCGGATCTGGCGATGCTTCGCAGAACGATCTGCAGATTCGGATTTCTTCCCTTGACACTTCGCGACGAAGCCAGATTGTCCTGCCACCACTTCACGCAATAGTCGTGACGAGCATGGTTGCCGTACGGCGAGCCAAGTGGTCCATGTTTGGCATCGGTGTACCCCGGCATATTGTTCTGTTTGGTCGACGCAAGGAGGTCATACCAAATCAGCAGTCGCACACGCACCGGGTTCGTGGCTCGCGTTGTAATTTCGTCCAGCAGCTCCCCGTATGTTTGGCCGCGCTTCCACTTCTTTCCGGTACGGACAAGCTCCATTCCGGGATCGAAGCCCCAGCAGACAATATCCACGGTAGACTTGGCGTTTCGAATATCCTTCTCGATTTCCTTGAAGCCTTCCTGCCCGCAGATAAAGAACTGCAACGCATTGCCATAGGTGATTGGATTCTTCTCGCGCTTCTCCAGCAGCCATTGCACGGTGCCCTGCGCTCTGCGCCCGGCTTCATCGATCGCGATATCAACAGGATTGTGTGTCTTGATGTCGTGAGTCATGTTCTCTCTCCGTTGCGTTTAGAGCACGAGTTACATACGCTCGCCGCGATTCGAGCGCAGATCGGCATGCTCGGGATCGTGATTGAGCGCGTCGCGCACCTTAAGATTGAATTGACCACCGTTGCTGAGCTCTACTCGATATGCCTTCGTTCCTGGCTGATGGTCTCGGACAATCACGCGCCCGAACTCGTCCGTCACCCCTTCTCCGATCTTCGTGTCTCCCTTGAACAATTCGTACGGTTCGTCCACGTACCGGTTCGCCTCTCCCGGCAGCGCACCTAACGCAAAATGCAGGTTTTCCGGCAATTCCGGCGCGTCAACCGCAAGCGGAGTGCGCTTGTTGTCGGGACCAGTGAAAATACGGCCGGCAGCATGGACTTCGAACTTGCCTCCCGTGCCGCTCCGGATCTCGCCGGCATTCCAGCGCGTATATCCAGGCTGGCAGCACGTCGTCGAAACCATCCACCGGGATTTTGCCGAACGCCGGAGAAATCGCGAGCATCACGCGCCGCAACTCGGGAACGGACACGAGTGCCGCGATCAGCCACGCGCCGCGCACACGACGGTCGCCATATTCGAGCGTTGCGCGCACCCAGGCCCGCTCGATCGCCGATTCGATATGCCACGAAAAGTCGCTGATCGAACTTGCGCCGGCCGGCAAGGCGGCCAGCGCCCGCGCGAAATCGCGTTCGAGCCCATCACGATCGATCGCGGCGTGACGCACGATCCGCTGAAGATCGCCGTCCGGCTGCTGCAGCAACTGGTGCAGCCAATGGACGAGTTCGACAAACGGATTCCCGCGCAGCTTGCAGAAATTCGTCGCCGACTCGATCCCTCGGTAAAGCCGGACCCCGAGCTTACCGAACAGTGCTTGGCGAGAAATGGTCATGTTGATCTTTGTTGTCGGACGCGATGACTCCTCGCGCCACACCTGATCTATCAGGACTGCTATACGGATCAGCTTCCAGAGATCTCTCCGGAAGTACCCGCACATCATCTTCTTTTCAAATAGACTTGATCGGCCAATCAAATCGAAGCCGCATTATCAACACGAGTCATAACTTCCGTCAATGCAATCGATCGGAAATTTCTCGAAAGCTCCCCGATCCCCTTTCGACAAATTACCGCCTCACCCCACACAAAGACAGACTACGCAAAACCAGATCAATCTTCTGTCAGAGGATCAACCAGACCATTCACGTCCAACGATCGCAAGCCATTGTTATTTTGAGATAAATTAAGTTTTCCAAAGATCTCACCCCCTCACCGCATCGATACATTTTTATCTCAAAATAATCACCCCCATATCGTGACTTTATTTTACATTTCGCCATTCATCCCAAAAATTCTCCATTCGACTTCACCCAATAGATTATTTTCATCTCAATAAAAATCGACCGAAACTCATGGTTAAAATTCGGGCTTCTCATCATTGGACAGCCAGATGCGTTCCCCTCGCCTGCCATGGTGTCGTCAATCGGACGTGTCGCACACGAGGCTCGCGCGTGGCAAAGATCATGCACGGCCCAGCCACACTGCTGCTGCCCAACCGGCGGTTCCGACAGGCGAATCATCCGCGTCGCCCTGTGCCGACGACTTGCTCGGTCGACTCGGCATCGGCGGCACGGAACGCGTCGCGCGACATTCGGATCCTTCGTCCCACGCTTCCATTGACACGTCCGACACCACCGACTTGCTGATCGATACATTGCACGCCCAGTATTGGCGAGCGCTGGCCGATCCCCACACGGCCGCTACCGCTGAATGGGGATCAATCGCAGCGGCGGCGGAGCCAGCAACGCGCACGACCGCGCTCGATTCGCTGGAGTGTCAGGATGCGAGTCGCGATCACGATTCAATCGAAACGCTACTGTTTGGTGGTCGCACGCTCGAGGACGTATTCGAGCGACTTGACGAACACACTGGCCCGTTGCCGGACGACGAACCCGTTCCCGAGATCCTGCTTCTGTTTGCCCCTCCCGATTTTCGAGCGACGGCCGCGCAACATCCCCCCGCTCTAACACGGCGCGAACACCACGCGTTGACTATCGACAGCCCGCTGTCCGCACCCTTGCGCAAGGATGAAGATTGACCCGGATTATCGCTTCCCGTCCGCCGGCTCTCGTTCGTCTGGATGATGCCTCGCTCAGCGAGCAGATCGAACGAATTTCCGCAAGCGTGCGCGCGCAACCGGCCATCGCGTCCCATCGATGGGCGCTGTTCCAGCTGTTGTGCGTCATGGGGGAATGGGCGCGTGCAATCCGGCAACTACAGACATGGGCCACGCTGGACCCCGTGCAAACGGCAACCGCGCAGGTCTACCGCGACCTGATCCGCGCCGAATGCCGGCGCAAGCAGGTGGTTGACGGGCGCGAGCGCCCAGGGTTCATATTCGAGCAGCCGGCGTGGATCGACGGATTGGTGAATGCACTGCAGCTTGCCGCGGCGGGACGGACCGACGTAGCCGACGACGCGCGCGAAGCGGCCTTCGATGCCGCGCTGACCGTCGCGGCGCGCATCCCGCAGGGTGCGGTAGCCTGGATCGTCGATAGCGACTCCCGTTTCGGCCCCGTCTGCGAAATCATCGTGGCCGGGCACTATCGCTGGATTCCGTTCGCCGGTCTGGCGTCATGGCGCGTGCCACCTCCGACGAACGTCATCGATCTGGTTTGGGCGCCGTGCACGTTCACGCGTGGCGACGGCGCCATCATTCACGGTTTCATGCCGGCGCGATATCCGGGTTCGGAGGCCGGCGCAGATGCCGCTCGCGTCGGCCGCGAAACGTTCTGGCAGGAGCACGGCCGAACCGGCGTCATGGCGCTTGGACAAAAGACCTGGTCGACGAATCGGGGCGACTTCGGGCTGTTCGAACTGGCAACCGCGGAGTTCGGCGCGGGTATCGGGAACAGCGCCACGACAGGAGAGCCGACCGATGAGTGAGCGCAGGAAAGTGCCGCAGGCCGCGGACTCGCTCGCCGTCCGCGCACCGCGGCGCGCCAATACGCACTTGATGCCGACCTTGCTTGACCGGCTGCGTGACGATGCACCGCACCGAAGCACGGAGGCGCCGGAAGAATACACGGTCACCCGTAAACAGATGCGCGACATCGTGCAGCGCGATCTCGCCTACCTGCTCAACACAACCAGCATCGAGGATCAGATCGATCGGAGCCGCCACCCGCAAGTCGCTGCGTCGACCGTGAACTTCGGCGTGCCGCCCCTTGCGGGGACCTTTATCGCATCACGTCACTGGAACGACGTCGAACAGACAATCCGGCGGGCCATTGCCGATTTCGAACCGCGGCTGATTCCGGCCTCTCTGGTGGTGTCCCCACGTCCCGGCAGCGGCGGCGCCGGCGAGCATCACAACGTCCTCGCGTTCGAAGTTCGCGGCCTGATTCACATGGATCCATATCCGCTCGAGTTCATGGTGCAGAGCTCGCTGGATCTCGAAACCAGCGAGATTCGCATCACCGGCCTGCGCACGAGTTAAGCACGGCACGCCACAACGATAACGAGACCATTCCGATGGACCCGCGACTGCTCGACTACTACAACCAGGAACTCATCTACATGCGCGAGCTCGCGGCTGAATTCGCGCATGCACACCCGAAGATCGCCCGCCGGCTCGGCATGCAGGCGGGCGAAGTGGCGGATCCCTACGTCGAGCGCCTAATCGAGTCGTTCAGCTTCATGGCGGCTCGCATGCAGCTCAAGCTCGATGCAGAATTCCCGCGCTTTACCGAACGGTTGCTCGAAGTCGTTTATCCGAACTACGTCGCACCCACGCCGTCGATTGCGGTCGCCCGCCTGCATCCCGGGGGACGGAGGGCAGCCTCGCGAACGGATATCGAATTGCGCGCGGCACTGCGTTTACCGCCCGCGTTCCCGATGGCGAAAGAACGGCATGCCAATTCACGAGCGGTCAGGACGTGGTGCTGTGGCCGCTGACGATCACCGAGGCCCGCCTGACGGGCGTTCCTCCGGACATCGCCGGCCTCGAGCGCTACGCGCCGCCCGATACGCAAGTGCGGGGCGCACTGCGGCTACGCCTGGCGACCACCGGCGACGTCCGAATCTCCGATCTGAAGGGGCTCGATCGACTTCCGGTCTACCTCGCCGGCGACGAGCAGGTTGCATCGCACCTGTTCGAGCTGCTGCATGCGGGTGCCGTCGCGTCCGTGATCGGCACGCCTGGCGAGTTCGGCGTCCCGGGGCGCCCGCTCGCAGTGGTGACGTGTAACGCAGTGGAACACGAAGGGCTGCGCACCGACCAGAATCTGCTGCCGCTCACATGGACCAAGTTCCATGGGCATAACCTGCTGCACGAGTATTTCGCATGCCCGGCCCGATTCTGGTTCTTTGCGCTGAACGGGCTCGCGGAAGGGTTTTCGACGGTACACGGCAGGGAGGTCGAGGTCGTCGTGCTGCTCGACCGCTCGCCGGCTCAACTGGCAAACCTCGTCGACGCCTCGCGCTTCGCGCTGTTCTGCACACCCGTCATCAATCTCTTCAGCAAACATACCGACCGGATCGAGATCACGCCGCGGGAAACCGAGTTTCATCTGGTACCGACACGGCTTGCACCGCTCGACTACGAGGTGTTTTCAGTCGAGACCGTATACGGCCGCGTGGCCGCAACATCCGACGAACTCACGTTCCGCCCGCTCTACCAAACGCTGAACAATGACGCAGGCAACCACGGCCGCTACTTTTCGGCGAGACGCGAGCGGCGTCTCGTGTCCGATTCCGCCCGCCGTTACGGTACGCGCACACCCTACATCGGCACGGAAGTGTTTCTCTCTCTCGTCGACCAGAACGAAGCGCCGTATCACGAAAACATCCGCTACCTGTCGGTCGATGCGCTGCTGACAAACCGCGATCTCGCTACGCTCGTGCCGCGCAATGGTATCGACGACCTGGACACGGCCGAATCCGCACCGGTCGAGAGCATCGGCCTCATTCGCCCGCCGAGCCCGCCGCTGCCGCCCTATGCCGAACGGGAAATGGCATGGCGTCTGATCCGGCAGCTCAACTTCAATTATCTGCCGCTCGACGATTTCGATCACCGTGAAGGGGGTCAAGGGCTGCGTAATCTGCTGCGCCTGTACGTCGTGGAGGGCAATTCCGGACAAGCCCGACAAGTCGAAAGCCTCGTCGGCGTGAAGACGCGTCCGGTGACGCGCAAACTGCTGCAAAACGGCCCGATGACATTCGGGCGCGGCATCGAATGCACACTGACTGTCGACGAGACCGACTTCTCGGGGATAAGCCCCTATCTGTTCGGCGTGATCCTCGAGCATTGGCTTGCGCGGCACGTGTCGATCAACAGCTTTACGCAGACCGAACTGCACTCGATGCAGCGGGGCCGTATCGCACGCTGGCCCGTACGCACGGGTACGCGCGGAGTGCTGTGATGAAGCGCGCCACCCTGCCCGCACTGCTGCGCGACAGCATGCTGTCGCGCGAGACACTCGAATCCTTGCAAGCCGAGCCATGGCGGTTCGGGTTTTTGTCGCTATTGCGACGCATCGGTGCGAACCCCGAGATCGATTCGATCGGCATGGCGCGCCGGCCTGGTGCGGAGCCTTTCCGGCTTGGCCAGCAGCCGAGCCTCGCCTTTGCTCCGCGAGAAGTCGCCAGCGCGGAACAAACGGACGGACGATTAAAGCTGCGGCTTTTCAGTCTCGGGATGCTCGGTCCCAATGGTCCGCTACCGATCCACTTCACCGAGATCGCGAAGGATCGTGAGGACAGCCGGCGGGACACGACGACCGTCGATTTTTTCGACATCTTCCATCACCGCTACTTCACGCTGTTCTATCGGGCGTGGGCTTCGGCTCAATCGACCGCGGGACTCGATCGAAAGCACGACGAGCGATTTTCGTTCTACATCGCGAGCCTCGCGGGACTGGACGTCGGAGAAATCACCCAGCGCGCGCTCCCCTCGCATGCGTGCCTCGCCGCTTCGGCGCATCTCATACGCGAATCGCGCAATCCTGACGGATTGCGAGCGACGCTTGAACGCTACTTTGGCGTACCGGTTGGGATTGACGAGAACGTGTTCCACTGGATCGCAATCGATCCGGACGATTGCGGCCGCATGGGCCGCCCGGGCGCCGCCGCGACGATGGGACAAGGCGCGATACTGGGACGCGTCGCGCCGGATCGTCAGCACCGCTTTCGAATCGTCCTTGGCCCGCTCGATCTCGACGCTTATCTGCGCTTCACGCCTCAGGGCGAGGATCTGCCGCAGCTTGTCGAATGGGTGCGGACGTTCGTCGGTTACGAACTGGAATGGGAGCTCGAGTTGCGTATCAAGCCTGAGAGTGCGCCGCCGGCGGTGATGGGTGGTCAACAACGCATGGGCTGGTCCGGATGGCTCGGGCGCCCGGACCAGCGCAAACCCATTACTGGCATGCGGTTCGAACCAGAACGTTACGCGCGCCATTTCAATCGCCGTCCGACCCGCCCCCTGAACTGACCGACCATGAGCAAGAAACCACCGGCCGCTTCCGCGAAACCGAGCCGGCCCACCGCGATGGATACCACGCACGTCGACTGGCTGACGCCGGTAAGCGAGGACGCGCCATGCGGCTCGGATCTCGAGTATGACCACGACTTCGTAGTGCTTTTCGCTGAAGCCGCGTCAAGACCGGACGTGCAGTATGGCGCGTTCGTCGGATCACCTGATCCACTCAACTGGAGTGAGCTGGAACGCAACTGCCGCAGGTTGATGCTGCGCACGAAGGATATGCGTGTCGCGGTGCTCTACGCCCGCTGTCGCACGCGCCTCGGCGGTCCGTCGGGGTTGGCGGAAGGAACAGGGCTGCTCGCGGCGTTGCTGCAGGCATTTCCCGACGGCATTCACCCTCAGGCGAGCACGGATGACGATCGCGGCGCGGCACTGGAAATGCGGATGAATGCGCTACAGGCGCTGACGGATCCCGACGGGTTGCTGGCCGATGTCCGGGAGATCGTGCTGATGAAGTCGACCGCCGCGCGTCTACAGATGCGCGATGTCGAGCGCGCTTTTGCCCACCCGCGCTCGGCGGATGCGCTCGCGCCCGATTCGGTCATCCAGCAGTTGCAGGACCTCCGGATCCGACAGCCGGAAATGATGAGCGCGTTCGCCCAGACGATCTCAAATCTTGCCGCGATCGATATGTGGGCTGCTACGCATCTCGAGGCGTATCTTCCCGATCTTTCGCCATTGACTCGATTGCTGCAGCTGTCAAATGTCGAGGATGACGGCACCGAAGCGGCTTCCAACGTCACACACGCTTTCGTGAAGGATATTGAAAGCGTGGATACAGGCAGTAGGCGACACGGTGAAGCAATTCGGTCAATGCTTGCACATGAAAAGTTCATCGCCGACGCACACGTGCCGACTGCCGTCACGTGTATCGAACATATGCCGATGGACCGCCGGGCGGCGCTGACGCTGATCCGTACGGCGCGTCAGTGGTTCGAAGCGAACGAACCAAGCAGCCCTATCCCGATATTGCTGAAGCGCGCTGAACAGTGCGTTGGCAAACGCTATGTCGAGGTTGTCAACGCGATTCCGGCCGAGCTTCTTGCGCAATGGGATCAGGCGAATGGCCTGGAATAGATTCGGAAGTCGACGCGCACGGCGACCAGGCAGCGTCTCGCCGGCGAACCTCGTATGCGACTGACGGCCGGTGGTCCCACCTCACGCCGGCGCCGCATGCGCGCGCACCAGCGCAGCAAGCGCTTCCTCCAGCGTCGTCGTCCCGTACACCCGCTCCGACACGTCGGCTTCGACATCGATCCGCCCCGCGTTGTGCACGTCGTACAGGTCGACGATCAGCTGCGCATGACGCTCGCTGAGCCCGGCGCGCAGCAGCGTCGCGCTCCACGTATCGCGCGGTAGCGCGTGCGCGACGATCACGCGACCTGCCGCCGCGCCCAACGTTTCCGCAATCGCCGTCACGCTCACCCGCCGCGGCCCTTCGACACTGACGATGCGCGGCCCGCTGCCGCCTTCTGGCGCATCGAGCATCAGCCGCGCCGCGACGATGCCCACATCGGGCGCCCAGACCGTCGGAAACGCCTTGCCGACCGGATGATGGAAGCTCGGCAGCACGCCGGTACCGAGCGCGACCGGCAGCACGCGCGCCCAGTTCTGCAGATGCTCGGCCGAGCGCAGCAGCGTCAATCGCGTCGGGATCGTCTTCAGCCGTGCCTCGAAGTCATGGAACAGGCGCGTGATACCCGTATTGCCTTCAAGCTCCGCGCCGTAATCCGACAACGCGAGCAGCGCCGGCGGCGGATTCGCGGCGAGCGCGGCAGTCGCTGCGTCGATCGTCCGCGTCATCGTCGCGGCCGGATCGGGGTCGGCAGCCGGCACCGGGCACAGTATCTGCACCGCCTGCGCGCCGTCGATCGCCGCGGCGATCGCGTTCGCGTCCGTCAGGTCCGCGATCGCAACATCGCAGCCGAGCTGCATGAAACGTTCACGATGGCGCGCGTCGCGCAGCACCGCGCGCACGGAATGGCCTGCGTTGCGCAAGGTCGTCACGGTGGCCAGGCCGACGTTGCCGGATGCTCCGAAGATCACGAACACGATTCGCTCCTGAGGGATGAAGGTGCTGTGATTGTCGGGTTGCGCGGCCGGGAAGGCGCGCACGGAGGGATGAATCGAGCAGGAAAAGATGACGTGCTGAATACGCCAACCATGCGTGCTCCCCGATACAAGCGCGTCAAAACCGGAGAAGGCGAACGCGACAATCGTCCAACCACCTGTTGGACAATTGCCCTTGGATCAAACGCAACGCCCATGTACCGCTGTTGCGTTATGCGTCTTTCCCGCCATCCTCACCGTCATACGCCAGCCGCAACCCACCCCGCACGCCTGACCGCGCTATCTCCGTCGGCGTCGCCCCGAGCATGCGATTCATCCAGTTCGCCATGTGGCTCTGATGCGCAAACCCGGCCTCCAGCGCGATCTGGCTGATGCTGAGCCGGCCTTCGAGCAGCAGCGTCTTCGCGCGCTCCACCCGGCGCCGCACGACGTACTGGTGCACGGGCATCCCGAGCGTTTCGCGGAACAGCACCTTGAAATGCGGCACGCTGATCGACACGAGCGCCGCGAGCTCGGCCAGCGTCATGCGCCGGTCGAGATTCGCCTCGACATAGTCGATCACGCGCGCCGCCGCCTTCGGCGCCAGCGTGCGCCGGCGTTCGCGAGACGCGGGCTGGCCGTCGACCAGCCGCGCGACGAGCGCCGTGCACAGGCTCTCCGCGTAGAGCGGGTCCGATGCGTCTTCCGCTTCGAGTTCGGCGGCCATCGCCCACGCGATGTGCTGCAGCCGCGGGTCGCGCACCTGCAGCCGCCGGCGGATCTGCGCGTGCGACGGCTTCAGTTCGAGCTGTTCGACGGTGCGCCGCACGAAGGTGTCGCTGAGTGCGATGTGCAGAATCCGGCAGTCGGCGCTGTCGGTCCATTGGCCGGGCAGGCCGGCCGGAATCACGTCGACGTCGCCGTGCGCCTGGATACGCGACACGCGCTCGCCGTCGCACACGCAATCCGCGCGCACCGGCGCGCCGATATGCACGCCGATCCGGTGATGCTCGGCCGCCGGAATCCGGTACGTACCCGCGCGAATCTCCAGCAGCGACGCGCCGAAGCCACGCCAACCCAGCCCGCGGCTGGAGCGCAGACTGACCGGGACGCCGTTGTCCGTCGGCGCGGCAAGAATCGGATCGCTCATTGATGGTCTCCACCAGATCAGGTGCCGAACGCGCATTGTGACGCGTTTCGGGCCGGCGCGCCGGCCCTGCGCGGCCGCCGCTGAATCGAACAGAAAAAGATCATCCGTTTCTGCTCGGGACGATCCTTGCGTGCGCGCCGCCGGGCGCCGAGGCGCTTACGATCGCCTCATCCGACACCTACGGAGCCCGTCATGCCCCATTCCTGCCCGCAGCGCGCGGCGTTCATCGCGCGCGCGCCGTCCGCCGCCCGTCCTTCATCCGGCCCCAACGCCCGCAACACACGCACCGCCATCGCCGCGTGGGGCCTGCGCATCGTCGGCTGGTACCGGCTCGAACGGCTGCTCGCGTCGATTCCCGACAGCAACGACGACTTCGGGCTCGTCTGACCAACCGGTCGACACGCCGCCTACTTGCGCCGCCGCTCGTGCGGCGCCACCGTCGCGCCGTCGATCACCGGCGCGCCCTGCTTGATCAGGAAGTCGCGGAACAGCCCCGTCACCTGCGAAATCCGCCGGTCGGCGAGCGTGACCACGTACCATTCGCGCTCGATCGGATTGCCGGGAAACGGCAGTTGCCCGAGCAGCCCCGTGCGCAGTTCGAGCGCACACGCGTGCAACGACAGGAACGCGACGCCGAGCCCGGCTTCGGCCATCTGCTTGATCGCCTCGTTGCTCGACAGTTCGGAGCCCACATGAAAACGGTGGCCCGCGTTCTTGAACAGGCTCTCGACGGTCGAGCGCGTGCCCGCGCCGCGTTCGCGCACGAGCAGGTGCGCGGATTCGAGATCCTTTAGCGCCACACGTTTGCGCTGCATCAGCGGATGGCCGGGCGCCGCGACGAACACCATCGGATGCTTCGCGAACTCGACCGCGTGCGTACGCAGCTCCTTCGGCGCGCTGCCCATCACCGCGAGATCGATTTCATGCGTCGCGAGCATGCGGATGATGTCGTCGCGGTTGCCGACCTTGAAATAGGTCTTCACGTGCGGGCGCGTCGCGGTGAATTTGACGAGCAGCGGCGGGATCAGGTATTCGGCCGTCGTGATCGCGCCGATCCGCAGCGTGCCGCCGAGATCGCCCGTCAGCGCGGCCACTTCGTCGCCGGCCTCGCTCCACAGATGCAGGATCTCGCGCGCGTAGCGCGCCACGATCTCGCCGGCCGCGGTCAGTTGCACGCCACGCCCCACCCGCTGCAGCAACGCGGCGCCCACGGCCTCCTCGAGCAGGCGAACCTGCAGCGACACGGCCGGCTGCGTCAGGTTCAGCTCCTCGGCCGCGCGCGACACGCTGCCGAGCCGCGCGATCATGTCCAGCGCCTTCAACTGCCGGAACGTCGCGGTCTTTCCTATAATTGAATACATATGAGTCGCTTATAAACATTAAATTGTTCGAGTGGGTTCGAAACTATATCGTCGGTTCTTGAGCAATGTCATCCGAATCGTCATTCAGCGGGAGCCCAACATGGACAACACCACGCCCACCCTTGCAACAGACCGCGCACCGCGCCTGCCGCGCATCGTGATCGTCGGCGGCGGCGCCGGCGGCCTGCAGCTCGCGACGCGCCTCGGCGATACGGTCGGGCGCCGCGGGCAGGCCGACGTCGTGCTCGTCGACCGCTATCCGACGCACTTCTGGAAGCCGCTGCTGCACGAAGCCGCATCGGGCCATCGCGATCCGGCCTCCCACACGATCGAATACGCGGCACAGGCGAAGCGCCACGGCTTCCGCTTCGTGCAGGGCGCGCTGCAGCGGGTCGACCGCGCGGCGCGCACGGCGACGATCGCGGCCGTGCAGGATGCGGACGGCACGGAAATCCTGCCGCAGCGCACGCTCGACTATGACGATCTGGTGCTGGCAGTCGGCAGCGTGACGAACTTCTTCAACGTGCCGGGCGCCGAGCGTCATGCACTGCCGCTCGAAAACCTCGACCAGGCCGAGGATTTCCGCCGCAAGTTCCTGGCTGCCTGCACGAAGGCGAATCATCTGGCCGAGCAGCAGCCCGCACGGCGCGCGGCGCCGATCTGCATCAACGTGATCGGTGCGGGTGCGACGGGTGTCGAGCTGGCCGCCGCGCTGCGCCATGCAGTTCAGCAACTGACGACGTACCGCTTCAAGGCACTGGTGTCCGCGCGTGACGTGCACATCCGGCTGATCGAAGGCGGCCCGCGCATCCTGCCCGCGCTCGACGAACGGCTGTCAGGCAAGATGCACGCGCAGCTTCGTGCGCTGAACGTCGACGTGCTGACCGATACGCGCGTGGCGGAAGTCGGCGCGGACGCCGTGACGACCGCGACGGGCGAACGGCTCGCAAGCGACATCACGATCTGGGCGGCCGGCGTCGCGGGCCCCGCGATGCTGCGGAGCATCGGCGACATCGCGCTGAACCGCTCGAACCAGGTGATCGTGACCGACACGCTGCAGACGCCCGACGATCCGCACGTGTATGCGTTCGGCGACTGCGCCGCGTGCCCGTCGGCCGGTGCAGGCGGGTACCTGCCGCCGCGCGCGCAGGTCGCTCATCAGCAGGCGGTGTATCTGGTCAATGCATTCGCGCGGCGCGTCGCCGGCAAGCCGGTGGCCGGCTTCACGTTCCGCGATGCAGGCACCGTCGTGTCGCTCGGGCATGCGGGCGCCGTGTATCAGGCGGACATCGGCGGGCGCTCGCGCTCGCTGATCGTCGACGGGCTGGCGGCGATCGGGCTGTACAAGTTCCTGTATCGCAAGCACCTGTTCAGCGTGGTCGGCATGAAGCGCGCGCTGTTCCAGTCGCTGAGCCACTGGCTGCAAAGCCGCCATCAGCCGTCGATCAAGCTGCATTGATCGCAGTTGTTCGCGCACGGCATCACGACGCGGCATATCGGGCAGGCATCGCTCGATATGCCGTTTTTCCATATGCATGTACTCGATGCATTCACAATGTGCGCCACGCTGGTGCATCACGTTGAACGCGACCGATACGATGCAATTCATGCGGGACATGCCGCGCGACACGCATCCCGCGCCCGCGCTGGCTTGCCGCCCCATTCATTAGCCGAATCGTATGAGTCGGTGAAAAATATTAATTGGTCGCATTTTCCGGATCGACGCTAAGGTGTGTGGCATTCCCGTCGGCGAACGGATCATCACGTTTCTGAAAAGGAATCACCGTGGTCATCGAAGCCATCGTCACCCGTCTCGACGCAGCATTCGCGCAGATCGAAGCCACACCGGATTCGCGCGAATCGCGCCATCAACGCGACGCGATCATCCAGTGGCTGGACCGGGCATCGGAAGAAGGCTATCGGCTCGGTCTCGTCACGACGCTGCCGGCCGCTCGGCTCAGCGACATGTTCGAAGGCCAGTTCGGCCGCGCGAACCTCGACCGCTTCTCGGTCGTCGTCACGGATTCGGATCAACAGGACTCCGGATCGAATCAGCATCCGTTCGATGTCGCGCTGCAAGCGCTCGGCGTACCGCCGGAGCGCGCGGTCGGGATCGCGAGCAGCGAACCGGAACGCCGCGAAGCCGAGCATTTCGGCCTGTCGCGCTGCGTGAACATCACAGATACGGTGCGCTCGATCGCATCGGCCGGGCTGCACTGAACGCCAGCACACGGGCTGGCAGCGGCCAGCCGTCATCGTCGACTCGGCGGCCATCCGACGATTGTCCGACCGCATCCTGACATTCTGCTGTCAAAGTCGCTTGCAACACTTCGGGGCTCGACCACATTCCCCCGGAGACGGGACGACGCACATGCGCATCGTCCCGTCCGTTGCCCGCCACGATGACACGCCCGACCCGCACCGCCGCCGCCCTCACGATTGCCTGCCTGTTGCTCGCTGCTTGCGGCGGGGATGACTCGACGCAGCCCGCCACGTCGGCCGACAACAACGGCACGACGCCCGCGCCGCAACCGCAACCGCAACCTCAGCCCACGCCGGCTCCGGCTCCCGCGACCTACTACCAGACGAAGACGCCGTACCGCCCGCAGCAGGACGCGGCAACGTACGAAGCGCCGCCGGCCGGCTACGCACCGGTCTATACCGAACTCGTCGCCCGTCACGGCTCACGCGGGCTGTCGGGCTTCAAGTACGACGGCGCGATCTACGCGATGCTGGTCAAGGCCGAGGCCGACGGCGCATTGACCGCGCTCGGCGCGCAGCTCAAGGCCGACACGTACGCGATGATGAAGGCGAATGCGCTGCTCGGTTATGGCGTGCAGGGCATCTCGACACCCGGATACGGCAACCTCACGCAAACCGGCATCCGCGAACATCAGCAACTCGCCGCGCGTCTCGCGCAGCGGTTGCCCGCGCTGTTTGCGACGGGCAACCGGCAGGTGGTCGTCGTCAACTCGGGCCAGGATCGCGCGGTCGACAGTTCGACGTATTTCTCGGCGGCATTGGTTGCCGCGCAGCCGGCACTGGCGCCGGCCATCACGCTGCCGGCCGCGCCGGCCGGCTATCCGGCGAGCGCACCGGTCGCACAGCCGGCCGGCACCAACCGCTTCCTGCTGTATTTCCACTCGCTGAAGCCGGCCACCGATCTCGTGACCGACACGAGCGATCCGTACTACGCGACCTATCAGGCGAGCCAGGCGTACCAGACCTATGCAAACGACGCGACGGTGGCCGCGAAGCTGAAGGCGATCAAGGCTGCGCCGCAGGCGGCCGACGTCGCGCAAACGGTGCTGGCCGCGCTCGTGTCGCCGGCCTTCATCGCGAAGCTCGGCTCCGACGGCTACACGTTCGCGAACACCGGCACCTATGCGTTCACGTCGACGGACGGCAAGTTCACCAACACGCTGAAGGGCGACGGCAAGACGAAGATCGCGACGGCAGTCGATGCGGTGAACGTGCTGTACAACCTGCTGCAGGTCGCGCCGGCCATGACCGCGGAAACCGGCGGCGTGACGATGGAGAAGTACATCGGCGCGGAGCAGGCGCAGTATCTCGCGTACCTCCAGGATGCCGAGGACTACTACCAGAAGGGGCCCGGCATCCAGGAAGCGAACCCGGTGACGTACCGGATGGCGAAGGTGCTGCAGGACGATTTCTTCGGCGAAGTCGATGCGATCGCGCGCGGCGACCTGACGCATGCCGCGAAGCTGCGCTTCACGCATGCGGAGATCGTGATTCCGTTCGCGTCGATCATGAACCTGAAGAACGTGTTCGTGCCGACGCCGCAGGCGCAGACGTACACGTATGCGAACAATCCGTGGCGCGGCGACCAGGTCTCGCCGATGGCCGCGAACATGCAGTGGGATGTCTATCGCAACGGGTCGCGGCTCATCGTGAAGATGCTGTACAACGAGCGCGAGACGGATTTCCAGGCCGCGTGCGACGGTGCGAAGCTCGCGCCGGGCAGCCACTTCTACGACTACGCGGGGCTGAAGCAGTGTTACGGGTATCAGTGACGGGATGCGCGAGCGCGTTGACGCGCGCCTTTCGACGCCGGACGGGAGAAGCGCCGCGGTAGCGGCGCGGCCGACGACCGGGGCAGGCGATCGGCGTCGCACGCGGCCAAGCGGCCCGTTCGGGCACGTGACACGCCTCTCGCACGCACGAACTCGCACCGGCCCGCATGGTCGAACGAGCATCGCCGGAGAATCCTCATGAAACGCGTCGCCGTTGCCGCCGCCCTGACCCTGTTTGCCGCCATCAGCGGGCCGGCCATCGCCGGTGCGCCCTCGGGTGCCGTCGCGCCGCCGGTGCCGGCTCGGGCATACGCGAAAAATTGCGTGCCGTCGCGGGACGCCGCACCAGGCACCCACGCCCCCTCCAGCGCGCCGCCGATCCGCGTCTGCGTCGGCGATTCCAACACGCAGCTGAACCTGCCGTGGTTCCTGACCGATGTCCTCACTGCCGTGGACACGCATCAGTCACCCGGCGGCCTGCTCCACAAGATGCGCAACGACTTCTGAATCTCGCCCGGCACGCCATCGTTCATCACGCGTCGGAGCGCTTCAGCACCTGGATGAACGTGTCGACGATGCCGGCCCACATCGCGGGGTCGGCGATGCGCTCCAGCAGCACCCGCAACTCCCGTCGCTCTTCGTTCGACAGTACGCCGTGCGCGCTGCGGATGCTGTCGTAGCGCGGCGTACCGCGCGATGCGAGTGCGCGATCGAGCGAATAGTCCTGGGCCTGTCCGTCCACCGAAATCCTGATCCACAGCGAACCGCCGTCCGCCAGGGCGGCGCCGTCGCTCACGATGACCTTGGGCGCGGTATTTTCTTCCATCGCAAAGCTCCTGCTCGACACCCTCGCGGCCGACCGCCGAAAGCGGGCCACGCGGAAATGTTTCTTTTTGAGACACAATCACAAAACGGCACCAATTTTTAGACAACAATATTTCGTAATAGCGCGCCGCATCATATACTTGCCGCGCACCATCCTCGTGCCAAGAGACGGTGTCTTTCGTCCCGGCTGCACACACTGTGCGGCCGGGGCTTTTTTCGATACGCTGCGCCTATATACATGCTCAATGTACGCATGTTATTGAGGGATACCGCCCGATCGATGGACGATCGCGACAAGCGACGGCCGCATCGATAGGCATCCGAAACCGGCGCGCGAGCCGCCTGGCCCGACTCGGGCATGCGGCGTGCGTGCCGCTGGTGTATCGACCGGTTCGACTTGCCACCTCATGCGTATAACACCAAAGGCAATCGCGGGGCTGCGGGCGCTCACGCCCGGCTCGACACTCCTCTTCCACCGCAGCGGCGCGTGGCCGCGCGTCATGTTTCTCGCCGCCGTGATCATTTGCGTGCTCGTGCCCGCGTTCGCGATCGTACTGGCCGACCGCTACACACGCGATGCCGTCACAGCGAACGAGCGCGCCGTGGCAAACGACATCGTGGCTTCGGTGGACCGCATCCTGGACGGCGTGCGCCTCCGACACGCGGACGAGCTGAGCGCGCTCGTCGGGCGGCCATGCGCGACGGTGTTCCGGACACTCGCCGAAGTGGGCACTCGCCTGCGCTATCTGCGTGCGGTCGGGCTGGTGAGCGACGGCCGCCTCATGTGCTCGTCGGCGCTCGGTTCGATCGACCTGCCGCTCACCGCGTATGCGCGCGAGCCGGAACCGGGCTCGATGGCCGTCACGCTGCTACCCCAGACGCCGTTCCAGCATGGCATTCCGGTGTTGTCCGTATTCCGATCCACCGCGCGCGGCGCGGGCGTCCTGTATGTGATCGAGGGCGACTACGTGGCCGACGCACTCGCCCACGGCACCGGCAACGGGGCGGAAACGGCCACGCTGTCGATCGCGGGTGCAGGTCGTCTCGATCAGCACGGGAAGTTCTCGCCGGAAACGGAAGCGGCCCCCGCAGGCGGCAGCACGATCGCTTCGCAGCGCTGGCCGTTCACGGTGTCGGTCATCGCATCGGCGCGCTACGCGTCACAGGTCCAGCGCCATTACCGGCTGATCTGCGCGACGATCGTGCTGCTCGCCGACAGCCTCGTGATGGCCGCCTACCTGCTCGCGATGGCACCACGGCGGCTGTTGCTGAAAGCCGTGCGCCACGCGCTCAGGCGCGACGAGTTCCATGTGGTTTATCAGCCGATCGTCGACGTGCAGACGCGCAGGACAGTCGGCGTCGAGGCGCTGCTGCGCTGGCACCACCCGAAGTGGGGGCCATCAGCCCGGCCGTGTTCATCCCGCAGGTGGAATCGAGCACGGTGCTGCCGAAGGTCACCGAGTTCGTGCTGCGCACGGCGGTCGCCGAGCTGACCGCGCTGACGCCGTCCGCGCCGCTGCGCATTGCCGTGAACATTGCGCCGCAGGATCTCGAGCGCGGGCGGTTCGTGACCGACGTCGAGGCAGCGATCCGCGCGCTGCCGCCCGGCTTCACGCTGGTGCTCGAAGTCACCGAGCGCATCCTGCTCGAGAAAAACGCGCGCACCACCGAGATCTTCCATGCATTGCGATCGAAAGGCGCGAAATTCGCGATCGACGATTTCGGCACGCATCACAGCAATCTCGACATGCTGTCGCGCTTTCCGTTCGACTACGTGAAGATCGATCGACAGTTCGTGTCGCAACTGGACAGCGGCAGTTCGAGGCTGATCGAGGGAATCGCAGCCGTCGCGCATCACTACGGCCTGAAGATCATCGCGGAAGGCGTGGAGACCGAAGCGCAGCATCGCGCGCTGCATGCGGTCGGGATCCAGTACGCGCAGGGCTACCTGTACCAGCGGCCGTTGCGCGCGGAGCACCTGCAGCGCGATTTCGCCGGGGCGACGGTGTAGCGGCGCCGCCGACCGCGACTACTGCGCGCCGTATTGGCCGCCGAGGCGCACGCGGCCCTGCTCGACCCACCCTTCGACGTCGTCGCCGGTCTTGCCGTTCACGTACATGATGTCGTACCAGCGCCCGTGCGACTTGTAGACGGTCACCGAATCGCCGGGGACGATGAAGGTGCGCTTCGTGATGCATTGCGCGTCGGGCGCCGAGTAGAAATACGCGCGGCCCGTGCCGATGACCGTGCCGGACGCCGGCGGCCGGACGTTGTCGTCGGGGCCGCTCGTGGCCGCATCGAGCTTCCCGCAATCGACCGTGCTCTTCGCTTGCGCGCCGTTCGCGCCCAGGCTCGCGCCGAGCACCAGCAGCGCGATGCCCATGCGCATCGTCATTTTCATCATTCGCCCTCTGCGCCGTAGTGTTTTTTCCGGTTTGCCGGTTCGCGGCCGGCATACGCTCGATCCTGCGCGACGGTCGTCACAGTCGTCACCTCGGCGCCGGCCGCGTCCGGATGATACGACTACCGTCGAAATTCACGAAAACGGACCACCGTTGCGAATCATGTCCTATAGTCAGTCAGCAGACATCATTCGACAACGGGACGCATCGACGTCCACGGAGGAGACGTGAAGCTGAAACAGGCCATCGACCGCATTCCGGGCGGGCTCATGCTGGTGCCGATGCTGCTGGGCGCGTGCGTGCACACGTTCGCACCGAACGCCGGCAAGTACTTCGGCTCGTTCACCAACGGCCTGATCGCGGGCACCGTGCCGATCCTCGCCGTCTGGTTCTTCTGCATGGGCGCGACGATCGACCTGCGCGCGACGGGTGTCGTGCTGCGCAAGTCGGGCACGCTGCTCGCGACGAAGATCGTGGTCGCGTGGCTCGCGACGGTGATCGCCGCACGGTTCATCCCCGACGACGGCATCCGCACCGGCCTGTTCGCGGGCCTGTCGCTGCTCGCGATCACGACGTCGATGGACATGACCAACGGCGGCCTCTATGCGGCCGTGATGCAGCAATACGGCACCAAGGAAGAGGCCGGCGCGTTCGTGCTGATGTCGATCGAATCGGGGCCGCTCGTCAGCATGCTGATTCTCGGTGCGGCCGGCGTCGCGGTGTTCGAGACGCGGCTCTTCGTCGGCGCGGTGCTGCCGTTTCTGATCGGTTTCGTGCTCGGCAATCTCGACGTGGAGTTGCGCGAATTGTTCGGCCGCTGCGTGCATCCGCTGATTCCGTTCTTCGGCTTCGCGCTCGGCAACGGCATCGATCTGAACGTGATCGCGAAAAGCGGGCTGCCGGGCATCGCGCTCGGGCTCGCGGTGATCGTCGTGACGGGCGTGCCGTTGATTCTCGCGGACAGGTTCCTGGGCGGCGGCAACGGGACGGCGGGGCTGGCCGCGTCGTCGACGGCCGGCGCCGCGGTCGCGAACCCGGCGATCATCGGCGAGATGATTCCGAAGTTCAAACCGATGGTGCCGGCGGCGACGGCGATCGTCGCGACCGCGTGTCTCGTGACGGCGATTCTCGTGCCGATTCTGACGGCGATGTGGGCGAAACGGGCGGCCAGGGCGTCAGGGGTGCCGGTGCGGGTCGTGACGCGGGCGGCGCATGGTGGGGCGATCGAGCACGAGGGGCATGTTTGAGGGGGTGCCGGTTCGGGTCCGGTCCCCGGCACCGACCATCCCGGCGGCCGCTCGCCATAACCCCGCGAACGCTCACCTTCAGGTAGGCTCCGGAATCCGGCTCACACATTGCCCAAGCCGGCGTTTTCCGGAGCGCCTTCCATGCCCACCGCCGTCCTGCTGCGTACCAGCGATTCGCACCTCTATCCGGGCAGCATCGTGACGCTCGACCACGATGCGCCGCGCACCGCCAAACCACACCCCGCCGTCATCGAATTCGCGGACGGCTCCGGCGCCACCGCGACACTATCCCGCGTCGGTGACGATACCCTCGAACTTGCCGTAGACGAATACGTCACGCAGAAGCGCCACGCGATCGTTGCGCGCCGCTGGTTGCTGCGGCCGCTCGATGCGGCCCGCACGGGATGGCGCATCTCGCGCCGGCTTCCTGCCATCTGATGCCATCGCGCCACTCTCGGCGCGAACCGCTTCCAGGCGCTAAAATCCGCCGCCTGGGCATCCACGACGAGCAAGCGTTTTGACGGCGTTCGAGCAGGGCTTCATCCTTACCCGCCACTGGCGGGACACCGCATCCGGCATCGAGATCGAGTTCTGGCTGGCAACCGAACACGGTCCGCGCCGCGTGCGGTTGCGCCCGCAGGAAGCCGTCGCGTTCATCCCGGCCGAACAGCAGGCACTCGCCGAACGCGCACTGGCCGGCGAGCGCGAAGCCGAATTGCGCCCGCTCGCGCTACGCGACTTCCGGCAGCGGCCCGTCGTCGGCCTCTATTGCAAGCGCTACCGGCATCTGTCCGGGCTCCAGAAGCGGCTGGCCGCCGCCGGCGTCGACGTCTACGAAGCCGACGTGCAGCCGCCCGACCGCTACGCGATGGAGCGCTTCATCACCGCATGCGTGGCGTTTCGCGGCCAGCCCGGCCGCGACGGCACGCTCACCGGCGGCGAGCTGAAGCCCGCAACCGGTTACCGCCCCGCGCTACGCTGCGTGTCGCTCGACATCGAAACCAGCGTCCACGGCGAGCTGTATTCGATCGCGCTCGAAGGCTGCGGACAGCGCCAGGTCTACATGCTCGGGCCACCGAACGGCGACGCGAGCGGCAGCGCAGGCACCCTCGACTTCGACCTCGACTACTGCGACAGCCGCCCCGCGATGCTCGCGCGGCTCAACGACTGGTTCGACCGGCACGATCCCGATGCGGTGATCGGCTGGAATCTCGTGCAGTTCGACCTGCGCATCCTGCATGCGCACGCGGAGCAATACGGCATCCCGCTGAAGCTCGGGCGCGGCGGCAGCGTGCTCGACTGGCGCGCGCACGGCCAGCAGCCCGACCACTTCTTCGCGGGCGCGGCCGGCCGGCTGATCCTCGACGGCATCGACATGCTGAAATCCGCGACGTGGACCTTCCCGTCCTTCAGCCTCGAATACGTGTCGCAGTCGCTGCTCGGCGAAGGCAAGTCGATCGACAACCCGTACCAGCGGATGGACGAGATCCAGCGCCGCTTCGAACACGACAAGCCCGCGCTCGCGCGCTACAACCTGAAGGACTGCGAACTCGTCACGCGCATCTTCGACAAGGCCGACCTGCTGTCCTTCGCGCTGGAACGCGCGAGCGTCACGGGCCTCGCGGCCGATCGCACCGGCGGCTCGGTCGCTGCGTTCACGCACCTGTACCTGCCGCGCATGCACCGGCTCGGCTATGTCGCCCCTAACCTCGGCGACGTGACGGGGCAGAACAGCCCCGGCGGCTTCGTGATGGATTCGCGGCCCGGGCTGTACGACTCGGTGCTCGTGTTCGACTACAAGAGCCTCTATCCGTCGATCATCCGCACGTTCCTGATCGACCCGGTCGGCCTGATCGAGGGGCTCGCGAATCCTGGCGACGACGCATCGGTGCCCGGTTTTCTCGGCGCGCGCTTCTCGCGCACCGCGCACTGCCTGCCCGACATCGTGCGCCGCGTATGGGAGGGCCGCGACGACGCGAAGCGGCAGCGCAACGCGCCGCTGTCGCAGGCGCTGAAGATCATCATGAATTCGTTCTACGGCGTGCTCGGCTCGACGGGCTGCCGCTTCTTCGACCCGCGCCTCGCATCGTCGATCACGATGCGCGGCCACGAAATCATGCACCGCACGCGCAAACTGATCGAAGCTCAGGGTTACGAAGTGATTTACGGCGATACCGATTCGACGTTCGTGTGGCTCGGCCACGCGCATGACGACGACGAAGCCGGCGCCAAGGGCCGCGCGCTCGTCGAGCACGTGAATCGCTGGTGGCATACCCACCTGCGCGAGCAGTTCGGGCTCGACAGCGCGCTGGAGCTGCAATACGAGCGGCATTACCGCCGCTTCCTGATGCCGACCGTGCGCGGCGCGGAAGAAGGCAGCAAGAAGCGCTATGCGGGGCTCGCGGCAACGGCCGACGGCGGCGAGGATCTCGTGTTCAAGGGGCTCGAGACGGTGCGCACCGACTGGACGCCGCTCGCGCAGCAATTCCAGCGCGAGTTGTACCGGCGCGTGTTCAGGCGCGAACCGTACCAGGATTTCATTCGCGACTACGTGCGGCGCACGCTGGCCGGCGAATTCGACGACCAGCTCGTCTACCGCAAGCGGGTGCGCCGGCCGCTGCGCGAATATGAGCGCAACGTGCCGCCGCACGTGCGCGCGGCACGCATCGCTGACGAGTTCAATCAGGCACAGGGTCGGCCGCTGCAGTATCAGCGCGGCGGCTGGATCAGCTACGTGATGACGACGGCCGGCCCCGAGCCGCTCGAAACGATGCGTTCGCCGATCGACTATGCGTTCTATCTGAGCCGCCAGCTTCAGCCCGTCGCCGATGCGATCCTGCCGTTCCTGCGCGACGATTTCGAACGCGTGATCTCCGGACAGGGGCAGTTGTTCGGCGATTGAAGGGCCACCCTCCAGCCCGCGCCGACTGCGCACGCAACCCATTCTTTCAGGCAGTTCGTCGTGCGTCGACCATGGGTCTACCGGTCGATCCGCAGCCGCATCGACCGGCATTCGCGCGCACCCACCTGCCGCACGACAAGTAACACCGATTGCCTCGATCAGGAGTCCAGCCTGGACGCTGGGCCGGCCGGTCGCTCTGGCCACGTATCGCCGCGCAGGAACGCCTGGCCGCGAAGCGCCTTGCCGAACACAAGCACGCCGAAGCGGCCTACGGCCCGAACGGCGCACCGGGTTCGGATGCCGGCGCGCCGGCAGCGGCGGCCGTGACGCACTGACGCGCCGCCGGTCGCCGGGAGGAAGCCCCCAACTCCGCGCCGCCTCGCGGGCATGCGGCTAAAATACCGGCCTGCCGCGCGTCCCGACGCGGCCGGAGGACACTCATCATGACCGCACGTCGCGGTGCCGCGGTCGCCATCGCACCCGGCCACGAGACAGCCAGCCTGTCGAAAGCCCAGCAAACGTTCAATACGCTCGTCAAGCAGATCGAAAAGCGGCGCGAGCGGCTCGGCGCGTGGGAAGCCGTGATGCCGGCGTTCCAGAAGAAGTTCGTCGATGGGTTGTTGCCGCTCGAACAGGAAGCGACGGCGCTGCGCATCCGGCTGATCCATCTGCTCGACGACGCGTTCCTGCAGAAGGGCCTGAGCAAGGCCGAACAGCGCACGCTGTCCGACGTGATCGTGGATATGGCGGGTGATTTGCTCGACGTCAGCGACGACGCGACGTTGAAGATCATCTACAACCGGCATGCAGGACCCGCGCACGCTGGCCAGGCAGCGGCCGCTCCCGAGTCCGCCAAACCGGGACGGGAACAGGAACCCGAACCGCAACCGCCAGAAGATCTCGACACGCTGTCGCCCGACGAACTCGCCGAACGCATGCAGGCCGAACTCGACGCCCAGTTCGAGCGCGACATGGCCGCCCACGCGGCCCGCGAGGCGCAGCGCGCGAAGCGCAAGAAGGCACCGAAGCAATCGGCCGCGCAGGCCCGGATCGAAGCCGAGCAGGCCGAATCGAACAAGTCGATCCGCGAGATCTATCGCAAGCTGGCCAGCGCGCTGCATCCCGATCGCGAACCCGATCCGCAGGAGCAGCAACGCAAGACCGTGCTGATGCAGCGGGTCAACCATGCCTACGAGAAGGGCAACCTGCTGCAACTGCTCGAACTGCAGCTGGAGATCGAACAGATCGACCGGCGTGCGATCGACGGCCTCAGCGAAGCGCGGCTCACGCGCTACAACGGCATCCTCGAGGAACAGCTGCGCGAACTCGATCAGGAGATCGTGCACGTCGAGAATGATTTCCGGCGCACGTACGGGATCGCGTCGTCCACCAAGGTTGCGCCCGATACCGTGCTGCGCATGCTGGCACGCGACATTGCCGGCACGCAGCGGAGCAACCAGGACCTGAGCGTCGCGCTGCGCGAGTTCGAGGACCCGGATCAGGTCAGGAACTGGCTGAAGGACATGAAGCGCCGGCCGGCATCGTCCCGCTTCGACGACGATTCGTATTGAGTCGGCAAGCGCCGGGGGTAACACGCGACGCGCACACCCCGCCCATCACAGCACCTCCCCCATCCCGCCCATCAACGCCATCAACTGCTCGCGCAGCCACTGGCTGCCCTGATCCTGATCGGCGCTGCGATGCCAGTAGCAGAAGTAGTCGAGCCCCGGCATCTCGAACGGCAGTTCGAGAATCCGCGCCGGATAGCGCTGCAGCAGCCGCAGCGGCGCCGTCAGCACAAGATCGCTTCGCATCGCGATCAGCGGCGCGACCATGTAGTGCTGCACGCGCATCTGGATGTTGCGGCGCAGCCCGAGCCGCGTCAGTTCCGCGTCGACGTGCCCGCTGCCCTTGCGGCGGCTCGATACGTGGATGTGGCCCATCGACAGGTAGTCGTCCATGGTCAGCGTGTCGCCCTTGAACGGGTGATCGTCGCGAATCATGCACGCGTAGCGGTCCTGCACGAGCAGCGCCTGGTGCAGATGCGGATCGCCGATCAGCGGCGCGTCGATCGCGATGTCGACCGAGCCGTTCGCGAGCGCGGTCGCGACTTCGCGGCGGTCCATCGTGTAGCTGCGCACGTGCATGCCGGGCGCATGCGTCTGCAGCAATTCGCCGAGCGCGGGCAGCAGCAGCGCCTCGGTCAGGTCGCTCATGCTGAGCCGGAACACGCGCTCCGACGAAGCCGGATCGAACACGTCGCCTTCGTGCGCGCTCGAATCGAGCAGTTGCAGCGCCTCGCGCACGCGGCCGACGATGTTCTCGGCCATCGGCGTCGGCATCATCCCGGCCGGCGTGCTGACGAACAGCGGATCGTTCAGCGTCTTGCGCAGCCGCGCCAGCGCGTTGCTGACGGCCGGCTGCGTGAGGTTCAGCACCTCGGCCGCGCGCGTCAGGTTGCGCTTGTTGTAGATCGCCTCGAATACGACGAACAGGTTCAGATCAATCTTCGAAAGGCGCATCGCCGGATCTCCTTGCCGGCATCTTAATACGGCGTGCGCCTCCCGTTCACCCACGTCGCGCTCCCGTGCGACGCGGCGCTCAGCTGCGCGGCGGCGGCGTCAGGTACGGCGCCGTCGCGCCGGGTTCGCCGTCCTTGATCTCCATCCGCGCGATGGCCTGCAGGTGCACCTCGTCCGGGCCGTCGGCGAAGCGCAGCGCGCGGCCCCAGGTCCACAGGTCGGCCAGCGGCGTATCGGGGCTCAAGCCGGCCGCGCCGAATACCTGCATCGCGCGGTCGCACACGTCCGTATAGACGGTCGGCACGAGCGCCTTGATCATCGAGATTTCCTTGCGCGCCACCTTCGCGCCGACCTTGTCGATCATCCACGCGGCCTTCAGCACCAAGAGGCGTGCCTGGTCGATCTCGATACGCGAGCGCGCGATCCATTCGCCGACCGTGCCGTGCCGGTTCAGCGGCTTGCCGAACGCGACGCGCGACTGCGCGCGGTCGACCATCAGCTCCAGCGCCAGCTCGGCCGCGCCGATCGAGCGCATGCAGTGGTGGATGCGGCCCGGCCCGAGGCGTGCCTGCGCGAGCGCGAAGCCGCTGCCTTCCTCGCCGAGCAGGTTGCGCGCCGGCACCCGCACATTGTCGAACGTGATCTCGCAGTGTCCTTCCGGCGCGTGGTGATTGACCACCGTGATGTTGCGCACGACCGTCACGCCCGGCGTGTCGCGCGGCACGAGGATCATGCTCTGCTGCTGGTGCGACTCGGCCTCGGGATCGGTCTTGCCCATCACGATGAAGATCTTGCAGTTCGGATGCGCGGCGTTCGTGATGAACCACTTGCGGCCGTTGATCACGTACTCGTCGCCGATACGCTCGATGCGCGTCGTGATGTTGGTCGCATCCGACGACGCGACGTCGGGCTCCGTCATCGCGAACGCCGAGCGGATTTCGCCGCGCAAGAGCGGCAACAACCACTGTTCGCGCTGCTCGGGCGTCGCGAACATGTGCAGCAGCTCCATGTTGCCGGTGTCCGGCGCATTGCAATTGAACACTTCCGACGCCCAGCTCACGCGCCCCATGATCTCGGCGAGCGGCGCGTATTCGAGGTTCGTCAGGCCCATCCCCGGCTCGTCGTCCTTCAGGTGCGGCAGGAACAGGTTCCACAGCCCTTCCGCCTTCGCGCGTTCCTTCAGTTCCTCCATGAACGACACCGGATACTGGCCCGTGTGCACTTCGTCGTTCCACTGGCGGATGCGCGGCACGATGTGCGCGTCCATGAATGCGCTCACGCGTTCGCGCAGTGCTTCCACTTTCGGGGTGTAGCCAAAGTCCATGATCGACTCCTCGAGATTTCCGTGTTTCCGTTCGTTCGGTTCAGAAGGCCGAGACGCCGCCGTCGACGGCGACGGCCTGTCCGGTCAGATACGTGTTGTCCTTCGCGCACAGCATCAGCATCGTCGCGACGATTTCGTCGGGCCGGCCGAGCCGCTTCATCGGCGAGCCCTGCGCCAGAAAATCCTGGCGCTCGCCGATCTCGCTGTCGGTGACCATCGGTGTCGTGCTGTAGAACGGGCACACCGCATTCACGCGGATGCCGTGGCGCGCGTATTCGAGCGCGGCCGTCTTCGTGAGCCCGACCACCGCATGTTTCGATGCCGCATACGCGGCCAGCTTCGGCGCGCCGCCGAGCCCGGCCATCGACGCGACGTTCAGGATCACGCCTTCGCGCTGCGCGAGCATCTGGCGGATCTGGTGCTTCATCCCGAAAAACACGCCCTTGGCGTTCACCGCGAAGTTCAGGTCGAGATCGGCTTCGTCGGTGTCGATCAGCGCCTTCATCGGCGGCGCGATGCCCGCGTTGTTGATGCCGACGTCGAGCCGCCCGAAGCGCGCGACGGCTTCCTGCACCAGCGCGGCGACCTCCGTTTCGACGCGCACGTCGCAGCGCTGCGCGATCACGTCGGCGCCGGCCGCGCGCAGCGGCGCGGCCACGCGTTCGAGCGC
Source organism: Burkholderia cenocepacia (assembly GCF_014211915.1). Lineage (NCBI taxonomy): Bacteria > Pseudomonadati > Pseudomonadota > Betaproteobacteria > Burkholderiales > Burkholderiaceae > Burkholderia > Burkholderia cenocepacia. Next base: position 2,353,428 of record NZ_CP060040.1, on the reverse strand, counting down.
ATCGCCGTTCAGGTCGCCGAGCGCGAGCCGCGCACCCATCGCGGCGAGTTCGCTCGCGAGCAGCGCGCCGAAGCCGCTCGCGGCGCCGGTGATCATCACGGCCTGGCCGGCGTAGCTGTCCAGTTTCATCGCGCGCTCAGATCGTCAGGCCGCCGTCGACGACGATGCATTCGCCGTTCGTGTAGCTCGCCGCGTCCGACACGAGATACAGCACGGTGCCGGCCATTTCGCGCGGCTCCGCGTGGCGGCGCAGCGGGATCTTCGTCATCCAGGTTTCGTAGATGTCCTTGTCCGCGAACAGCGCGCCCGCGAACTTCGTCTTCGTCAACCCCGGCAGCAGCGCGTTCACGCGGATGCCGAGCGGCCCGCATTCCTTCGCGAACGCCTTCGTCATGTTGACGACGGCCGCCTTCGTGATCGAGTAGATGCCCTGCCGGTCGCCCGGCTGCAGCGCATTCACCGATGCCGTGTTGACGATCGCGCCGCCGCCGTGCGTCTTCATCAGCTTGCCTGCTTCGACCGACATGAAGAAGTAGCCGCGGATGTTCACGTCGACGGTCTTCTCGTACGCGGCGAGATCGGTATCGAGGATGTGCCCGAAATACGGGTTCGCGGCAGCGTTGTTCACGAGAATGTCGAGGCGGCCGTGCTTGCCGCGGATGTGCTCGAACGTCGCGGCGATGTCCTCCAGGCGCCCGACGTGGCACGCCAGCGCCTCGGCGCGGCCGCCCGCCGCGACGATCGCGTCGGCCACGGCCTGGCAGTCGTCGAGCTTGCGGCTCGACACGATCACGTGCGCGCCCTGCTCCGCGAGCAGCTTGGCGATTTCCTCGCCGATGCCGCGGCTCGCGCCTGTCACCAGTGCGATCTTGCCCGTCAGGTCGAACAGATTCGTTGCCATGTTGCTGTGCTCCTCCATTGATGTGGTTGTTCGTGCCGCGGCGCGGCGCTGCCTGCGCCAGCGTCGCGTTCAGCGATGCGCGTCGATCACGCCGACGGCCAGTTCGGCCAGCCGGCCGGCCATTTCGCCGACGCGCAGCGCCTGCTCGCTCGATGCGTTGCCCTGCAACGCGCGCGCCTTCACGCCCTGCGCGATCGCCGCGAGCCGGAAGAAACTGAAGGCGAGGTAGAAATGCCAGTCGCGGATCGGCGCGATGCCGCGCAGTTCGCAGTAGCGCGCGACGATCGCCGCTTCGTCGGGAATCCCGAGCGCCGCGCGATCCTGGCCCGCGAGCCCGCGCACCTGGCCGCCGGACGGCAGCCGCAGGCACATGCAGAAGTACGCGAGATCGGCGAGCGGGTTGCCGAGCGTCGACAGTTCCCAGTCGAGCACGGCCTGCACGCGATAGCCGTCGCGCGCGAACATCAGGTTGTCGATCCGGAAGTCGCCGTGCACCAGTGCGGGCCGGCCCGTGTCCTCGGGGCATGCCTTCGGCAGCCAGTCGATCAGCGTCTCCATCGCATCGAGGCGCCCGGTTTCGGCCGCGCGATACTGCTTCGTCCACACGCCGATCTGGCGCTCGAAGTAGTTGCCCGGGCGGCCGTAGTCGGCAAGGCCCACCGCGTCGACATCGACGTCGTGCAGTGCGGCCATCGTCCGCAGCAGCGCGTCGTAGCAGGTCGCGCGCTCGGCCTTCGGCAGTTCCGGCAGCGCGGGGTCCCAGAAGATCCGGCCATCCTCGAAACTCATCACGTAGAACAGGCTGCCGATCACGTCGCGGTCTTCGCACAGGTGATACGGGTGCGCGACCGGCACCGCGGTGCCCGACAGCGCGGTGAGCACGCGGAATTCGCGGTCGACCGCGTGCGCGGATTTCAGCAGTTCGCCCGGCGGCTGGCGGCGCAGCACGTAGCGGCCGCTCTTCGCATTCAGCAGGAAAGTCGGATTCGACTGGCCGCCGGCAAACTTCTCCGTGTCGACCGGGCCTTCGAAGCCCGGCACGTGGGTTTCCAGATAGCGCGTAAGGCGGGCTACGTCGAGTTGCTGGGAAGGATTCGTCATCGTCGCGATCGTTCGTGGGTCAGCCGTAGGTGCGCAGCGCGTGTCGTTCGGGGTCCTCCAGATGCGGGATGCCGTTGAACGACGCGAGGTGAAACGCCTCGGCGTTGAAGAAAAACTGCGAAAGACTGCTGTTGCGGATCTGCAGGTTCAGCGCGATCGCGCTCGACGGCGGGGCCGCGAGCACCTGCTGCACGGTGACCGCGATCGGGCCGCCGGAGCTCACCGCCAGTACGCGCTGGCCGCCGCCTGCGCGGATCGCCGCGCGCGCGTCGGCCACGCGCTGCTGGAAATGGGCCCAGGTTTCGGGAGCCGCCTCGACGAGCTTATCCTCGGTCCACAGCTGCAGCACCTGCCGCAGCGCGCGGAAATGGTCCTTCATCGAGCCGGCCGCGAGCCGCGCGATCTCCGGGTAGTCGCTGGCGGCGGCCGCGAACAACCCGTGGAAATCGTATTCGTTCAGGCCCGGATGGCGGTCCACCGCGACGCCTTCGCGGCCCATCCCGCGCAGGATCGCGGCAACCGTCTGCGCATGGCGGTTCATCGTGCCGCAGATCACGCGGTCGAACGTCAGGCCCTGCCGCGCGAAATATTCGCCGAGCCAGACGCCCTGCTGGTCGCCCGCCGCGGAAAGCCGGTCGTAGTCGTCGGTGCCGAACGACGCCTGCCCGTGCCGTACCAGAAAGAGTTCAGCCATTGCATGCCCGCCTGAGTGAAGGATTCAGCATAGCGAGCGGGCGGCCATTTTTAAAATTTATTTGTTGAATGAACGAGCATTCATGATGCAAATGCCCCTGCCTTCGCAGATGGCGTGGGTTTGTCCGACTTATACTGCCCGATCCGCCCCCTTCACAGGAGTCCCGCCCATGTCGTCTTCCCCACCCAACGACCTGCCCCGCTATCGCTTGCTGACGGGCAAGGACGACGCCACGTTTTGCCACCGCGTGTCGGATGCGCTGGCGCTCGGCTATCGCCTGTACGGCTCGCCCGCCGCCACCTTCAACGGCGACCACGTCGTCGTCGCCCAGGCCCTGCTCTGGCCGGACACCGCCGGCACGGAGGCCGGTGCGTAATCCCGGTCGCCCGCCGCGCACCGTCCGATGCGGCAGCGGCGCCCTACGGAACGATCGTCGCCTCGCGGCACGGGAATTGCGACAGCCGACACCGTGTCGAATAAATCCAGGAGGGATGCGATGCTCGGTACGATCCTCATCATCGTTCTGATTCTGCTGCTCATCGGAGCATTTCCTGCATGGCCGCATAGCCGAAGCTGGGGCTACTGGCCGTCGGGGACCGTCGGGCTGATCGTCGTCATTGTCGTGATACTGGTGCTGCTCGGTCGCATCTGACGCCCCTGCCACCGGCGGGACGCGTCGCAGCCGGCACGGGTGCGTACCTTCCCGAGCCTTCGCCGTGGATTCTTTACACGACGAGACCCGCAAAGACATGCACCCGATGCCGTCAACCCTTTCCGTTACTGGCCACCCTCCAGGCGTAACTGGAGCTTGCTCTTCACCGACGTCACGCCCGGTACCTGGCGGGCCGCGTCCACCGCGGCCCGGTCCTGCGACTCGTCGGCGATCTGCCCGGCCAGTGTCACGTCGCCCGTCTTCGCCTTCGCGAACACGGTGACCTGCGCATTGCCCACGCCGGGCGCCCTCACGATGGCCTGCCGAACCTTCTTCGCGAATGCGCGGTCGGCCGCGCGTTCGGCCTTCTTCGCCGCTCGCGGCGACGCGGCCGCCGCTGCCGCCTGCTCGGCGGGCGCGGTGGGTGCGGCGGACTGCGCGTGACCGGCCAGCGGCGACAACGCAACGAAACCTGCAACGACGATTGCAAAACGGGACTTCATCGGATTCTCCTCGACAGGAACGAACGGGTACGACGGGTACGACGGATGGGCCGGCCGTCAGGCCGTGACACCGGCCACCGCACGGGCACGCTCGCGGCCGCGCGGCGCGTCGAGCGCGTCGAGCGCGCGGGCGTCGGTTTTCAGCGCGGGCGACAACCCCAAGCGCAGATGCTCGACGAAGGTGCGGACCTTCGCGTCCAGGAAGCGACGCGACGCATACATCGCGTACACGTCGAGCATCGTCAACCGGTAGTCCGGCAGCACGCGCACGAGCCGCCCGCTGCGCAGGTCGTCGATCGCCGAATAGATCGCCAGCGAGCCGATGCCCAGCCCCGCGCGCAGCGCGATCGACAGCGCCTCCGGCGCATTCGCATGGAACGGCGCGGCCGTGACCGCATGCGACGCGGTCTGGCCGCCGGGACCGTGCAGCAGCCATTCGTCGTTCGCTTCGGCCGGCGTATCGAGGCGCAGGCAGGTATGGCGTGCCAGGTCGGCGGGCGCGGACGGCACGCCGTGGCGGGCCAGGTAGGCCGGCGACGCGACCAGCACGCTGAACGACGTGCCGCATGAATGCGCGATGCAGGCGGAATCAGGCAGGCTCGCGGCCGTGACGACCGACACGTCGTAGCCTTCCTCGACGAGATTGGGCATCCGTTGCGAATAAGTCATCTCGATGGCGACTTCGGGAAAGCGCGCCCGATAGGCGACGGCCAACGCGGTCACATGGCTCTGCCCAAGCCCCGGCATCGTATGCACGCGCAAGCGTCCGTACGGGCGGACCAGCGCGTTCCGGGCCTCGGCATTCGCCTGGTCGACATCGCCGAGGATCGATTGCAGGCGCTCGAAATAGCGGCGCCCGCTGTCGGTCAGCGCGATTTTCCGGGTGGTCCGGTTCAACAGACGAATCTGCGCATACGCCTCCAGGCTCGCGACGGCCCGCGACACCTGCGCGGTCGCGACATCGGTCTGCTTCGCCACGGCGGAGAAGCTGCCGGCCTGCACGACGCGAACGAACGTCCGCATGTTCTCGAGCATGTCCATTTCGACTCATCGTCCAGTGCGGTGCTGCATCCACGCGACGCGCCGGCGGGGCGCGGCGACGCATTCGGTGCCCCGATTGTCGGGCCATCCCCGCCGCGGCTTCAGCCCCCCGACCGGGGGGCTGAAGCGTCTGCCGATCATGTGGAATGCTTGGCGTTTGCGTCGATGGCAGCCCGAAGCGCACGATCCGCGGCCGGCGTCGCCAGCACGATCTTGCCGATATGTCGTCCCGAATCCATCAGCTCGTGCGCCGCGCGCGCGTCGCGCAAATCGAACAGCCGATAGACCTGCGGCCTGACCGTGCCTTGCCGGATCAGCGGCCACACGGCCTCCTCGAGTTCGCGAATGATCTGCGCCTTCTCCGCGTAAGTGCGCGAGCGCAGCGTCGAGCCGATGTGCGTGAGCCGCTTCGTCAGCATCGGAAACAGGTCGAGCTCCTTCGCGGGGCCATTGATCACGCCGATCTGCACGATGCGCCCGTTCATCGCGGCCGCCGCGAAATTGCGCGCGACGTAGTCGCCCGCGATGATGTCGACGATCACGTCGACGCCCTTGCCGCCCGTGAAGCGCGCGACCGCCTCGACGAAATCCTCGCTGCGATAGTCGATCGCGAGATCCGCGCCGAGCCGCATGCTCGCGTCGCGCTGCGCGTCCGACCCGACGGTGGTGATGATCGTCGCCGCGCCGAACGCCTTCGCGAGCATCGTCGCCGTCGTACCGATGCCCGACGCGCCGCCGTGGATCAGCACGCTTTCACCGGGGGAAAACCGGCCGCGCTGGAACAGGTTCAGCCAGACCGTCATGAAGGTCTCCGGCAGCGCCGCTGCCTCGGCCATCCCGAGGCCGTCGGGAATCGCGAGCGTGTTGCTCTCGTTCGCCACCGCGTATTCCGCATAGCCGCCGCCGGGAATCAGCGCGCAGACGCGATCGCCGACGGCGAACCGCGTGACGTCGCGGCCGACCGCGACGACCTCGCCGGCGATCTCGAGGCCGGGAATGTCGGACGCGCCGGACGGCGGATCGTACAGCCCCTTGCGCTGGAATACGTCCGGGCCGTTGACGCCGGCCGCGTGAATCCGGATCAGCACGTCGCCGGGGCCCGGCACCGGCACAGCGCGGGTCGCCGGCACGAGCACGTCGGGGCCGCCGGGACGCACGATTTCGATCGCGGTCATGTGGGTGGGCAGGGGGTTCGCGTCATCAATCACGATATGATCCTCAACGTTCGTCGATGCGCGGCCGATTCGCGGGCCATCCGCGAATCGCGGCATCGCCATGTGTGTGAAGCCAGTCTATGGGCGATGCCGCTGGCGGGCACGCAGCGAATTACCGGTCGGGGAATGCAAAAATGCATCAGTCGGGACACACGATGAACTGGGACGACGCGCGCGTCTTTCTCGCGATCCATCGCGAGCGCACGCTGCGCCGCGCGGCGCAGACGCTCGGCGTCGATCAGGCGACGGTCGGGCGGCGGCTCGCGACGCTCGAGCACATGCTCGGCGCGACGCTGTTCCTGCGTTCGTCGAAAGGCTATCTGCCCACGCCGGTCGGCGAACTGGCGCTGCGCGCCGCGGAGGCGATGGAGCAGCACGCGCACGAGCTGGTGCGGCTGACGCAGGGGGTCGACCGGCGGCTCGCCGGGGAGGTGAAGATCACGACGACCGACGCGCTCGCGATCGAGTTCGTGATGCCGTCGATCGCGCGGCTGCACGCGAAACATCCCGACGTCTCCGTCGCGCTGAACACGTCGACCCACATCCTGAATCTCGCGAAACGCGAAGCCGATATCGCCATCCGCACCGTGCGGCCCGACAACCCCGATCTGGTCGCGCGCCGGCTCGCGTGCTGGGACATGGGCCTGTTCGCGTCGCCCGACTATCTGCACCGGCACGGCGAGCCCGAGCGCGGCCGCGCGTTCGCGGGCCACGACCTCGCCGTCTACCAGCCGTACATCGACGCCAGCCGCAAGCCGACCCTCGCCGGCGAACCGATCGACGGCGGCCGCATCGTCACACGGACGAACTCGAACCTGATGCTGCGTGCGGCGCTGCGTGCGGGCCTCGGCGTCGGCGAGATTCCGGTTCACATGGGCGAGCGCGACGGGCTCGCGCGGATCTGGCCGGATCGCATGCGGGCGTCGCCGTACGAGGTCTGGCTCGTCACGCACCGCGACCTGCGCCACACCGCGCGCATCCGTGCGGCGATCGACGAGATCGTGGCCGCGTTCGCCGCGCACCGCTGACGCGGGCGGCAGCGCGTCAGCCGGTCATTCGTCGTCGCGCCGCACCCGTGACGGATCGAGCGCCAGCCCGCTGCGCACCGCCTGGATGCGCGACGTCACGTTGAGCTTCTCGAAGATGTTCTTCAGGTGCCACTTGATCGTCTCCGGCGCGACGCGCAGCGCGCGGGCGATTTCCTTGTTCGACAAGCCACGCGCGACGTAGTCGAGGATCTCGAGCTCCCGCGCGCTGAGGTTGCCGGGCGCACCCGGCCGCGTGGCCGGTGCCCCGCCCGACGCCCGCTGCGCGTCGAACGCACGGGCCAGGTCGCGCAGATACCATGCGCCGACTGCCGGAAAGCGGTCGGCACGCTTCTGCATGCGCGCCAGCAGGCGCTCGGCCGCCGCCCCTTCGTCGACGAAGGTGCGGACGAGTCCGTTGCCCTGGCCGTATTCGAGCGCACGCGCGAACGCCGCGAGCGCCGCGCTCTCGTCGCCCGCGTGGTCGAGCGCGATCGCATGCAACACGGCGGCCTGCGCCGCGAACCAGTCGAACCCGCGCGCGGCCAGCACCACGTGCACGGTCGCCATGCGCTGCGCGGCTTCGTTCGCGCGTGCATCGGCGAGCAGCAGCCTTGCCTGCGCGGATTGCGCCATCTGCCACGTCTCGACGTGGCTCGACGCTTCGTCCGGCGGCACGGGCGACACCAGCGACGCCAGCGCGCGCCCCACACGGTGGGCTTGCGTCGGCTGGCCGGCGTCCAGATGCAGCCGGATACCGGTCGCCATGCACGCGGCGCGCAGCCGCAGCCATTGCCGGCTGCACGCGATGCGATCGGCTTCGTCGAGCATGTCGTGCGCCCGCGCGTCGTTCCCCGACCGGAATTGCAGCAGGGCGGCGGTCTGCATGAACCTCAGCAACGGCCCGAGCGAACAGGCCTGCATCGCGATGTCGAAGCGGTCGGCCTGCGCGTCGCGCACCTTCGCCCAGTCGTTCCATTCGTAGTAGATCGCCGACAGATAGCCGGCCGACAGCGCCGTCGCCGCCGACAGGCGACCCGCCGAGCGTTCGGCGGCGCGCAACGCCGTCTCGAACGTCTTCGACGCGTCGTGCAGCCGTCCGGCGACGAACTCGGCCAGGCCCGACATGTTCTGGCGGTACACGTTCGCGTACAGCGGCTCGTGCCCCGATGCCGCGTGTTCCGCGCGCGCGCCGAGATCCCGCACGTCGCCGAGGCGGCCCGCGTAGCCGAGCCCGAAGATCAGCGTCGTCTGCCCGATCTGCTCGACCCACGAACCGGCCGGCGGGGCGGCCGCCAGCACGCGCTCGCCGAGCTGCAGCGATTCGATGCTGCGATCCGACAGCCCGGCGATCAGCGAGCGCACGGCCAGCAGTTCCGTCGCCGTAACCGTATCGGTATCGAGCCGCCCGGCCGCGATGTCGGCTTCCAGCGCTTCCAGCGCACGGCGCGCATCGACGATCTGCATCGACAGCGCGAGCGCCCACGTATGCGCGATCCGCAACCGCAGGCGGCCCGTCAGCGCCTGCGCGGGCAGGCGCGACACCCAGTCGAGCACCGTGCGCACGTCGCTCGACGCGATGAGCTTCATCGCGCACGCCTCGACCCAGCCGGCCGCCGCGTCGAAGTCGCCCGCCGCGAGTGCGTGCCTGACGGCGTCCGGCCATTGCCGCTCGGCCGCGTACCAGGCGCTCGCGCGACGATGCAGCGTGGCCACCGCGCCGGGCTCGCGCAGCGCCAGTTCCTCCCGCAGGTATTGCAGGAACAGCGCGTGATAGCGGTAGCGCCGGCGGTCACCGTCGATCGACCGGATGAACAGGTTGTGCGCATTCAGCCATTCGAGGCAGTCGAGCGCATCGTCGCGGCCGGTCAGCGCATCGCACAGCGCCGGCGTCATCCGGTCCAGCACCGCCGTATGCAGCAGGAAGTGGCGGATCGCGTCCGGCACCTGCGTCATCACGTTCTCGTTCAGGTACGCGGCGATGCCGGCACGCGCGTGGCTGACCTGCTCGGCCACGCGCGCCGCGTCGCTGTCGTCGTGCAGCGCCAGGGCCGCCAGTTGCAGGCCCGACACCCAGCCTTCGGTCGCCGCGCGCAGACGCGCGACGTTGTCCGCATTGAGCGGCTTGCCGGCCACCCGCTCGAAGAACGCACGCGTCTCCGTGTCGTCGAAACGCAGGTCGTGCTCGTCCACCCGCACGAGTTCGTCGCGCGATTCGAAATAGCTGAGCGGCAACGCGGGTACCGAGCGGCACGCCAGCACGACGTGCAGGTTCGACGGCGCGTAGCGCAGCAGGTCGAACATCGCGTCGTGGATGACCGGCGACGCGAGGCGATCGAAGTCGTCGAGCATCAGGAACAGGTCGACGCCCGCGCTGTCCAGTTCGTTGAGCAGTTCGTCGAAGACGGTCTTCAGCGGAATCAGCGCGCGATCGCGCAACAACTGCTGCGCGCGGGCGCCGACGCCGCCGGTTGCGTCGACGATCGCGGCGACCACGTAGGACGCGAAGATCGACGCGTTGTCGTCGTCCTGGTCGAGACTCACCCACGCGACCTTCACGCCCGACGCCACCAGCGCATGGCGCCACTCGGCCAGCAGCGTGGTCTTGCCGTAACCGGCCGGCGCGCTCACGAGCGTCAGCCGACGGTCGAGGCCGCGCCTGAGCCGGCCGAGCCGCGCGATGCGCGCCACGATGCCGCGGGCCGACGCCGGCGCCAGCTTGGTGCGCACCAGCACTTCGATCGCATCGGTGTCCGGCGGGCGAGCCGGTTGTCTGCTGTCCATCGGCGCCATGCTGTTCGTGTTCTCCTCGCGCTGATCGCGTGTCCGCCGGCCCGCCGGCGAAGCCGCCGGCCGGGCCCGGTCTCGCCGTGCGCCGAAAACAGCATAACGATTCGACGCCGGCCGTCAAAAGTAGGTGATGTCCGTACCGGCGTGGGCGCGCGCAGCGCGTATCGGTCCGCGACACGGGACCCGCATTGTTCTCGAACCGGCGCGCGATGTTCAGCCCCCCATTCGGGGGTTACCCCGGGCGGGGAGCCGCGTGGCCCTGGCCGCCGGCGTCTGGGCTGCCGGGCACTCGTCAGTCGGGCTGGTAGCGCTCGCGCAACGCGCGCTTGTTGATCTTCCCGACGCTCGTCTTCTCGATCGCGTCGACGATCAGCAGCCGCTCCGGCACCGCATAGCGCGAGATCAGCCCGCGGTCGGCCACTTGCTTCACATGCGCTTTCAATTCCTCCGGCTCGACGCGACCGACCTGCTCGTCGGTCAGCACGACCAGCGCGAGCGGACGCTCGCCCCAGCGCGCATCCTTCACGCCGATCACCGCCGATTCGCGCACGGCCGGATGACGCGACAGGATGCTCTCCAGTTCGAGCGACGAGACCCATTCCCCGCCCGTCTTGATCACGTCCTTGATGCGGTCGGTGATCTGCAGCCGGCCGTCGGGATCGATCACGCCGATGTCGTTCGTATGCAGATAGCCACCGGCCCACAGCGCGGCCGACGCCGGCGCATCGCCCAGATAGCCTTGCGTCGCCCACGGCGTCCGCACGACGACCTCGCCCGCCGAGCGGCCGTCGTGCGGCACGTCGCGAAACTGCGCATCGACGATGCGCAGGTCGACGAGCGGCAACGGCAGCCCCGCCTTGGTCCGGCGCGCGATGTCGTCGTCGGCCGATGCGCCGCCGGCCGCGCGCGGCGGGTCGATCTGCGCGATGGTCATCAGCGGGCAGGTTTCCGACATCCCGTACCCGGTGTAGACCTCGATCCCGCGCGCGAGCGCCGCCCGCGCCAGCCCGTCGGACAGCGGCGAGCCGCCGACGATCACCTTCCACGCCGACAGGTCGGCCGCCGCCGACGCCGGGCTGTCGAGAATCATCGCGAGCAGCGTCGGCACGCAATGCGAGAACGTCACCGCTTCGCGCGCGATCAGCGCGACCAATCCGTCCGGCGAATAACGGCCCGGATAGACCTGCTTGAGCCCGAGCGCGGTCGCGATGTACGGCATTCCCCAGGCGTGCACATGGAACATCGGCGTGATCGGCATGTAGACGTCGTCGCGATGCACGCGGCCGCGATCGCGCGCGCTCGACAACGCCGCCATGCCCGCGAGCGTGTGCAGCACGAGCTGCCGATGGGTGAACGCCACCGCCTTCGGCAGGCCGGTGGTGCCGGTCGTGTAGAACGTCGTCGCGCGGGTCTGCTCGTCGAAATCGGGGAACGCGAAATCGGGCGAACCGGCCGCGACGAGCGCCTCGTATTCGTCGGTGAAACCGTCCGGCAACCCGGTTTCGTCGCCGTCGGCGATCAGCACGACGTGCCGCACGGTGTCGAGCCGGTCGCGCATGCCCGCCCACAACGGCAGGAAGTCGCGGTGAACCAGCACGATGCATGCGCCCGAATGGTTGAGCGTATACAGCAACTGGTCCGGCGACAGCCGGACATTGGCGGTCATCAGCACCGCGCCCATCATCGGGATCGCGTGGTAGCACTCCAGGTAGCGATGGCTGTCCCAGTCCAGCACGGCGACGACGTCGCCCGCGCCGACACCGATCGACGACAGTCCGCTCGCGAGTTGCCCGATGCGATGCCGGAACGCCCAGTAATCATGCCGAACCCGGTCGCCGTACACGATTTCCTGCTCGGGCCGCGTCGCCAGCGGCGCATGAAGCAACTGCTTGATCAGCAGCGGATACGCATGGCCGGACGGCGCCGGTTCGTCTTGCGGGTACGGGTATGACGAATGCATGAAGGTCTCCATGGGCGACCGGTCGGGTCGTCGAGCGTGCGGCCACGATACCGGACCGGCCGGCTTTCGCGTCCCCCCTGTCCGGGGGGAGCGAGCCCCCGTCGAAACCGGCGACGAGCCGTCCGGACGCGTATCACGGCGATGGATACGGGATACCCACCCGTTCGGGGAGGCGTTCGCCGCGGAACGGCGTTGTAGGATTCATCTCAGCACGTATCGTCCCTGCGAGATACCCGTCCGCACGACCGGGACATGACCGGAACGCCAGGTCGCCGCCGCGGAATCGCCGCGACGACTCACGCAGGCGCCCACCGGCCACGCCCGCCCCATCCGAACCCATCCCCCGAGCAAGGAGCAGCCATGACTTCCGACACGACGCAGACGGACCGCACGCCCGCCGCCGACCCGGCGGAGAACAACGCGTATTTCCCGTCGCCGTATTCGCTGTCGCAGTACACGTCGTCGAAGACCGACTTCGACGGCGCCGATTACCCGAATCCGTACACCGGCGGCAAGTGGAAGGTCCTGATGATCGCGACCGACGAGCGCTACATCCTGATGACGAACGGCAAGATGTTCTCGACCGGCAACCATCCGGTCGAGATGCTGCTGCCGATGCACCACATGGACAAGGCCGGCTTCGAGATCGACATCGCGACGCTGTCGGGCAATCCGGCCAAGCTCGAACTCTGGGCGATGCCGAGCGATGACGAGGCCGTGCAGAGCACCTACCGCAAGTACCTGCCGAAGCTGAAGACGCCGCTCAAGCTGTCCGACGTGCTCGACCAGCATCCCGGCGCCGATTCGCCGTATATCGCGGTGTTCATTCCCGGCGGCCACGGCGTGCTTGCCGGCATTCCGCACAGCAAGGACGTCAAGCGCACGCTGCGCTGGGCGCTCGACCAGGACCGGCACATCATCACGCTGTGTCACGGGCCCGCATGCCTGCTGTCGGCCGCCGTCGACGAAGATCCTGAGGACTACCCGTTCAAGGACTACGAGCTCTGCGTGTTTCCGGATGCGCTCGACACGGGGCCGAATCTCGACATCGGCTACATGCCGGGCCCGCTGCCGTGGCTCGTCGCGCAGAGCCTCGAAAAGCTCGGCGCGCGCGTGCTGAACAAGGACATGACCGGCCGCTGCCATCAGGACCGCAAACTGATCACGGGCGACAGCCCGCTCGCGTCGAACGGCATCGGCAAGCTCGCGGCCGCCGCGCTGCTGAAGGAAGTCGGGCACTGACGGTACGCGCCGCCCTGGCGCGGCGTCTCGCCGGGGCGTGGCCGCCCGTCTCCATTCGACCGCCAGAGCCGTACGGTAGTATGGCGATTCGATGGAACCCCGCTGAATCCGAACGAGTGGCCATGCCCGAATTTTCTTCATCTCACGGCGCCGGCCAAGGCGCGCAAGCGCTCGTCCTCATCGCCGAGGACGAACCCGAGATCGCCGAGATCCTGACCGCCTATTTCGCGCGCAACGGCCTGCGCACCGTGCACGCCGCCGACGGCCGCCGCGCGCTCGAACTCCACCTGTCGCTGAAGCCCGACCTCGTGCTGCTCGACGTGCAGATGCCGCACGTCGACGGCTGGAAAGTGCTCGCCGAGATTCGCCATCGCGGCGACACGCCGGTCATCATGCTGACCGCGCTCGATCAGGACATCGACAAGCTGACCGGGCTGCGCATCGGCGCCGACGACTACGTGGTCAAGCCGTTCAACCCGGCCGAAGTCGTCGCGCGGGCGCAGGCCGTGCTGCGCCGGTCGATGGCCGGCTCGCGCCAGGAAGAGCAGCGCGTGCTGCGCGCCGCGCCGTTCGAGATCGATCTCGAGCACCACGAAGCGACGGTCGAAGTCGACGGCGCGCGCCACACGCTCGTGCTGACCCTCACCGAATTCAAGCTGCTCGCGCAGCTCGCACGCGCGCCGCGCCGCGTGTTCAGCCGCGCCGAACTGATGGCGACCTGCCTGCCCGAAGGCGACGCGCTGGAACGCACGGTCGACAGCCACGTCAGCAAGCTGCGCAAGAAACTCGACGATCTCGGCGTCGCGGGCGTGCCGGCCAGCGTGCGCGGCGTCGGCTACAAACTGTGGAGCGGCGAGTGAGACTCGACGGCCTGAGCCGCCAGATCGCGCTGACGATGGGCGCGATCGCCTTCGGCATCACGGTGCTGATCGTCGTGACGGCCTATGCGTTCTACTACCTGCTGTACCAGTACTCGCCGCAGTCGTTCAAGCCGGAGAGCTGGCTCCCGAGCGGGCCAGAGTGGGTATGGATCATCTCGACCACACTGGTCGGCCTGCTGATCGCGGTCGTCGTTGCGATCAACCTGTCGCGCCGCATCCTCGTGCCGCTGAATTCGGTGACGGACAGCATCCGCCGCGTCGCGCGGGGCGATCTCGGGGCGCGCGCGGTCGCCGGCGATCGTTCGTTGAAGGAAGCTGCGCTGCTCGCCGACAACTTCAACGCGCTCGCGAGCGAGCTGCAGCGCGTGACCGACGAGCAAACCTTCTGGAATGCGGCGATCGCGCACGAGCTGCGCACGCCCGTAACCGTGCTGCGCGGGCGCTTGCAGGGGCTCGCCGAAGGCGTGTTCACGCCGAGCGATGCGCTGTACCGCAGCCTGCTCGTGCAGGTCGAAGGGCTGACGCGGCTGATCGAGGATCTGCGCGTGGTCAGCCTCGCCGACAGCGGCCATCTGAGCATCGAGATCCGCGACACCGACCTGGCCGCCGAGGTGCGCGCCGTGGTCGACGTGTTCGCGCACGCGCTGCAGGCCGCCGGCCAGCATCCGGTGCTCGATCTCGACCCGCGGCGCATGTGCTGCGACCCGGTGCGCATCCGCCAGGCGTTGCTCGCGTTGCTGGAAAACGCACGCCGCCACGCGGTGCCCGGCGCGATCCGGATCCAGACCCGCATCGAAGACGGCATGTGCCGGCTGCGCGTCGAGGACGACGGCCCCGGTATCCCGGCCGAGTTCGCGCCGCACGTGTTCCAGGCGTTCCGGCGCGTCGACGAGTCGCAACCCGGCGGCACGGGCCTCGGGCTCGCCGTCGTCGCGGCGATCGCGCATGCCCATCGCGGCGAAGCGCTGTGCGTGCCGACCGGCGCCGGCGGCACGCGGTTCGAGGTGCGGTGGCCGGACGATCTCGTGCCGGCGCCCGAAAGCGAGCGGTTCCCGGCGTAACCCGACGCCGTTACGCCGCTACGCCCTCACGCACGCGGTTCGCGCCCGACCTGGTCGAGCGGCGGGCCGAGCCCGTGCATCTCCCCCAGATACACGGCGCGGCGAGAAAGCACCCGTCGCCGCCCGCCTCGCACCCCGACCACCACATTTTGTGCACCGCACGACCCGCCGTGAGCAAAAAGTATCGGCTCACGAACTCTTTTGATGTGGTGATCGCATCGCCCGCGTCACACCATTGTCCCTGCCGTCATCGGCGGCATTCGAACAAGCAGAATCAAGGAGACACGGGTGAACAAGATGCGAATCGTCGCAGCCGGCGTGCTGCTCGGCGCCTGTCTGCCGGGCGTCGCGGCCGCGCAAACCTGCAAGGTGCCGACCCTCCGCGTGCTCGCGCAGAAGAGCCTCGGCCTGTCGGTGATGGAGAAATCGCTGGCCGACTACGAGAAGAAGAACGGCACGAAGGTCGAGATCAGCTATTTCGGCGAGAACGACCGCCGCGCGAAATCGCGGCTCGACGCGTCGACCGGCGCCGGTTCCTACCAGATCTACTACGTCGACGAGGCGAACGTCGCCGAATTCGCGTCGGCCAACTGGATCGTGCCGCTCCTCAAGTACTACCCGAAGGAATACGACTACGACGACTTCCTGCCCGGCCGCCGCGCGGTCGCGAGCTACAACGGCGTCGCGTACTTCGCGCCGCTCATCGGCGGCGGAGACTTCCTGTTCTACCGCCGCGACCTGCTCGACGCCGCGCACATCCCGGTGCCGAAGACGCTCGACCAGCTCGTCGCCGCGATCAAGCAGCTCAACGCGCCGCCGAAGCTGTACGGCTGGGTCGCACGCGGCCAGCGCGGCTCGGGGATGAACGTGTGGCGCTGGTCGCCGTTCATGCTCGGCATGGGCGGCACATGGACCGACAAGGGCGGCCAGCCCGCGTTCGACTCGCCGGCCGCGGTGAAGGCCACGCAGCTCTACAGCGACCTGTTCAAGTACGCGCCGCCAGGCTCGGCGACCTACGACTGGAGCAACGCGCTCGAAGCGTTCCGCTCGGGCAAGGTCGCGTTCATGATCGAATCGACGCCGTTCGCGGACTGGATGGAAGACGCGAGCAAGTCGAGCGTGGCCGGCAAGGTCGGCTACACGCGCCCGCCCGCGCCGCTGCCGTCGGCCGCGTACGGCCACGGCTTCGCGATCTCGGCGGTCGGCGCGAAGGACGACTGCACGCGGATGGCCGCCGGCCGCTTCATCGCGTGGGCGACCAGCAAGGACCAGGAGCAGGCGCGGCTGCGCAACGGCGTGTTCAGCGACTACAACCGCTCGAGCACGATCGCCAGCCCGTACTTCAAGCAGCACGTCGCGCCGCAGATCCAGGCCGGCCTGAACGACACGAACCCCGTCACGCAGGTGACGATCTGGCGCACGCCGCAGTGGCCGGATATCGGCGACAACCTCGGCATCGCGCTCGAACAGGTGTTCACCGGCACGCAGACGGACATCCGCGGCACGCTCGACGAAGCGGACCAGTACGCGAAGGACGCGCTCGAACATGGCACTCGCAAATGACGGCGCCGGCGGACGCGCGCTCGGCGTCCGCCCGGCCCCTTCCGCACCGTCGGCCCGGCGCGGCCGCGCGCGCCGCGATCGCACGAGCCTGCCGTGGGTGTTCCTCGCGCCGACGCTCGCGCTGCTCGCGGTCCTGAGCCTCGTCCCGACGATCGCCGCGGTCAACCTCGCGCTGCGCAACCGCGTGCTGCGCTACCCGGACAGCGAATACGTCGGCCTGCGCAACTTCGTCCGGCTCGCGTCGGACCGGCGCTTCCTGAACGCGATCGAGGTATCGGTGCTGTGGGAAGTCGTCACGGTCGCGGGCGCGGTGCTGGTCGGGATCGCGCTCGCGGTGTTCCTGTTCGAGCGCGTGCACGGCCGCTGGCGCCGCTTCGCGTCGCTGGTGCTGATCATGCCGGTGCTGCTGCCGCGCGTGTCGGCCGCGTTCATCTGGAAGTTCATGTACGCGCCACTCACCGGCATCCTGAGCTGGCTGCTCGGCGCGCTCGGCGTCGAGCACACCGCGTTTCTCGCCGATCCGCATCTCGCGCTGTACGCGGTCGCGCTCGTCGACGTGTGGCAGTGGGGGCTGTTCTTCGCGGTCGTGATCCTGAAGCTGCTGGAGACGCTGCCGCCAGAGCCGCTCGAAGCCGCGCGGCTCGACTACGCGACGACCTGGCAGGTACATGCGTACATCGCGCTGCCGATGCTGAAGGCGCCGCTCGTGAGCCTCGTGTTCATCAAGATGGTCGAGTCGCTACGCTCGTTCGACCTGATCTACGTGATGACCAAGGGCGGCCCCGGCATCGCGACCGAGACGCTCGATCTCTACGCGTACCAGCAGGGCATCGGCCTCGCCGGCAAGGTGTCGTATGCGTCCGGCATGGCCGTGCTGATGATGGTCGCGACCACGCTCGTCTTCACGCTCATCTGGAAGAGGGTCAACAAATGGGACGACTGATGGCCCGCCGCGGTGCCGCCAACGTTTCGACTGTCGCGATCGCCGGTGCGATCCTGCTCGTCGCCGCGTTCCCGCTGTTCTGGGCCGTGCTCAACTCGCTCAAGCACCTGCTCGACATCGTCACGCCGACGCCGCGCTTCTTCTTCACGCCGACGCTCGCGAACTACGAACAGGTGCTGTCGAGCCCCGAGGTGCTGATCGGGCTCGGCAACAGCATCGCGATCGTCGGCGCGGCCGTGCTGATCGGCGCCGTGCTCGGCGTGCCGGCCGCGTATGCGATCGCGCGCTACCCGATACGCGGCAAGCGCGACATCCAGTTCTTCCTGCTGTCGCTGCGCTTCCTGCCACCCGTCGCGGTCGCGCTGCCGCTGATCGCGATCTGGGTCGATCTCGGGCTGTACGACACGAAGCTGTCGATGATCGTCACGTACCTGCTCGTCACGCTGTCGACCATCACGTGGCTGTCGATCCCCGTGTTCCGCCGGCTGCCGCGCGAGATCGAGGAAGCCGCCGCGCTCGACGGCTACGGCCCGTACGCGGTGTTCTGGCATATCGCGCTGCCGGTGTGCGCGAGCACGCTGCTCGGCGGCATCGTGTTCAGCTTCGTGCTGGTGTGGAACGAACTGATGATCGCGCTCGCCCTCACGTCGTCGCGCAGCGCGACGCTGCCGGTGGTCGCGTCCGCGTTCACGTCGCTCGGCCAGGAAGTGCCGTGGGGCGTGATCAACGCGTCGACGGTGCTGCTCGCGCTGCCGCCGCTCGTTTTCGTCGGCATGCTGAGCCGGCTGCTCAATTCGATGGTCAAGGGAAAATAAGGAGAACACGTTGAAAGCGCTCGTACTCGAACGCACGCGCGAGCTCGCGCTGCGCGACATCGACCTGCCGCAAGCGGTCGGCCCCGGCGACGTCCGGATCAAGGTGCATACGGTCGGCGTCTGCGGCAGCGACGTGCATTACTACGTGCACGGCGGGATCGGCCCGTTCCGCGTCGACGCGCCGATGGTGCTCGGCCATGAAGCGTCCGGCACCGTCGTCGAGACGGGCGCCGACGTCACGCACCTGCGCGTCGGCGACCGCGTATGCATGGAGCCCGGCGTGCCGCGCCTCGATTCGCCCGCGACGCTGCGCGGCCTCTACAACCTCGATCCCGACGTGCGCTTCTGGGCGACGCCGCCGATCCACGGCTGCCTGACGCCGTTCGTCGTGCATCCGGCCGCGTTCACGTACCGGCTGCCCGACAACGTGTCGTTCGCCGAAGGCGCGATCGTCGAGCCGCTGTCGATCGGCCTGCAGGCCGCGAAGAAGGCGGCGATGAAGCCGGGCGACCTTGCCGTCGTGATCGGCGCCGGCACGATCGGCGCGATGACGGCGCTCGCCGCGCTCGCCGGCGGCGCCGCACGCGTGATCCTCGCCGACGTCGTGCCGGACAAGCTCGCGCTGTTCGCCGGCAACCCGGCCGTCACGACCGTCGACGTGCGTACGCGGCCGCTCGCCGACGCGGTGGCCGAGGCGTCCGGCGGCTGGGGCGCGGACGTCGTGTTCGAGGCGAGCGGCAGCGCGAACGCGTATGCGGGCCTCGTCGACCTGATGTGCCCGGGCGGCTGCACGGTGCTGATCGGGATGCCGGTCGCGCCGGTGCCGCTCGACGTCGTCGCGCTGCAGGCGAAGGAAGGCCGCATCGAATCGGTGTTCCGCTACGCGAACATCTTCCCGCGCGCGCTCGCGCTGATCGCGTCCGGCGCGATCGACGTGAAGCCGTTCATCTCGCGCACGTTTCCGTTTTCCGAAGGCGTGCGCGCGTTCGAGGAAGCGGCGAGCGGGCACCCGCGCGACGTCAAGATTCAGATCGAAATGGATTGAGTTATGGCCCAGATCACCTGCAAGGCTTTGTCGAAGCACTACGACGGCGGCCCCGCCGTGCTGCATCCGCTCGACCTCGAGATCGCCGACGGCGAATTCATCGTGCTGCTCGGCCCGTCCGGCTGCGGCAAGTCGACGATGCTGCGGATGATCGCGGGCCTCGAGGCGATCACCGGCGGCGAGCTCGTGATCGGCGACGCGGTCGTCAACGACCTGCCGTCGCGCGAGCGCAATGTCGCGATGGTGTTCCAGAACTACGCGCTGTACCCGCACATGACGGTGTACGACAACATCGCGTTCGGCCTGCGGCGGCTGAAGGTGCCGGCCGACGAGATCGAGCGCCGCGTGCGCGACGTCGCGCGCATCCTGAGCCTCGACACGCTGCTCGACCGCCGCCCGCGCGCGATGTCGGGCGGCCAGCAGCAGCGCGCGGCGATCGCGCGCGCGATGATCAAGACGCCCGCCGTGTTCCTGTTCGACGAGCCGCTGTCGAACCTCGACGCGAAGCTGCGCACGCAGTTGCGCGCCGACATCAAGCGGCTGCACCGGCAACTGAAGACCACCACGCTGTACGTCACGCACGATCAGCTCGAGGCGATGACGCTCGCCGACCGCGTCGTGCTGATGCGCGGCGGCCACATCGAGCAGATCGGCACGCCCGCCGAGCTGTACGGCCAGCCGCACACGGTGTTCGCCGCCGGGTTCGTCGGCACGCCCGCGATGAACTTCGCGGACGGGACGATCGAGCGCGTCGGCGCGAACGTGTGGGTCGACTGCAACGGCGCGCGCTGGCCGCTCGCGTCACCGCGCTTCGCGCGCCTGCACGACGGTCAGCAGGTGAAGGCGGCGATCCGCCCGAACCACCTGCGGCTCGTCGCCGAAGGCGATCCGACCCCGGCCGTGCTCACGCTGACCGGCACGGTCGAGCTCGTCGAGCTGCTCGGCGCCGAGGCCCTCGTCACGCTGGACTGGCGCGGCCAGCCGTGCGCGGCCCTCGTGCCGGCCCCGATGGCCCCGGCGCCCGGCGCCGTGGTAGCGTTTCGCTTCGACGAAGAAGCCCTGCATCTGTTCGACGCCGGCACCGAGCGCAACGTCACGCTGCCGGATGCGAACCCGATCGCGCACGCGGTGCCGCCGACGGCCGCGACGCGCGCCACGCCGCCCGCCGCGACGGGCTGGTCGATGTCCCGTCCGTAGCACGCCGGCACGCCCCGACGGAGCACACGATGAACCCGGATCTCGAGATCGTTCCCACTCACCGCGACGAATCGTTTCGCGCGTGGGTCCACGACTATCCGCATTCGGTCGCGAAGTGGCACTTCCATCCGGAGTACGAGATTCACCTGATCCAGGCGTCGCGCGGCAAGGTGTTCGTCGGCGACCACATCGGCGATTTCGGCCCGGGCAACCTGATCGTCACCGGGCCGAACCTGCCGCACAACTGGGTCAGCGAGCTGGCCGACGGCGAACGCGTGCCGTCGCGCGACGTCGTGCTGCAATTCTCGCGCGATGCGATCGAGAAGATGGTCGGCGCGTTCAGCGAGCTGCAGCCGGTGATCGACCTGATCGACGACGCGGCGCGCGGCGTGCAGTTTCCCGACCGCGTGGGCGTCGAGGTCGCGCCGCTGATGCTCGAGCTCGCGAACGCGCACGGCTGCCGGCGCGTCGAGATCCTGATGTCGCTGTTCGACCGGCTGTCGTCGTGCCGCGAGCGGCGCGTGCTCGCGGGGCCCGGCTACCGCAGCGACGCGCAGCACTACATGTCGTCGACCATCAACCAGGTGCTGTCGTACCTCCAGCAGAACCTGCCCGGCATGCTGCGCGAAACCGACGTCGCCGCGTTCGCCGGCATGAGCGTCAGCACCTTCACGCGGTTTTTCCGGCGCCATACCGGCTCGTCGTTCGTGCGCTACCTGAACCGGCTGCGCATCAACGAGGCGTGCGAGCTGCTGATGTTTTCCGACCTGACGGTGACCGAGATCTGCTACCGGGTTGGCTTCAACAACCTGTCGAACTTCAACCGTCAGTTTCTCGCGATGAAGCAGGTGCCGCCGTCGAAGTTCCGCGCGCTGCACCGGCTCAACGAACCGCACGGCCGCGACGACGCACCGCCCGCGCGACGCGCGCCGCCGCTGCCGCGCACCCCAGACAGGACGCTTCACACGTGACATTCCTCGGCATCGATCTCGGCACGTCCGAGGTCAAGGTTCTGCTCACCGATTCCCGATCGGTCCCCCTCGCGACCGGCGCGGCCACGCTGTCGATCAGCCGGCCGCATCCGCACTGGTCCGAACAAAGCCCGCAGGCGTGGTGGCACGCGATGCTCGACGCGATCGCGTCGGTGCGCGCCGCGCACCCGGCCGGCTTCGCCGCGCTGCGCGGCATCGCGCTGTCCGGCCAGATGCACGGCGCGACGCTGATCGACCGCGCGGACCAGGTGCTGCGCCCCGCGATCCTGTGGAACGACACGCGCGCCGGCACCGAATGCGTCGAGCTGGAAGCGCTGGTGCCGGATTCGCGCGCGATCACCGGCAACATGGCGATGCCCGGATTCACCGCGCCGAAGCTGCTGTGGCTCGCGAAATACGAGCCCGCCGTGTTTCGCGCGGTGCACAAGGTACTGCTGCCGAAGGACTACCTGATCTGGCGCCTGTCCGGCGAATTCGTGTCCGACATGTCCGACGCGTCGGGCACGTTGTGGCTCGACTGCGCGCGCCGCGACTGGTCCGACCGGATGCTCGCCGCGACCGAGCTGTCGCGCGCGCAGATGCCGCGCCTCGTCGAAGGCAACGCGCCCGCCGCGCAATTGCGCGACGCGCTGCGGCGCGAATGGGGCATCGACGGGCCCGTGACGATCGCCGGCGGCGCCGGCGACAACGCGGCATCCGCGATCGGCATGGGCGTCACGGGTGCCGGCAGCGGCTTCCTGTCGCTCGGCACGTCGGGCGTGCTGTTCGCCGGCAACGACCGCTTCGCGCCGAACCCGGACGCCGCCGTGCACGCGTTCTGCCACTGCGTCGAAGGGCGCTGGCACCAGATGAGCGTGATCCTGTCGGCCGCGGCGAGCCTCGACTGGCTCGCGCGTGCGCACGGCACGACCGCCGGCGCGCTCGCCCCGCGCGCCGAACGCGCCGATCCGGCCCGCGCGCCGCTGTTCCTGCCGTATCTCGGCGGCGAGCGCACGCCGCACAACGACGCGCATGCACGCGGCGTGTTCTTCGGGTTGTCGAACCAACACGACGCCGACGATCTCGCGTATGCGGTGATGGAAGGCGTCGCGTTCGCGATGGCCGACGGCTACGACGCGCTGCGCGCGGCCGGCACGACGCTCGACGCGGTGTCGTTCATCGGCGGCGGCTCGAAGAGCGCGTTCTGGGCAAGGCTATGCGCGAATGCGACCGGGCTCTCGATGCAGCGCCATGCGGACGGCGCGGTCGGCGCGGCACTCGGCGCCGCGCGGCTCGCACGGCTGGCGGCGACGGACGATACGCTGGAGGAAGTCTGCGTCGCGCCGCCCGTCACGGAGACGGTCGCGCCCGATGCAGCGTCGGTCGATCTGCTGGCGGGGCGGCTCGCGCGCTACCGACGGTTGTATCGCGCGCTGCGGGACGAGTTCGCGGCGGCCGACTGAACGGGAACGGCCGCGCGATCGCGCTTGACCCGGCCCTTGGGATCGCCTTTATGCTGACCGCAACGAATCGACAGCAAAGAGGTGACGGATGGGTACCGACACGCTCCGTTTGAACGCATCGGCCGCCGCCGCGCGGCTCGGCGTCTCGATCAAGGCGCTGCGGCTGTACGAGCGGCACGGCCTCGTCACGCCTGAACGCACGCCGGCCGGATACCGCGCGTACGGCCCGGCCGACCTCGCACGCGCCGCCGACATCGCGGCGCTGCGCAAGCTCGGCCTCGGTCTCGCGCAGGTCGCGGGCGTGCTCGACGGCGATGCGCGCGGTCTCGACGCAGCGCTGGCCGCTCACGAAGCGGCGCTCGATCGCGGGATTCAGGATTTCGTCGGCAAGCTCGACAGCGTGCGCGCGATGCGTGCCGGGCTGGCACGGGGGCGGATGCCGACGGACGGAGAACTCGCGCGGCTGGTCGACCCAGGCAGCGCCGGTGTCGCGTTCAGCCTGCCGTGGCCGTGGGATGGCGAATGGTTCGAGTGTCGCGATATCCGGCCGTTGAACTACATCATCGGTTCGCTGGGGAGCGGCAAGACGCGGCTCGCGCTTCGGCTGGCCGAAGCGCTGCCCGGCGCGGTGTTCGTCGGTCTCGATCGGCTGGACGACGATTGTGCCGCGGCATCCGACGCACTGCGCGCCGATCCGGAATTGAAGTCGCGCGTCGATCGCACGTCGGCGTTGCTCGCCGCCAAAGGCGCGACGCCATCGCCGGCGCTGACGGCCCTCCTCGTCAGCCTCGAAGCGCAAGGCCCGCGCGTGCGCGTCGTCGACATGATCGAACAGGGCCTCGACCGGGCCACGCAGTTGGCATTGATCGCGCATCTGCGCGAAGGCGCGGCCGCCGGCATGCGGTCGCTGTTCCTGCTGACGCGCTCGACGGCGATCCTCGATCTCGCGGCGGTCGGTCCCGACGAAACCATCCTGTTGTGCCCGGCCAATCACAGCCCGCCTGCGCGCGTGGCGCCTTACCCCGGCGCGCCGGGGTATGAAGCCGTGGCTACGTGCCTGGCGGCGCCTGAGGTCCGCGAGCGGATTGCACGGCGGCCGATGACGGCGTGAGCCGCCGTCACGGCGCCGGCCGCCCCATTCTCCGCGCCATCGCCGGACTCACCGCATGCACGGGATCGAAGCCGAAGAACTCGAGCACGTGCCGCGCGACGTCGTCGCGATCGTTGTCCGCGCAGATCATGTGATAGCTGTTCTCTAGCACGATCCCGCGCGCGTCGGGCAGCTTCTCCAGCAGGAAATCGGCCGAGCGCAGGCTCGTCAGCTCGTCCTCGCGCGCATGCAGCACGAGCGTCGGGCACGGCGTGCCGGGCGCGGCATCGCGTACCCAGTCGCGCATCCGGTCCACCTGCCGCACGCACGCGAGCGGCACCCACGCATAGTGGAAACTGTCCTGCCGCTCGAACTTCTTCTTCACGATCGCGCGGATCGTCGCGTTCTTGATGCCGAACGGATCGCCTTCTTCCACGCGCATTCGCTCCGCCACACCCGGCACGCGGTACAGCACGTGCCGCAGCGACCGGTACCACGGCGTCGACCAACCATCGATGAATACCGGCGCGGCCAGCAACGCGAGCCGGCCGCGCGCATGCTGCACACGATGACACAGCAGCAGCGCGACGAGCGCGCCCATGCACATCCCCGCGACGTGCAGCGTGTCGTACTCGCGTTCCAGCGCGCGGTACTGCTCGGTCACCGCGTCGAGCCACGCCTCCGCGCGCACGCCGACCAGATCCTCCGGGCGCGTGCCGTGCCCCGGCAGCGTGATCATGTGCGGGTCGGCGCCCGCGCGCCGCATCGCCTTGTGCAGCGAACCGAGATCGTATCGCGTGCCGCCGAGCCCGTGGATCAGCAGCACGCCCGTGCGGCCCGTCATGACGCGTGCCCGCTCATTCGTCCGCCGGCCACACGCGTTCGATCTGCCACACGCCCGCCACCACCGTCACGTCGACGTTCGAATCGAGCAGCGGCGCGCCGTGGTCGGTGATCGTCCGCGTGCCGCCGTCGCGCAGCACGATGCGCAGCGACAGCGACGCGCGGTCCTCGCCCGCGATCTCCGCATTCCAGTAGTCGCGCAACGCGTCGCGGTCGCCCGGCTGCACGCGTTCGAGCACGAGCGGCACGCTCGCGATCTGCGCGGCATCGACGCCGACACCGAACACACGCTCGACGTCGCCGCTCCACTCGATGCGGCCCGACTCGGGATCGAGCACGTACGCGATCTGGCCGGCGCTCGCGAGCGCGAGCTCCATGTTGTTCTGCAGCACCGCCGCGTGCTCGTGGACGCGCTCGCGCGTCGTCTTCAGCGTGCTCACCGTCAGCACCAGCAGCGACGCGACCGCCAGATAGAGCTGCGCTTCGAGCAGCGCGCTTCCGTAATGCTCGTGGAGCGACGCGAACGGGCCGTCGCCCTGCGCGGTCTGCTCGATCACGATCAGCGCGAGCACCAGCACCGACGACGAGCCCGCACGGCCGCCGAGCAGCAACGTCACCGCGACCGTCAGGAACAGCGGCACATAGGTGAGCGCGAAGCCGGCGCCCGTGCCGAATTTCCGCGACGTATCGCCGTCGAAGATCACGAGCGCGACGACCGCGAGCAGCGCGAACGCGACGATGCCGAGCACCAGGTCGAAGCGCTCGTGGTCGCCCGAGCGATGCGCGCGAAAGCGCGACCACGACGCGAGCACCGGCGTGACCAGCAGCACGCCGACGAAATCGGACGCGGCCCACACCGACCACACGTCGAAGAACGGCGCACCCTTGAGCGTCGTGTACCACGCCGCGCCGCCGATCGCGCCGACGACGCCCGCGATCAAGCCGGCCAGAATCACCGAGCGCAGGAAATATAGCCCTTCGAGCGAGAAGCGCACGCGCTGCACGAGCCAGACCGCGAGTGCGGCCGCGCCGACCTCGTCGACCGTGAACAGCACCGCGTTGACGAGGCTGCCGTGCTCGATGCCGGACAGCGCGAGCTGCCCGACCAGGAATGCGCCGGCCAGCGTCAGCCATTCGCGCATCGGCCGCAGCATGAATGCGCCGACCGTCACACCGGCTGGCAGCCAGATGTAGCCCGTCAGCCGGACGGGGCCGTTGAATTCGTGCGAGATGTAGCCGGTCGCGAGATACAGCGCCGCCCAGAGCAGCGCGGCGACGAGCCCCGGCCGCGATCGTTTGGTGTCCATCGAGAATCCCTGTGTATTGCGCCGTGCGTGCGAGCGATGTGCGCATGATAGGCGGGCGGGTGGAACGGCGGAATACCGGAAGGCGACAGCCCGTTCGGGGCACCGGCGCGACCCCGCAAGCTGGCGGTTGTGACCGGGAAAGTATCGGAAAAGTTCGCTGCTTGCCGGGCGCTATCGGGACATGTCTGCAAGTCGTCTTGTCCTGATGGCCAAAATCGCCTGCGGCCGGTCATTCGGCCCTACGATGAAAGGCATCCGAAAGCGTTCGTTTCGGGTATCGTCCAGCTCTCTTGCCAGCACTCGACATGACCGCACACGATGAAAACAGTACCGGCCCGGCCGATATCGGCCCCTTCGACACCATGAGCCGATTTCGCATCACGTACGACGGGCCCACGCTCGATTCGTCCGAGATGGACGTACGCGAACTCGCGCCCGCGCTGCTGGCATTCGGCGATTTGCTCGACGCGTCGACGCGCGCACTGTGCGGCGCTCAGGTCCGGCCGCAGGTGAACGTGCGCGGCAGCTTCAAGACCGGCAGCTTCGGCATCGACTTCACGCTCGCGACCTCGCTGCTCGGCCGCATGCGCGACATGCTGAGCGGCAGCGAAGGCACGGCGCTCGCCAATGCGGTGACGATCCTGACCGCGCTCGGCATCGCCGCACCCAGGGCGAGGAAGGGGCTTTTCGCCGTCCTCAAATGGCTGCGTGGGCGCGAGATCACGCACGTGCGGATGCAGAACAACACCGCGGTGCTGGACGTCGACGGTGACGAACTCGAAATCGACCTGCCCGTGCTCACGCTGCTGAGTGACGTCCGCGTTCGCCAAGCCATCGCGCAAGTGCTTGCGCCGCTCGCTCGCGAAGGCATCGAGATTTTCGCTGCCGGCACCGATACCGAGGTATACGAGACGGTCGCCCACAACGAGATCGCATGGTTTCACGCGCCGGAGCCAACCGATTCGCTCCTGCTCGACGAGCATCGCAAGATGGCGTTCTCGATCGTGTCGCTCGCGTTCAAGGACGACAACAAGTGGCGCCTGTACGACGGCACGTCGACGATTCACGCGACGATCACCGATGCCGGCTTCCTGTCGCGCGTGAACAACAGCCAGATCAGTTTCAGCAAGGGAGACGTGCTCTTGTGCAATGTCCGTATGCAGCAGTGGCAAACTTCGGACGGGGCAAAAACCGAATACGAGGTCACGGATGTCCTCGAACATCGCCCGGCCGGCCTGCAAATTCGGTTGCCGGGCATGTGATCCGCACCGAAGCGTCGCGCCCGACGCAACCTCTCATCACTGATGAAACCCGCGATCCATCTGCGTGCTGCGTCTCAGGAAGATCTCCCGTTCCTGCTGACGCTCCGTCGACTCACGATGACCGAGCATCTGCAGCGCGTCGGCGCGCCGACCGACGATGAAGCGCACGACCGCCGCATCCGCGCGAACTTCGACGACGCGATGATCGTCTGTGAAGGCGCCGATGCCATTGGCCTGCTGAAGGTGACACGCGCCGCCAGCGAATGGCACGTCCATCAGATCCAGATTCTCCCCGCGCGCCAGGGCCAGGGAATCGGCGAAGCCGTGCTGCACGCATTGCTGACCGATGCGGCGCACGCGCGCGTGCCCGTGTCGCTCAGCGTGCTGCACGGCAACCCGGCGCGGCGGCTCTACGAACGGCTCGGCTTTCGCGTCGCGTCGGCAACCGACACGAGCGCGAGCATGGTCTGGCACGCGTGACGCGCGTCATGTCGACGCCATCGCGTGGCCCTTACTGCGTGATCTTCGCGTCCTTCAGCAGATTGCCGATCATCTGCGCGCTCGCCTTCTCGGCCGCGATCGCCTGCAGTTGCTGCTGAAGCGTCGGCTTCGCGGTTTCGAAACCCGGCACCTGCGTCGGCCGCTTCGCATCCAGCTTCACGATCGCCCGCACGCCATCGACCGGAATCGAATCCTTCGTCGTCGCGCCGACCGTCAGCTTCTCGAGCGCCTGCGCAACCGGCAGCGGCAACCCGGCCGTCTTGCCTTCCGCCGCCGGCGTGTTGAAGCTCACCCACGGCAGCTCGCCGCCGGTATCGCGGCTCGGCGCCAGGCTGTACTGGCGTGCCAGCCCGTCGAACGACTTGCCCGCCTTCAGCTCGCTCAGCACGGTCGCCGCCGCGACCGGGTCCTTGACGACGATCACGCGCGGCTTGTATTCGTTCTTGCCGAGCGCGGCGACCAGTTCGTCGTAGCGCGCCTTGACCTGCTCGTCGGTCACCGGCTCCGGCTTCACGTGGTCGCGCAGGTACAGTTGCACCTCGGCCGTCACCTTCGCCTGCTGCATCGCCGCCTTGACCTCGGGCTTGTCCGCATAGTTCGCCTTCTCGGCTGCCTGCTGAACCAGCACGCGCGTGATCAGCTGGTTCTTGATCGCCTGGCGGATCTGCGGCGAATCGGGCTGCCCGGACGCGCGCAGCAGCGTATCGACGTCGGCCTGCGTGATCGGCGTGCCGTTGACGGTCGCGACCGTCTCCGCCGTCTGCGCATGGACCGGGCCGCTCAGTGCGCCGGCCAGCGCGACGATCGTCAACAGGCGATTCGGGATCGTTTTCTTCTTCATCGTTGGGTCGCTTCAAGCATAAGAAACGCGGCAGGGACCGCCGCGCTCGTTCATCGTGCACGCCCGCACAACGTCTGCGGGAGCCGCCGCCATTGTGCACGGAACCGCATTTCCACGTCGGGAGGTTCGGGAAGCGGGTCCGGCACGGCGCGGCGCGCAGGGTGCCCGCGGTGCATTGCATGCGCATTGCGCAACAATCCCGCGAAAATGCTCACGATTGCTTTCACGACTTCGCGAGTACGGCCGCTGCCCGACGCGGCCGCACGTTCGGCACCTTCAGCCCGTCAGGGCGTCCACCGGTACACGGTAATGCTGTTCCCCTTCACGTTGTTCTTCATCACCACGTACTCGCCGTTCGACCGGCGGTACGCGCGGATGCTGTACATCGCGTCGATCGCGCTGCTGGTGTCGACCGTCGCGGGGCTCGCATTGACCAGCGTCGTGTCGAGATTGCCGGTGGTGAGGTTGAACGCGTCGACGTTCGGCCACAGCGGCCCGCTGCTGCTGAACCAGTAGCCGACGAACAGATGGTTACCCGCCGCGTCGATCGATTTCGCGCCGCTGTGCGGCAGCGTGATCACCGGGTCCGGCTTCGTCGTATTGCCCGCGCGCCAGCCGTGATATACCTCGATGCGCGTGCCGATCGACGTCCAGTCGTTGCTGCCGATCGCGCCCTGCGCGAGCACCATCGTGTCGCTGTCCGCGAGATAGACGATGCGCGTCAGCGGCACGACGCTGGCCGGAATGCGGGTCGCGACACCCGGCCCCCACGACGGCTTGCCGTTCGCGTCGAAGCCGGTCAGCGGGTAATGCGTGATCGCCCCCGTCTTGTCGAGCCCGGCCCATACGCCGCCCTGGCTGTCGAGGCTGAAGCCGCCCGTCACGCGCTGCGTGGTATTGAACGCGGGGCCCGGAATCGAGCCGTCCGGAATCGCGACGTAACCGTTCGCCGCGTTGAAGTGATAGAAGTAGAAGACCGGCGGGTTCTGGCCGGCCGCGACGAGAATCCGGTTCGCGCCGACCGACGTGAGCAGCCCGAAGTGTTCGTCGCGCTGCGTATCGTTCATGTTGATCCGCGGGTCCGACGGATACGTGAACGGATCGACGGTGTTCGCGACGAACTTGCCGCCCGCGCTGCCGCTGTAGATATGCGTGGCGCCATAGAACAGCGCGCCGTCCGTGACCGGGTCCGGCGCGGCGATGCCCTCGAAGTTCAGTGACTGCAGCGTCCAGCGCAGGTTGCCGTTGCTGCCGTACGCATGAATGTCGGTCGCGCCGTTGCGGCCGAGATCCCAGCTGCCGCCCCACGGGTTGTTGAGCACATAGAGATTGCCGCCGCTGTCCTTGCCGATCCCGACGATGCGCGTGAAGCGTTGCGGGCCGACCTGCCCCTTGATGCCCGTCGTCGTGTCGAGATAACCGCCGCGCACGCCGAACGTGCCGGCCAGTGCCGGCCGGCCCGAGATCGAATAGCGCTTGATGTTCTGGTCGGGCCCTTCGTCGCCCACCAGTAGTTGCCCGGCCGCCGCATCGACATACAGCGCCGACGGATGCGAGCCGGTCGGCATCCGGATCGTATCGAGCAGCGCGCCGGCCGGGTTGAAGCCGACGATCGAGCCGGCGCTTTTCTGCGCGACCCACACGTTGCCCGCACCGTCCACCGCGAGTGCGCCCGGCGCCGACACGGCGATATCCCGTTGCCACACGCCATCGGTCGTGAACACGCGCACGCGATTGCCGTAGAAGTCGCTCGCATAGAGCAGCGAGCCGGCCGTCGCGAGCCCGGTGACGACGTCGATGCGCGGCTGGTTGGTCGCCGCGCTGATCTGGATCACGCGGTCGCGAACCTTTGTCGCGCGGTTGTAGCGCCCCACCGCGCCGCTGCCGTACGTCTTGCCGGGCTGCAGCGCGACGAACAGCGACGTCGCGTTGCCCGTGATCGCGCTGCCCTGGAATTCCGAATGCGCGCCGATCGAGCCGATGCTCTTGCCGTTCTGGTAAATCGCGACGCCGCCTTCATCCTCGTCCCACATCGACGCCGTGTAGATCACGCCTTCGGGCGCAACCCACATCGCGCGCGCGACGTTGCCGACGTGCGCGCCGAGCGTGCCGTACGTGTTCGCGATCCAGTCGGTGGTGTTGGCTGAATGAGTGGCGGGCGCAAATGCGGCGATCGCCGCGGCAACGAGCGCGGCGTGGATGCGTTTTCTGGCGACCATGACGGATGCTCTCCTGAACAGGGTAGTCATTCACATGAGGGATCGGCCGGCCAGATGGCTTGAAGCCCGCGAGATGTCAATTCTTCCCCGAATCATCCGGCGCAGTCGGTATGACATACGGCATGCATTCGATAATGCGCAGGGCGAGAATAGCGTTATATAAATCGAAAAAAATTGCGAATCGCCCGCGCTTTTGGCGAGCGCCCGCCGCGCGTCAGTGAATGGTCACTTACGCGCCGAACCGGGAATCGGGAAAATCAGGCAAGCGCCTGCCGGAATATCGCCGCCGATTCGACGGCGATCAATTGAAACGGCGAATGCCATTTCGGAAACATCGGGAAAAGCCACTGCCCCAAAACACGTCGCCGGCCTGAATCCGTATCGAATCCAGGCCGGCGAATGTCATTTGCCGCGGGTCGGGCAACGCGGCGTTGCACTGCCGCATTTGCCACGCATCATGCCGACGTTTCCCGCACCTTCACCTCGGCGACGCGCGCACCGTCCGAATCGTCGTCGTCGCGCGGCGCGTCGAGCTGCCCTTCCCACTTCGCGACCACGGCCGCGGCGATCGAGTTGCCGACGGCATTGGTGGCCGAGCGCCCCATGTCGAGGAACATGTCGACGCCCATGATCAGCAGCAAGCCGGCTTCGGGCAGGTTGAACTGGTTGAGCGTCGCCGCGATCACGACCAGCGACGCGCGCGGCACGCCGGCCATTCCCTTCGACGTCACCATCAGCATCAGCAGCATCGTGATCTGCGTGCCGAGCGGCAGATGGATGCCGTATACCTGCGCGATGAACAGCACCGCGAACGTGCAGTACATCATCGAGCCGTCGAGGTTGAACGAATAGCCGATCGGCAGCACGAAGCTCGAGATCTTGCGGTTCACGCCGAAGCGATCGAGCGCGTCCAGCAGCTTCGGATACGCGGCCTCGGAGCTGGCCGTCGCGAACGACAGCAGGAACGGCTCGCGGATCAGCCGGATCAGCGTGAACGCGCGCTTGCCGAGGAACGTCACGCCGGCCAGCGTCAGCACGGCCCACAGCAGCGCGAGCGCCAGATAGAAGCTCGCCATGAACTTCGCGAACGTGAGCAGGATGCCGAGCCCTTCGGTCGTGATCGTCGACGCGAGTGCCGCGAACACCGCGACCGGCGCGAACCCCATCACCGCCCCCGTGACCTTCAGCATCACCTGCGCGAGATCGTCGATCACGCCGGTCAGGCGTTTGCCCGATTCGCCGAGCGCGGACAGCGCGGTGCCGAAGAAGATCGAGAACACGACGATCTGCAGGATTTCGTTGTTCGCCATCGCCTCGGCGATCGACTTCGGCACCAGGTGCACCACGAAATCCTTCAGCGTGAACGCGCCCGTCTTCAGGTTGAGCGCCGCATCGGACGGCGGCAGCGGCAGGCTCAGGTGGCTGCCAGGCTGCAGGAGCGTCGCGGTCAGCAGACCGAGCAGCAGCGACGTGAACGACGCGATGAAGAACCAGCCGAACGCCTTGACGCCCACGCGGCCCACCGCGCCGCCGTCGCCCATCTGCGCGATGCCGACGGTCAGCGTCGCGAACACCAGCGGCGCGATGATCATCTTGATCAAGCGCAGGAATACATCGGACAGCAACGACACGTAGCCGGCGACTTCCTTCGCCATCTTCGGGTCGGGAAACGCGCTATGGCAGGCGTAACCCACGGCGATACCAAGCATCATCGCGACAACGATGTACTTGGTAATGTTGTGCTTCTTCTTCATTAGTGGTCCAAATTACAAGGCGTATGTTGCTGACGGCGGGTCGATCATTCGCGTCCGGCTGCGAATCGAAACCTGTGTCTCCATGCGGGTACCTGTCCGCGTCGGGCGGTCGCCAGGACGGACAAGGGGGGGCATTCTAACGCAAATGGTGCACCGGCTTTCAAATCTGAAAGCCCCGCGAGTTGATTTGCGTCCTGATGTCGTCGGGAAACGGCCGGTGTCGCGGTCCGGCCGGCTTCCGGTGCGGCCGGATGCCGGGGAATGTCAGCGGATCAGGTAGGACGCAGCTTGCCCGGAAAGGCACGGCGGGCGGGCGAATGCGTCAACGCGGCGCGCCGGCCATGTCGGGCGTCAGGCAACCAGTACGTAGGTGCGGAAGAAATCGCCGAGCGCGGCGGCCGTCCGTGCCATGTCGACGGACGTGCCGAGGCTGCGGTCGAGCCACAGGCCGTTGAACATCGCGAAGACGATGTTCGTCGTGCCTGCCGGATTCAGCGATGGCCGGACCCAGCCTTCGGCCTGGCCGCTCGCCAGCAAGCCCGCGAGATCCGCGCGCATCTTCCGGTCGAGCCCGACGATATCGGGGCGGCGCTCGGCATCGCGCGCGAGTTCGAGCCAGCTGTCGACACCTAGGCCGTCATCGCCCTGCGCCAGCATCCCGGTCAGTTCGTCGGCCGTGATGTTGGCCAGCCAACGCAACCCGTCCTTGCTGAGGATGCGATCGAAGTCCTGCGTATAACGCTCGACCTCGACCGCGATGATCGCGTCGATCATCTCGCGCTTGTCGGCGAAATACCGGAACACCGCGCCCGCGCTCATGTCGGCCGCCGCACAGATATCTTCCGTACGCGCGCCGTGGAACCCCTTGGCCTTGAAGACCCGGGCGGCCGCGGTGAGGATCTGCTCGCGGCGTTGCTGGTGAAGGTTTTCGTTTCGTGTGCGCGCCATGCTTCCCGAAATAACCGGACTAAATCGTCGCATTATAGGGAAGGTACCTGTCGGGATCAAATCCGGCGCCGCCGTTGCAGGTAGCGGTCCCGCGAGAGATCGTCACGCCCGGGGCGACACGATTCAGCGATCGCGACACATTCTCACAAAGATGCGCAGACCTCGACACTACGGCACGTAAACGATCTGTAATATTTGGAAATGATTCGCATTGACGCCGTGCGCCGACGTCAACGCGCAATCCCGGGCCGGAAACGCGGCACCGCGTTCGCGCCATGGCTTCCATCAGATCGAGTCCGGCATTTCATCAGTATTCCTCTTAAATGACGGATCGATAAAAAAGCGGCATCGTGATGAACATTCTGTACACCAACTTCCACGGCGATTACGGCGGCGGCCAGGACACCTACGTCCGCGATCTCGCCGTCGCGATGAGCCGCCATCACCGCGTGACCGTGGCGTCGCCGGAAGGCAGCCGCCTGTCGCGACTGCTGAAGGACAGTCCCCGCGTGGCGATCTTCGACATGGAATTCAAGCCGCGCTGGAACCAGCTGTGCCGGGAGATTCTCAGGCTGCGCCAGCGGATCGCCGCCGAGCGCTTCGATGTGATCCACGTGAACGGGTCCGCCGATCATCGGCAGGTGATGCTGGCGCTGCTCGGCTGCCGGTATCGGCCGGCGGTCGTGCTGACCAAGCACAACACCTATCGCGCCGACAGCTTCGGCAACCTGCTGCGCGCCCGGCTGGCCACCGACCACACGATCGCGGTCAGCGACTACGTCGCCAGCATGCTCGCGCTGCGCTCGCCGTACGGCAACGTCACGGTCGTCAAGCACGGCGTGCGCCGGCCCGCTGCCGAACGACTCGCGGCCGACGAGATCCGCCGCCGCAAGATCGCGCTGTTCGGCACGTCCGGCGCGGATGCGATCGTGCTGGGCAGCAGCGCCGGCACCGCGCCCGAAAAAGGCTGGATGGACCTGATCGCCGCGCTCGGCCGCCTGCCCGAAACCGAGCGCGAGCGGTTTCGCGTGCTGCTGGTCGGCGCGGAGCCGTCCGGCGAGCAGCGCGCGCAACTCGCGCGGCATGGCATGGCGTCGCGCACCGCGTTCACCGGGCGCCTCGACGATGTGCGGGCGCCGTTCTCGATCATCGACGTGTCGTTCGTGCTGTCGTACCACGAGAGCCTGTCGTATGCGTGCCGCGAAGCGATGTCGCTCGGCTGCCCCGCGATCGTGACGCGCGTGGGCGGGCTGCCCGAAAACGTCGAACCGGGCGTGGACGGCTGGGTCGTCCCGCCGCGCGAGCCCGCGGCAATCGAAGCGATCCTGCGCGCGATCGTGCAGGAGCCCGGCTGCATCCGTGCGATGGGGCGCAGCGCGCGGCTGAAAGGCAAGCGCGAATTCTCGTTCGACGCGTTCGTCGACGCGACCTTGTCCGTCTATCACAAATCGATTCGACACAACCCCTATCGCTGGGTGACCTCCTTGAGATCCACGAAATGGCAATGAATATCTGGAAGAAGTACTGGGACCTGCGCACGCAGGAATGTCCGTGCGACGTGCACTTCGTCGAATGGCTGGAATCCGTGCGCCTCAAGGGCATCCGCATCTATCACTTCGGTACCGGCGGGCATCACCATGTCGGCGTCGAATGCGCACGGCCGCATCTGAACAACACCGTCTTCGGCGTGACGGCATCGCCGAAGGAATACAAGTCGTACGTCGATCTCGTCACGCGGCAGCCCGAGGTGAGCAAGACCTACCTCGCGTATTTCGGCGACATCTATACGAGCCATTCGAACCTGCTGCCGACGTTCGACGTCGTCACGCTGTTTCATCTGTGCGAATTCCGCGACGAAGCGAACAGCCGCTATGGCGCGAAGACCGACGAAGCGGTACTCGACCTGTTCGCGCGCCATACCGCACCCAATGGCCATCTACTGTTCTACAAGGGCTCGTCGGCCTACCGGAAGGCCGAGCCGATCATCGCGCAATGGGCCGCTCGTGCCGATTTCGCCGAGGTCGGCGACTTCAAGACCCTGCGGATTTTCCGCAAGGCCGCGTAATCCCGCTTTCCTGCGATCCGCCCGATGCTTGCGCGCACTCCACGCTATCCG
Organism: Burkholderia cenocepacia; assembly: GCF_014211915.1. NCBI lineage: Bacteria > Pseudomonadati > Pseudomonadota > Betaproteobacteria > Burkholderiales > Burkholderiaceae > Burkholderia > Burkholderia cenocepacia. The sequence goes on along the minus strand of NZ_CP060040.1, from coordinate 2,317,485 downwards.
ATCCTGATGTATCACCAGATCCGCCCGCTGCCGCCGCCGACCGACCGGCTGCGCAGCCTGAGCGTCGCCCCCAACGCGTTCCGCCGCCAGATGACGCTGTTCCGGCAGCTCGGCTACCGCGGCGTGAGCGTGCGCGAACTGCAGCCGTACCTGCGCGGGGAGCGGCAGGGCAAGGTCTTCGGTATTTCGTTCGACGACGGCTTTCTCAACGTGCTGACGCATGCGATGCCCGTGCTGGACGCACTCGGATTCACCGCGACCTGCTACTTCGTCGCCGGACGGTTCGGCGGCGCGAACGACTGGGATGCTGGCGCGCCGACCACGCGCTCGCCGCTGATGACCTGCGAGGACATGCTAGCGTGGCGCGATCACGGCCATGAAATCGGCTCGCATACGCTCGATCACGTCGCGCTGTCGTATGTGCCGGCGCCTGTTTCGGACTTTCAGCTTACCGAATCGAAGCGGCAACTCGAAATGCTGAGCGGGCAATGCGTCGAATCGTTCTGCTATCCGTACGGTGATCTCGACGCGCGCGTGCGCAATCAAGTCATCGCTGCCGGTTACGGCAACGCGACGACGACCCGGCGCGGATGCGCCGGTGCGACCGACGATCCGTTTCTGTTGCCGCGCATCCCGGTGGCGGGCGGGGTCGGGGCCGTGAGGCTGTGGTTCAAGTGCATGAAGGGGCGAATGGCCGCGTGCCGATAAGCGCTTGAGCAGACCGACTGGACGGGCCGGTCTCACCCCGATCCAATACCCATCGCCTTCGGTGACGCAATTTCCGACCGATTGAAGATCAATGACAAGTATCCGGCCCTGCTCGAGGCATCAGTATGCGACGTAAGGCGCAGACCCGCCTTCCGCCGAACGATCCAGACCAAAATAGATTGTCCGACCGTAAAAATAGGGCAGCCCGAGATCTAGCCAGGAGGACGATCCGAAGTGACCGGCGACGTCATTGAATGCATATGTCGAACTCCTCGAGAACAACGTATCTGCGTTTGCCACGGACAGGGAAATCATGCTCACCGTGCCGTCGAGCCCAACCAGGGTCGCGGCATAAGTGGTCGTCGTTGACGGGCAATAGAATCGCGTGTTTCTGGTACACGTAATCTGCGACGAGTCATCGAAGAAATTCGCATTTGATCCGGTATCGAAGAACGCGGTGACCTTTCTGGAAAGGAATGCTCCCGGCACATCACCCGTCGTCGTCGACATCAGCTTCGTGGTGGCACCGAATGCATTGTTGCTTTGCGTGCCGATGCCAAAAATCAACGAGCCCGTCGCGCTTTCCCGACCGTCTTCTGAAATCTGCGGCATTTGTACAATCACGCCGTTGTTGTCTACGGCAAATTGACCGACAGGATTGCTGATCTGTTGCGATAGCGGCACGGTGACTTGTTCGCAACTCGAGTTTCCGTCCGCGCACGCGTAGTAGTTGCTCAACGACGCGACCTTCACACAGGGTGCGCCGCAATCATACGGCGCCGGGCCAATTCCAAGAATGCCGTTTGCACCAAGCGCCGTGGCCGAGTTCGCCGATTCATTCCCGTTTGTACAGGAACTTGGCACGTTATCCGTTCCGAGATCGCCGATGATCTGCACCGGCAAGGAACGCGCACGTTCATCGCCAATGGCAAGGTCGATCGTTCGAACCGTGCCCCACGTATAACTCGAAACGAACTTGCCGCACTCGGAAAGCGTCGCTCCGTCGCTCGTGGTTGTTTTAGGCAGACTGTCGATAACGCTCGGAATGGCATCACGTACGATCCGCAAGCCATACGATGCCGTGTCGACGAGCACATTGGACACCACCTGGCAACTTGACGTTCCGGGCGCACAAATCTTGATGTTGACGGTCGGAATGTTGACGACGCGTGCAACGCCTCGCGCAACCGTAATGATGGCGGTATTCCCGGTGTTGCCGTCCGATGTGCCAGAACTACTGGCGCCCGTTTCGCCGGAACCGGAATCGCCGCCGCCGCACGCGACCAGGAAAGCTGTCGAAACGATCATCAAGCTGAATATGCCGAACCACCGGACGACCGTACGAAAAATGCTCATGATCATTTTCATCGGAGTTACAGGATATCGTTACCGGTCAGGCCGGACGGAAGCGCGGGCGGCAACCAGGCTTGCCCGGAAAATGCGCCCATGTGCCCTCCTGTCTTGATCACGAGATTGCGCGTCGAAACAGATACCGGCGTACGCCAGCCACGACTTGCATGCGCGGCTTCCACGCCCGCCCTGTAATCGCGAAGATAATTGCCGAACACCGACGCGAGATCGGGAACCGTCGGCCCTTGCCACGCGACGCCGAAGACGATTCCGTCGCCCGATGTGTATTCGCGGATCACGGTTCCAGATTCGAGCGTGGATTCACGGACGATGTACACGGCTGGACTCGCCGTCAGGCCATCGGCCGCCCGATTCGCAGGCCGCATCACACGCACTTTCGCCGCATGATCGGCGGCGGACAGCGATATCGGTGCGCCGCCCAGTTCGGCATGCGCATGGGGCGCTGCCCATCCCGCGATGAGCGCGGCGGCGTAAACACAGTTAATCGACCTCACCTCTCCCTCCCCGGGTAACACCCGCGTAAGACGGTTCGGGGCGCCCCCGCTGCGAGTTCGCTCCCTTGGGATCAAGTCACCCCCAACGCCGTCGTCGCCGAGAGCGGTAACCACGCCCCGTGGGGGCCGGCCACAACATTTGGTGACATTAAACTCAATACTGATATTTTTGTCACTTATGCCGATAGAGCGCGTGCTCGAACATTCCTAACGTCGGTGTCACATTCATCATCGGCACCACGTGGGTCATATCCATCGTTCGGGTTAGTCCTCCTCAATGTTCCGGCCGCACTCGACGCATCTCGCGAGCAACGATCACGAGACGTCCGCGGTCAGGCCATGCGCCGCTGAAACTCGACGGCGATCGTCACGTCGCCGCGCAAGGCGGCGACTGCAGCACGCGTGCGGCGTGTCCTGGCCGATGCGGTTCAGAAGCGGTATCCGACCGACAGGAACGTCACGATCGGATTGACGCGGAATTTGCTGGTGCTCGTGACCGTGCCGACGGATGACCGGGTAGTGAGCGTGGCGCGCGTCGATACCCACGAATACGCCACCGACGCGTTGATCGACCAGTGAGAATCGATGTTGTACGTCAGGCCGCCGTTGACGACGGGCGCGAAGGAATTGCTGAGTGACACGGATGTCGGCCCCTCGAGCGCTGTCCCGACGGTCGGCGAGAAATAGATCTGGCCGGTGGAAACGGGGTTGCTGAGCTTGATGTTGCTGAACCACGTGTAGGTGACGCCGGCGCCCAGATACGGCCTGAACCGTGCATTCGGCTGGCCGAAGTAGTAGTTGAAGATGATCGCCGGACTCCAGGCCCGCGCGGTCCCCAGCTCGCCGAAACCGCTGAGCGTACCTGCGCCGTTCAAGTGCCATGTCGGCGGAAAACCCATGACCGTCGTCGCCGCGATATGGTCGGTCAGGAAGTACGTCGCGGTCAGTCCGAACGTATCGCCGCTTGCGATCTCCCCACCGCTGCCGGTCATCACTTGTGACTGGCCGAGCGCATTGACGGTCAGCGGATCAGCCGACCCCTGCGGCGCGAAATGGGACCAGCCGGCATTGACTACCCACTGACCGGCTGATTGAGCATGCGCGCCAGAGATGGCCGCGACCAGTACGACGGTTCCTGCGCTGATTCGCTTCATGATTGTCTCCAGATTTTGGTGTTGGTGTTCAAGAATCGTGAAACCTGTCTTCATTCCCGTGCGCCGGGCATGACTTGCGGGCCGGTCCTGCGCTTATGACGCGCGACGCCAAAAGCATCGGGCGCTGCTTCGTCAATCAAGATTCCATTTTTCAGTCACTTCGGATTCCAAAGTTACTTGCTTACTTCAACCCCAAACGCTCCGAGCATCGACAATCAGTGATGTTCGGGTTCGACAGAAGTCGAAAAGGCAAACGGGAAGCGCCCCAGCACCGTATTGGTCTTCGCTATCTGCGCGCGATCGCTCAGCGCCACATGCAACGCGAGCCCGCGCGCCGGATCGTCCACCATGCTCACCCGCGCACCCTCGACGCCGGCATCCTTCAGCGCGGAAATCAGTGCGTCGAACGTCTCCCATCGTTTGAGTTCGGGCTTGAAGATCTTGCCGACCGCCGTGAGCGGCATCGCATCGACGATATGAATCCGCTTCGGAATCGCGGCACGCTCGCCGATCGAGCTGCGTATGAACGTGTCGAGCTCCGTCTCGGTTGCCGTTGCGCCGGCTTTCAACTGCACGTAGGCGACCGGCAGCTCGCCTGCATGCACGTCGGGACGTCCGACTGCCGCGGCGATCTGCACTGCCGGGTGGCGGTGCAGCGGTTCTTCGATCGTCGCCGGATCGATGTTGTGCCCGCCCCGGATGATGAGCTCCTTGCGGCGCCCCGTGAGCCAGAAGTAGCCCTGCGCATCGCGCCGCGCGAGATCCCCGGTGTTGAGCCACTGCCGGCCGTCGCCGAGATCGAGCCACAGGCTCTTGTTCTGATCTTCCTGAAGATAGCCCGCGAACACGTTCGGCCCGGAAATCGTCAGCACACCGACTTCGTTCTCGACGCAATCGCGCACGTAGCGGCCGGCGTCGTCGAGCATCACCGCCTTCATCATCTGGCCAGGGATGCGCAAACCGATCGAACCGAGACGCCGTTCGCCGCCTGGCGGATTGACGCTGCTCACGCATGCGCCCTCGGTGAGCCCGTAACCTTCGAGAATCCGGACCCCGGTGCGATCCTGGAACGTGCGGAATACTTCCACGGGCATCGGCGCGGCGCCGCAGAGCCCATACTCGAGCGAGTCGATATTCCGACCGTCGACGGGCACGTCGAGCAATGCCGAATACAAGGTCGGCACCGCGCTGAAGAAGTTGATCCTGTGGTGCTCGACGATTTCCCAGAATCGTTTGACGACGCCGTCGCCGCGATAGCCCTGTGGCGTGCCCAGCACCACATGTGCGCCACGCGAGAACGGCACCAGGCCCGTTGCCAGCACGGCATTGACATGGAACAGCGGCAGTCCGCAGAAAACGGTCTTCCCCGGGCCCATCCCGGCGCCGACGACCTGCCCGACGCTCCACGCATTGGCCACCTCGTTGCCGTGCCGGCGAATCGCGATTTTCGGCAATCCCGTCGTGCCGCCCGTGCAGAAGTAGGACGATATGTCGTCGGCTTCGAAACGCCGGGGGATCAGCAGCGAATCGCCGGATTCACGCGACATCGCACGGTCGAAATCGTGGATCTCGATGTGGCGCGGAACGGCGCCGCGCACGCCCGCGCACCCGTGCAACCGCTTGCATTCGCGACGCTGCATCGCGCGTGCGGCCATTCGGCGCCACCCCTGCACTCGCTCGGCCAGATCGACCAGGACGAGGCTTTGCAGCGACGGCACCTGGCTCAGGACGGGATGGATCTTCGACCAGATATCCGTTCCCGGAAAGGGTGCCAGCGTCACCAGCACTTTTGCGTTTGCGGCCTTGAGCAGCGATGCGATCGCCGGTCCCTCCAGCAACGGATTGATTGCGCATACGATCCCGGCCGCTTCGCCGCCCCAGATGACGAAATGCGTCTCCGGCAAGTTCGGCAGCACGTAGGCGACCACCGAGTGGCGATCGATGCCCAGGCGCGAAAACAGGTTCGCGGCGCGGGTGATATCCCGCAGAAGCGCCGAATAGGTCCAGCGCAATGGCTTGCGATGATCGTCCGCGCGCAGGAAAAACGACAAGGCCGGCGCGCTCGGGTCGATCGCCGCACCGCGGCCGATCATCTCGTAAGTGCTGGCCGGGAGGTCGTCGGGCGGCCCCTGGTTTTCGATCCGAAGCACGTCCGCTTCGGTTGCGATGGCGTTCATGCGCGCTCGTCCACGATTCGGTTGCGTTGCACACCGAGGTCGATCGCCCCGTCCCTGCTCCGGATCCGTGCTTCGACCAGATCCCCGGCCTTCAGGTACTGCGGGCGAGCGGCCTGAACCTTCGTGAACATCCGCCACTTCATGTGCTCCGGCAGCAACGCGGCAATCCGTTGCTTCGCCGGCGACGGAATGCTGAGCGCGCATCCGGACGGCGTGCCCGTTGCAAGCAAGTCACCGGCGTTCAGATCCTGAACACCCGAAAGCTCCGTGAGCGTTTCGGCCGGACCGTATACGAGGTTCCCGGTCGAATCGCTCTGCCTCACTTCCCCGTTCACGGTCAGTGTCAGTGTCAGCGCGCGCAGCCGCGCGATATCGCTGGCCTCCAGCAGGCACAGATACGGCCCGACCGGCCCGAACGTCCGATAGCTTTTTCCCTTGTAAAACTGCATTTGGGGAATCTGGATATCGCGTGCGGAATAGTCGTTGACGATCACGAGGCCGGCCACGTACTCGTGCAGGTTCTTGTCCGTGATGGCTTGCCGGGACGTGATATCGCGGCGAAGCACGAGCCCCAGTTCGATCTCGTAGTCCAGAAACCGCACATGTTGCGGCCGGATGACGTCGGAATCGGCGGCGACGATGCAGCTCGTCGCCTTCGTGAAGATCATGTTGAATGACTTCGCATCCGGGTTCATGCCGGACTCGATCATGTGCTGACGATAGTTCGCGCCCTGGCAAACGAACCGTTGATTGCGCGTGACCGGCGACAGCCACTCGACGTCCGACTCGGAAATCGTTTCTCCACCGAGCGCGGCGAGTTCATCGATCCGATGGGCTCGCACGAATTCGCCAGTGGTCGAGTAGTCGCCCGGTATCGGTGTGATCCGGTGATGCCTCACCACGCCCCATTGGGCGCGCCCCTGATGCCGGTAGTGCAAGACGTGCAATGCCATGAAGATGCCTCGAACAGGTCTGAGTGAAGATGAAGGTCACGCAAACAGCTTCGCGAGCGTGCGCAGCTTCGCGAACGTGACGTCCGGACTGGTCCGGAGGTTTCGGATGAGCGATGCGATGCTCGCCGCGGTGATCTTCGGTTTGGTGAAGCTGCGCGGCATCCGCGGGCCCCACTGCGACATCGCTTCACGGCTGACTTCGTGGATGCCCGTCGCCACGTCCGCCGTGAACATGTCCCCATCGCAATAGTGTTCGTGCTTGTCGCCCCACGGGTCCTGCCAATAGTCGAAGACCTGGCTTCCGAGAATGTGGCGCCCCATTCCCCATGCGTGCGTCCATCCTCTTTCGCTCAGCACACGCTGCCCGACCCCCACGGCATCCGCGTCAACCAGCTCGAATGCCGAGTGGCTGTACAGCGCTGCGAATCCCTGTGCCAATGCCAGGGTATGGTGATCGGCGGGTGTCGCCCCGCGATCGAGTCGCAGGAACGCGACGGCGGGCGAGCCATCCGGCAACACCTGAACGTCGCTCGGGATGAAGCCGAAGTGAGACGTGTACCACGCGCAGGTCGCCTGGAAATCGGCGAGTTCGAGCACGACATGACCGAGGCGAATCACTTCCGGCACTTCCAGCGGCGGACGCTGGGTATCGTTCACGCGAACGATGGAATCGGGCGAGTTGAACGGTAACGCCGACCGGTGCGGCAGGGCGCCGGCCCGCGCTTGTCCCGCGACTGCGTCGACACGAAAACCCGACGGATCGACGAGCGTGACGCGATGCCCGCCACCGGGCCACGGCGACGGCTCCACGTCCGACGCGCCCGGCACGTCGGCAAGCTTTCGCAGTGCGTCGATGCCGTCGACTTCGAGCCCGAAGCCGACGAAGCGGTTTTTTTCAGCCCGCCGGACGACGTAGCAGAACGGTGTGGCGGCCGTGCCCCGAAGGAACAGTTGATCGCCGTCACGGGATACCGTCCGCAGGCCGAAATCGTTGAGAAATCGTTCGGCCCGTTCGAGATCGGGACGCTCGAACATCAGATAGGAAAGCGCCCGGGCCTTCGTCGTCGGCTGGGGCTCCGTGCGGGTTGTGCAGTAGTGAGCTTCATGGGGGCCTCAGGAAATCGGCTGGGCAACGTGATCAGTCAGCGACGACAACGACGTGCGCGCACCAAGCAATCGCAGGGATTCGAGAACGAGACGGGTCGAGTCGGCTACCGGGCCTTCGTGCAGGACCGTTTTGTCCGGCCGAATCACGGCCGCCCAGCCAAACCGCACGACACCCGGCATGAACGTACCGTCCAGGTCTTCCCATCCGTCGTTGTCGATGCGATGAAGGCGTTGCCCGCGGTGCACGACCCGCACCACGACGCCCCCCGCCGCAATGAACGCGGCTCGCGCGCCGGCGTCGAGTTCGACGCCTGGGTCCCGTCCGAATCCGATCAACGCGAGACCGCTACCGAACACGTCGTCGCTCAGGCGGATCGCGCCATCGTGCTTGCGCAGCCATCCCTGCGGCAGCGCCGCGCCGCGTACGAGCCGCGTGGATGAATGGCCGGGGACGAACAGACCGCTCCGGAACGCATTCTTCGGCTTGATTCCGAGCTCGTCGAAGTGATTCCGCAGCGGCGGAACGAGCCGTGTCAATCGCATCAGACCATGCGTGAACAACGCGATCCCGGCATTTCGCGGCATCACGAGCTTGCCCATGAATTTCGCGACGCCGATCATCGCCTTCGCGTGCGGCCGGCGTTCCCGATCGTAGGAGTCCAGAATTTTCTGGGTTGCGTGGCCTTTGACGACCCACGCCAGTTTCCAGCCGAGATTTGCGGCATCGCGCAGACCGGCGACGAGCCCCTGGCCAGCGAACGGCGGAGTGATATGGGCGGCGTCGCCTGCAAGAAAAACGCGTCCTTTGCTGAAGGCCCTGACGGTTCGGGCATGAAAGCGGTACACGGCCTTGCGTTCGATCACGATGTCCTCGATGCCGCCCCACGGCGCGAGCAGTTCGCGGATGCGTTCGTCGGATTCCATTTCCTCTCGCGTCTCGCCGGGATGGAGCATGAATTCCCAACGCTCACGCCCACCGGGAGCGGTCATATGAGGCGTCGGCCGCCGGTGGTCACAGATGAACTCGACATGGTCGATGGGTCGGCGCACGTTTCGCGCGTCGACGATCAACCAGTCTTCCGCGAACGTCTTGCCCTTGAAATCCTGTCCGATCAACTGGCGCACGATCGAGCTGGCACCATCGGCACCGACGACGTAGCGAGCGCGCACGACGTGCCGCGCGCCCTGCCCGCCGTCGAGCGTGGCGGCGAGGTGATCGGCGTGCTCGTCGAGCGAGACGAGCGTCACACCCAGCGCCATTCGGGCGGTGCGGTGCGCGGCCAGTCGGGCACGCAAGCATCGCTCCAGGTCCGGTTGATAGAACGTCACGAGCTTCGGATGGCCATCCACGCTCCCCAGCGTATTGATGCGACCGAACTCGCCGAACCAGGGAGAGCGCATCCGGACGTACGGGATCGCCACCGTATCGAGGTCGGCTTCGCTCACCCCGATGTACTGCAGGATGCGAAGCGCGTCGTTGTCGAGCGCGATCGCACGCGGCGCCATGAAGATCTCCGCCGCCCGGTCGACGACAAGCACACGCACGCCATCCCGGCCAAGAAGCGCGCCGATCGCCGCGCCGACGGGGCCGCAGCCCACCACAAGCACGTCTACATCCGATGGCAAGTCGCGGCCGCCGGAAGCGCTCGCGTCGTCGTTGCCTTCATGGACGCCCGGCTCGCACGTCAGTTTTGTCTCCACCACCGTTCTGCCTCCAATTCTTCGGACTGGCCGCTGCAGGCCGTCTCGATGACATTAGAGTCATAACTGATAACTTTGTCAATTTTGACGTTCGAACGTATACTCGAACATCGAACCCATGCGCATGCCGATGCCCAACACTACCTCCCGTCGCACCAGAACACCGTCGCCGGCCGCCCCGAACGGGCAAGCGCCGTCGAGCCCCGAGGTTCGTGAGCCGCGAGGCGCGCGCCGAAAGCGCGAGACGCGGGCGCGCCTGCTGGACGCCGCCTTCGTACTCATGGCGCAAAAGGGGATGGAAGGTGTCGCGATCAATGAAATCACGGAAGCCGCGGACGTGGGCTTCGGGTCGTTCTATAACCACTTCGAATCGAAAGAAGCGATTCATGCCGCGGTTCTGGAAATCGTGTTCGAGGAGTTCGCGGATACCCTGGACCGTATCGCAGGCAGCCTCACCGACCCGGCCGAGATCATTTCCGTGTCGCTGCGCCATACATTGCTGCGAGCCAGAAGCGAGCCGGTCTGGGGACAATTTCTCCTGCGCGAAGGGTTGTCCATGCGAGCGCTCAGCCGCGGCCTCGGACCGCGGTTGTTGAGGGATATTCAGAAAGGCATCCTCGCGGGGAGATTCTCGGCAAGCGACCCGCTGATGAGCGTGATCACGGTCGGGGGCGCGGTACTGACCGCCATTGCGATCGAGCTCCGATTCGATGCGGACGAGAAGCCGGTTACCGACATGTTGAACATGATCGGGTACAGTCAGAACGGCTTTGCCGAGCGGGCAGCTTCATCCCTTTTGCAGACGCTGGGTGTGCCGCGAACTGAAGCGACAGAGATTGCGAATCGCCCGTTGCCGCCCGCCGTGACGTCTGCGCCCGAGGAGTCGCCGGAGCGCTAGCGATCTATCGTTCGTCTGGGATAGGTAGAACCCTGCCGGGTACCTGCGTAGCGCTGACGGCCGTCGTCACCCTGTGCCGGCTGCGCAGCGCGGGGGCATGCAGGCTCATGACCTCGCCGACGGCAGGGCAGCGGCGGAAGCCTCTTTGATTGTTTGACGCTCGTCCGCCCGTTGCGGGCGCTCGGAGAAGATGTCTCGGGTCGCCTTGACGAACCAGGGAACACATCCGGAATCAGTCGACCTGCCCGACCGCTGCCCCCTGCGCCAGCCGTCTTTTGACGCCCACGAACGCCACGCCGGCCAGCGCGATGGAGCCACCGTAGAACAGCAGTGCCGTCACGTCCGTTCCGAGCCGGGAGAACACGAACCCGACCGCCAGCATGCCCAATCCGAGGCCGGTGCGCTCGGCAACGTACGAGATACCGATCACGCGATCGCGCGACGCGGCCGGCGTCGACTGCAGGAGCGAATAGTAGATCGTCTCCGTGGCGGCGTCGAAAATGCCCGCCAGCAAGACGAAGCCCAACATCCCCGACATGCCACGCACCTCGAAGACGCCGAGGAAGCACGCGAAGGTCAGGATCAGCAACGCGATGAAATACGGCTCGAGTGGCTGGTGACGCGATTCGAGACGCTCCAGCAAGCGCGGCGTCACTGCCGCGGAAACGAGCCGTCCGACGCCCCACACAGCCATCAGCCAGCCATACAGAAACGCGGGCTGATTCGGGTCGAACAGCTGCGACCTGATCGGGAAGCCGACATTGTGCGTACCCGAGCCGAACGCTTCGACGAAGCGCGCGCAGATCACCAGCATCACGATGACCGACAGATAACGCGCCCCGCGCGGCAGTGCGCCGGCCTCGGCCGCAGCGTGCGTCTCCTCGGCCGGTCGATGCCGGCGCGGCATGTTGCCCACCAGCATCAGAAATGCGATGGCGGAGATCGCGAACGTGATCGAATCGATCAGGAATACGCTCTTGTAGGCCAGGTACTGCGTAATCACAGATGCGAGCAGGCTACCGCCGACCACCGACACCCCATCGGTCGCACTGAGGACCGCATTGAAACGATGCCGGCCCTCCTGCCCCACCATTTCCGGCACCTCGGACATGATGGACACCCGGTAGATCCCCTGGAAAAGGCCGATGAAGAACGGCACGAAATAGATGAGCGACGCGTCGGCGGCACGCGACGACGTGGCCAGCACGCCGATCGCCAGTGCACTGCCCGCTTCCGCGGCGAAGATCAGGGTACGGCGGGAGAACCGGCTCAGCCGCGGCACCGCGGCGCCGCCCGCCACCGCACCCAGCAGGCGCGACGCCATCGTCAAGCCCAGCAGCGCGGCGGAGCCCGTGACCTCGAGCGCATAGGTCGCCAGAACGATGCTGATCATCGTCGAACTGATGTCCGAGATCGTCTTGAACGACAACCAGACGTACAACTGCGCCAACGAAGACGAAGCGCGTTTTTCTAGAACCAGCTCGGATTTCATGGCAGCTCATCTCGCTGAGGAAAAGGAAATCAGCAACATGTCCCGGAACGCGAGTTCGTCCGGGTTGGCTTGCTGAACGGCATTGGCACTGTGGTACAGCACGGCATCGTTCACGATCACGGTATCGAGGAAATCCGTCAGCGGCCGTGCGAACAAGGGAACGGTGGAAACTTTCGACGCGTGGATCTCCGATACGACCGGCCGGATATTGCGACTGTCGATGAAATGCATGAAGACCCATTCCAACCCGTCCTGGTGAATCCCCGATGTGGTCGGACTGACCTCACCTTGTTCCGCAATGATCCGGAACAGATGGACATCGATCTTGTACTCCCACCCCGCAACCAGCCGCTCCCCCAGGATAGCGATGTCGACGTCCAGCAACTGGCGGAGAATCGCACTTTCTATGAAGGAGTCCTCGGCATAGGTCAAGCGATTGACGCCCGGCACGTAGTCCACATCGTAGGTCGCGGTTGGCTCGAAATTCGTGTTCCGGTCAATTTCCAACGGTTGGCCCGGCTTGAAGCGATACAGCAGGAAGCGCCGTTCGCGTCGCGTGTAGCGCTTATAGTTCTCGTCGACGACAAGGCGTTCCCAGTGGCGCTTGAACGCAACGACCTCGTCGCCATCGCAGCGGATCACGCCGTGGAAGCGTGGTGCATGGCAATAGCCGTTGCGATTCAACTCGTCAATGACGGTATCGATGGACATCGTGTCTCCCGTGAGTCGGGCCATTCGTTCAGGAAACGATTTCCGGCTCGAGATCGCGAACGATCCGGTCATAGAGATCGATCGCATGATCGCGCCCATTCACTGCCGCCCAGCCCTTCAGCAGATAATTTTCCTCGATGTCCGCCCGGACCTCGCTACCGACCGGGCAGGCGACCTTGCATTCGATGATCGCCGGATCGCCGATGACGGAATCGAGCCCGCGGATTCCGTTGAATGTTCCGCTCGCCTCTGGAAACAACGCGAACATCGAGTAATGCTGGCGCCCGTCCGCCGCGCGTTCACAGGCGCTTCGCATGCGTTCGTGCAGCCCGGAAGCCCGTGTCAGCATCCGCAGATAGAGCTCGTACGGGTCGAGGCCCGCGATGTCCTTGAGCGCCGCGTTCACATAAAGGCCGCCGAGCCGAGGATTGATCTCGATGACGATCGGGCCGGTCTGCGACAGACGGAATTCGAGGTGGACGATCGCGTTGCGCAGGCCGATCGCTTTGAGACAATCGATCGCATACCGATTGATCTCGACAATCGCGGGCGCCGGAAAAGACACCGGTGGCGAGATCAGCAGGTTTTCCAGCACCGTGCCGCGCTTCTCCGTCAGGATCAGCTTTTCGTTGATCAGCACCGGATAAACCTGATCGTCGACGATCACGCATTCGACGCTGCCTTCGACGCCGTCGATGTACTGTTCAAGCAGAATGCTCTTGCCCGGCTCATAGTGAACCGGGGCGCCGTCACGGGCGTGGACGTCGTGCGGCATGCCGTAGTAGTCCGAAACCACTGCCTGACCATGTTGCGCGGTGAATCGCTGATAGTGATCGCGCAATTCGTTCCAGTCGCGACACTTGGCGGTAAAGGCCGAGCCCGCGCCGTAAGGCGGTTTCGCGATCAGCGGATAGCCCACAGTGTCGGCGGCTTCTCGCAACGCGTCGACATCGCTGCACATTGCGTGTCGAATCGACCGTACTCCCCGTTCCTCCAGCGCCGCACGCATCAGGAATTTGTTGTTGCAGGCGGCGACGGCCGCCGACGGAGAATGGACTCGGCCGGTCATCCGGCAAACCTCGGCAACCACCGCGCCCACCTCCCCATAGGCCGACGCCTGCCCCGCATAGCAAAAGACGGCCTCCACGTCATAGTGCGCGTCCAGACGCTCGAGCAATCTCAGCAGCGACTCGACGGAAAGCGAATCGAGCCACCATGTGTCGTCGCGCGCCGCGCGTGCATCGCCGTCCGTCGGCACGTGCCGGCGCACGACGGCCGTCAGGCACGCGAGACCCATCTTGCGAGCGACCTCGAAGTGATAATCACGATAGCTGGTCAACGACAGCAAGGAGCCCTCGATTTGCACAAACAAAACCGCGTCTTGTCGCATGTTTTCACCTGGATGAGAAATCAGTCCGCACACCGCTCAGCGCCCGTTCAGTTGTCGATCCAGTCGCACGTTTCGCCCTGCCAGTTGACGAACCGGTAGATGCGTTGTTCGCCGGTTTCTACAAACTGCGGGATGTCGCCCTGGCCTTCGAACAGCGGCACCGTAAACTTTCCTTTCGCATGAGGCAGCACATACTCGGGCATCGCAACGTTCGAAACGCGCCGCTTCAGTCGGTTCATGATGCGGATGGCGTCGCGGATCGAGGCCTTGTAGACCGACGCGCCCGGCGAAAACGGCATGAAGTGATACAGGTAGTACGGTTTGACGCCGCGGCGATACAGTTCGATGAAGAGCCGATGCAGCGTCTCCTCGTCGTCGTTGATGCCGCGCAGGAATGGCATGTTGGAAAATACGATCGGCACCGCCGACCGAATCCGCTTCACTGCGTCCGTGAAGGCCGGACTGAGTTCGTCCGGATGGCAAACGTGAACGCCGAATGCGTTCACCCGATGCCGATCGAGCATTGCGACCAACTGATCGGTGACCCTGTACGGATTGAAGGTGAGCGATCTGGAGTGAATTCGGATCAGGAGATCGCGTCCGACGTCGCGCAGGGCGGACAGATGCTCGTCGAGCTTGGCGTCGGAGAGCATCAACGGGTCGCCGCCGCTCAGAATAACTTCCTCGATTGCCGGATTCTGCTTGATATAGGCCACGCTTTCGCCGAACGTGTCCCGGCTGGCGTTGGTCTTTTCGCTATTGACTTCAAGCGTGCGGAGCGCCTCGAAGCAGAACTGGCAATACGAATTGCACGTGTTTACCATGCGCAAAATGACGCGATTGTCGTACTTGTGCTGACAAATCGGCGTCTTCATTTCATGCGCCAGTTCCCAGTTTTCCGATTCGCCATCGTATCCTCCGACGATTTCGTCACTCCAGAACGGAACGACCTGACGCCATAGCGGATTCCGGACGATGTCGGCGTCGGTGTCGCCCTGCGATTCGCGAATCAAGCGGAGGTAATAGGGTGTGATCTGTAGCTTGCGGCCGTTCAGATTGCTTTGAATGTGCGAACTCAGTTCGTCGGACCAGCCCCCGCAGGCCTCGCGTAGCGATGCTTCTTCCCGGATGGTGTTCCGTTGCTGCCAGCGCCAGTCGCGCCATTCGGCCGACGCGACATCAAAAATCCGATAGTTGTCCGAATATTTTTTTTTGCCATCAGAATTTCCAATCAACATTTTATTCAGCCCTCTCTAGACCAACGAAATGCGATCAACGTATCGTTACGCTCATGAATTCAACACGACCCATGATCCGAGCGCCGGATAGAAAACCATCGACACTACACTCAACCGGAATACGGCCCATACAACACTGCAAACTGCAAATCCATCAAACCATGAAAGCATCGATCACGGGACATACACAAACTGACATCTGAAATATCCCATCGAGCCATATCGTCGATATAGTTACGCGATGCAGAAAGCCTAAGCCACAGTACCGCCCAACAAAGAAATATGGACGCAACTCTGCTCAGCCTACTCACGAACATGGAGAGGCATCGATTAAATATTTCGCAGAAATTTATTGGCTTTCGCTTCAGCATGCGAAAACGACAGTTCCCGCTCCCCGTCCGATCGTGATTCATGCGAGCTATTACGTCCGTGCAAGACCATTTCTCGCGGCGGCCAAGCCAAAGGAATTTGAAAGATTTCCCGTTCTGGATATAAGCATTCCTGATTCGACGAGTCTCAATCCTAAGTTAACAAATTTAAGTAGCGCAAGAAGAATTTCACTAGCCATCCATAACAGTCCCTTCCCATACGTCTACTTTGCCGGACGCCTCTGTCGTGCTTTCAATTTGGAAACGCACATACAGCTCGCATTTTTACAATTACCAATCGACATCATTCGATACTCAAGGAATTGCGCACCTCGTAAAAACATCAGGTTTAACGCCCGCCTAGAAAATAGAATATTCAGCTTCTCCCAAATTTTGAAAATACCCCTCGTCGATGCGGCTTTGAATAAGCCCAATATCGAGCTCATCCGGGCATCATTTCTTACAATTTGATAGGCAAATTGCCCACCTTTCTGAATGCGGGTGTGCGTGGATAGGCCGGACGCGTGTCGCAACGCGCCGAAAATGTAGAGATGTCCGTCCCAAATGAAGAGGAAGTATCCCTGCTGCGCGCCCCCCTTTCGTACACACAAAGGGATTCAACATCCCCGTACCGGCAATCGACAACACAACTGTACCGGTACTGTACAGAAAACCGTCGCTACACTGATCTCCATCCCAGCCTCGAACCGAATGGAGAATCCGCGATGGAATTCCTCACCCTCAGCGCGCTGCCCGCCGGCATGCTGTTCGCGCTCGTCACGTCGATCACGCCCGGCCCGAACAACACGATGTTGCTCGCCTCAGGTGTCAACTTCGGTTTCCGCCGCACGATGCCGCACCTGTTCGGCATCAGCATCGGCGTCGCGATCCTGATGCTGTGCGTCGGCTTCGGCCTCGGCGAAGCGTTCAAGCGCCTGCCGCTGCTGTACACGATCCTCGAAGCCGCGAGCGTCGCGTACCTGTTGTACCTCGCGTGGCGCATCGGCACGTCGGGCGAAGTGAAGGCGCACGGCGCCAAGCCGCGGCCGATGACGTTCATCGAGGCCGCCGCGTTTCAGTGGGTCAATCCGAAGGCGTGGATGATGGTGTTGACCGCCGCGACGACGATCCGGCTGTCCGCCGATTACGGGATGAACGCCGCATGGATGTCCGTCGTGTTCGTCCTGATCGGCTTCCCGTGCATCTGCCTGTGGGCCGCGTTCGGCCTCGGCCTGCGCCGCTTCCTGTCGAATCCCCGCGCGCTGCGCGTCTTCAACGTGACGATGGCCGTGCTGCTGATCCTGTCGCTGTATCCGCTCGTCGCCCATTTGCTGCCGCAGTGAGCGCTCACAAGTGCCCGTTGAGCTTCACGTGATGCAGGCGTACCCTTTCGATACGGGCGCGTGCAGCCGCTTCGGCGGTTGCACCGCTGCTCTGCATGGAGATTGCTGATGAAGCCAATGCTGAGAGCGGGCGAGCACATCGAAGGCATGCACTGGATCGCCGAATATCACCCGCTCACGCACGATATCCGCGTGCTGCGCGAGAACATCGAAGTCGGCACTTACTGCGCGCCGCCGACGCTGTTCGGCGACGAGGAAGGCATGGGCGCCGCGAACCACGACGATCATCGCGGCCGGGAAGCCGCGCTGCGCGCGTATCTGCGCAACTTCGTCAAGGAACACGACGCGGAGGAATAACGGTACGACGGCCGAAATGTCGACGGGCCGCGAAAGCGGCCCGGTCTGCTGTCGTGCGCCGGTCGCTCCGCTCGCGACCGGCCTGAATCGATCCTGCACAGGGCCGGCGCCACGCACCGGCCCGCCCGTCGCTCAATGCCCGAGCGACTCGATCTTGCCTGCCGGGTGCGCCACGCCATGCGGCCGCGCCATTTGTTTGATCAACAGCGCGACACACGCGAGCACGCCCGCGACGGCAATCGTCGCGAACACACCCGCAAACGAGAAGTGCCGGCGCGTCAGTTCGGCGACGAGGAACGACCCGGCGATCCCGCCGAAACGGCCGACGCCGAGCATCCACGCGACACCCGTGCCGCGCCCTTCGGTCGGATAGAACGCGGCGGCCAGCGCCGGCATCGACGATTGCGCGGTATTCATCAGCACGCCGGCCACGAACACGACCAGCACCAGCAAGCCGACGTTGCCGGCCGCCTGCCCGATCGCATACACGCTCACCGCCGTCAATGCATAGCACACGGCGATCACGCGGTTCGCGTTGAAGCGGTCCATCAGCACGCCGCACAGCACGGCGCCCACGCCGCCGAGCGGGAACAGCGCGGAGATCAGCGTCGCGCTCTTCGGCGTCAGCCCCGCATCTTTCAGCAGAATCGGCATCCAGTTGATCGACGCGTAGAAGATCACGAGGCCCATGAAGTACGCGAGCCACAGCATCACCGAGCCGACGATGTACGAACGCGACAGCACGACGCCGAGGCCCTTGCCGCCCGTCTGCGGCGCGGCTTCGGTCAATGCGAACGAGCCGGCGTTCAGCGCGTCGCGCGAGATGCGCGCGAGCGTGGCGCGGATCTTGTCGATGGACTGGCCGCTCGCGACCATGAAGCGCACCGATTCCGGCATCTTCAGCAGCAACAACACGCCGAGCAGCAGCGGCGTCACGCCGCCCAGCATCAGCACGCTGCGCCAGCCGAAATGCGGAATCATCCACGCAGCGAGGAAACCGCCGAACGCGGCGCCCAGCGGGAAGCCGCAGAACATCAGGTTGATCACGGTCGCGCGACGCTTGTCCGGGCAGAATTCGCCCATCATCGTGACCGCGTTCGGCATCGCCGCGCCGAGCCCGACGCCCGTGATGAAGCGCAGGATGGTCAGGTGTCCGATCGTGTTCGAGAACGCCGACATCAGGCACGCGACGCCGAACAGGAACACCGAGCCGAGCAGCAGCGAGCGGCGGCCGAGGCGGTCGGACAGCGGGCCCGACACGAGCGCGCCGCACGCGAGGCCGAACAGCGCGGCGCTCAACACGGGCGCGAGATCGGGCTTGGTGAGGTTCCATTCGCCCAGCAACGACGGTGCGATGAAGCCGATCGCGGCCGTATCGAAGCCGTCGAGCAGCACGATCACGAAACACATGAGGAACACGAGCCACTGAAAGCCGCCGAACGGCTGCTCGTTGATGAAGGTCTGGACATCGACCACGGGTGTGCGATTCATCGCTAGTCTCCTTGTCGGCCGAAGTGGGCGCGTCAGCGCTCGATCGGTCGCATCCAACATTGATATATGCAAGAAGCGCGGCCTCATGGCCGCGCCTTTCCTTCGTTCACACACCGATTCGCTGCCGGTGCGCTCGCTGATCGTCACGGCTCGCCAGCATCAGCGGGCCGCGCGATCGGATCACTGCCGGCGCTTAACCAGCAGCGCCATCCTGTTCCTTGAAGATCTTGTCCGCGAGATGGAACGCGGAATTCGCGGCCGGCACGCCGCAATAGATTGCGGTCTGCAGCAGCACTTCCTTGATCTCGTCGCGCGTCACGCCATTGTTGCGCGCGGCGCGCAGGTGCAGCGCCAATTCCTCGCCGCGGTTCAGCGCCACCATCATCGCGATGGTCAGCAGGCTGCGCGTATGACGCGGCAGCCCGTCGCGGGTCCAGATCTCGCCCCATGCATAGCGCGTGATCAGATTCTGGAATTCGTCGGTCACCTCGGTGCGGTTCTCGATCGAACGGTCGACGTGCGCGTCGCCGAGCACCGCGCGGCGCACCTTCATTCCTGCTTCATAACGTTCCTGGTCGTCCATCGCCGGTGCCTCACGCAGTCAGGAAATCGAGCAACGCGCGGTTGAAACCGCTGGTGCACTCGATGTTCGAAATGTGCGCGGCGTCGAATTCGACGTGCAGCGCACCGGGAATCGCGGCGGCAAGCGCGCGGCCCTGGTCGGGCGGCGTCGACATGTCCTTCGCGCCGGTCACGACGAGCACCGGCAACGCGATGCCCTTCACTTCCTCGCGCAGGTCGGCCGCGTTGAGCGCGTCGCAGTTCGCCGCATAGCCGTCCTTGTCGGTATGCACGAAGGTATCGCGGATCGCATCGAACAGGCGCGGTTCGCGTTCGACGAATGCGTCGGTGAACCAGCGCGGCAGCACGGCGTCGGCGAGCGCGGCCATCCCTTCGGCGCGCGCCTTCTGCGCACGCGGCGCCCACACTTCCGGCGAGCCGATCTTCGCGGCGGTATTCGACAGCACCGCGCGCACGATGCGCGACGGGTAGCGCGCGGCGAGCGCGGCGCCCGTCAACCCGCCCATCGAGATGCCGCAGAAATGCGCGCAGTCGATGCCGACGTGGTCGAGCAGGCCGATCACGTCACCCGCCAGTTGCTCGATCGTGTACGAACCGGCCGGCGCGTCGGAATGGCCGTGGCCACGCGTGTCGTAGCGCAGGATGTTGAAGTGCTGCGTGAGCGGGCGGATCTGCGGCGCCCACATCTGCAGATCGGCGCCGAGCGAGTTCGAGAAAACGAGCCACGGCGCGTCGTCGCGTGCGGCACGGTCGATCCGGTAATGCAGTTTCACGCCGTTGACAGTGGCGAAAGGCATCTCAAGGTTCTCCTGGTTATTTCGCACCCGCGTGCAGCGCGAGCACGGCGTCGACATAGGCCTGCGCCTCGCCGACGTAATGTGCGGGATCGAGCAGCCGCGCCAGCGCGTCGCGCGACAGGTGCGCCGACACGGTCGCATCGGCGGCGAGTACGTCGAACAGCGTCGCCCCGGTGCGCACGGCTTCCTTCGACGCATGCTCGACGACGTGATGCGCATCAAGCCGGCCGATACGATCACCGAGCGCGAGCATCACCGCTTCGCCGAGGATCAGCCCGTGCGTGAGGTCGAGGTTCGCGGCGAGGCGGTCGGTGTTCACGTCGAGGCCCGCGACGATCTGCGCGATCTGCGCGAGCGCGCCGCCGGTCAGGCGCGCGAGATCGGGCAACGCATCCCATTCGGCCTGCCAGCCGCCGAGTGCGCGCTCATGCTCCTGCACCATCCCCGCGAACACGGTCGCGACGAGGTTTGGCGCACGCACGGCGGCCGTCAGCACGGCCGCGCAGCCGACCGGGTTGCGCTTGTGCGGCATCGTCGACGAGCCACCCTTGCCGGCAGCCGCCGGTTCGCCGAGCTCGCCGACTTCGGTCTGCATCTGCAGCGACACGTCGCGCGCGATCTTGCCGAGCGTGCCGGTCAGCATCCCGAAGCACGACGCGGCTTCCGCGATGCGGTCGCGCTGCGTATGCCACGGTACGGCCGGCAGCGCGAGCTTCAGGTCGGCCGCGAGCGCGGCGCTCACGCCGGCCGCATGCTCGCGCAGGCTCGCGAGCGTGCCGGCCGCGCCGCCGAACTGCAGCACGAGCGCGCGCTCGCGCAGCTCGGCAAAACGCGCGCGATGGCGCAGCAGCGCATCGAGCCATTGGGCGAATTTGAGGCCGAGCGTGATCGGCAGCGCTTGTTGCAGCCACGTGCGGCCGATCATCGGCGTCGCGCGATGGGTGCGCGCGAGCGCCGCGAGCGATGCACAGGCTTCGTCGAGCAGCGGCTCGAGCACGTCGAGCGTGTCGCGCAACTGCAGCACGGTCGCGGTATCGATGATGTCCTGGCTCGTCGCGCCCCAGTGCACGAACTTCGCGGCCTCGGGGTCGTCGGCCTTCACTTGCGCGGTGAGTTGCTTGACGAGCGGAATCGCGAGATTGCCGCCGAGCGCCGCGCCGTGCGCGAGGGCCTCGGCGTCGAGCCGACCGGCGTCGCACGCACGTTCGATCGGCGCGACCGCGGCGGCGGGAATCACCTGCTGCGCGGCGAGCGCGCGCGCGAGGGCGGCCTCGACGTCGAGCATCCGCTGGATCGTCGCGCGGGGCGACCAGATCCGGTTGAGCGGCTCGGTGCCGCAAATCAGGGAGGTCAGGCGGGCGCTGTCTTCGAGCATGGCATCGGAATGGGGAAACGGCGTGCGCCTATTGTCTACCCAAGCGTGCCGGCGTGCGCTCGAATGCGCGCACCGGCATGCTTGCCGTTCAGGCGGCGGCCTTTTGCGTCGCGTCGATCAGCGGCACGCCGGTCAGCTTCTGCAGCTCGTCGAACGACAGGTCGGTGAAGATCTCGCTCACCGCGAGGCCGTCGGCCGTCACGTCGAGCACGGCGAGATCCGTATAGATGCGGCTCACGCATTGCACGCCGGTGACCGGATACGAGCACTGCGCGACGATCTTGCTCTCGCCCTGCTTCGTCAGGTGCTCCATCATCACGAACACCTGCTTCGCGCCGATCGCGAGGTCCATCGCGCCGCCGACGGCCGGAATCGCATCGGGCGCGCCCGTATGCCAGTTCGCGAGGTCGCCGTTCGCCGACACCTGGAACGCACCGAGCACGCAGTAGTCGAGGTGGCCGCCGCGCATCATCGCGAACGAATCCGAGTGGTGGAAATACGCGCCGCCGGTGAGCAGCGTCACGTGCTGCTTGCCGGCGTTGATCAGTTCGTCGTCTTCCTCGCCGGGCGCGGGCGCCGGGCCCATGCCGAGCAGGCCGTTCTCGCTGTGCAGGAAGATCTCCTTGCTCGGGTCGAGGTGGTTCGCCACAAGCGTCGGCACGCCGATGCCGAGGTTCACGTACGCGCCTTCGGGATGTCCTGGGCGACGCGCTTGGCCATTTCATCGCGAGTCAGTCGTTTCATGTCGGTTTGCTCCAGGTGGGTCAGGCGGCTTGCGATGCAGCGTGCTCGGCGGCCAGCTCGGTCGCGTGCGCGGCCTGCGGCACCTCGACGATGCGCTGCACGAAAATGCCCGGCGTCACGATGTGTTCCGGGTTCAGCCCGCCGAGCGGCACGACTTCCGACACCTGGACGATCGCGACCTTCGCGGCGCTGGCCATGATCGGCCCGAAGTTGCGCGCGGTCTTGCGATACACGAGATTGCCCCAGCGATCGCCCTTGTACGCCTTCACCAGCGCGAAATCGGCGTGGATCGGCGTCTCGAACACATACGGCTTGCCGTCGATCACGCGCGTTTCCTTGCCTTCGGCGAGCTTGGTGCCGTAGCCGGTCGGCGTGAAAAAGCCGCCGATGCCGGCGCCCGCCGCGCGGATGCGCTCGGCGAGGTTGCCCTGCGGCACGAGCTCCAGCTCGATCTCGCCCGCGCGGTACAGCGCGTCGAACACCTGCGAGTCGCTCTGGCGCGGGAACGAACAGATGATCTTGCGCACCTTTTTCGCCTTCAGCAGCGCTGCGAGACCCGTCTCGCCGTTGCCCGCGTTGTTGTTGACGATCGTCAGGTCGCGCGCGCCCTGTTCGATCAGCGCGTCGATCAGCTCGGACGGCATGCCGGCCGTGCCGAAGCCGCCGATCATGATTGTCGCGCCATCGTGGACGTCGGCAACCGCCGACTGAAGCGATTCGAAAATCTTGTTGACCATGTCTCTTCCTGATGCGAACCCGCGGCTCGTGCGCGGCCTGTCGAGGGGACACGCGCGTGTCGCGTGCCGCGCCGGAGGCCGTCGCCGACCCTCGGCTTTTGTTCGCTATTCGAACCTAGATTCGATTAGCGAACGATGAGCCGATCATAGAGTCGCGCACAGCGCATTGTCAAGGCGGGTTCCCTCGGGGGCCGTCGCGTCGTCGAACGGCAAACCGACGTAGTTTTCGGCGAGCGACTGCGCGGCCGCTCGCGAACGCGTCACGTATTTCAGCTCGGCAAACTTCAGGCGATTGACGAACGGCGAGTCGTCCGGCGACGCATGCAGCATGTTCGTCATGAAGTACGAGAAGTGCTCGGCGCGCCACACGCGTTCGAGGCAGGTCGCCGAATAGCGCTCGAGCGGCGTCGCGTCGCCCGTCCGGTAGCGCGCGCCGAGCGCGCGGGACAGCGCGCGGACGTCGGCCACCGCGAGGTTCATCCCCTTCGCGCCGGTCGGCGGCACGATGTGCGCGGCATCGCCGGCGAGGAACAGGCGGCCGTGCTGCATCGTCTCCGACACGAAGCTGCGCATCGGCGTCACGCTCTTCTGCGTGATCCGGCCCTCGGTCGGCGTCCAGCCGGTGTCGTTCGAGAAGCGCGTGTGCAGTTCGTCCCAGATCCGTGCGTCGGACCATTCGGCGAGGTCTTCATCCGGCTTGCATTGCAGGTACAGGCGCGTGACCGTCGGCGAGCGCATCGAGAACAGCGCGAAACCGTTGTCGTGATGTGCGTACACGAGCTCGTCGAGCGACGGCGCCGCGTCCGCGAGGATGCCGAGCCATGCGAACGGGTAGACGCGCTCGAACGTGTTCAGCCGCTCGGCGGGAATCGTCTGGCGCGCGATGCCGTGGAAGCCGTCGCAGCCGGCGATGTAATCGCAGTCGATGCGGTCCGCGCGGCCATCCGCGTGCTTGAACGTGACGAACGGATGCTCGCTTTCGACGTCGTGCAGCGCGACGTCGCTGACTTCGAAGTGCATCTGATGGCCGTGCTCGATGCCGGCCGCGATCAGGTCGCGCACGACTTCGTGCTGGCTATAGACGGTGATCGCGCGCCCGCCGGTCAGTTCGGACAGGTCGATACGGTGGCGCTGGCCGTCGAACAGCAGCTCGATACCGTGATGTTCGAGCCCCTCGCGGCGCATCCGGTCGCCGAGGCCGGCGTCGTTCAGCGTGTCGACCGTGCCCTGCTCGAGCACGCCGGCGCGGATGCGGTTCTCGCAGTATTCGCGGGAACGCGCCTCGACGAGGATGGAATCGACGCCTTGCAGGCGCAGCAGGTGGGAAAGCAGAAGGCCGGACGGACCGGCGCCGATGATCGCGACTTGGGTGCGCATTGTTCGTCTCCAGAACATTAATTCGAATCGTGGAATACATTTGAGCGCTTTCCCGACTATGCGGCAACGCGATTCAGGAGATATGTTGTATACGTTTTGGAGATACCGGCCCGGCCATGGAAACGCTCGATCTGAACCTGATTCCCTACCTCGTCGCGCTCGACGACACGCGCAACGTGAGCCGGGCGGGCGACCTGCTCGGCGTGAGCCAGCCGCGCGTGAGCACGGCGCTCGGCCGGCTGCGCGAATACTTCGGCGATCCGCTGTTCGTGCGCACGTCGCGCGGCATGGAACCGACGCCGCGCGCGCTGGCGCTGCTGCCGGCCGCCCGCGACGCGCTCGCGCAGATCGAGCGCGGCCTCGTCGCGCCGCACGACTTCGATCCGGCCGCGAGCACGCATACGTTCTCGATCGCGCTGTCGGACGTCGGCGAGATCGTGTTCCTGCCGAAGCTGTTGCAGGCGTTCGCGATGCACGCGCCGCACGCGAACCTGCGTTCGGTCTCGCTCGCGCACGACGAAGTCGGACGCGGCCTCGAAGCCGGGTCGATCGATCTTGCAGTCGGCTACTTCCCCGATCTCGACGGCAACAACTTCTTCCAGCAGCGGCTGTTCACGCACCGGTTCGTCTGCCTGATGCGACGCGGCCATCCGTTCGAGCAGACGCCGCCGTTCACGGTCGAGCAGTTCCTCGCGTGCGGGCACGCGGTGGTGCGCGCCGAAGGCCGCAGCCAGGAGGTGCTCGAGAAATATCTGGCCAAGCAGCGCATGCAGCGCCGCGCGGTGCTCGAAACGCCGCACTTCATGAGCCTGCCGTTCATCCTGAGCCGCACCGACCTGATCGCGACGGTGCCGCACGCGATCGGCTATGCGTATGCGGCCGAGCACGCGTTCATCGTGCCCGTCGAGCCGCCGCTCGCGTTGCCGCGCTTCGACCTGAAACAGCACTGGCATCGCAAGTACCACAACGACCCGCGCACCGCGTGGCTGCGTGGCGTCGTCGCGTCGCTGTTCAACGACGAACAGGACGAATGGCCGAAGTGAGGAAGGAGGCGCGGCGGCCCGCACGCACGAGCGGCGAAAGCATGAAACAATGGCCGGATATCGGCCGCCGCAGGCGGCCTTCGATGGAGCCACTACATGGGTAAGGGAAAGAAAACCACACAGCCCCAGCCGGTCGCCTCGCGGCCGAGCCGTGAAGAAGCCGAAGACGCCGTCCGCGTGCTGTTGCGCTGGGCCGGCGACGATCCCGCGCGCGAAGGCCTGCTCGACACGCCCGCGCGCGTGGTGCGCGCATACGAGCAGTTCTTCGCCGGCTATGCGCTGGAGCCGCGCGACATCCTCGCGCGCACGTTCAGCGAAGTCGACGGCTACGACGAAATGATCGTGCTGAAGGACATCCGCTTCGAGAGCTACTGCGAGCACCATATGGTGCCGATCATCGGCCGCGCGCACGTCGCGTATCTGCCGAACCATCGCGTCGTCGGCATCTCGAAGCTCGCGCGCCTCGTCGACGCGTTCGCGAAGCGCCTGCAGATCCAGGAAAAGATGACCGTGCAGATCGCCGACACGCTGTTCGACGTACTGCAGCCGAAGGGCGTCGGCGTGATCCTCGACGCCGCACACCAGTGCATCTCCACGCGCGGCGTGCACAAGCCGGGCGTCGAGATGGTCACGTCGCGCATGCTCGGCACGTTCCGCACCGATCCGTCGACGCGCCGCGAATTCCTGTCGATCGTCGCGAATCCTTCCTCGGTCAACCTGACGAATACCTGATGGAGCAGACGAAGCAAACGGCGCACGCGCCCGTCGTGCTCGTGACCGGCGCCGCGCGCCGGGCCGGGCGCGCGTTCGCCGAGTATTTCGCCGCGCACGGCTATTGCACCGCGGTGCATTACGACCGTTCGGCCGATGCCGCGCACGCCGCCGCCCGCGCGATTGCCGAACGCGGGCACGATTCGGTGGCGCTGCAGGCCGACCTGTCCGATGCCGCGCAGATCACCGCGCTGATCGATGCGGTCTATGCGCGCTTCGGCCGCCTCGACGTGCTGGTCAACAACGCGTCGGTATTCTGGCAGGACCATTTCCCGAGCTTCGATCTCGCCGCGTTCGACCAGGCGTGGGCCGTCAACTGCCGCGCGCCGATCCTGCTCACGCGCGCGTTCTACGAGCGGGCCCGCGCGGCCGGCACGCAAGGCGTCGTCGTGAACGTGGTCGACCAGAAGATCAAGGAAAACTTCCACCGCGACCATTTCAGCTACACGGTCGCGAAGGCCGCGCTCGGCAACCTGACGCAGATGCTCGCGCTGTCGTCCGCGCCGGTGCTGCGCGTGAATGCGGTGTTCCCGGGGCTGATGCTGCCGAGCGACGACCAGACGCAGGCCGACTTCGAACACGCGAGCCGCGCATCGACGCCGCTCGCGCGCATCGCGGGCCCCGACGACGTCGCCAGCGCGATCCTGCTGCTCACGGGCAATGCGTACAACGGCGTGGATTTCGTCGTCGATGCGGGCCAGAACCTGATCCGCGTCGATCAGGACGTGCTGTACAAGCACCGCTCGCCGGACGGCAAGCACTGAGGCTTCGATGAACGCAGGCGGCTGCGCGCCGCCTTCGTGCGCCGGGCCGAGCCGGCTTCGCGCCGCTCACGCCCGAGCGCGCGCGACGGCGGCCCGGCCGCCGAACCATTGCGCGTCATCCGCGGCGTTGCGCGGAACGACGCCCGCGCATTCGCCCTCCGCGTTACGGCTTCTCGGCGCTCCCGCCTTCGCGGACCTTGCCCTGCGCGACGCTCGTGCCGGGCGGCACGCTGTGGGTGAGCCACACGTTGCCGCCGATCACCGAGCCGCGCCCGATCGTCACGCGACCGAGGATCGTCGCGCCCGCATAGATCACCACGTCGTCCTCGACGATCGGGTGCCGTGCATTGCCCTTCACCAGCGCGCCTTCGCCATCGGCCGGGAAACTCTTCGCGCCGAGCGTGACGGCCTGGTACACGCGCACGCGCTCGCCGATGATCGCGGTTTCGCCGATCACGACGCCGGTGCCGTGATCGATGAAGAAGCTCGGGCCGATCTGCGCGCCGGGGTGGATGTCGATGCCGGTGGCCGAGTGCGCGATTTCATTGATGAACCGCGCGAGCAGCGGCACGCCGAGCTGGTGCAGCGCGTGTGCGAGCCGATGGTGCATCATCGCGAACACGCCGGGGTAGCACAGCAGGATCTCGGTGATGTGCTGCGCGGCCGGATCGCCCGCGTACGCGGCCTGGATGTCGCTGACGAGCAGCGCGCGGATCGCCGGCAACTGCCGGCCGAACTCGCGCGCGATCTCGAACGCGCGTTCGTCGAGCTCGGCGAACGGCGTATCGACGTGCTCGGGCAGGAACGGCAGCGCGCGGCGGATCTGCTCGGACAGGATGCGCAGCGTGCTTTCGAGCGTGTGGCCGACGTAGAAGTCGACGCTTTCGTCGGTCAGGTCGGGCGCGCCGTAGTGCGTCGGAAACATCGACGCGCGCAGGCCGGTCACAATCTTGCAGATCGCATCGCGCGACGGCAGTTCGCGGATGCCGCGCGGATGGCGCGTGCGATGGAGTTCCTCGCGCGACTCGCGCAAGCCGGCGACGATTTCTTCGAGGCCCCACTGACGGGCGGGTGATGTCGACATAAGCCAATGCGGGCAGCCGCGCGCGGATGCGCGGCCGCTAATAAAGTGACGGGTTCCGCAAGATTACCGCGTTTTTTGTCCGGGAGCGGCACCCCGGGGATCGGCCGGACGGCCAGCGCCGCACGCGTGCGACGGCGTCACATCGAGACGCTGCTCGCGTCGATCCAGCGCACGGCCCAGTCGCGCGCGTGCGCGATCGCGTCGCCTTCGTCGTTGAACTGGAGCTCGATCGGAAAAAACCGGTTCGCCACGAGCTCCCCGTCGCTCGATCGGGAGATCACGACGTAGGGCTTGAATGAACCGTCACTGGCGCGTGCGGGCGCGCAATTCAACAGATAACCGCGGTGCGTGAAAGCAGTAGTCGCTTGCATGAATCCGCCACCTCTAGTCCCTTGCTTTGTTGTTCGCTACCCGTCTTTAAGGGTGCTGCGGCGCCCCGGCGCGGGCAGAGGCGGCGAGACTTCATCCCCTGTCGCCGCTTCGCAGGAAAAGAATCATACTCTGTAGAAAACGCGTCTTCTAGCTGAAATAAATCATGACAAATCAGTGCGCGTCGCGCGACCGCGGCGATCGCCCGCGCGCCTTTTCCCGTCGTGCCCGGAACGGGATTTGCTTCGATCCGGAGCGTGTCGCCGCCAGGAGAGCCGCGATGGAATCCTCCGCTCAAACAGGTCGTGCGCATCCGCGCAGCATCGAACTCGACAACGACGACACGCACGACAGCACGGTCGACACCGACGGCAAGCACCGCGAAGCGTCGCGGCTCGCCGGGGTCGGGCCGATCTCGCCCGACGAGATCACGCGCAGCAATGCGTCGCTCGTCAATGCGATGCCGGAGGCCGGCGACGGCTTCGCCGGTTTCGACAGCCGCCCCGACGGCAACCATCCGGCGTTTGCGCTGCGCGCCGGCTACACGGTGATCGAGAAAGGCTTCGACACGCCGCCCGCGGGCGACGCGCCGTTCGGCCCCGTTCACCGGATGTACGGCAGCGCATACTGGCCCGGCCACAGCCGCCGGCCGGAGCGCGTCATCGAGCTGACGGTCGTGCCGAGATAGCCGGCGCGGCGTTTGAATCGGTCGTTCGTTTGAGAGGCGCTATCGGCCGGTCACGATGATCGATGGCGATGAACCGGCGCGTGCGATCGAACTGCACGCCGATACCCGCTCGCACGTTGTCACAACGAACGACTCCGCGCCCTGGCATCGGCTTCGCAGTCATGCATGCCGCGCATCGCATCGACGCACAGGCATTGACCGAAGTCATGGCGCCACGGCGCGATTGCGATTGAATGGTGGTGCGTGCAGCGCATCGGCAGGGTTGCAGCCGCGCCGGATCGATGCGTGCGCATGCGTTTGCGCCGGCGGTGCGGCGCGACGCATGCCGCATCCCACGACACGCGTCGCGCGGCGCAGCATGCGTCGCGCGCATGGCCATGCGCGACAGCGACAGGAACCACGCGGCCGCGCGGCACGGCGGGCACCTCGCTGCACGATCGTGCCCGTTGGTTTACTCTGCCTCGCAGCATTGCCCGGCCCGCTCGGCCATCCGGCCGACTTCGTTTCAACCCGCCACTCGGAGACACTATGTACAAGCGTATTCTGGTTGCCGTCGACGGCAGCGACACGTCCCGCCATGCGTTCGATGCCGCACTGGCGCTCGCGAAAGCGCACGGCGCGGAGCTGCAGCCGTTCTACGTCGTCGAGAACGCCGCGATCTACTACAACGTGCCCGGCTACGATCCGTCCGTGCTGCGCGATCAGCTCCTCGCGCAGGGCAACGCGCTCGCGCAGGATTTCGCGAAGCTGATGCAGGCCGCCGGCGTGAAGGGCGAAACGCAGCTGAACGAAGCGACGTCGCTCAACGACGTGTCGTCACTGATCCTCGACGGCGCGAAAGCGTTCGGCGCCGATCTGCTCGTACTCGGCACGCACGGCCGCCGCGGCTTCCGCCGCCTCGTGCTCGGCAGCATCGCCGAACAATGCGTGCGCCACGCAACGCTGCCGGTGCTGCTGATTCCGGCCGCCGCCAACGCGGACGAACCGGCTGCCTGAGCGGCGTTCGGCACGTGCGCCCGGTCGCGACGTTTTGTCACCCGACAGCGGCAACTTGCGGTGGGACAATGATTTCGTCGATTCAACGCCGGAGTAAACGATCATGCTGACGCCCGTCGCCACCCGCCCCGCCGCCACGCCCCATGCCGGTAGCTGGGCTCCCCGTCAGGCCCCGCACTGCTCGTCGTGCGCGATGCGGCACCTGTGCATGCCGCAGGGCCTGGCGCCCGAAGCGCTCAGTCGCCTCGAGTCGGTCATCTGCGCGGCACGCCCGGTCAAGCGCGGCGAAGCGCTGTTCCGCGAAGGCGACGCATTCGACAACCTGTACGCGGTGCGCTCGGGTTCGCTGAAGACCGTCGCGACACGCCACGACGGCCGCGAACAGGTCACGGGCCTGCACCTCGCCGGCGAAGCGCTCGGCCTCGACGGCATCTGCGACGATACGCACCCGCGCACCGCGGTCGCGCTGGAAGACAGCTCCGTCTGCGTGATTCCGTACAGCGCGCTCAAGGCGCTGTGCTCGGAAGCCGGCTCGATGCAGTTGCGCATGCACAAGCTGATGAGCGAACAGATCGTGCGCGAAACGTCGCAAACGATGCTGCTCGGCTCGCTGAATGCGGAGGAGCGCGTCGCCGCTTTCCTGCTGGACGTCTCGTCGCGCTACCTGAAACGCGGCTACTCGCCGTCGGAATTCAACCTGCGGATGACGCGCGAGGACATCGGCAGCTATCTCGGCATGACGCTCGAAACGGTCAGCCGCACGCTGTCGAAATTCCAGAAGCGCGGCCTGATCGAAATGCAGGGCCGCCACGTGCAGATCGTCGACTTCGACGGCCTGCAACACCTCTGACGTCGCACGGCGCGCACCGCGTGCGCGCCGCCCGCGTGGCGTCGCCGGTCAATCGAGAAACAGCGCGGCACGCGCCTTCAGCGCCGCGCTGAAATCGTCGAGCCAGCCGATCGACAGACGCCAGCTCTGCCAGTACAGATCGATGTCGATGG
The DNA here is from genome assembly GCF_014211915.1 of Burkholderia cenocepacia. Taxonomy (NCBI): domain Bacteria; kingdom Pseudomonadati; phylum Pseudomonadota; class Betaproteobacteria; order Burkholderiales; family Burkholderiaceae; genus Burkholderia; species Burkholderia cenocepacia. Next base: position 2,286,203 of record NZ_CP060040.1, on the reverse strand, counting down.
TCCGGCCGCGCGACATGTCGATCAGCTCGCCCGCCGCCAGTTGCCGGTCGACCATCCGGTCAGGGCACATCCCCCATCCCAATCCCGTTTCGCACGCGCGCAGATAGCCTGCGACGTGCGGTATCCAGTGCTGCGGCGGATCGAGATCCGCGCGCGTCACGCGCCGGATGAAACGCGCCTGCAACCCGTCCTTCGGATTGAACATCACGCACGGCGCGCGGCGCAGCGCATCGCGCGTGATCCCCGCATCGAAATAACGCGCGTAAAACGCCGGCGAGCACACCGCGCGATAGCGGATTCGCCCGAGCCGCTCCGACCGGCATCCCTGGATCGGCTCGGCCTGCGCGGTCACCGCGCCCTGCACGCTGCCGTCGCGAATGCGCGAGGCCGTGTAATCCTGATCGTCGATCACGAGGTCGAGCAGCGTCTCGCGCTCCGTGCAGAACGGCCCGACCGCGTCGATGAACCACGTCGCGACGCTGTCGTCGTTGACGGCCACGCGCAGCGTCGGCCAGGCGCTCGCGATCTGGCCGGGCAACGCGGGCATCCGGCCGCCCAGTTCGGCCTCCAGCAGCTGCACGCGTTCGGTATGCCGGCACAGCAGCGCGCCCGACGTGGTCGCGACGCACGGCTGTCCGCGCTTGACGAGCACGCTGCCGACCCGCTCCTCCAGCAGCTTCACGCGCTGCGACACCGCCGACGGCGTGACGTTCAGCTCCTTGGCTGCCCGCTCGAACGAGCCGTGCCGGATCACGGCCGCGAGGGCATCGAGCAACGCGTAGTCGAGCATTAGATTTCCTTAATCCGCATTAGGTGATTTAGCTTCTCTTATTCCCGCCCCGATCGCAGACTAGCGCTACCCGATTCATCCGTCTACTGCTTCCACGGCTGTCCCCATCATGAACTGGCTCGCTTTTTCCCACGGCGCCGCACTGTGCGCGTCGCTCATCGTCACCATCGGCGCACAGAACGCATTCGTGCTGCGCCAGGGCATCATGCGCTCGCACGTCGGCAAGATCGTGCTGCTGTGCGCGGTGTCCGACATGATCCTGATCGGCGCGGGCGTCGGCGGCGCATCGGTACTGGTCGAGCGCTATCCGACCTTCGTCCATGCGGTGCTGTACGTGGGCTTGGCGTATCTCGCGTGGTTCGGCATCAACGCGCTGCGCCGTGCGTTCAAGCCGGGCCACGACACGCTTGACGTCCGCGGCGACGCGGTCGCCCCGCCGCCGCAGAGCGCACTCGCGATCGTGCTGATGACGCTCGCATTCACGTGGCTCAACCCGCACGTGTATCTCGACACGTTCCTGCTGATCGGCACGGCCGGCGCGCGCGAGCCGGAAGGCGCGCGGCTCGCGTTCGCGATCGGCGCGATGACGGTCAGCGTCGTGTGGTTCCTCGGGCTCGGCTATGGCGCGCGATTGCTGGCGCCGTGGTTCCGCAAGGCGGTCGCGTGGCGCGTGCTGGACGGCGCGATCGGCAGCATGGTGCTGTTTCTCGCGGCCGTGCAGTTGCGGTAGAGAGGGATGTGTCGCGGCAGATCCTGTCTGCCGCGACGTCAGGCAGTCGGCCGCGGTCGCGACCGGTATGGGGTCGGCGTCAGGCCGTCGAGGTCGCGTCGGGCAGCGCGCCGCCGATCGCCGCGGGCTGGTTGCTCGCCAGTTGCGGTTCGTTGGCTGCCGTCGGGTCCTGCTGCTTCGCCGGATCGACCTTGGCGAGTTGCGTGGCGGCCTGCTCGGCCTTGTCGCCCTCGTAGCGCCAGTACAGGAACTTCTTGCCGCGCTTGCCCATGAAGTACTGACGGTTGACCGACCAGCGGCTCGATTCGGCGAAGCCGACGTGACCGTCTTCCATCTGCTTCTTGAAACCCGCGATCGAGTCGTGCACGTAGTGATCGAAGAATCGGTCGAACGTCGCGCGCGCCGCCGGATCGATGCCCCCAGCCAGTTGCCGGTGACCCGCGTGGCCGCGTCGATCGCCTTGTACTGCTCCGAGATGGTCCGCGTCAGGACGCCCCCGTTGGCGCGACGGATGAGATCCGCATCCTCGTTCCATTCGCGGTCGGTAATCGCCATGTAGGAATTCACGCCGCCCGGCGGCTTCAGCCGGCCGTCGTGCAGGCGCCGGCTGCGGCTGGCGCGCCACTGGTAGTAGCGGTTCATGTGCCAGATGATCTGCGACTCGAGCCGGCCGCTGTTCGACGCCACGCCCGCGCGCCGCTCGTTGCCCTGCCCCATGTACACGTTCCAGGCCGTCTCCAGCTCGGCGGAAATCGCGAACAGCCCGCCGGCCGATTCCACGATCTCCTTCGGCTCGCGAAACGGCACGCCGGCCTTCCACGCGTCGATATAGAGATTGTTCAACGCGACGTTGGCCAGCTCGTTGGTGCGCCCTTCCTGATAGTTGCGCTCGTAGCCGCCGCCCACGTCCGAGTGCATGCCGGGGTAATACACCTCGCGACAGTTCGAGGGAAGCTTCTGATCCTCACGCACCGAGTCGCCGGGGAATTTCTCCCGGACTTCATGCGATGCGACATAGTGAACACACTCCCGCACGTAGTCCGGAATGCGGATGTCGTTCGCCCATTCCGCATGGCCGCCCTTGTCGATGCTGTGGAGCATGCCGCCATAGACCGGCCCGAGGATCGCGCCGACGATGTAGGGCGCCGCCTTCTCCAGGCGGCTGCCGCCGAAGCCTGTCGACGCCACCGTATCGAGGATGCCCATGAAGTAGACGACCACTTCGGGACGCATCCCCTTCATGTTCTTCTTGTTCCACCAGAGCCGGCCGCCGATGTTCTCGGCCAGCTGCTCGGTCAGCATGCGGACGAACGCCCGCGCCTCCGTGGCGCCGCGCGAGAAGCCGAACGCGGCCACGTTGATCTGGCTCACGGCCGGCATGTGGTTCGCCACGTGCTTTTCGAGCTCGCGGAGCATCCAGCGGATGCGCGCCTCGCCCTTGCTCGCGGCCGCCATGCCGAGCGCACCGTCGATACCCTTGCCCGAATCGCCGACCTTGCTGCAGGGGGTGCCGACGCCCTCGACGTACCGGCCCATCGTGCGCGGATTGGCCTTGTTGAACGGGACATGGGCAAACATCGCAAGCTTGGCGATGTTGCTGTACTTGGTCTTCGCGACGTCCGTCGAACCGTTGCCGTCCTCGCCGTAGTTGTTGCCCGTGCCGTCGAAGAAGGCCGTGAACCACACGGGTTTCGGACACTCCTTGCATTGCTCGACCCGCAGCGGATCGAGCGCCTCGCGATGCCCGTTGCGGATCGAGTCCTCGACCGGCGTGATATCGGTGATGCGTCGAATGAGGGGGGATTGCTCATGGCGGTTACGCTCCTGTTCCGGTCACGCGTCCAGCGTCAATTCCACTGGGCCGGCTTCTTGCGCCCATAGAACGGATTGGGAATTTCCTTCAGGCACGCGCGGTCGGTCAGCTTGCGCTGCGCGTCGCGCTTCGACAGGGCCACCTTCGGGTCCGGGCCGTCGGCGCCGAAATCCATGTCGCCTTCCACGCGGCCATCGGGGAAGAAGTGCAGCACGATACCGCCGCTCTTGTCCTTGACGGGCGGGCGCGTGACCGTGATCTCGCCTTCGCACCACGCCATCCCCGGCTGGGTTTCCCGGTGCGTGTACGGGTCGTAGTTCGCGGACGACGCTTCCATCGCGCGTTTGTCGACCACACGCTCCCACCACACCTTGAACGTCTTCGGGGTCTTCCAGCGGAAATCCCACGCGAGACTCGGGCGCGAGCCGCCGCCGCCGGACCAGTATTTCGCGCTCCGCGGCGTGGCGTGCGCGCCGTCGGCGCTCGCCGCATCGTCGAGGCTGTTCTTGTCGGGCGGCAGCAGATAGACGCCGTAGATGTCGTAATCCGTATAGTTGAAGGACCCGGCCGTGATGACGTCGTAGTTCGGGTCGTTCCATTTATTCACTTCGCCCGGCGCCAGGCTGTCCTTTTCGGCATCGTTCACGCTCTTGCTGCACGCAGCCGTGGAAAAAACCATCACGGACAGCAAAGTGATCCAGCAGCGGTTCATATTGAACTTCCTTCTCTTCCAGTCGATTTCATTCGAGTCGCGTCGCGCACGCGCCATCACCCGGCTGCTTCCTGCATCCGCCGCCAGTCCTCCGCCGGCACCCGAGCCAGCGCCTCCGGGAACGCCTCTCCCTGCGCCACCGCGTCGAACACGGCGGCCATCGCCGGATCCTCGTCGAAGCGCGCGCCGTAGCGTAACGCCAGTTCGCAATAGATCAGCAGCGACGCCGCACTTTCGGCGCCGTGCGCCTGGCAGCGCGCCAGTTGATCACGCACGAAGCCGTAGTGCTGCGCGGCCGGCAATGACGCCAGCAGCGCGGGCTTTTCGACACGCAGCCGCTCGAGCATCGTGTACGGATAGCAGGCGGCGAGCAGATCGTCTTCCTGCGCCTGGGTCAACTGCAGCGGAAACTCGGCGGCCTGCCTGACGTTGGCGGGCGCGGCGATGTCCGCCGTCCGGAGCTGCAGCGCGGTATCGCGGTGAATCCAGTGCCGCACGCCCTGCGCCAGATACGCGCGATGGGCGGCGGGCAGCATGTCGAGCCAGAACGGCAGCACGCGCGGATCGAAGAAGCGCATCAGCATCACGCTCTCCATCTGCTCGAGCTGGACATCGACCATCGGCGCCAGATGCGCGGCCAGTCGCTCGAGCGACAGCGGCGACACGAGCACGCTCGCCGCCGGCCACGGAATGCCGGGCGGCTCGATCGCGTCCGCAGCCTCGGCCTCGGCGCTGTCGGCGGCGGGCTGCCATTCGAACAGCAGCGGCCCGACGACTCTCGCCTCGTCGTCGGTGTCGTCGGCGAGCAGCGAGGCCGCGACGAACGCGGGCCACGCCGCCTTGTCATCGTCCGGCAAGGTATCCAGCAATGCGCCGTCGATCAGGACGTAAGCGCGCAGCCCGTCCTGCGACGACAGCGCCGCCTGCAGCGCGTCGGCCGCCTGCGCGGCGATCAGGTCATTCGTCATGCGCGGCCCTGCCTCACGCCTTGGCCGCGAACGGCGACGCCATCGATGCCGCGTTGACCATGCACGGCGCGCACGCCGTGCCGGGGAACGCGCGCGCGGGCACGGGCAGGCTGTCCGGCCCGATGAACGTATGCGACGCGGCATGCGCGGTGAATTCACCCTTGGTCCCGTGCACGATGCCGCTGCCGTTCCAGCGCGTATAGCTGGTCCCGCCGTTGATGAGGACTTCTTCCTTCGCGGTGATGGTGATGCGGTTCGCATCGACCTTTACGTCCAGCTTGGCGAGCACGTTGACGCTGTCCTTGAGCGCCTGGATGTCGATATCGGCGGCAGCGGCCACGAGCCGGATGCCCTTCTCGAACGCGGCGACGCGCACCGCCTCCTGCGCGCTGACCAGCATGCTCTTGCCCGCGCCGATGCTCGTGTGGGCGCCGCTCGTCAACGCGACGTGCTGGTCGCTCGCGACATGGGTCGACCCCGTCGTCGTCGCCAGAATCCCCGCCGGGCTCGCGAGCGCGAGGAACGGCTGCGCGAACTCCGGAAACTCGCCCTGCTGCGGATTGCCGCCGCTGCCCCTCAGGCCGTCGTTCTGCGTCCTGAGCGCCTGATGAACGGCATCCTGATCGCCGGACTCCTGCGCCTTCACATCATGCGCGGACCCCGACAATGATTCGTGCAGGTCGTGCGCCTTGTCGAGGCGCGCGACGGTCTCGCCGATGTCGGTCGCATGGGCACGCGCGTCGTAGCGCGCCTCGCTGGTCACGAGCAGGCCCTTGGCCGCCCGTACCGCGCCATGCGCGTCGGTCCGCAATTCGAAGCCGCGGGCGCGCTGATCGGTGCGCCCTTGGGTCGCGTCGATGCGGACGTTGTGCCCGAGCGTCAGTTCGCTCGCGTCGGTATCGCTGCGCAGCTTCAGCTGGAGCTGCTGCGGCGTGTCGTCGAGCAGCACGTGGTTCGAGCGTCCGCCCGCCGCATTGCCGCTGTCGCCCGACAGCTCGCGACTGCGCAGGCCGGTCAGCACGTGCTGGTCGGGCAGCGCCCACGGCGGCATCCGTTCCGCGTTGTACGTGGTGCCCGACACGACGGGCCGGTCGGGATTGCCGTCGAGGCACATCACGAGCACCTCGCTGCCCACGCGCGGATGCGCGATCATGCCCTTCTCGCCGCCCGCCCAGCCGGCGGCCACGCGAATCCGCGCGCTGATCTGCGCCGCCCGATCCCAGTGATAGACGATGCAGACGCGGCCGTACTCGTCGACGTCGACGCTGCCGGCTCCCTTCGCGCCGGCAACGGTCGCGGTTTGCGGCGCCAGCACGCGCACCGGTTCGCTGTTGAACCCGCGCCCCGGTCGCCACGGCGTACGTCGATGGCCCGCGACGAAGCGGTTGCGATACTCGGGCTTGCCGTCGGCCTGCAGGTAATTGTTCGCCGCTTCGTGACGGGCTTCGAGAATCAGGTACTCGTGATCCTGCGGGCTGCCCGACGCCACGCTGAAGTGATCGGACAGCTGGAACCAGCGCCCGGGCAGGATGCCGTGATGATTGCCGGCCGCGTCGAAACGCGTCGCGGCCGCCTCGATCTCTTCCATCCGCACGCGCGCGAGCGCGTCGCCGGCGCGCGCCTGCTTCGCGAAGCCGTAGTGCCCCACGTATTCGTGATGCTCGACCTGCGGCGCGACGCCCGGCGGATGCAGCGTCGGAATCTGCGCGTTGGCCGCATGCGGCGCCTTGAAGTCGAACGCCGTCGCGCTGTAACTGCCGGCGGACAGTGACCGTACCGCGGACCATTGCGAAATGGCGTCGGCGGCCATCGGGCCGTCGTGCGTCTGGAAGCGGATCTGCGGCGAGCGGCCGTCGACGGCCGGGCACTGCACCGTGCTGTCGTCGCCGACGATCAGCTTCAGGCCTTTCTCGTCGTGCTCCCACCAGTACAGGAACCCGACGGCTTCCAGATGGCGAACGATGTAGTTCCAGTCGCTTTCGCCGAGCCCGCCGCCCTGGACGTTCATCGTGCGCGCCGGATCGTCGCCGCGCACGCGCCACTCCCACGACGGCGCGAGCCCCTGGTAGTCGGCGAGCAGCGTGCCGATTTGCTGCTGCAGCGATTGGCCGAGGAACAGGCGGTTGTTCACGCGGGTCCGCAGGAAGTGACTCCACGGGCGCAGCACCGCGCGATATTCCGCAATCGAATCGTCGTTGCGGACCAGCGAAAACTCGGTGCAGTAACCGGTGAAATAACGCAGGCCGCCGTCGGGGCGCACCATCGACACCGCGAGCAGCTTGCCCAGCATGTCGGCCAGCGTGACGCCCGCCTCGCCCGACAACAGCGTCACCTCGAACGTGAAATCGATCCCGAGCCCTTCGTGCGCGACGAGTCGCTCGGCGACCAGCCGCGCCGGACGTTGCCGCCCGTACGCGTCGGTCACCGATGGCGCGTCGTCGTGAGGAAAGGACAGCGCGAGCAGGCGTTTGTCCTGCAGGAAAAACGGGGTTCGAATGAATGCCGCCAGGTCAGCCATGACCGCCTCAGAATGATTTTTCGTTCGTGTGGCAGCGGCCCGCTGCCTCCCTTAATTTTGGGATGAAAGGATATCGTAGACAACGCGCCGCGACAACGTTGACGCCATGCGTCATTTCCCTAACCTGGCACGGAAAATCGGTAATAAATACAGTGCCTTGCGCGCGGCGGGACCGGCGCTCGAACGGAGGTCGCCGCCGTGATGACGTCACCGCGTCCGGCATGCCGGCGCACGCGCGCGAAACCCGCCGGTTGGTGCACCGGCGGCGGAACCTCGCCACGTGCTCGCCGTCTCAACGCGACCGGCTTCACGTTCCGCAGTCCCCTCCCGTCACCCGCAGCTTACGGAGCAGAACATGGCACATCGCACCCTCGGTACATCCAGCATCCAGGTTTCGCCGCTCGCGTTCGGCGGCAACGTCTTCGGCTGGACCGTCGACGAAAACGCATCGTTCGCGTTGCTCGACGCGCTCGCCGATACCGGCATCAACTTCATCGACACGGCCGACGTCTATTCGGCCTGGGTTCCCGGCAACCACGGCGGCGAATCGGAAACGATCATCGGCCAGTGGCTGAAGCGCTCCGGCAAGCGCGAGCAGGTCGTGATCGCGACCAAGGTCGGGCTCCTCGGCACGCGCGCCGGGCTGTCGAAAGACAACATCCTGAAGGCCGTCGACGATTCGCTGCGCCGCCTGCAGACCGACTACATCGACCTGTATTTCTCGCACCGCGATCTCGCCGACACGGCCCCGCTCGAAGAAACGCTCGGCGCGTATCAAACGCTGATCGACGCGGGCAAGGTGCGCATCATCGGCGCGTCGAACTACAGCGGCGCACGCCTGCGCGAAGCCGCCGCCATCAGCGCGCGCGACGGACTGCCCGCCTATCAGGTCATCCAGCCCGAATACAACCAGCTCGACCGCGCCGACTACGAACGCGATCTCGAGCCGGTCGTGCGCGAGCTGAAGCTCGGCGTCGTCAACTACTACGCGCTCGCGAGCGGGTTCCTGTCGGGCAAGTACCGCAGTGAAGCCGACCTGAAGAAGAGCGTGCGCGGCGATCGCGTCGCCGGCTATCTGAACGAACGCGGGCTGCGCATTCTCGCGGCGCTCGACGCCGTATCGGCGAAGCACGGCACGCAGCCGGCCGCGATCGCGCTCGCCTGGCAGATCGCGCGGCCGACGATCACCGCGCCGATCGCGAGCGCGACGTCGCTCGAGCAGCTCGCGCTGCTCGGTGAAGCGATCCGCGTCACGCTCGATCAGGACGACGTCCGCCAGATCGACGAAGCCAGCGCGCCCTGAAGTCCGTGGCACTGGCAGCGCAGGCCGTGGAACCGCATCGCGGTTCCACGGCCTGCCTGCGATGCGCGCCAGGTGAATGAATGCAATGGCGGGCAGCCGATGGCCGCGCGGTTCGACCGCGCTTCCTCGCGCCGAACCTGACCACACCCTCGCCGCACCGCAAACGAAAACGGCGCGTGATGCACGCGCCGCCGCCGAACCATCCGCGAACCGTCGTCAGCCCGCGGCCTCGCGCGCCGCATCGCGCAGCGCCATCGGCGACGCGCCGTAGCGCTCGCGGATCGCGCGACTGAAGTGCGCCTGGCTCGAAAACCCCCAGCGAAATGCGATCTCGCCGATGCTCGTCTTGCGCAGCCGCGCATCCGTCAGCTCGCGATGCGCGTGCGACAGCCGTTCCGACCAGATGTGCTGCGTGATCGACTCGCCTTCGGCCGCGAAGAGGCGGCCCAGATGCCGCAGCGACAGCCCGACCGCGTCGGCGACGGCCTGCGGCCCGAGCTCCGGCTCGCCCAGATGCGTCGCGATGTACTGCTTCGCGGTCAGCAGGTACGACAACGACGCGCGCGACGCGCCCGCACCGTTCACTTCCGCGTCGATGAGTTCCGCGATCAGCGTGCGCGTGTGCTCGGCGAACCGCGCGGCGTCGCGCTCCACCGGCGCCTTCATGAACCGCTCGACGCTCGCGCGCAACGTTGCGCCGAGCATCGCGCCCGCGCCCGGCTTCGGCGCGATCCGCAGCGGCAGCGCGGCCAGTTCGGCATCGAGACGGTCGTCGAACGTCGTGATCGGGATATCGATCAGCAACTGCCGCATCGGCGTGAGGAATCCGAACAGATACGGCACGCGGGTGTCGTACACGACGAGATCGCCGGCCTCCGCGAGCAGGCACCGGTCGTGCTGGATGAAATACGCGCGCCCGCTCAGGATCTGGCAAGCGAACAGCGACTCCTTCGGCAACTGGCGCACCAGCGCGGGGCTGCGCTCGATCACGTGATCCTGCCCGCTGATGTCGGCGATGCCGAGGCCCGGCAGCGCGATATCGGTCTTCTCGGCTTCCAGCCCGGCCGGCGACAGCGACGAGCAGCGCAGGCCGACCAGCGTCGCCGCGTTGAACGCATCCCAGTACGCCATCCGGTCGCGCGCCGGCACGTCGGCCGTCGAGCCTCGCGTGCGTGAAAAAACGGTCGAATTCGTCACGTCGCCTCCTGCTGGCGCCTGTCGTGCGGAGCGGCACGGATTGGGGATGGTTCGTCTGGATTCTGGTGCGATGCAATGTCCGGCGCGGTCAAGCAATGCGTCCCGCCCAGTCAAGAGCGGCGCGCGCCGGCTGGCTAAAGTCGAGCCCACGACAACCCATGAAGGAGACACCCCGTGGTCGACAAAGCCGTATCCGAATTCTGGCAAAACATTCCGGCGATTGCCAATCCGTTCAAGCCCGATGCGCTGCCCGAGGCCTACATCCCGAACGCGGCCACCGACGACGAGCGCTATTACGTTCCGTTCACCGAAACGGTTTCGTCGCGGCCGCTGTGGATCTCGCCGTCGCAGAACAAATGGTGCGACATCCTGATGGCGAAGGAAGCCGGGCTGGTGAACCGGCACTATCACCCGCACGAGGTGTTCGCGTACACGCTGTCGGGGAAATGGGGTTACCTCGAACACGAATGGACAGCGACGCGCGGCGATTTCGTGTACGAGACGCCGGGCGAGGGCCACACGCTCGTCGCGTTCGATCACCCCGAGCCGATGCGCGCGTTCTTCATCGTCAAGGGCCCGCTGATCTGGCTCGACGACGCAGGCAATCCCGACGGCTACTTCGACGTGCATTCGTACATCGCGATGTGCAAGGCGCATTACGAGAAGGTCGGCCTCGGCGCGCAAGCAGTCGAGAAGCTGTTCCGCTGACGCGGCGAGGCTCACGATGACGTCCCCTTCCTCCTTCCGGCGCGCCTGGACGTACGAGAACAGGCTGCTGCTGATCCTGTTCATGACGTTCGGCTTCGTGTTCTTCGACCGCCTCGCGCTGTCGTTCCTGTTCCCGTTCATGTCGGCCGAGCTGCACCTGACGCACACGCAGCTCGGCATGGTGTCGTCCGCGCTCGCGCTCACGTGGGCGCTGTCGGGCGCCGCGACCGGCGCGTGGTCCGACGCACGCGGCACCCGCAAGCCGCTGCTGGTCGCGGCCGTGCTCGGCTTTTCCGTGTGCTCGGCGCTGTCGGGGCTCGTCGGCGGCTTCGCGAGCCTGCTCGCGTTTCGCGCGCTGATGGGCATCGCCGAAGGCCCCGTGCTGCCGCTGTCGCAATCGCTGATGGTCGAGAGTTCGACGCCGAGCCGCCGCGGGCTGAACATGGGCCTGCTGCAAGGCTCGGCCGCCGGCCTGCTCGGCGCGATGATCGGCCCGCCGGTCGTGATCGGCATCGCCACCGCGTACGGCTGGCGCGAGGCGTTCTACGTGTCGTGCATTCCGGGCTTCCTGATCGCGTTCTGCATCTGGCGCTGGGTGCGCGAAGTGCCGCCCGGCGGCGTGCGCCACGTGCAGGCCGATACCGCCGCGGTACCGGCCGCAAGCGGCGCCGAGTTCAGCCGCTGGACATTGCTGAAGGAGCGCAACATCCTGCTCTGCGTGCTGATCAGCTGCTTCTTCCTCACGTGGTTCGTCGTGATCATCTCGTTCGCGCCGGTGTTCCTTGTGGAAAGCCGCCACCTGGCGCCGTCCGACATGGGCGTCGTGATGACCTGCCTCGGCGCCGCGTGGGTATTCTGGGGCTTCGCGGTGCCGGCGATCTCCGACCGGATCGGCCGCAAGCCGACGATGATCGGGTTCGCGCTGATCGCGGCCATGTGCCCGGTCGCGCTGATCCACGTCGGCTCGGTCTGGGCGCTCGGCGCGCTCGTGTTCGTCACGTACACGGGCCTCGGCTGCTTCACGCTGTTCATGGCGACGATCCCGGCCGAAACGGTGCCGCCGCGAGCGATCGCGAGCGCGCTCGGGCTGATCATGGGCGCCGGCGAGCTGATCGGCGGCTTCGTCGCGCCGACCGTCGCCGGCTTCGCGGCGGACAGGTACGGCCTGCAATTCGCGATGTGGACCTCGACTACCGGCGCGATCCTCGCATGCGTGCTGTCGTTCGGCCTCGTCGAAACCGCGCCGGCCGTGCTGCGCAAGCGCGCGCTCGCAGGCGCCGCGGCCGGCCGCCTCGATACGCCCAACCTCGGAGGACGCTGACATGCGCGCACTTCAATGGCATGGCCCGCGCGACGTCCGTCTCGTGGAAATCGACACGCCGCGCGTCGGCCCCGGTGACGTGCGCATCGCGGTCGCGTATTGCGGGATCTGCGGCAGCGACCTGCATGAATACGCGGACGGCCCGCACGCGATTCCGGTCGATGCGCCGCATCCGCTGTCGCGCCGCACTGCGCCGCTGACGCTTGGCCACGAGTTCTGCGGCACCGTCGTCGAAGTCGGCGCGGGCGTGATGACGCTGCGCGCGGGCGACCGCGTCGCGGTCGAGCCCGAGTATCGCTGCAGCCAGTGCGCGTACTGCCGTTCGGGGTCGTACAACCTGTGCGTGTCGATGGGCTTCGCCGGGCTGATGGGCGACGGCGGGATGGCCGACTTCGCGGTCGTGCCGGCCTACATGCTGCATCGGCTGCCCGACGGCGTGAGCCTCGAACAGGCCGCGGTGATGGAGCCGGCCGCCGTTGCACTGCACGCGCTGCGGCGCGGCGAACTGCGGCTCGGCGAGACCTGCGCGGTGTTCGGGCTCGGGCCGATCGGCCTGCTGCTGATCATGCTCGCGAAGCTGCAGGGCGCGACCACGATCGTAGCCGTCGACGTGTCGCCCGAACGGCTTGCGGCCGCCACGCGGTTCGGTGCGACGCATGCGTTGGATGCCTGCACGCTCGATGCCGCCGCGTTGCACGACGCGATTCGCGCGGCCACGGGCGGGCTCGGCGTCGATACGAGTTTCGAGGCGGCCGGGTTGCAGGCTACGTTCGAATCGGCGATGCGGGCACTGCGCAAGGGCGGCCGCGTCGTGATGGTCGGCCTGATGCCGCACGCGGGTTTCGACGCGTTCCGCGCGGTCAACGACGAGCTGACCGTCACCACGAGCGTCGGCTACCGGCATGCGTACGAAGATCTGCTGCGCATCGTCGCGTCGGGCGCGCTCGACCTCACGTCGATCGTCACGCGCACCGTGTCGCTCGAGGATGCCGTCGCCGACGGCTTCGACGCGCTGCTCGCCGATCGCGCGCAGATCAAGATCCTCGTTTCGCCCACGCAACGGCCGGCCCGTCGCGCGTCCGCCACCGGGAGCGTCGAGCATGAGTCGTCAGTGGGCGTTTGACGGGCAGTCCGTCGTGGTGACGGGCGGCACATCGGGCATCGGCGCGCGCACCGCGCTGCGGTTCGCGCAGGCCGGCGCATCGGTCGTCGCGCTCGGGCTCGACGCCACCGGCCCGCATGCGCCCGTGCATGCCGGTGTCCGATGCGTGGAACTCGACGTGGCCGACGGCGCGGCGCTGACGCGCACGATCGCCGCGCTGCCGCGGCTCGACGTGCTCGTCAACGGCGTCGGCATCAGCCGGCACGCGGGCGAATACCGGATGGACCAGTTCGAGCACGTGCTGAACGTGAACCTGACGTCGGTGATGCGGGCATCCGACGCGGCGCTGCCCGCGCTGGCGGCCAACGGCGGCAGCATCGTCAATATCGCGTCGATGTACACGTACTTCGGCAGCAAGGACCGGCCCGCGTACAGCGCGAGCAAGGGCGGTATCGCACAGCTCACGCGTTCGCTCGCGCAAGCGTGGGCCGATCACGGTATCCGCGTGAACGCGGTCGCGCCGGGCTGGATCGACACGCCGCTCAGCAGCGCTCTGATGGCCGACACACTGGCATCGCGCCGCATCCTCGAGCGCACGCCGCTCGGGCGCTGGGGCACGGCCGACGAAATCGCGGAAGTGATTCTGTTCCTGTGCTCGCCCGGCGCGTCGTTCGTCACCGGCGCGGTCGTGCCGGTGGATGGCGGGTATTCGACGGTCTAGCGCGCGGCGCGCGGGCCGCGGAAGGTCGCCGGATCGACGCGACCTGCCGATGCCCGTTGCGCGCCACCGCTCCCTTTGACCGTCGCCGAACCGGGTTCGCCCGGTTCATGTTTCTTCATATCAATCAGTAGTCCAATTAAAAATATCCGGCTCGACCGGATCATGTGAGGAGCACTTTGGAGATGACGAAAAAGACCTTTCTGGCGTTCGCGGCCTGCGCGCTTCCGGCCGCGGCGTTTGCGCAGAGCAGCGTGACGATGTTCGGGCTGATGGATACCGGCATCAGCTACGTCAGCAATCAAGGCGGCCACGGCGCCGCTAAATTCGACGACAACATCTTCTTTCCGAACCTGCTCGGCTTCGAGGGCAAGGAGGATCTCGGCGCGGGCACGCGTGCGATCTTCCGGCTCGTCAACCAGTATTCGCTCGGCAACGGCTCGATCATCGGCGGCGGACTGTTCTCGCGCACCGCCTATGTCGGGTTGCAGAACGACCGGTACGGCACGCTGACGCTCGGCAACCAGTACGAATTCATGGTCGATGCGCTGGCCGCCAGCGGCAACGAGATCGCGCAGGATCTCGTCGGCCTGTACGGCTTTCGCAACGGGCCGTTCGATCGGCTCGCGCTGCCGAACAACCCGACCGGCGCATTCGACTGGGACCGCGTCGCGGGCAGCAATCGCGTCGCGAATTCGGTCAAGTACACGAGCCCGTCGCTGTCGGGCCTGACCATCGGCGCGCTGTACGGCTTCGGCAACGTCGCGGGGTCGATCGGCGCGAACAACACGGTCAGCGTCGGCGCCAGCTACGACCACGGCCCGTTCGGCGCGGGCGCCGCCTATACGAACCAGAAATACGGCTCGGCCGACGGACTGCCGCCCACCAGCGTGCGCAACTGGGGCGCGGGCGTGCACTACACGGTCGGTACGGTCACGGGCAAGGCGCTCTTCACGACCGTGCACAACGCGCGCAACGGCGCGGGCGCGTGGTCGGCGGAAGCCGGTGCGGCGTGGCGGCCGTCGCCGGTATGGGTGATCGGCGCGAGCTACACGTACATGAAAGGCAACGACACGCTCGACGACGCGCACGCGCACCAGTTGCTCGCCGCCATCCAGTACTGGCTGTCGAAGCGCACGATGGTGTACGTGGCGGGTGTGCATCAACGCGCGAGCCACGGCAGCAACGCGCAAATCAACGGCGTGATGGACGCGAACGGCGCGTCGAGCGGCGCGTTGCAGTCGATCGCGCGGGTGGGGTTCAGTACACGGTTCTGATGCGGCGCGGGCTGTCGGCGTTCCGGCAGCCCGCGCTGTTCGCCGACAACGCGATTGCGCGCGCAGGTCACAGAAACAGCAGCGCCGGATTCAACGCCGTTTCGTCGCACGGCTGCGCGCGCCAACCCAGCGCCACCGGCACCGAATACAGCCGCCGCGCGCCGAAACGCGGCCAGAAATGGCACAGCCCCGGTGCGATCACCTGCACCACGGACAAGCCGATGTCGGGCCGCGTCTTGTCGACGACGAGCACGTCCATGCCGGCTGCCGCGATGCGCCCGACACACTCCGCGATCACCGCCGGTAACGACGCGGCATCGGCCCGCCGCCACGTCGAAGGCGTCGTTGCCGGCATACCTGCCGCCGGATACAGAAATCCGGTCGACGAAAGCGTGTCGCGATCCCACGGATGCGGCGCATCCGCCGCGATATCGAGCAACTGGTTGACTTCGGTCAGCGCCCGCTGCACCGCGATCCGGCCATCGGGATGACAGCCGAAGCCAATCGAGAAACGCCCGTCCCGCGGATTCTCCGCGAGCGCGACCACGGTCGGCACCGCGAGATCGGTCGTGATGTCGAGCGCCCATACGCGCCATCCGAACGTCGCGTATTCGTGCACGAGCGCGTCGAAATACGGATCGTCGAAAGCCGCGAGATCGATGCCGGGGCGCGCGATCCGGTTGTACCACCAGATCGCGACCGCATCGCGCTCGATCAGCTCGAGCATGCCTTGCAGAATCGCCTCGTCGAGGCTCGAGCCGGCGGCGCAGCCGTTCGGGTTGTGCACGCAGGCGGCCATGGCCTGCGCGCTGTCGGGCGTTTCCGCGTAGCAGTAGCTCAGCGGCACGAGGCGACGCCGGCCGTTCACGAGCGACCACGCAGGCGTCCAGTCGATGACGTCGCGCGACGTGAAGCGCGGCGGCACCTGCTTGCGGACATCGCGGGTCAACGCGTTGATCGCGTCGCGCGCGTCGAATTGCCGTTCGCTGAACTGCTGAAGCGCGTTCACATGGATCGGCTCGGCGTCGCAGGCCGGATCGGCGCGCAGGCTGTCGAGGCTGCCGGTCACCGTCGCCTCGTCGCCCTGATACACGCTGCTGAAGCGTTCGAGCGCCTCGCACAGCGCGCTGGTGCGGGCCTGCTCGTCGGTGCGGCCCTTGCCGGAGCAGAGCCGGTCGAACCGGTTGCTGTCCGGCACGGCGGCCGGGCATACGAGAAAGCCCGACGCGTAGACCTTGCGCAGGCCCGCGTGCCGCTTCGGCATCGGATGCAGATACGCGATCGCGCCGCTGACCGGCGAAATCAGATGCGCGTGACGCGCGAACACCCGTTGCGGATCGGCGCTCCGGTAGCCGCCGTCCGCCCGCGCCAGCGGCGCATCCCCGGCGAGCCGCGGCGCACGCGCCGCCTGCTCGCGCATCCACGCGGGATTCCCGCAGCACGGGCATTGCGGCCGCCTGACCACACGGTGACGTTCGACGGCCAGCGTGTCGAGTCGATGCGCGACGATGTGCGTTTGCGCACGTTCCGCGACCACGCGGTTGACCGCGAGCTGCTCGACCGTCGCGGCCACGAGCGCGGCCGCGGCGGCGGCGGCCGCACGCGAGGCGGCCACCGGTACACGCGTCGCGTCGCTGCCGTGATGGCGCGCCAGCAACGCCTCGACCGGCCGGTTGACGCGCATCCAGTAGCGCACGCATTCGATGCACGGCGCCTCGGCAAGCGCGTCGGCGCCGCCGGCCAGCAACGGTCCGATCAGCGTCTGCACGCCGCCGGTCGCCACGACGAGCAGCGCACCGCCGCGCGCCGCCACGCGGGCGGCGCACGCGGCGAGATCGTCGCGGTCGTGCGTATCGACGATCGCGACCGTCAGTTCGGCCTCCTTTGCGATGCCGATACCGGCCGCGTCGAGCGCGCGCCGGAGCGCCGTACCGTCCGCACCGAACGTCTCCACCGCGACCCGCAGTTGGGCCATGCGCGCGCACGCGGCGTCGCCGTCGAGCCCGGCCCGTTCGAAGAAGCCGCGCGCCGCATCGTCGCCGTGCGGCGGATCGGCGCGCACGTAGCCGCGCCGCACCAGGTGATCGAGCCGCGCGAGCACGTCCCATTCGCCGAACGTGCCGGCCAGCGACGTCACGATCTCGGCAATCGTCATGCGCGCCCGCAGGCACGCGGCGATCCGCACGAAGATCGCGCCGGACAGCATCGCGCGCCTGAATTCGTCGACGACGAACAGCGTCTCGGGCCCGGCATCGAGCACGAGCAGGTGCGGCTTGAAGCGCAATACGCGCGAAAGGTCATCGAGCATGCATCGGGTTCCGTGCGACGGGTCGGACGAACGTCGCGCGGCCCGGGCAACCGCCCCGGGGCCGCGCGACGGTGCGCGGGTCGGCCGCGCCCGCTCAACAGCAGGTGAAGAGGTAACACGGCCCCGCGTCGCAGTAGGCCGCGAGCGCCACGGCCTCCTCGTCCAGGTGCGCCGGCTGCTCCGGTATGCCGACCGTCATCACGTTGCGCGGCAGGTTCCAGCTCCCGCCGCCTTTCCCGTCGCTCGTCCAGCCATGATCGCCGCCCGTCTTCTCGATATCGATGTCGATGATCCACGGGCACTGATAGCCGAAGTATTTCGCGAGCGTATCCAGCGGCCGGTCCAGCAGTTCGGCCTTGAACGCCGGGTCGCGCCACGAGAGCGCGATCGCACGCAGATAGACCTTCTGAAACTCCAGCATCGATTCGAGCGTCGGATTAGCGTTGTCCTTTGCCATGTCGGTTTCCCCGGAGTCATTCCATGATGGTGATGTGGTCCGCGTTGTACGCGGCCAGCGCCTGCGCGAACTGCGCGTCGTCCGCCGGCGCGGGCGGCAGGTACAGCGTGAGCCTGTTTTTCTGGCCGGCTGTCCAGTCGCCGTTGACGGTCGGTGTCCACTCCGACGATTTGAGCTGCACCTTCAGGTCGAGCTTGAACGGAAAGTGATAGTCGAACTGCTCGCGCAATGCGTGGACCGGATCGGCTTCGAGCTTGTCGAGAAACGCCGGCGAATGCCAGGCGAGGGCGATTGCCCGGATGACGGTCGCGCGGTATTCGAGAAACTGTTCGTACGTCGGTAATCGAAGATCCTTGCTCATCTTTATGCTCTCCTGAATGACGGTTTGAACTGCTTACGGCAACGACTGCAACGTCGCTTCGGCGAGCCTGGCGATCCGGCCCATGCCCGCCGTCGTTGCAATTTCGACTGCGCGCCGGCATGCGTCCAGCGCGGCCACGCCGCCGCAACGCGGATCGGCGCGGCGCAAGTACTCGCCCTGCTTGAGCAACAGCTGGGCTTCGTAATACCGTTCGCCGCTCGTTTCGCACCAGGCGAGGCACTGCCCGACCTGCGCGAGCGCCGCGTCGTAGTCGCCGCGTTCGGCATCCAGCTCGGCAAGCAGCGACGCGTAGTAGGTGAGTCCGAGCAGGCCGCCCGACTGCCGCTGTGCGTCGAGATGCGCGACGACGCCCGCGCGATCGCGTTGCGTCCATGCATGAATGATCGCGGCGTAGTGCCCGACCGCGCGCAGCCGGTGCGCATCCGCCAGCCGGAGAATCGCCTCCGACACGGCTCGCGCCGCGTCGCGGTCGCCCGCGAGCTGATGCGTGCGCGCGAGGTACATCATCGTGACGCCGAGCGTCGGCAGATGGTCGAGGCAGGTCGCGCAATACACGGCTTCGCGCGCCATCGCGAGCGACGGTTGCGGATCGTCGTCCATGCACCAGCGCACGCTGGCGAGCGACGCCATCGTCCACGCGCGCGTATCGAGCCCCAGGATGCGCCGGTGGCCCGCGTCGCGTCGCGCGTCGTAGCCGGCCAGCACCGCGTCGAACGCGGCACGGGCGCGCGCATAGTCGCCGTCGACCCACAGGCTCATGCCGCGCATCGCGTCCGCCGCGACCTGCACGCCCGCCTCGCCGCGCTCGGTCGCGAGCGTGTCGAGCCGCTTGCCGATCCGGCGCACGGTCGAGCGGTCGCCGGCGATGTGGTAGTAGGTCGACAGCGTCCACAACGCGCTGATCTCGAGCTCCGGGTCGTCGAGCGTCCGGGTCTGCCGCAACAACTGCTCCGCATGCTCGCGTACCTGCGGATCGGCCCAGCCGAATCGCGCCATCGTCGCGTGCGTCAACGTGGCGCGAATGCGCGCACTGTCGTGCTCGCGCTGCGCGTGATCGGCGGTCGCGAGCCAGTCGAATACGGCCTGCCCGTAGCGGATCGCGTCGTCGTATCGCGAACGTTCGAGCGCGCGACGCGCCGCATCGATGCCCTGGGCGATCGCGTCCGCGCACGCGCCGGCGCGCGCGAAGTGCCCGGCGACGCCGAACGCGTGCGCACCGGCGCCGCGATCGGCCCGCGCGAGCAGCGCACGGCCGACGCGCGCGTGGTTGCCGCGCCGCACCGCAGGCGGCATCGATTCGTATGCGGCGTCGCGAATCAGCGCATGGCGGAACGCATAGAACACGCGATCGCGCCGATGTTGCGCGTACACGATCCGCTCTTCGAGCAGCAGCCGCAGATGGGCATCGAGCGTGGCACGATCATGCGGCGATGCATCGGCGAGCAGTTGCGCATCCACTTCGAGCCCGATGGTCGCGGCAAGCTGCGCGGTGTCGCGTGCGTCGTCGATCCGGTCGAAGGCCAGACCGAGCATGCCGCCAAGACTGAGCGGCAGCGGATAAGGGTCCGTTGCCGATGGCCCGGCAAGCGGACCGTCCGCGCCGCTCACCGTCAGTTCTCGCGCGACGGCCTCGATGAACAGCGGGATGCCCGCGGTGCGATCCGCGAGCCGGTCGAGCCACGCCGGATCGAACGCGCCCGGGCCGAGATGCGCCGACATCAGGCGTTGCGCGTCGTCGCGCGGCAGGCGGCGCAGCACCACGCGGTCGGCCGCGCCGCGCCAGCGCGCGAGCTTGTCGGGGCGCGACGTGAGCACGATGCACAGGGCCGCCGCGCGCGGCGAGCGCCGCAGATACGCGAGAAACTCCTCGGTCGAACGATCGAGCCACTGAACGTCCTCGATCACGAGCAGCACCGGCGCGCCGTTGCCGAGCGATACGAGCAGTTGCTCGAGGACGTCGAACAGCGCGTGCTGTTCGCGCGCGCTCGACCACAGGAGCCCGTTCGCGTCGCAGGGCAGCCCGAGCCAGGTCGCGAGCGCGACACGCGCCGCCGCATGGTCGCAATCGAGCGGCGCGATCATCGCGTCGATCGCCGCGAGCGCCACGCCCGGCGCGCGATCGGCATCGACGTGCCAGTGCGCGGCGATGAACCGCAGGACCGGAAACAGCGCATGATTCTCGCGTTCTGGCAGACAGCCGCACTGCGCGAACGCGTGGCCGCGGGTCCGCACGGTCTCGCACAGCTCGTGCACGAGCCGCGACTTGCCGAAGCCCGCATCGCCGACGACGAGCCGCGGCACGCCGAGCGGCGCCGGCTCGCCGCGCAGCGCGCGACGATGCCGCCCGAGCGTGTCCTGCCACGCGCGCAGCAGTGCGTCGAACTCACGCGCGCGGCCAACCATGGGCGTCCGTCGGCCGGCGTCGAGCGAATCGAACGGCGTATCGGCGTGCCGCTCGCCGAGCAATTCATGAACCGGCTGCGACACCAGGCCCGCCCGCGCGAGCCGCAACGCGGTCGGCCGCGAATCGGCATGCCGTTCGAGCACGAGCCGCGCATCGTCGCTGATCAGAATCTGTCCTGGGCCGGCCAGCCGCAGCAGCCGCGACGCCGCGGCGGGCGTCGACACGCCCGACATGTGCGACGCATGCGCGAGCACCTGCCCGACGTGAATCGCGGCGGCCACTTCGACCCGCCAGCCCTCTTCGCCCTCGGCAGCACGGCCGCCGGCGGCCGGCGGCGCCGGCAACCGCGCGCGCCCGGCGACGCGCACCATGTCGAGCGCCGCCCGCACCGCGCGGCGGGCGGGCCGGTCGATGTCGCCTTGCAGGCCGAAATGGAACAGCAGCGTGTCGCCGAGCCGTCCGCCCGTGTGTGCGCCGTAACCGACCGCGATATCGGCGCACTTCGTCAGCCACTGTTCCTCGTAGCCGTCGAGCGCCACGCCATGCTCGGTGCCGGCATGGCGCTGGCGGCCCTCTCCAGCGATCGTCACGCAGCAGCACAGCGTGGTGATCTGCCGGTACTCGCCCACTTCGGCGAGCGTTTCTCCGCGCGGCGCAAGCGGGTGCGAACGCGCCTGCCGGCCGGCGCGACGGGCGTCGAACTGGCCGACCAGCGCGGCGAAGTTGAGCGCACGAAACTGCGCCGCGAGCGCCTCGGCCGACGCGGCACGCTGCCGCGGATTCTTGTTCAGCGCATGCCGCAGTACCGCGCCGAGCGGCAGCGCCGCGATCGACGGCGGAAGCGCGACATCCACCGGGCTCAGTTGCTGATAGAGAATCTCGGCCACGCTGGCGCCCTGCATGACGACCTCGCCCGTCAGGCATTCGAGCACGATCAGGCCCCACGCATACAGGTCGCTGGCGGGCGTCGGCGGCTCGTTGCGCAGTTGCTCCGGCGCGCAGTACGGCGGCGAGCCGAGTACCTCGGTCGCGAGCGTCACGGTCCGGCGCGCGATGTCTTCGGTACCGGGCAGCAACGCGCCGATGCCGAAATCGAGCAGCTTCGCGTGCGGCCCGTCGTCGGCGATCGCGATCACGATGTTCTGCGGCTTCAGATCGCGATGCACGATGCCGCGCCGATGAGCGGCCGCGAGCGCGTCGAGCACCTGCGTCATCAGCCGCCCCGTGTCGATGGCCGACAGCGGCCCGTCCGCCGCGAGCCGGTCGCGCACCGTCCGGCCCTCGACCAGTTCGAATACGGCGAACAGCCGCCCGTCGGGCGCTTCGCCGCGGTCCAGCAGCGCCACGATGTTCGGATGCCGCAGCGCCTCGCACAGGCTCGTCTCGCGCCGGAAGCGCGCACGTTGGTGCATGCGCTCCGGCGCGGTCAGCGCGGCATCGTCGCGCATCAGCTTGATGGCGACGGCGTGCCCCGTCTCGTCGCAGGTCGCCCGAAACACCACGCCGTTGCCGCCTTCGCCGAGCAGCGGGCCGAGCCGGTAATGCCATTTGCCGGCGAGCGTCGCAAAAGGCGCCGCGTACTTCGGTGGTTCAGGTGCATCCGGCCGGGCGAGGGCGCGGGATACGGTCGGCAGCACGGCCGGTTCTTCCGCGTTCACGGGCTATGAACGATCGGGCCCGGCGCCGCGCGCGGCACGCCGATACGCGGCCCGGCGGCCGGCACCGACTCGCATTCGAGATGCTCGCCGCGCATGACCCGGAACGGCACATCGCCGAAACGGACGCTGCCGCGTCGGCGCTCGACGAGCTGGCTCGCACCGAGCCCCGGCAGCGCCGCGAACTGGCTCCGCGCGCGATGAATCTGCACGTTGACATGGGACGCATCGATGCCGAGCATGCGCGCGAGCCGGTCGAGTTCGATCCACCCTTGCGTGGCGGCGTCGTAGCCGGCCTGCATGTCGGCCGAGCGGGCGCGGGCGAGCGTGACGAGGCTGTAGTGATGGGCGCGCTCGCCGAGGTCGACCACGCCGCCGCGGACATGCAGCAGCATGCGCACGTGCTCCTCGTTGCGGCTGACGAGGAATTCGAGCAATGGCGCCGGCGCGGCCGGATCGGCGGGGGCGGCAAGCATCACCGTCGAGCCATGGCGCGCGAGGGCGAGGCGCCACGCGAAGTCGCCGGTCGACACTTCGTCGCCGTCATGGAGCGCGCGCGGCGGCAACGTGTCGTCGCACAGCCATTCGCCGGCCGGCGAACGGACGATCGTGACCGGCTGCGCGGCAGGGACCGGCAGGATCTGGCGCGGCGCCAGCACGATCGGCGCGGCGGCACCGCGAATCGGCCACAGCGTATCGGCCGGATCGTCGAGCGACTCGACCCGCCACGGCGCGGTGCCGGCCCTGCCGAAGCGGATCACGTCGCCTTGCTGCAGCACCGCATGCTCGCCGTCGCGCAACGATACGCCCGATACCGACGTGCCGTTGCTGCTGTGATCGTGGAGTTCCCAGAGCCCGCCGACCCAGCGGATATGGGCATGGACGCGGGACACCGAGCCGTCCCGGATGACCGTGTCGCAGCGCGCGTCGTCGCGGCCGAACACGTGATACGCGCGGAGCAGGCATGCGTCTCCGGAAGCGTCGTTCTTGAGTATCGCCATGGCCGCCCCGTGTCGGATTCGCCCGGATCGTTCGAGTGACGCATCGACGCTGCCGGGCAAGCGATTGATTCGATGATCGCGAACAGTGCCGCCCGTTCGCCGCCTCGTTACCTGTTTTTCTGGTCAGTTGCCTTGCCGGGTGTTACCCGCGCGCCGCGCGTCATTTCAGTAAATTGAATGGTCGATTACTTTGTTGTTTTAAAACCGAGCGCCTCGATGAAAATCCTGCCAAATAAAATCACGCACCGCAACCGGCATACCTGGATAACGATTTTATATTGCAATGCTTTACCTTTCCGATGAATTTTCGGGGTGCGAATAAAGGGTCGAAATTCTTCATCGCCGCGCGAGATGCCGCCATTCATGCGCAAGGCCGGCATGACGACATTGAACGACGGAGCGGGATAATTGATCTTTGCACGCGCGGAAGTTTTGTTTGGCCGGTCGAAAATAAAATAAAACCGTTTCGATTTTATAAATAATTTTCTCTGGTGTTTTTATAATCGCCGCCGTTCAACTTATTCATGAATCACGTCGTGCCGCAGCAAATATCCCGCGATATAGTCGGCGAACGCAGGGGGTGTCGGCACGATCGTGCATCGCGAATGGTCACCCGACCGCAGCGACACGTGATGCGGCGTCGCGCCCTCTGTTTGTCGAGGAGCCATCCACCGACGCCCTCGACGGAGCGCGCCCACGAACCACGCCAGCACAAGCCCTCCACCACAGCCCCCACCACCATCCCGCCCTCAATAATCCCCTTGACGCTATATCTTTCGATATATATCTTTAGATATGTTTTACGACATATAGGACACGATCATGCGACACAACCCCTCCCGCGGCCATGCCCGATGCGACGGTCATGGTGCGCATGCCGGCCCTGACTGGTTCGCCGGCGTCTTGCACGCGATCGGCCGCCATCGCCGCGGCCACGACCCGTTTGGCGGTAGCGGCCCGTTCGGCGGCCGGGGCGGACGCGGCGGCTTTGGCGATTTCGGCGACGACGGCATGCCGCGCGGCCGCCAGTTCAGCTCCGACGATCTCCAGCTGCTGCTGCTCGCACTGGTGGCCGAACAACCGAGCCACGGCTACGAACTGATCAAGGCGCTCGACACGCGCTCGAACGGCTTTTACAGCCCGAGCCCCGGCATGGTGTATCCGGCGCTCACGTACCTCGAGGAAGTCGGCTTCGTCGCATCGCAGGCGGAAGGCAACCGCAAGCGCTATGCGCTGACCGACGCCGGCCGCGCGCATCTCGACGCCCAGCGCGAACGCGTCGACACGCTGTTCGCGCGCCTCACGCACCTCGCCCGCAAGATGGAGTTCATGCGCCGCGCGTTCGCCGGGGAATCGGCGGGCAACGAAGCGCAGGACGAAGCGCAGGCCGGCTGGTTGCCGGAATTCGTCGAGGCCCGTCTCGCGCTCAAGCGCGCGCTGCTGCACAAGAGCGCCGCCGATGCCGACGAACAGCGCCGCATCGCGGCCATCATGCGCCGCGCGACGGCCGAAATCGAAGGCGGCGCCGGCGCGTGATGCGCGCCGCCCCGTCACCACCCAAGGAGAACGGATTGATGCAGAACACATCCGAGCGCACCGTGACCCGCGTGCGCCACACCCTCAAGTTCCGCCTGCTGCAGGTGCTGCGCGTGCATGCCGTGACGCCGCATCTGCTGCGCGTCACGCTCGGCGGCCCCGATCTCGCGGATTTCGAATCCGCATCGTTCGACGATCACGTGAAGGTCTTTTTCCCGCCGCCCGGCGCGGAACGCCCCGCGCTGCCGACGCTCGGCGCGAACGGCCCCGAGTTTCCGGCAGGCGAACCGAAGCCGGTCGCGCGCGACTTCACGCCGCGCCGCTTCGACCGCGCCGCCCGCGAACTCGATCTGGAATTCGTGCTGAACCATCCGGGCCCGGCATCGCAGTGGGCCGCGCAGGCACGCGTCGGCCAATGGCTCGGCATCGGCGGCCCGCGCGGTTCGTTCGTCGTCCCGACCGGTTTCGACTGGCATCTGCTGATCGGCGACGATACGGCGTTGCCGGCCGTCGCGCGGCGCCTCGAGGAATTGCCGGCCGGCGCGCGCGCAGCGGTCGTGCTGGAAGTCGCGGATCGCACCGCGCAGATCTCGTTCGATACGCGCGCCGACGTGCATGAAATCTGGCGCTTTCGCGCCGAAGCCGACGCGGCGGACGGCGACGTGCTGCTGAATGCCGTGCGCGATCTGCCTTTGCCGTCGTCCGGCGACGGCTACGTGTGGGCGGCCGGCGAAGCGCTGTCGATGCGCGCGGTGCGCCAGCACCTGACCGGCGAGCGCGGCGTCGACAAGTCGCGCATCCGCGCGGCGGCTTACTGGAAGCGCGGCGCGGCGGCCGTGCACGAAACGCTGGAAGACTGACCGGGAGCGCCCGCTCGACCGACGGCTGAAACAATCGTGGCGCCGGCGCAGCGGCGGGCTTGGCACCGGCATCGCGGCTGGTATATATGTATGTCTGCGACGCCGCTGTCGGGCGACAGCCGCCGCAGCCCGTCCAGGAGCGCCCGGATGACAAAAGCAAGCCACGCTTCGCCTTTCCTTCGCCATCTGAAGATCGCCGGTTATTGCGGCCTCGCCGCGGTCGTCCTCGCGCTGTTCGTCGCGATGTGCGCGATCCTGAAGGAAAGCGCCCTCGACCGCGATGCCGCGCGGCATCCGGCCGATACGCCCGAACTGCACGACGCGAGCGACGGCCCGTCCGCCTCGGCCGAATCGGCCCGCACACCCGGCTCGCCCGGCTGACGGCGTCCCTGCCGCTGCGTTCCGCCTCGTTCCGCTTACGGCGCCTGCCGGCGTCCCATCACGACCGCATGCACCCAATCGCCGAGCCGTTCGAGCAGCGCGGTCACGCGTTGCCCGTACAGGTGCGCGGCCAGCGCGCCCACCGTGCCGACCAGCACGCCGCCCGCCATGTCGAACGGCCAGTGCACGCCCGCATAGATGCGCCCCCATGCGATCGCCACGGCCATCGCGGCCATCACGAAACCGGTGACCCGCGTCGTGCCGCCGAGCAGCAGGCCGACCGCCATGCTCCACGCGAACGTCATGTGATCGCTCGGAAACGAACTGTCCGGCGCGTGCGGAATCAGCTGCGTGCCGACGCCGGCCATGAACGGGCGCGGCGAGAACCAGACATGCCCGAGTACCTGCGCGAGCACGAGCGCCACGCAGACGCCGACGCCGGCTTCGATCGCCTGGCGCCGTGCGGGGCGCGCGCCGAAGATCCAGGTCAGCAGCAGCATCGCGGGCAGCGCATAGACGAGCCAGTCGGCGGCGAAGATCGCGAGGCGGGCGACGCCCGGGTGCGGTGCACCCCCGGCGTTGATGGCGGAAAAGAGGGCGAGATTGAGGTTCTGCATGAATCCGGTTGCGTGGGGCGTAAAAGATCGGCCGGTTACCCGGCAGTCGAACGATGCCAGGGCGTGGCCGCTTAAGCGGTGCTTAATGCGGCCGCCGCCCGGGCGAGGCCCGCGCGGCGAACGCACTTAGAACCTGCACTGCAACACAAGTTCACACAATTGTCATATTCCCGCGCGACCGTCTCCCGTAAAAGCTCACCACCTTTCCCGTAAAGACTCACCCGTTTCACATGAGGGCGTCATCGACGCCTGCGACCATCGCCCGGGCCGGCACGCCGTCCAGACCGTTTGTCTCATTCATCTCAATATTTACGCCGCAAATTATTCGAAATCGGCAACAATTAATTCCAGATGCGGCATCGCACAACGGCAACGCACAGGCATACGATTACGTCCACTCATCCACGAAGCGATCAACAACAAGGAGTCCGCATGAAACCCAGCGATGTCCGATCGAAAGCGTTTGCGATGCCGTTGACCAGCCCTGCATTCCCGATGGGCCCGTACCGTTTCGTCGATCGTGAGTTTCTGATCATCACGTACCGCACCGATCCGGACCGCCTCCGTGAAATCGTCCCCGAGCCGCTGCAGGTCACCGAGCCGCTCGTCCACTACGAATTCATCCGCATGGCCGATTCGACCGGCTTCGGCGATTACACCGAAAGCGGCCAGGTGATCCCCGTCGAATACGAAGGCCAGCCGGGCGGCTATACGCTCGCGATGTATCTCGACGATCACCCGCCGATCGCCGGCGGCCGCGAGCTGTGGGGCTTCCCGAAGAAGCTCGCGTCGCCCACGCTGCACGTGAACACCGATCACATCCTGGGCACGCTCGACTACGGCAAGGTGCGCGTCGCGACCGGCACGATGGGCTACAAGCACAAGGAACTCGACATCGACGAGCAGACGAAGCGGCTCGCCGGCCCCAATTTCCTGCTGAAGATCATCCCGCACGTCGACGGCACCGCACGCGTCTGCGAACTGGTGCGCTATTACATGCAGGACATCAAGATGAAGGGCGCGTGGACGGGCCCCGCATCGCTCGAGCTGGCGCCGCACGCGCTCGCGCCGGTGGCCGATCTGCCGGTGCTCGAAATCGTCGAAGCGCGCCACCTCGTCGCGGATTTGACGCTGGGCCTCGGCGAAGTCGTCTACGATTACCTGGCCCAGTAACACGTCCGCAGTCCTTTCTCCCTGTCAATCCTTTCACCACGGGAATTCGAACATGAGCAACCTGAATGGCAAGACCGCAGTCGTCACGGGCGCCGCGAGCGGCATCGGCAAGGAAATCGCACTCGAGTTGGCCAAGGCAGGCGCGGCCGTCGCGATCGCCGACCTGAACCAGGACGGCGCGAACGCGGTCGCCGACGAGATCAACAAGGCAGGCGGCAAGGCGATCGGCGTCGCGATGGACGTGACCAACGAGGACGCCGTGAACAGCGGCATCGACAAGGTGGCCGAAGCGTTCGGCTCGGTCGACATCCTCGTGTCGAACGCCGGCATCCAGATCGTCAATCCGATCGAGAACTATTCGTTCTCCGACTGGAAGAAGATGCAGGCGATTCACGTGGACGGCGCGTTCCTGACGACGAAGGCCGCGCTCAAGCACATGTACAAGGACGATCGCGGCGGCGTCGTGATCTACATGGGTTCGGTGCACTCGCACGAAGCGTCGCCGCTGAAGTCGGCGTACGTGACGGCCAAGCATGGCCTGCTCGGTCTCGCCCGCGTGCTGGCGAAGGAAGGCGCGAAGCACAACGTGCGCTCGCACGTCGTGTGTCCGGGCTTCGTGCGCACGCCGCTGGTCGACAAGCAGATTCCGGAGCAGGCGAAGGAGCTCGGCATCAGCGAAGAGGAAGTGATCAAGAAGGTGATGCTCGGCAACACGGTCGACGGCGTGTTCACGACGGTGCAGGACGTCGCGCAGACGGTGCTGTTCCTGTCGGCGTTCCCGAGCGCCGCGCTCACGGGCCAGTCGTTCATCGTCAGCCACGGCTGGTTCATGCAATGAAGCCGCACGCCCGCACCGAAAAGCAGGCCGTGGATGCGGCGGACCTGCACCACGAAGCCGGCGCACCGGCCGCTGCGCGGTCGCTGCCGTACGAAACGATCGCGCTCGTCCTGCAGGGCGGCGGCGCGCTCGGCGCGTACCAGGCCGGCGTGTTCGAAGGGCTGCACGAGGCGGGCATTCCGCTCGACTGGATCGCGGGCATCTCGATCGGCGCGCTCAACACCGCGCTGATCGCCGGCAATGCGCCCGAGCATCGCGTCGAGCGCCTGCGTGAGTTCTGGGAAACGATCTGCCAGCCGGCGTTCTTTCCCGCGATTCCGGCCGCGTTCGAATTCGCGCTGTTCAACAGCATCGACCAGGTGCGCACGTTCTTCACCGCGTCGCAGGCCGCGAGCGCGATGATGCAGGGCCAGCAAGGGTTCTTCGTGCCGCGCTTCCCGCCGCCGCTGCCGGGCGTGGCCGATCATCCGCAAAAGATCAGCTGGTACGACACGTCGGCGCTGCGCACGACGCTGCTCAAGCTGTGCGATTTCGACCGGATCAATTCGGGCGAGACGCGCGTGTCGGTCGGCGCGGTCAACGTCGGCACCGGCAACTTCGTGTACTTCGACAACTCGCGCATCCGTCTCGCGCCCGAGCATTTCATGGCGTCCGGTGCGTTGCCGCCCGCGTTCCCGCCCGTCGAGATCGACGGCGAGTATTACTGGGACGGCGGTGTCGTGTCGAACACGCCGCTGATGGAAGTGCTGCGCGCCCGGCCGCGCAGCGACACGCTCGCGTTTCAGGTCGATCTGTGGAGCGCGCGCGGGCCGCTGCCGCGCACGATGGCCGACGTCGCCGAGCGCACGAAGGACGTGCAGTATTCGAGCCGCACGCGTTTCGTGACCGACACGCTGCAGCGCGAACAGCGCTACCGCAACGTGCTGCGCCACGTGCTCGAACAGGTGCCGGAAGAGCAACGCAAGAACGACCCGTGGTGCGTCGAAGCCGAAGCGATGTCGAGCGGGAAGAAGTACAACATCCAGCACCTGATCTATCAGCAGAAGGCGTACGAGCATCACTACAAGGACTATCAGTTCGGTCTGTCGACGATGCGCGACCACTGGTCCGCGGGTCTCGACGACATCCGCAAGACGCTCGCGGTGAAGGACGGCCTCGCGCTGCCCACCAACGACGCGGGCTTCGTCACGCACGACATTCACCGCCGCCGGTAATGCCGTGTGCAACGGGCCGGTGCGCTGCCTGCGCCGGCCCGTCCTCCTTTCCGATTCGACATGCCGATTTTCATTGCGCTATTCGCGCTCATCGCCCTCGGATGGGGCGCCGTTCACCTGTTTCACGTCATCGCCGCGCAGTTCGGCCAGCCGGTCGCGATCGCGGCCGCCGTGCTCGCCGCCGCACTCCTGATCGCACTGATCGCGTGGTGGCTCAAGCGCCGCCGCGACATCGCACCCAACACGAAGGAAGCAGGCTGGACGCATATCGTGCATCGCGCGTGGGGCGAGTTGCGCGTGTCCACGACGCAAGGGTTGCTGTGGCTGTCGCATGACAGCGCGGACGGCCGCTATACGCTGTCGCAGCTCGACGGCTGCGAGGCCGCGCCGATCGACGGCCGCTGGCATCTCGTCGTTCACGTGCGCGACGCCGTCCGCGACGAATGGAAGCTGCCGATGATGGACAAGCGCGATGCGCAGCGCTGGGCGCGCGTGCTCACGCTGGCGAAGGACAACCGGCTCTGAACGCGCGTGCGGGCCAGCCGCACGACGGCCCGCTATCGCGCGCCGAGCGCCCGCAGCGCATCGAGCACATGCTGCGTCGCCCGTTCGACCGGGCCGGCCCGATGGGCGATCCCCAGTTCGCGCCACAGCGCCGGACGTAGCGGCCGCATGACGATACGCGCATCCGGCAGCGGGGCGCCCGCCTCGTGCGGCAGCAGCGTCGCGCCGTACCCCGCGGCGACCAGGCTCTTGATCGCATCGTTGTAGTTGAGTTCGATCCGCGGCACGGGCCGGTGGCCGCCGAGCGCGAACCATTCGGTCGTGAGCCGCGACAGGCGCGTCGTCGCATCGTTGAGAATCAGCGGCCGCGCGGCCAGATACGCCGGCGTCACACGGGCCGGAAGCGGCCAGTCTGCGGGCAGGAAAGCCATCACCGGGTCGCGGCGCCACGGGCGGATCGACAGCCCCGCGACCGGCGCTTGCGGCAGCGCGACCAGCCCGACGTCGAGCGTGCCTTGTGCAATGCGCGCCAGCGTGTCCTGCGACGTGAGCACCGCGATCTGCACGTCGATATCCGGATGCTGCGCGCGCAGTCCGGCCACCGCCTGCGGTAGCAGATGCGCGATCGCGCCGGTCGACGCGCCGAGACGCACGCGCCCGGTCAACCCCTGCACCTGCCGCTGCACGTCGTCCAGCGTCGATTCGACTTCCGCCAGCAGACGCCGCGCCCGCTCCACCAGCACTTCACCGATCACCGACGGGCGCACATTGCCGCGCGTGCGCGACAGCAGCGGCGCGCCGACGCGGCTTTCCAGCTCGGCGACATGCAGGCTGACGGTCGGCGGCGCGAGATGAAGCCATTGCGCCGCCGCCACGAAGGAGCCCTGGTCCGCGATCGCGACCAGCGTACGCAGGCGGTCCAGACTGATCTCGCGCATCACACACCTCTCGTTCAGGAAAGCTGAATCAGACGATCAGCAAATTCAACTTTTCCTATTCTAGGCGTTCGGTGGACGATACGGTTTCCCACGACAACCGAACGCGACGAGTACGACCATCATGAGCTTCCCCACTGTCTTCATCGACGGAGACCAGGGCACGACCGGGTTGCAGATTCACGCGCGTCTGCGCGACCGCACCGACGTGCGGCTGCTCACGCTTCCCGCCGCCGAACGCAAGGACGCGGCGCGGCGCGCCGATGCACTTAATGCATGCGATATCGCGATCCTGTGCCTGCCCGATGCGGCCGCGCGCGAAGCGGTCGACTTCATCCGGAACCCGGCGGTACGCGTGATCGACGCGAGTTCGGCCCATCGCACGCAGCCCGACTGGGTCTACGGCTTTCCCGAGATGGCCGACGGACACGCGTACAACATTGCGCTTGCGAAACGCGTGACCAATCCCGGCTGCTATCCGACGGGCGCGATCGGCCTGCTTCGCCCGCTGCTGCAGGCCGGGCTGCTGCCGCGCGACTACCCGGTGAGCATCCATGCGGTGTCCGGTTATTCGGGTGGCGGGAGAGCCGCCGTCGACGCATTCGAATCCGGCGACGCCGCGGCACGCGCGTTGCCGCTGCAGGTCTACGGCCTCGCGCTCGAGCACAAGCACGTGCCCGAGATTCGGCAGCATGCGGGGCTCGCGCACCGCCCATTCTTCGTGCCGGCCTACGGTGCCTATCGGCAAGGCATCGTGCTCACCATTCCGATCGAGCTGCGCCTGCTTCCGGCTGGCGTGACGGGTGAGCGGCTGCATGCGTGTCTCGCGCACCACTACGCGGACGCCCGTCACGTCGACGTGATGCCGCTCGCGGACGCACGCGCGGCAACGCATCTCGATCCGCAAGCGCTGAACGGCACCAATGATCTGCGGCTCGGCGTGTTCGTCAACGCGAACGGCGGGCAGGTGCTGCTGTCCGCCGTGTTCGACAATCTCGGCAAAGGGGCATCCGGCGCCGCCGTGCAGAATCTCGACCTGATGCTCGGCGCGCGACACGCGGCGTGACGCTCCGCAGGCATCGTCGACGATGCCTGCGCACGCCCCCGTAAAAGCTCACCTTTAGCCGGTTTCAGGCCGTATCGTCACCCGCCGCGGCATTCAGGCCGGCCAGCGTCTCCACCAGAAAATCCACGCACACGCGTACCTTCGCCGACGCCGCGACGCGTTCCGGGTACACGGCCCAGATGTTCGCGGGCTGGGTCGCGTCCGGCAGCACGCGACACAGTTCGCCGCGTTCGATCAGCGGCCCGGCCTCCCAGATCGAGCGCAGCACGATGCCGCGTCCGGCCAGCGCCCATTGCACGGCCACCTCGCCATGGTTCGTCGACAGCGCGCCGCCAACCTTCACCGTGACCGTTTCCCCGCGCACGTTCAGCCGCCATACGCCGAACGGATGATCGCGCTCCTTGATCGCGAGACAGTCGTGCGATGTGAGATCGGCGAGCGAGCGCGGCGTGCCGCGTCGGGCGAGATAGTCGGGCGACGCGCACAGCACGCGATGGTTCGTGGCAAGGCGGCGCGCGATCAGATGATCGGCGATGTCGTCGCCGATGCGCACGTCGAGGTCGTAGCCTTCGCCCGCCACGTCGACGAGCCGGTCGAACAGATCGAGCCGCACGTTCAGTTGCGGATAGCGCGCGCTGAAGTCGAGCAGCGCCGGCGCGACGACGTGCCGGCCGAAGCCGAAGCTGCTCGACATGCGCAGCGTGCCGCGCGGCACCGTGCGCGTGGTCGATACGTCCTCGACGAGATGATCGACGTCGTCGAGAATCTTTTCGGCGCGCGCGAACACGCGTTCGCCGGCGTCGGTAACCGTCATGCGGCGTGTCGAGCGATGCAGCAGGCGCGTGCCGAGCTGCGCCTCGAGCATCGCGACGCGCTTGCTGACGTACGCGGGCGACACGGCGAGCTGCTCGGCGGCCGCGCTGAAGCTCGCGAGGCGGACGACCAGGCTGAACACGCGCAGGTCGTCGAGGTTCGGCGATTTATTCACGATTCGTGGAAAGTCGATTAACTTTTGAGCGATTTTAATCCAGATGGAAACAAATAGAATGACGTGACGGGCCACAGCCTTCCCGGCAGCCGGCCAACCAGCCAAGGAGATTTGCATGACCGACAGGACTTACAGGATTGCCGTGATCCCCGGCGACGGCATCGGCCGCGAAGTGATGCCCGAGGGCCTGCGCGCGCTCGCCGCCGTGACCGCGCGCTTCGGCGTGCGCTTCGACTTCGTCGAGATCGACTGGGCGAGCTGCGACTACTACGCGCAGCACGGCACGATGATGCCGGACGACTGGAAGGCGCAGCTGTCGGGCATGGACGCGATCCTGTTCGGCGCGGTCGGCTGGCCGGCGACGGTGCCCGATCACATTTCGCTGTGGGGCTCGCTGCTGAAATTCCGCCGCGAATTCGACCAGTACATCAACCTGCGGCCCGCGCGCCTGTTCGACGGCGTGCCGTCGCCGCTCGCCGGCCGCCGCCCGGGCGACATCGATTTCATGATCGTGCGCGAGAACACCGAGGGCGAATATTCGTCGGTCGGCGGCACGATGTTCGAAGGCACCGAGCGCGAAGTCGTGATGCAGCAGTCGATCTTCACGCGGCACGGCACCGAGCGTGTGCTGAAATTCGCGTTCGAGCTCGCGCAGCGGCGCGCGAAGCGCGTCACCGTCGCGACCAAGAGCAACGGCATCGCGATCAGCATGCCGTGGTGGGATGCGCGCGCGGCCGAGATGGCCGAACGCTATCCGGAGATCGCGGTCGACAAGCAGCACATCGACATCCTGTGCGCGCGCTTCGTGCTGCAGCCGGACCGCTTCGACGTCGTCGTCGCGTCCAACCTGTTCGGCGACATCCTGTCGGATCTCGGGCCGGCCTGTACGGGCACGATCGGCATCGCGCCGTCGGCGAACCTGAACCCCGACCGCACGTTCCCGTCGCTGTTCGAACCCGTGCACGGTTCTGCGCCCGACATCGCGGGGCAATACATCGCGAATCCGGTCGCGATGATCTGGTCGGCGGCGATGATGCTCGACTTCCTCGGCAACGGCACGGGCCGCGAACGCGAAGCGCACGATGCGATCGTCGCCGCGATCGAGGACGTGCTGCGCACGGGGCCGCGTACCCGCGATCTCGGTGGCAATGCGGGCACGCAGGAAGTGGGCGAGGCGATCGCCGCGCGGATCGCGGGGTGAGAGGTGAGGGTCGTGCCCGGCGCTGGCGCCGGGCGGCCCTTCGTGAATCGGTCTGCGGTGAGCGATACACGATGCGGTTGCGCACGTGTGCCGACTTTGACGATGCGGCGGCGGTGAACATCGAGCGGTGAGCAACGCCCTATCGCAACGCGCACTGCTTGCGCGATTTTTCGTTGAAAGTCGAAAGATGATTCGATCGGTGAGTTGCACGTCGCGCTCACACACACCGATCGGCAATGCACGATCGCTTCGATGCGATCGGTGAGATGCATCACGCAGGAAAGCACACCGCTGCGCGTCCACATCTGCGCCGCTTTACCCGTGCGATGTCGCGTCGATCCGTTCAACGCACCCAGTTCGACGCGACATTTCCCCTCGTCCCGAAAAATCTCACCTTCAGCAGGCAGCTCCCGAATTTCCTCACCATTGAACCTGAGTGATGCGTTCGCCGATCCGTTGAACGCGTGCGCGCATCATCACAGCCCGAGATCGGACAGCCCCGGATGATCGTCCGGACGACGGCCGAGCGGCCAGTGATAAAGACGGTCCGCCTCGCGAATCGGCAGATCATTGATGCTCGCGTGGCGATGCGCCATCAGGCCGTTTTCGTCGAACTCCCAGTTCTCGTTGCCGTACGAACGGAACCAGTTGCCCGCATCGTCGTGCCATTCGTACGCAAAGCGCACCGCGATGCGATTGCCGCCGAACGCCCACAGCTCCTTGATCAGCCGGTAGTCGAGTTCGCGCGCCCACTTCCGCTGCAGCAGCCCGACGATCTCGTCGCGGCCCGTCACGAATTCCGCGCGATTGCGCCAGTGGCTTTGCGGCGTATAGGCGAGCGACACGCGTTGCGGGTCGCGCGTGTTCCACGCGTCCTCGGCGGCGCGCACTTTCTGGCGCGCCGTGTCGAGCGTGAAGGGCGGAACGGGCGGACGAACTTCAGGGGAAGCGGACATGGGTTGCTCCTGTTCGGGTTCTGGCCGCGAATGCACGCAGCCGGTTCGGATTCGCTGCGTCGGCTACCGCGAGGCGGTATCGAGCAGCAGTTCAGCCGTCGCGCGCGCATCGCGCGCGGCGTTTGCATCGCCACTGACGAGCGCCACGCCGATCGCGCCGTCGATCAATACGAGCCACTGACGCGCGAGGCGCGCAAGCCCGCGGCGCTCGATGCCGGTTTCGTCGGCATAGGCGTCGAGGCGCTCGCGCACGAATGCCAGCAGGCGCGCCTTGTGCATGCGGGCGACGACGCGCACGGGATCGTCGGCGTCGGGTATCTCGCCCGACGCGTTCAGGAATGCGCAACCGTGAAAGTCGGGCTGCCCGAACCAGTCGCGCAGCACGTCGAACATGCCGAGCAGTTGCGCGCGCGGCGCCTTGCCGCGCGCCAGCGTGCCGTCGACGAACCAGCGCATCCAGCGCTCGTCGCGCCGTTCGAGCGCGGCGACCACCAGTGCTTCTTTCGATTCGAAATGCGAATAAAAGCTCTTTCGCGCCGCGCCGGATCGCTTGACGATCGCGTCGACACCGGTCGCATGGATGCCGCCCGAGTAGATCAGCGCTTCGGCCGCGTCGAGCAGCCGGTCGCGAACGCCCGGTTCGCCGGAGGAGTCGAGAAGTGTGTTCATGGGGTTTACGGTAGAACGATCGTTCTCCGCCGTCAATGCCTGGATGAAAAGGCCCTGCCGGTGGGAAGGTTGAATCGTGCCTGAAGCGTCGGCTCGTCCTGACGAGTCTTCAGCTCGATTCGCGCTGATTGAATGGTGAACGGATCAAGTGGTGGCCTGCGCACCGGTCGAGGCGATCGATGTCGATCGCATCGCCTATCAGTGAGGCGCAACGCTGTATGCGGCTCACGGTTGATGTCCCGATTCGGCGCGATGTCGCATACGGCGGCAAGCTAACGCTCGCCTGCCAGGCGAAGCAGGGAAGTGCGTGGAAGAAGGGAAAAGCAGGCGCCGAATGGCGTGACGAGAAGAAGCGAAGTGGCTCCCGACAGGTGAAGCGAACGTGAAATCGCCATTCACCGATGCGGGATCGCGCGGCGATTCGGCACGCACACACAGCTCCCGAATAATCTCACCTCAAGCGCTGAATCACGCGTTCCGACGCGCAACGACACGCAACGACGCGCGTGCAAACGAAAACAGGGCAGGCGGCGATCGCGCCGCACTGCCCCGTCTCGACACTCACTCGACTCAGGCCGTCCAGTCGAGAATCACCTTGCCGCTTTCGCCGGACAGCATCGCGGCGAAGCCTTGCTCGTAATCATCGGCCGCGAAGCGATGCGTGATGATCGGCGACAGGTCGAGGCCGCTCTGCAGCATCGCGACCATCTTGTACCAGGTCTCGAACATCTCGCGGCCGTAGATGCCCTTGATCTCGAGCCCCTTGAAGATCACCTGGTTCCAGTCGATCGCCGTCTGCGCGGGCGGGATGCCGAGCAGCGCGACCTTGCCGCCGTGGTTCATCGCCTCGAGCAGGCTCGTGAACGCGCTCGGCACGCCCGACATCTCGAGCCCGACGTCGAAGCCTTCGGTCATGTGCAGGTCGGCCATCACGTCGCGCAGCGACTCGCGCGCGACGTTGACCGCGCGCGTCGCGCCCATCTTGCGTGCGAGTTCCAGCCGATAGTCGTTGATGTCGGTGATGACGACGTTGCGCGCGCCGACGTGCTTCGCGATCGCGACGGCCATGATGCCGATCGGGCCCGCGCCGGTGATCAGCACGTCTTCGCCGACGAGGTTGAACGACAGCGCCGTATGCGTCGCGTTGCCGAACGGATCGAAGATCGACGCGAGATCGTCGGAGATCTCCGGCGGGATCTTGAACGCGTTGAACGCCGGAATCGCCAGGTATTCGGCGAATGCGCCTTCGCGGTTCACGCCGACGCCCACCGTGTTGCGGCACAGATGCCGGCGCCCGGCGCGACAGTTTCGGCAGAAACCGCACGTGATGTGACCTTCGCCGGACACACGATCGCCGATCGCGAAGCCGCGCACTTCCTGCCCCATCTCGACGATCTCGCCGACGTATTCATGGCCGACGTGCATCGGCACCGGAATCGTCTTCTGCGCCCAGTCGTCCCACTTCCAGATATGGATGTCGGTGCCGCAGATCGCCGTGCGGCGGATCTTGATCAGCACGTCGTTGTGGCCGACTTCGGGACGCTTCACGCGCGTAAGCGTGAGGCCGGGGCCGCGTTCGAGCTTTGCCAGTGCTTTCATGGTCGCGCCTCCGTCAGATGATGCCGAGCGACTTGCCGACGCGCACGAATGCGGCGACCGTCTGGTCGATCTGTTCGGGCGTATGCGCGGCGCTCATCTGCGTGCGGATGCGCGCACGGCCGCGCGGCACGACGGGGAACGAGAAGCCGATCACGTAGACCCCTTCGCCGAGCAGCTTGTCGGCCATGTTCGTCGCGAGCTGCGCGTCGCCGAGCATCACCGGGATGATCGGATGCGCGCCGGGCACGAGCGTGAAGCCGGCTTCGGTCATCTGCTTGCGGAACCGCGCGCCGTTCTCGCGCACGCGCTCGCGCAGCTTCGCGCCTTCGTCGCTGCCGAGCAGCTCCAGCACCTTCAGCGACGCCGCGGCGATGCTCGGCGTGAGCGTGTTCGAGAACAGATACGGACGCGAGCGCTGGCGCAGCAGCTCGATCACCTCGCGACGCGCGGCGACATAGCCGCCCGAGGCACCCCCGAGCGCCTTGCCGAGCGTGCCCGTGATGATGTCCACGCGACCTTCGACGCCGCAGTGCTCGGGCGTGCCGCGGCCGTGCGTGCCGATGAAGCCGACCGCATGCGAATCGTCGACCATCACGAGCGCGCCGTAGCGATCGGCGAGATCGCAGATGCCTTTGAGATCGGCGATGATGCCGTCCATCGAAAACACGCCGTCGGTCGCGATCAGCTTGTGGCGCGCGCCCGCGGCGTCGGCTTCCTTGAGCTTCGCCTCGAGGTCGGACAGATCGTTGTTCTTGTAGCGAAAACGCTTCGCCTTGCACAGGCGAATGCCGTCGATGATGCTCGCGTGATTCAGTTCGTCGCTGATCACCGCGTCGTTCTCGTCGAGCAATGTTTCGAACAGCCCGCCGTTCGCGTCGAAGCAGCTCGAATAGAGGATGCTGTCCTCGGTGCCGAGAAACGTGGCCAGCGCGCTTTCCAGTTGCTTGTGGACGGTTTGCGTGCCGCAGATGAAGCGCACCGATGCCATGCCGAAGCCGTCCTGGTCGAGGCCGGCCTTCGCCGCGTCGATCAGGCGCGGATCGTTCGCCAGACCCAGATAGTTGTTCGCGCAGAAATTGAGCACGCCGGCACCGCCGGCGAGCCGCACGGCTGCCGCCTGGGGACTCGCGATCTCGCGCTCGGTCTTGTAAAAACCGTCCGCGCGGATCTGGTCGAGCGTCCCGCGCACCTGGGCGAGAAAGGCATCACGCATCGCAAAGCTCCTGACAGGGTTTCGCATTCCGCAGCGCACCGCTCGTGGCGGCGCGACGGCCTGCTACTGTTATAGTCGGTCGTTCGGTTGACCGCATTTATCCGATATTCCGAACTAGAATTCGAAATATCGAACAACTCTAAGCGAACGGAATCCAAATGGCAAGTTCCTCCGGATCGCGGCGCCCGGCCGCCGACGCCGCCCCGCAGCCGCCGGCCGCGACCCCGCCGCGTGTGGGCGAGCAGATCCAGCGCCTGCGCAACGAGCGCAAGCTGACGCTCGATGACTTGTCGCGCGCAGCCGGCGTATCGAAATCGATGCTCTCCGAGATCGAACGCGACAAGGCCAACCCGACCATCGCCGTGGCATGGCGGCTGACGAACGCGCTCGGCATCACGCTCGACGAATTGTTCTCGCAGCCGAAGACGCCCGAGACGATCCGCGTGGACGGCCCGCACGACATTCCGACGCTCGCCGGCCACGACGGCCGGTACCAGTTGCGCGTATGGGGCCCGATCGACCTCGCCGGCAAGTTCGAGTGGTACGAGCTGACGCTGCCGGGCGGCGGCGCACTGGTATCGAACGCGCACGAACCGGGCACGCGCGAGCACCTCACCGTGCTGCAGGGCGCAATGGAAATCGAGGCCGCCGCGGCGAGCAGACGCCTGAAGGCAGGTGACACCGCGCGTTACCCGGCCGATGAGCCGCATGCAATCCGCAACCCCGGCAAGGCAGAAGCGCGGGCCTTGTTGATCGTGATCCATCGCTGACGGCACGGGTAGTCGGCCAAAAGGTCAGTTGCAGGCCAGTTGCGGAAAGCACTGTATGTTTGTACAGTATACGGACATTCCGCCATGCATGGGCCGGAGCCGGCGCACCGAGGCGCCCGCTCCGGTCGACAGGAGCCTGCAATGACAGAAGAACAAGATTTGGCCGCGCTCAGCTTCAAGGCTGCCGCGCATGACCTCGAATTGATCGTTCGCCATATCGCCGGGCGCTACATCCGTCAGCGCGTGCCGCTGACGTGGCGCCTGCTGCACGCAATCGAAGCCGAGGCGCTCGCCGATCTCGGCTTTGCGAGCCGGCACGACGCCGGCATGCGTCAACTGTTCGAACGGCCGTCGGACATGACGTTTCCCGAGACCGACGATCCGATCGACTTCGGGCGCTCGAACGCGCTGCCCGCGGTCTTTTCATTCGCCGTTCTCGCGTACGAAGCCGCGGCAACGACACACGATACCGTGCGTCCGTCGCGCCCTCACCGCCCGTCCAAGGCGTGGGGCGACTGACGGCTCAACCGCGACCGCCGCGCAGGGCGGCCGCTTCACCCTTTTGCTGCCCGAGACGTTGCGGAAAGGGCTACCATATACGCAACTAACGGAATTAATACCATGTCCCTTCCCGCCTCTCCCGACACCGCCGCCCCGCCGGAAGAAAAGGACCTGTTCGACCGCGATGCGTCCGACTGGGTTCTTTCGCCCGAAGCCGCGTTCGACGCATGGCTGGCAATGCAGGACTATCGTCGCTCGTCGGCCGATGTCTATCGCGCGCAATGGGGCGCGTTTCTCGCGTGGATGCGCGCGCATCAAAAGAACCTGGCGACGGTCGATACACCGACCATCGCGAACTTCGTCGGCGAGTTGCCGATCAAGAAAACGCAGCGAATGCGCTATCTGCGGCTGATCGAGCGCGTGCTCGACCATATTCGCCGCACCGAATATGCATCGACCAATCCGGCCCGCTTCATTGCTCAGGATGGCGAAGCGACCTGGCGCAAGGCCCGCGACAACGAACCGACCGGTTTCCTCACACCGGCGGAACGCGCGACGTTGCTCGCGTATCTGTTTTCGCCGATCGGCGTGTCGGGTTCCGCGTACTGGAAGGAGCGTCGCGACCGCGCACTCGTCGCCGCATTTCTCGGCGCCGGCATCAAAACCGGCGAAGCGCGCGCGCTTACGATTAGTTGCATCAATACGAGCAACACGTCGCTGCGGATCGAATCGACGCATCCGGATTACGCACGCGAAACTCATCTGGCCTCGTTCGCGATCGCGTTGCTGGAAGCCTGGCTCACCGAACGCAAACGCCAGGAGATTCCGGGGGAGCTCGTCTTCCCTGCGTCGCACGCCGGACGGCCGATGCACAAGGCGACGATGCTGCGCGCGATCGACGCGATCGTCGAATCGGCCGGGCTCACGTCGTCGCGCACTGCACGCACCAGCCCGCAAACCTTGCGCAATACCTACGCGGCGGAACTGTTCGAGCACGACGTGCCGCCCGAGCGGGTCGGCAAATGGCTCGGCTTCATGCGGCCGATCTCGTCGAATCGCCTGCATCGCGCGTGGAAAAACTGGCGCGACGGGCTGGCCGACAGCAACGGTGACGCGTCCGACCGCGACGAAACTCACTGATCAGGAAACGGCTGCTCGCGCGACGCGATCCGTGAGCAGCCTTGCG
This sequence comes from Burkholderia cenocepacia, assembly GCF_014211915.1. Classification (NCBI taxonomy): domain Bacteria; kingdom Pseudomonadati; phylum Pseudomonadota; class Betaproteobacteria; order Burkholderiales; family Burkholderiaceae; genus Burkholderia; species Burkholderia cenocepacia. The sequence continues at coordinate 2,244,632 of NZ_CP060040.1, read as the reverse complement.
TGGCGCAGCCTCACCGTTTCACAGCTCCCGAAAAACCTCACCTCAAGCTTCCCGAATCATCTCACCTGTGCGCATCGCCGGCTTCCCGGTCAGGTTTGCGTAAAACGGGCGACGGCTTCGAAGCGGGACGGCCACGCGCCCGAAGCGTGCTCGCACTCAGGGCACGCGACTTCAAAACCCTCGTCGCCATGTGACAGCTCCGGTTCGCCGTCGCAATGCGGGCACCGCGTCGGCGCCGGAATCTCCTGATCCAGCGAGGTGCCGATTGCGGCATACGCGTCCGCGTCCAGTTGTCCGGCATCGGCCAAGCGCCGCAGCAGCGCGGCGATTTCCGGATTCATCCCGCGGTTCGCGCGCAACGAATTCACGTCGCGCGTGGCGCGTTCCAGTTCGTCGCTCTGGCTGCGCAACTGTTCCTCGAGCCGATCAGCACGCGCCTTGGCAGAACTCAACTGCTGCAGGAAATCGAATTCCTTGCGCTGAACGTCGCGCAACCCGCTCTGGTAGGTCGACGCCATGCTGCGCAATGAGTCCAGTTCAACCAGCATCGGCTTGACGCGGCGTTCGGCTTCGGCCACCGCATCCTTGATTTGCTGCGCGTAGTGCTCGGTGCGCTGTTGCAATTCGGCTTGCAAAGCATCGATGCGGTCGCGCAGCGCGGCGTTCTGTGCCTGTTCGGCATCGATGCGGCCGGCGGCCGCGGCCAGCTCCTTTTCGAGTCGGGTGACTGTGGTGAGCAAGGTTGCTTCGCTTGCCGAACCGTGGGTCGTTTGCGACGCGAGCTGAACTTCGAGTTCGGTCACCCGCGCCTGCAATTGCTCGTTTCTCGCTTCACCGCGCGCGAGCGCACCTTCAAGCGTTTCCTGGCGGATGGTCGCGTCGCGCAAGCGCTGTTCGGCGTCGGCCATGTCGGCGCGAACCTGTTCGCGGTCGGCGTCGAGGCTGTCGCGCGCGGCTTTCAATGCCTCTTCATAGAGTGCGCCGAGCAACGCGCCGGCTTTTTCCTCGACGGCTTTCGGGATCGCCGCGCCGTCGAGCCGGATCTTGGAGGCGGAACGGATGCGTTCCCAGAAATGGTCGATGTCTTTCGGGATGTCGCTGGCGCTGCCGGTCTGGGTGAGATCGCGGACGTTGGCGGCCGACGGCCGAATGCCGAGATCGAAAAACAGCCGCTTGCATGCGTGCAGCGACAATTCCTGGCGCCGAGCACCGCTTGCACGCAGCGATTCCAGTTCTTCCCGAATGACTTGACGCATTTCGTCCAGGGTCATGACCACGCTCACAGACAATGAATTGTGGCAATCATAACGAAATACGTATCACTTGATACTTTTTTCGAGGGTCCGTTGTGAATTTACGTCGTTTTGCACAGAAACCGGATCAGGGAGCCGATCTTGCCGAAGGTGAGCCGGAATTCCGTGAAACAAAGCGAAGAAAGTTAGCCAAGTCCTTGTCGCATAAGTATTTTTCAGCGGACCCCGAATTTTGGCCTTTGTTTCACATGACAGCGGAGCTGTTCGCCCGTGGGTGTTCTGGGGTTGAGGTGTCTGTGGAAAACTCGTCAGCCCGATGTCTTGAGAGTATTAGAAGTAAACACCCTTGAACCCTTAGTTAAAAACGTTAACGCCACGGCACAGCCTTATGGTGCAAGGCTCTCCGGCCGACAAGGTGAAGTTTTACGGGAGCCAAGGTGATCTTCTGCGGGAGCTGACGTGATGGGGTTCAGGGAGCTGCGTGAGCCGTTGCAGGAAGGGTCGTGAGCGGATTCGGGATCACAGTAAAACACACGTTTTCCTAAAGGTGAGGGTTTTCGGGGCCACACAGCCGTAGAAGCCGCGCTGTGCCTGACTTCACAGTTTTCTGCCTGTGCAGACATAGGTGAGAATTTGCAGGACCTGCTTCGCGCCCCGATTCTGCCCATCTTTTGGGCAGATTTGGCGAAAGGTGAGGTTCCACGGGACTCCACGGGAATTTGCCGTGAGGATTTCCGGGAAGTGGACGCCATTTTGCACAGCAAAAGTGCTCTCCTGGGCCTGTGATGCCCCAAAGGTGAGACTTTTCGGGAGGGAAATCCGGGTTTTCCTGCCCCGTTCGCCTTAAGGTGAGCTTTTTCGGGGCATGGATCACAGGCTCCGACTTGGCTTACAGGTGAGGTTTTCCGGGAGACGTATTTGCTGAAAAAATGGTCAAAGGTGAGGCTTTTCGGGACCTGTGACTGGCGGAATTCGTCGAAAAGCCCGCCAGGACTGGAAGAAATCTCGTTTTTGCTGTGCCACTTTTTGGCACAGGTGAGAATTTTCGGGGGGCGACATACGGTTGTCGTATGAAGGATACCCGTCGAAAGGTGAGGCTTTTCGGGGGCTCCTGGCGATGCACAGGCAAATGCCTTCTGTGCATAAGTATCGGAAGAGATTGGGATTTTTGATACCGCGGCGGTTACGGTGAGATTTTTCGGGAGCCATTTCCGTACCCGTTGCTGTGCCGCATTTTTTCGTTGAGGTGAGTGTTTTCGGGAGCCATTGGCAGCCGGTCGCCCGTGTGTCGGGCCTTCGTCGGCACCCGGACGAATCAACATGCTGTGCTTGAGGTGAGCATTTTCGGGACCGGATACGATTGGCGCGCTGTACAATGCGCGCCCGGTCCGGCCAAATAGGCACCGATCGGGTCGCGCGTGCCGGTTTCGACCGCGCTTTTCCATGTGTCGAAGCCAAATCGATATCTCGGCGAGCCGCGCCTGTACATGCATACAGGCCGATCGGCACAGTCGGAAAAGGGACGGTGAGGTGCAATCGCGGCCCTGTGTCGAACTCACGTCTGCGCAGTCGCAAAATTACGACAAATCGAAAGGTGAGCCGATACGGGAGCCAATTTCGCACGTGTCGTGCACAGGTGAAATTCTGTGAATCGGCGCATGCCGCGGCACGTCTGGAAGAGTCCGGAACACCGCACTGGCGGACCGGTGAGCATTTTCGGGAGCGGTTCGGGTGAGTGCCGTTTTGCCGGCGCGCTTCACCGGCTATGGTGAGCATGTCGTTCTGGACGCACATCACCGCAGGCGCTATCCTTCCGGGAAACTTCTCCTCCGACCCGACGTATGGCCACGACGAAGCGCGCCAAGAAAACCGATGTGGATGTGGTGAGTGCCAGTTCAGCCGAATTGCGAAAGGCCGTCGAGGCGATCGCCATTCAGCCGAAGAGCGGCAAGATCACGCTCCTCACTCGCAAGCTGTTCAATGTCCTGCTGGCCGTCGCGCAGCAAGCCGACGACTCGGGCGATACATATCGCGCGCTGCTGTCGGACATCGTCGCGAACTCTGCTTTCGATTCGAACGACACCGCATTGGTGAAGGAACACCTGCGCCGCATGGTGTCGGTGCAGGTCGAATGGAGCACGGGGACGTCGAGTCAGAAGCCGGGCCGCAAGTGGGGGATTTCCACGCTGATCGCCGATGCGGAAATTCTCGAGGACCCGACCACCCGCCGCGTGTGGGTCGAATTCTCGTTCGCGCCGAAGATCAAGAAGAAGCTGCTCGACCCGGTCCAGTATGCGCGGCTGAGCCTGCAGTTTCAGAGCCAGTTGCGCAGCAGCGCCGGTCTCGCGCTGTACGAGATCTGCGTGCGCTACCTGACGAACCCGAGTCATCTGACGATGCGCGAGCCGTGGGAATGGTGGCGGCCGATCCTGTCAGGCACGCCCGACACGGAAGCCGGCGACGAAGCGAAGCGCGAGTACAAGTACTTCAAGCGCGACTACCTGCGTCCCGCGATCGCGGAAGTCAACGCGGTCACCAACATCTTCGTCGAGCTGATCGAGCACCGCGAAGGGCGTCGGGTGGCCGAGATCCAGTTCCGCGTGACCGAGCGCAAGCAGCCGATGCTCGCGCTCGACGAGCACCCGAACGTGTTCGACAGCACGCTGGTCGACCGGATGGTGAAGCTCGGGATCCCGCTGAAGGAAGCGCAGACGCTCTATGCGGACAGCGAGGAAAACCGGATTCGCGCCGCGCTGCAGATGACCGAGCAGCGGATGCGCAGCACGACGCTGCCGCCGGTGCGGAGCGCGCCGGCGCTGTTCAAGGACGCGCTGAAGAAGGGTTATGCGCCGCCGGTGGAGTCGGTCGACGCGCTGCCGGCCGGCACGCCTTCCGCGAAGGTTGCGGCTGCGCAGCCGGACGATCTGAAGGCGCGCCTGCTGAGCGAGTTCGCAGCGTTCCGCCGCAAGGAAGCGAAGGTGCTGTACGAAGAGCAGGGCGACGCGGAGCGCGAAGTGGCGCGCGAGTCGTTCGAGTCCGAGGCGTTGCCGACGATGGGCTCGCATCTGCGCGACGACTGGCGCAAGCGCGGCCTCGATTCCAAGCTGGCCGAGACGGCCTTTTTCGACTGGCTGGCCCAGAAGACCTGGGGCGAGCCGACGGATGGCGACCTGTTGTCGTTCACGCTGAACCAGTCGCGGGCCGCTTGAGGCCCGCTCAGGCCCGCTGACGGGCCACCGCCGGTCCCCACCCCCGATCGGGCAGGGCCGGCGGCCTCACCAGGCCTTGCCGGCCGTTTCCCTTACTCCGACAACAGCATTCGCTCGAGCTGCTCGAGGATCGCGTCGCGCTTGTCCTTCGGGAGGCCACGCAGGCGCAGTTCGATGCGGTCTTCGCCATACGACTTCAGGTCGCCGACCGACTTGCCGCCAAGCTTGATCTCGAGACGCTGCGCATAGCGCTGACGGCCCGCGGCCTTCGGCGTCTCCTGCGCCGCGACGCGGCCCTTGACGATGTCCGACACCTGGCGCGTGCTGAGATCGTCCGACACGATCTTGTTGATCAGCCGCAGCGTGGCCTCGGTGCCGCGCGCATTGTGATAGCGGCCGACCTGATACGCCATGTTCGACCCGAAGCGATCGGGACGCGCGACCATTTCCTGCATGATCGCTTCCGGCAACTTGCCGATCGACAGCGCGACGGCCACCGTCGACTCGTCGAGGCCGAGATGCTCGGAGAGCTCCTTCTGGCTCTGGAAATGCTTGTCGTCGAGGAAGCGGCGCCACACGACCGCGTTGTCGAACACCGTCTGCGAATCGCGCTGAACGTTGAGGTCGTAGCCGAGCTTGTAGCTCTGGATGCCGATCGGCACGTCGATCACGATCGCCTTGACCGACTCCTTGTTCGCTTCCTTCAGCGCCCGCACGCGGCGGCCACCGTCGCTGACGAAATACGTGCCCGGATTGTCGTAATCCGGAATTACGTGGATCGCCTGCTGCTGCCCCTGCTTCGCAAGGTTGACCGCGAGTTCGGCAATCGACGATTTCAGATAGAAGTGCCGCGGGTTGAACGGGCTGTGCTTGATGGACTTCAGCGGCAGTTCGATCACCTGCCCGGGCGCATAGCGATTCTCGAGGCGCCACGCGCGGTATTGCGGCGATTCGTCGATGGACGGATCGATCGCGAATTCCGGAGCAGGCGGCGGTGCGATGTCCTTCTTCGCTGATTTGGTCGGCACCGGGGTCGGCGTCTCGGACTTGACGATGCCGTCGATCGCATTGAGCCGATCAAGCGCGGTGCGCTTCTCGCTCGTCGTGATATCCGGGCGCGCTTGGAATCCTTTGGCGAATTGGGAGGGTTTCATGTGACTCCTTTATGCGCATAAAGTCAGGGCAGCATGGCGACGATTTCGTCGGCACATGCGCGAATTTCGGCGGCGGCCAGCTTGCCGCCGCGATCGTTCATTTGCAGCACGGTCTGACCGAGCGCCATCGCCTGCTTGTACGCTTCCCGAGTCGGGATCTGCGTCTTCAGCAGCGGGAAGCCGAGTTCTTCGAGTGCACGCTTGAGCTCGCGGGTCAGCATGCGCTTCTCTTCGGTCTTGTTCAGCAGGAAGACCGCGCGGAGGTCTTCGTTCATCACCTGCGCCTGCTGAATCAGTTTGACCAGCCCGACGCTCGACCAGTAATCGGCCGGCGACGACGATGTCGGGATCACGGCAATCGATGCGGCCAGCAGGACGACGCCGGAGACTTTTTCGGTGATCGACGGCGGGCAGTCCACGACGATGATGTCGTAGTCGTTGATGAACTTCTTGATCTCGCGATGGATCTGGCCGTCGGCTTCGGCAAGATTGACGACCGGAAACGGGATGCCGTTGTCGCTGTCGCCGGATGCGCTCGACCAGTGAACCAGCGTGTTTTGACGGTCTGCGTCGATGACGAGGACGCGCTTCCCTTTTTCATGGAACGCGGCGCCGAGATGCATGGCAATCGTGCTTTTGCCGACGCCACCTTTTTGTTGAGTGACTGCAATGATTTCCGCGGCCAATTTTCACTCCTGTTTTGGTCGTTGGAATTCTACAGGACGATATTTGAATTTCAATGAAATTGTCGTTCAACAACTACGCGTTGGCCATTCGGACTATCGGTTTATGCGCATAAACGGGATGGTGGAGGTTGGATTGCTGGTTGGGACGGCGTGTGGGAGATGGCGAGACTGATGTAGAGCGGTCGATGCAGTGCTCGATGGTGGATCTCTCGTGCTCCAACGCCGGGGCGGTTCGTCGCGGCGATGTCTCGGTGTGCTGCCCTCTCGCTGGACGCGGCGAGTGGCCGAGGAGCCGGAAGTTTGTGCGCATAAAGTCCGCGGCGATCGGGGTGATCGACTTCGTGGCTGGAGCGCTCGGGATACGCCACAGAGAAGTGTGTTCTGCTGGCCGGAGGCAGACGCACGGCCACGAGGCACGTCGTTGAACGTGTATGCATCGAGGCAACGTTCCGTTTGCCCACAGCGTTTATGCGCATAAACCGGACGCAACGATGGCCTGCAGTGGAGGGCAAGGCAGAGACCTGGCCTACGTCAGGCACGCAATGATGTTGGGACGATAGCCTATCGATACGACCGTCGTCCGGTGCCGTATCCCTGTCGACATACGTCTACGCCTGGAGCCGCATCTCACCTCGCCTGACAATCACAGGCTTTATGCGCATAAACCGACCCCAAGTGTCCCGCGATCCCCGCTCTCTTTTCGCCGCCCGAGACAGCCCTCACGAGACATTAGGCGGGCTAATCGCAAGTCCCTGTCTCCATGAAGCCGTTGCGTGCCCGCACTTTATGCGCATAAACAACCACTCGCTCAGGTGTGTCCCACGACATCAAACACTCGCCGTCTCGCGATCACGACGCATCACTAAACCGAATCACGCCAGCGACCCACTGCCACGAGGAAAGCCACACGATCTCAGCTGCCCCGCCCGCCGAGCCTCCCACGCAGACTGGCTACAATACAGGGCTCCACCATCCAGGCTTGAATGATGATCACGATCTACCACAACCCCCGATGCTCGAAGTCCCGCGAGACGCTTGCGTTGGTCGAGTCGCTGAATACGGCCGGCGCGCCGCTGAACGTCGTCGAGTATCTGAAGACGCCGCCGACAGTCGAGGAGCTCGAAACGCTGCATCGGCAACTCGGCCGTCCGGTCCGCGACATGCTGCGCGACGGCGAGGAGCCGTACAAGACACTGAACCTTGCCCGTGCGGACCTGACCGACGCTGAAGCCTACGCGGCGATCGTCGCTCATCCGATCCTGCTGCAACGCCCCATCGTCGTGTACCGCGGCAAGGCGGCTATCGGTCGTCCGCCCGAGTCGGTGAAGGCGTTGTTCGAATAATTCTTGCCCGGCGTATTTTTCTTATTGCATCAACGCGGCCTGGCCCAGCCCTGCACACGTAAACAACGGCAATCCAGACCGACGCGACCGTCAGGCTGCCCGCGCCGCCACCCGCCCCCGGAACGATATGTCGCCACCGCGGCGTCTAGCTTTTACCGGAAGACGTCCCATCATCATCGTCCGGCTCCCGCCCCGCCGCCGCCTTCGCGGCCATCCGCAACAGCGAGATCTGCCCACGATAGGCGCGGCATCCACTGCAGGTCGGCAGATGCACGCGCACCTGCAGGCGCTCGTGCAGCGTCAGATGCCGATCGAGCGCATCCGACAGCAGGCGTGTCACGTCAGTACATTTCCCCGGCAGCATCTTCGGTCGTCAGTCCTTTTTCGCTCAGACAGGTTCGCAGGCGCGTGCGCGCCCGGTACAGCAGCACGCTGCAATGATTCGTCGTCAGCGTCAATTCGTTGCAGATGTCCGCGATCTCGACATCGAGGAATTCGCGCATCATGAACACGCGTCCGATCTGCTCCGGCAGATGGTCGAGGCACACCTGGAACAGCGTCCAGAACTGCTGTTGCTGCAACAGCGTGTCGGGCTTCGGCCACGGTCGCGGTTTCGCATGCGCGGCCCAGTGCCCGTTGTCCTTGAACAATTCGCGATCGAGTATCGATTCGCCGTCGAGTTCCGCATCGAGCGCGGTCAGGCTCACCATCCGCTGCCGTGCGCGCAGCACGTCGATCAGCTTGTTGCGCAGGATGCCGAACACCCAAGTCTTGTGGGCCGACAGCCCGGCGAACTCGCCGGCATGCGACCACGCGGCAGTCAGCGCTTCCTGCACGGCGTCTTCGGCCGCGTCGGCATCGCGGAGCTGGAGTCGTGCGAAGCGCAGCAGGTCGTGCCGCAGTTGCGCGAGATAGGCGGGGTCGTCGTGTGCGGACAGCATGGGTGAATGGCGGTGTCTCGAAGCGATCGCGCGTGCGTCACGGAGCGGACGCATCGCGGTGCGTGCAGCTTACTGGGCGCGGTCTCCGCCTGCAACGCAATGTTCCGTCACGAATTCGCGGAACCGGCTGCCGTGCTGCGCTATGCTTGCCGAACCCCGTCTCGCGCGTCGCCGGCGATGCGCGTCGGGCAATCTGTAACGTCAGAACATAACGGTCGAGTTATCCACAATTTCTGTGGAAAACCTTGTGGAAAGTCGGCCGGACGGCCCCGTGGGACGGCTCGCGGGCTGGCTTGCCTATAAACAGACCTTTGTCGCCCATTCGGAAGCAATCGATCCGATTCCTCACTCACCGGAAGGAGAATGCCATGTCCTATCGTATTGCGGTCGTCGTCGGCAGCCTGCGTCGCGCTTCGACCAACCGCGCGCTCGCGCACGCCGTGATCTCGCTCGCCCCCGCCGATTTTTCGTTCGAGTTCGTCGAGATCGGCGAGCTGCCGCTGTACAGCCAGGACTACGACGCGGATTTCCCGGAAGTCGCGAAACGCTTCAAGCAGTCGATCGAAGCCGCCGACGCGCTGCTGTTCGTCACGCCCGAGTACAACCGGTCGATTCCCGGCGTCCTGAAGAATGCGCTCGACTGGGGCTCGCGCCCGTGGGGTTCCAACTCGTGGTCGGGCAAGCCGGGCGCGGTGCTCGGCACGTCGCCGGGCGCGGTGGGTACCGCGCTCGCACAGCAGCACCTGCGCAACGTGCTCGCGTACCTCGACGTGAAGACGCTCGGTCAGCCCGAGATGTTCATCAAGCACGACCCGGCGCGCATCGACGACCAGGGGCAGATCGTCAGCGAGGACACCCGCAAGTTCCTGCAGGGCTTCGTCGATCGCTACGCGAGCTGGGTGCGCTTGCTGAAATCGGCCTGACCTCGTTGGCCTGACCGCCGCCGCGCGCGCTCACGCCGTCGCGGCGGCGCCCCCAACCAAGAGCGGATCACGCGCCGGCGTGTCGTGCGTCGCGCGCTTCGCGGATGCCCTGCAGGATCTCGTCGAGCAGCGCGATGTCGAACGGCTTCGACAGCACGCGGACGTTGACGGTGCGCGTACGGTCGAGCTCCTCCGCATAACCCGTGACGAGAATCACGGGCAGCTTCCCCGGCCGCTTTTCGACCGCTTCTGCCAGGTCGATGCCGTTCAGGCGGCCCGGCATGTGGATATCCGAAATCACGAGATCGAACGCGTCGTTCGCGGCGGCGCCTTCGATCAGGCGCAACGCGTCGTCGGCGGTGGGCGCATAGGTCACGCGATGACCGAGCAGCGACAGCAGCGCTTCCGTGCCGGCCGCGACTTCGTCGTTGTCCTCGACCAGCAGTACGTGCAGACCGGCGAGCGCGCCGTTGCCCGCGTCGTGCGCGACGGCTGCCGGCCGCGCGACGACGTCCTCGGCCCGCGCGCGCGGCAGGTACAGACGCACCGACGTCCCCGCGCCGACCGCGCTGTCGATCGTCGCGAGGCCGCCCGAGCGTTCGCAGAACGCGAATACCTGCGGCAGGCCGAGCCCCGTCCCCATCCCCTGCGCCTTCGTCGTGAACAGCGGCTCGAACGCACGGGCGAGCACGTCGGGCGCCATGCCCGAACCCGTGTCGTCGAGCGAGATCTGCACGAAGTCGCCGGTGAGCGGGAAGCCGTCCTCGCGGCGCAGCGTGACGTTGCGTGCGCCGACCGTGAAGCGTCCGCCGGTCGCCATCGCGTCGCGCGCGTTGACCGCGAGGTTGATCACCGCGAGCTCGAGCTCCGCGACATCGACGCGAATCGGCCAGACGCCCGGCTCGATCGCGACGACCAGCGACGACTTCGACCCGAGCGACGTCTTCAGCAGTTCGCGGCACGTGCCGACCCATTGCCCGATGTCGATCGTCTCGTTGTGCAGCGGCTGCTTGCGCGCGACGCCGAGCAGCTGACGCGTGAGCGACTGGCCGTTCTTCAACGCGCGCTCGATCGCGCCGAGCTCCTTGTCGAGATGCTGGACCCCGCGTCGCCGCGCGATCTGCACGTTGCTCGAGATGATCATCAGCAGGTTGTTGAAGTCGTGCGCGACGCTGCCGACGAGGTTGCCGAGCGCCTGCATCTTGCGCGACTGCCGGTACGCCGATTCGATCGAGCGCCGCATCGACGCTTCGGCCTGCCAGCGGTCCCACGCTTCCTCTTCCGCCTTCAGCCGCTTGAGCGACAGCCAGATCACGGACCACAGCGCGACCGACGGCGCGAACATCGAGATGAACAGCACGCTCAGGTGTTCGTACCATTCATGCCAGATCGCCGACGTGCGGTACGCGCAGGTCACGTAGACGGGATAGCTGCCGACCTGGCGATACGCGACGATCTCGCTGCTCGCGCCGTCGTGGCCCACGCGCACCACGCCCGCGCGCGGATCGTTGCGCGGGTTGCCGAACGTGACCGAGCGATCGGTGTGCGCGAGCGACGGCGGCGGCGGATACGACGCGATCACCGCGCCGTCCGAGCGCGCGAGCGCCATCGTCATCGGCGTGCTCGCGCCGCCGAGCAGGTCGCGGTAGAACGCATTGAAATACGACGACTTCAGCGCGATCGACACCATGCCGGCGAACGAACCGTCGCTATGGCGTCGCGCGACGCCGGTGTTGAAGACGGGAATGTTCTCGAGCTTGAGCGGCCCCATCATCAGCCGCGAGATGTGTTCGATGACCTTGCCGTCGCGGATGCCGGCGAAATCGTCGCGGTTCGCGATCGACGCATAGGGCGCCGGATAGTAGAGGCTGTTGGCGAGCAGCATCCCGCTTGCGCCGAAGATCGACACGGCAGCCACCTGCGGATAGCCGCCGCCGATCGTGTTCAGCGCTTCGTGGATGTCGGACTCCTTGCTGCGCACGGTCGCGTCGTCCATGTCCTGCACGAGGTCGACGATGCGCGCATCGAGCGTTTCGCTCAGGTCGAACACCTTGAGCGCGTGTTCCTCGGCGACCCGCACCGTGCGCATCGTCACGTCGCTCGCGGCGGCCTCGCGCGCCTTCAGGTCGTTGTACGCCATCACCACCACGTAGATGCACGGCAGCACGATCGCCGCGACGAGCAGCACGATCAGCGTCACGCGGCGCACCGCGAAATCGTGCTCGGGTGCGCCGGACGCGTAGCTGCCGTCATCCTGCCAGTCGTCGGCGGGAGAAGGGGCAGGGGCGCGGGAGTCGGCAGGCCGTTCGGACGTCATCGAGGAAAGCGGGTGAGGCAGAGGTGTCTGCCATCATAAACGAGTTGCGGCGGTCCGCCGTGCGGTGCCGTACGGGCGCAAACCTGTCGTATATGACAGAGGTAAACCGTCAGATTGAAAACGCGACGAATCCGGCAGCGCAAACGTACACAAGGAAAAATTTTGCGTGCTTATCTCGAAAATGGTCGCGGCTGTTTTCGGAATCACGCGCGATCGGACCGATTCTGTTCGAAATGGTGAAAATGGCGAGTTGCATCGCCTCCGGTTTACTCCGAGAATCGCGCCTTGCTTTCCCTATGACAGATACATGCGCCCGTCGGCGATTGCCGCGCGGTGCGTCGCGCGCACCTGCGTCGCGGCGCCCGTGCCTGGTCGCAAGGCGGTTGGCCGCGCCCGAAACGCAAGGCACTAAAGAAGAGCGCCGCGCGGTCGTTAACGCGAGAGAGACCATTCCGTATACCGCATCGCCCCATGCCTTTGCCGATTGTAATTGCCGACGATTCGCTGCTCGCTCGCAAACTTCTGACAAAGGCGCTGCCGGGAGACTGGGACGTTGACGTCGCGTATGCAGCGAATGGTCGCGAGGCCTTGGCGCTCTATCGTGACGGCAAAGCTTCCGTGATGTTTCTGGACCTGACGATGCCCGACATGAGCGGATATCAGGTCCTGGAAACACTGCGCCACGAAGATCTGAACACGTTCGTGATCGTGGTATCCGCCGATATCCAGCCGCAGGCGCAAGCACGCGTGCGTGAATTGGGCGCGATCGCATTCGTTGCCAAGCCCGTGACGTCGGAGGCATTGCTGCCCATTCTCAAGGAGTATGGGTTGTATGCCTGAATCGGTGTTCACGGCGGAGCAACGCGACGCGTTGCAGGAAATCGCCAACCTTGCAATGGGCCGCGCCGCCGCGCGGCTGGCGTTGTTGCTCGGGCATTTCATCGAGTTGTCGGTGCCGCGCGTGCGCGTCGTGAAAGCGGCCGACGCGGGCGACGCGCTGCGCGAGATGACGGGCATCCACGACAACGTGACCGCCGTGCGCCAGGGCTTCCGTTCCGACATCAAGGGCGAGGCGATCGTGCTGTGCCGCACGGCGGGTGTCGCGCGGCTCATGTCGGTCGTCGACCGCACGTTCGGCGACGGCGTGTACGGCGGGATGGCGACGCCGGACGAGATCGTGTTCGACGTCGCGAACGTGCTGATGGGCGCCTGCGTCGCGTCGATCCTCGACGAACTCGGCCGCAAGCCCGTGTTCTTTCCGCCGGGGCTGCTCGGTGCGAACGTGTCGTTCGACGACGTCTTCCAGCCGAACGAACTGGGGTGGAGCGTCGCGCTGCTGCTCGAGGTGAACTTCGGGCTCGAGGACCACACGTTCCGCGCGCATTTCGTGATGCTGATGGCCGAGGATTCGATCCGGCTGATGGGCGACGCGCTCGACGCGTTGCTGTCCGCGCTATGACGGCCGCCGCCCCGTCGCTGAGCGACCTCGTGATCGAGCGGGTCGGCTTCGGCCTGTTCGTGCTCGACCGTTCGATGACCGTCCTGATGTGGAATCGCTTCATGCAGGACCACAGCGGCATCCCGGCCGCCGACGTGATCGGCCGCAACATCTTCGACCGCTTTCCGGACCTGCCGCGCGCGTGGCTGTCGCGCAAGCTCGAGAGCGTGTTCCAGCTTGGCAGCTTCGCGTTCAGCTCGTGGGAGCAGCGGCCCTACCTGTTCCGCTTCGAGCATGACCGGCCGATCACGGGCGGCGTCGACTACATGCAGCAGGACTGCACGTTCATGCCGCTCACGCGCGGCCGCGACGTCGAGGCCGTGTGCGTGACGATCTCGGACGTCACGCACGTGAGCGTGATGCAACGAGAGCGCGAGGAAGCGGTCGCGAAGCTGCGCGAACACGCGAACCGCGACGGGCTGACCGGCATCGCGAACCGGCGCTTCTTCGAGGCGCGGCTCGGCGACGAATTCGCGCGCTGGCAGCGCTACGGCGGCGACCTGTCGGTGCTGCTGTTCGACCTCGATCACTTCAAGACGATCAACGACCGCTTCGGGCATGCGGCGGGCGACGCCGTGCTGCGCGAGACCGCGCGCCGCGTCGCGTCGATCGTGCGCGCGCAGGATACGTTCGGGCGTTTCGGCGGCGAGGAATTCGCGCTGCTGCTGCCGTGCACGAATCTCGACGAGGCGATGCGGGTGGCCGACAAGGTGCGCGAGGCGATCGGCAGCATGCCGGTCGATGCCGAGGGCGTCAGCGTGCCGGTCACGGCGAGCGTCGGCGGCGCCTGCGCGAAAGCCGGCGCGCTGACCTGCGACGTACTCGTCAACGAGGCCGACGCCGCGCTCTATCGTGCGAAGCGGCTCGGGCGCGATCGGTCGGTCGCGTACGCTGACTGACCGCGCCCGCCCCCCTCAGCTTTTCGCGATGTCGGCGAGCACGCCGGCCAGCACGGCCGGCTGCGACACGAACGGCGAATGGCTGCTGTCGAGCTGGTGTACGTGGGTCGGGTTGCCGGGCGCGAATGCGTCGGCTTCGTCGATGAAGCGCTGCTGCAGCGCGGGCAGGATCACGCGATCCTGCAGGCACTTGACGTAGTGACGGTCGATCGCACCCCAGCGGGCGGCGGTCGTCGGGATCGCGGTTGCGAACGGCGCGGCCGGCACGTCGCAGCTCATCAGGTTCGCGACCGCATCGAAGTCGGCCTGCGGCACGTCTTCGTACAGCGCGCGCTTCATCAGTTCGCGATACGCGGCATCGCCGCTGTGCGGATCGACGCGCAGCGCACCGGCCACGCGCGGGCTCGCGAGCATCAGCGGGCCGAGCAGCTCGCCCTTGTTTTCCGGCGCGCGCACGTAGTCGAGACCCGGCACGCCCGACGCGGGCATGAAGGCCGCGAGATAGACGATCTTCGCGATCTTTTCCGGCGCACGTTCGGCGGCCGCCGTGATCGCGAGGCCGCCCATGCTGTGCCCGACCAGCACGACCTTGCCGTGGCCGAGCGCGTATGCGTCGTCGACGGCCTGCATCACCTGCGTCGCGTAATCGTCGAGCGTCGTGTTCGCGACCGGCGACGGCTCGGCGCCGAACGCGTCCTTGTCGAGCGGCCGGGCGAGGTACGACGCGGGAAAGCGCGCATGGATGCCGTGCGCGGGCAGGTCGCGCGCGATCGACAGGTAGCCGCGCGCGGCCAGCGCGGCCGCCAGGTGGGCGTAGCACCACGCGCCATGCCACGCGCCGTGCACGAGCACGAAAACGGGATGATCGGACTGCGGGTTGGCGGTGTCGTTCGTCTCCATGGTGTCCGTATTTTTTCGAGAAAGGTGTCATCTTAGACGAACCCGCCGCCATCGAAACGCGCTCGCGCGGCGCGTCTCCCGGGCGGCAACGATCCGCCCCTTTTGTGTCGCGCAGGCCACATTTCGTCCATATCTGATTTGAATTTGTGCCGAAGCACGCTAATTTGTTGCTTTACTCGCGATTGCGCCCCATGAACGTCGACTATCTCTTCTACCGGAAGCCGAACAAACCCGGCCCCTATTCGCTCGACGACCTGGGCGACATCGCGCCGCCGATCGGCCCTGGCGACCTGGTGCGCGCGGGCATCGCGCGCGTGTTCGAGCAGATCGACTGGCAGGAATCGCCCGACGTGCCGGGCGCGTGGTTCGGTACGGGCGGCGCGGTTTTCCAGTTCACCGCCGAACCCGACGGCCGCGTGACGAGCTTCATGGGCTCGCGCCTCGAGCGCCGCTCGATGCTGCAGCTCACACGCGAAATGGGGCTCATCGCACTCGATCTGCAGCGCGACATCGTCTACGGCTGACGCGCCGCGCGACGCCCATTCGCCGAGGCCGGCCGCGCCGCCCTCTCCAGGGCGCTCAACACCCCGCCACACATGGCGCGTGTCCGCCATCGAACTTCAAAGATTGCTATACTTTCGGCCAATTCCGGCTTCCGGCCGGTAATTTGTGCCTGTCTGCGTCGATCGTTCGCCTATCCCGCACGCATTCGACGCCCTGACCATCCCAGCCGGGCATGGCTTCTTCAATCGCCCCGCGTGGGTGTCTCCGTGGAGCTCGTCTTGGCCGTTTCCCATTCCGTCGTGGACGAACAAGAAACCGACGCCGCTGCCGTCACATCGGGCAGTTCTTTCTATCTGGCGATGCGCATCCTGCCGGCCGTGCAGCGCGATGCGATGTTCCAGGTCTACGCGTTTTGCCGCGCGGTCGACGACATCGCCGACAGCGACCTGCCGCGCGCCGAGCGCAACGCGGGCTTGAATCGCTGGCGCGCGGACATCGACGCCTGCTTCGCCGGTCGCCCGCCGCGCCACCTGGTCGCGCTCGATCGCGAGATTCGCGCGTTCAACCTGCAGCGCGACGATTTCCACGCGATGATCGACGGGATGGCGATGGATGCGGCCGAAGATATCTGCGCGCCCGACGAGCCGACGCTCGACCTCTTCTGCGATCGCGTGGCGAGCGCGGCCGGCCGGCTGTCGGTGAGGATCTTCGGGATGCCGGAAGCCGAAGGGATCACGCTGTCGCACCACCTGGGCCGCGCGCTGCAACTGACGAACATCCTGCGCGACATCGACGACGACGCGGCGATCAACCGGTGCTACCTGCCGCGCGAGCTGCTCGCGCGCGAGGGCATCGCGATCACCGATCCGGCGACGATCGTGCGCGATCCGGCGCTGCCGCGCGTGTGCGCGACGCTCGTCGAGCGTGCGCTCGAGCACTTCCGCCAGGCCGACGCGGTGATGGACACCTGTCCGCGTGCGCAGGTGAAGGCGCCGCGCATCATGTCGGGCGCGTATCGCTGCATTCTCGAGGCCGCGATCGCACGCGGCTTTGCCGCGCCGCGCGCGCCGCTGCGCAAGCCGAAGGCGCGCATGCTGATGATCGCCGCGCGCTACGCGCTGTTCTGAGTCGGCCGAGGCGATGCCCAGAACCGTCCACGTGATCGGCGCAGGACTCGCGGGCCTGTCGGCCGCGGTCGAGTTGCAACGTCGCGGGCGTCGCATCGTGTTGCACGACGCGCATGCACACGCGGGCGGCCGCTGCCGCTCGTGGTTCGACGGGACGCTGAACACGACGCTCGACAGCGGGCTGCATACGGTTTTCGCGGGGCAGCCCGCGACGCAGCGCTACCTGCGCGCGATCGGCGCGTTCGATCAACTCGCGGGGCCCGCGCTGGCTGAATTCCCGGTCGTGGACGTCGCGTCGCAGCAGCGCTGGACGCTGCGCTTCGGCAACGGTCGCTGGCCGTCGTGGCTGTTCGATGCCGCGTCGCGCGCGCCGGGCACGACGCCGCTCGACTACCTCGCGCTCGCCCCGCTCGCGTTCGCCCGCACGGGCCGCTCGCTCGCGCAGACGATGCGATGCGACGGCGTGCTGTGGGATCGCTGGCTGCGGCCGTTTTTCCTCGGGGTGCTGAATATCGAGCCGCGCCACGCGAGCGCCGAGCTCGCGCGCGCCGCGCTGTGCGGCGCGTTTGCCGCGGGCGGCCCCGGCTGCCGCCCGCTCGTCGCGCGTCGCGGGCTCGGCAGCGCGTTCGTCGAACCGGCGCTGCGGATGCTGCAGTACGGCGGCGCGCAGATCCGCCTGAATTCGCGGCTCGACGCGTTCGAATTCGGCGCGCACGGCAATGCGGTCGATGCGGTGTCGATCGGCGGCGAGCGCATCGATCTCGCGCCGGGCGACGCGGTCGTGCTGGCCGTGCCGCCCGAGGTCGCGCAGCCGCTCGTGCCCGAACTCGCGGCGCCCGACACGTTCAGCGCGGCCGTGACCGCGTATTTCGCGGTCGACGCGTCGACCGGCAATCCGCTGCAGACGACCGTCGTCAACGGCGTCGTCGATGCGGTGCGGACCGGCGACGGGCTGCTCGCGGCGACGATCCGCGATGCGGGCCGCTGGCTCGACATGCCGCGCGACACGCTCGCGCGGCGCATCTGGGAAGACGTCGCGCGCGTGAGTGGCGCGAACCCGGAAACCATTCCCGCGTGGCAGCTCGTCGTCGAGCCGCGCGCGGGCTTTGCGGCGGTGCCGTCGCAGGAAATGAAACGTCCGGCCGTGCGTACGCGCTGGACCAATCTTGTACTCGCGGGCGACTGGATTGCCACCGGCTTGCCCGCCACGATCGAGGGCGCGATCCGTTCCGGCCAGCTGGCCGCGGACGTGCTCCAGACGCAATAAAGAGAGGGACCGATGAACGATCTCACCGAAATGGCTACCTTGTCCGCCGGCGCCGTGCCGGCCGGCGTCGACGCGGCTGTCGCGCGTGCGACCGACGCGCTGCTCGCCGCGCAGCAAGCGGATGGCCACTGGGTCTACGAACTCGAGGCGGATTCGACGATTCCCGCCGAATACGTGCTGCTCGTCCACTATCTTGGCGAGACGCCGAACCTCGAGCTCGAACAGAAGATCGGCAAGTATCTGCGCCGCATCCAGCAGGCCGACGGCGGCTGGCCGCTGTTCACCGACGGCGCGCCGAACATCAGCGCGAGCGTGAAGGCGTATTTCGCGCTGAAGGTGATCGGCGACGACGAGAACGCCGAGCACATGCAGCGCGCGCGCCGTGCCATCCATGCGATGGGCGGCGCCGAGATGTCGAACGTGTTCACGCGCATCCAGCTCGCGCTGTACGGTGCGATTCCGTGGCGTGCGGTGCCGATGATGCCGGTCGAGATCATGCTGCTGCCGCAGTGGTTCCCGTTCCACCTGTCGAAGGTGTCGTACTGGGCGCGCACCGTGATCGTGCCGCTGCTCGTGCTGAACGCGAAGCGTCCGCTCGCGAAGAACCCGCGCGGCGTGCGCATCGACGAGCTGTTCATCGATCCGCCCGTCAATGCCGGGCTGCTGCCGCGCCAGGGCCATCAGAGCGCCGGCTGGTTCGCGTTCTTCCGCGTGGTCGATCATGCGCTGCGCGCGGTCGACGGCCTGTTCCCGAGCTATACGCGCGAACGGGCGATCCGTCAGGCCGTGTCGTTCGTCGACGAGCGCCTGAACGGCGAGGACGGCCTCGGCGCGATCTATCCGGCGATGGCCAACGCGGTGATGATGTACGACGTGCTCGGCTATGCGGAAGATCATCCGAACCGCGCGATCGCGCGCAAGGCGCTCGAGAAGCTGCTCGTCGTGCACGACGACGAGGCGTATTGCCAGCCGTGCCTGTCGCCGGTGTGGGATACGTCGCTCGTCGCGCATGCGCTGCTCGAGACCGGCGATGCGCGTGCCGAGGAAGCCGTGCTGCGCGGCCTCGAATGGCTGCGCCCGCTGCAGATTCTCGACGTGCGCGGCGACTGGATCTCGCGCCGCCCGAACGTGCGGCCCGGCGGCTGGGCGTTCCAGTACGCGAACGCGCACTACCCTGACGTCGACGATACGGCCGTGGTCGTGATGGCGATGGATCGCGCGCAAAAGCTCAAGCAGTCGGACACGTATCGCGAATCGATGGCGCGGGCGCGCGAATGGGTCGTCGGCATGCAGAGCAGCGACGGCGGCTGGGGCGCGTTCGAACCGGAAAACACGCAGTACTACCTGAACAACATCCCGTTCTCCGATCACGGCGCGCTGCTCGATCCACCGACGGCCGACGTGTCGGGCCGCTGCCTGTCGATGCTGTCGCAGCTCGGCGAGACACCGTTGAACAGCGAGCCGGCGCGCCGCGCGCTCGACTACATGCTGAAGGAACAGGAGCCGGACGGCAGCTGGTACGGCCGCTGGGGATGAACTACGTGTACGGCACGTGGACGGCGCTGTGCTCGCTGAATGCGGCCGGCCTGACGCCGGACGACCCGCGCATGAAGCGCGCCGCGCAGTGGCTGCTGTCGATCCAGAACAAGGACGGCGGCTGGGGCGAGGACGGCGACAGCTACAAGCTGAACTACCGCGGTTACGAGCAGGCGCCGAGCACGGCGTCGCAGACGGCCTGGGCGCTGCTCGGCCTGATGGCGGCCGGCGAAGTGAACAACCCGGCCGTGGCGCGCGGCGTCGACTACCTGGTCGCCCAGCAGAACGAAGAAGGGCTGTGGGACGAGACGCGCTTCACGGCAACGGGCTTCCCGCGCGTGTTCTATCTGCGCTACCACGGCTATCGCAAGTTCTTCCCGCTGTGGGCGCTGGCGCGCTACCGCAACCTGAAGCGCGCGAATGCGACGCGCGTGACGGTCGGGATGTAACGCGTGGCGACGACGCAGCACGACGGCGTATTGCCCGTCATCGCGGTGACCGGTATGGCGTTCGAGGCGCGCATCGCGCGCGGCGACGGCGTCGAGGCCGTGTTCGCCGCGCGGGCCGACCGGCTCGAGCGGGCGCTGACCGAGGCGACTTCGCGCGGTTGCGCGGGCATCGTCAGCTTCGGCACGGCGGGCGGGCTCGCACCGGATCTTGCGCCCGGTGCGCTCGTGATCGCGAACGCGATCGACGGGCCGTTCGGTCGCGTGGAGACCGACGCGGGCTGGAGCACGCGGCTCGTCGCCGCGCTGCACGACACGCCGGTGTGGGCGCGCGTCACGCGCGGCACGATCGCGGCCGTCGGCGCGCCGGTCGTCAGCGAACAGGACAAGGCGGCGCTGCATCACGCGAAGGGCGCGCTGGCCGTCGACATGGAGTCGCATATCGCGGCGGCCTTCGCGGCCGCACGCGGCGTGCCGTTCGCGGTGTGCCGCGCGATCGTCGATCCGGCGTGGCGCACGCTGCCGAGCGCAGCGACGGCCGGCCTGCGCGACGACGGCAGCACGGCGATCCTGCCGATCCTGCGCGAACTGCTGAAGCAGCCGTCGCAGCTCGGGCCGCTGCTGCAAGTTGCCAGCGATGCGCGCGCAGCGCGCACGACGCTGATTCAGGCACGGCATGCGTTCGGACGGGCGGGCGCGATGCGGATCGTTTGAGCGGCATTCGCCGCTGCCTTCTCCCCGCCTTTCGGTCTGCCGTTTCGCGCGGACAAAAAAAGAGCGCTGCATGATGCAGCGCTCTTTGCTTTTGCGCGGCCGCCGTGGCGGCGTTACTGCGCGGCGGGACGGCTCGCGGGCAGCGTCGGCATCGCCGGCGCGATCGGCGCGCCATTGGCAGCCGGCGCCGTCGTCGCACCGGCCGACGCAGCTGCAGGTGCAGCAGCCGACGCAGCGACCGGCGCAGCAGCAGGCGCACTCGCCGGCATCGCACTATCCGCACCCGGATCGTCGTATTGCGGCAACCCCGGCGCGGCCGGCGCGTTGTTCGGCGCCGCGCCCGATGCGCCGCCCGACTCGCCCGGATCCTCATAGTTCGGCAAGCCGCCCGGCGTGGTCGGCGTGGCCGCCGGCACCGCGCCGGCTTCACCCGGCTCCGCGTAGTTCGGCGCGGCGGCCGATGCCGACTGGCCGTGATACGTGAGCGACTTGCGCTGCTGCAGGTACGCGTCGCGCACGAACGAATACGGATCGAGCGCGGCCTGCTTCAGCAGGTCGGTCGCGCCGAGCAGGTCCGAGCGTGCGCTGATGAACTGCGCGATGTACATCGGATTGCGCGCGGCCGGCTCGATGTAGTTCAGCAGGTTGAAGCGCACGTCCACCGCGCGGCCGACGCCGTCGCGGATCGTGCTCGGCCCGAACACCGGCAGCACGAGGTACGGGCCGGACGGCATGCCCCAGCGCGCCATCGTCAGCCCGAAATCCTGGTGATGCTTCGGCAGCCCGGCCGGCGTCGCAATGTCGATCAGGCCGGCGACGCCGAACAGCGAGTTCATCGCCACGCGCATCAGATCCTGCGTCGCATCGGTGATGCGCAACTGCAGCAGGTTGTTGGCCATGTTGCCGAGATCGCCGAGGTTCGAGAAGAAGTTGCTGATCGCGGTGCGCACCGGCGTCGGCGTGACTTTCTGGTAGCCCTTCGCGATCGGCTGGGCGATGTTCGTGTCGACCGTGTCGTTGAACTTGTACATCGCCCGGTTCATCGGTTCGAGCGGGTCGTTGGGGTTGCGGTTCGGTCCCGTCGCGCAGCCGGTCAGCATCGCGCTGGCGGCGACGGTCGCCGCAATGATTCGCACCTTATTCATTGATTCCTTGCGATTGGTTCTTGGCGCGTTTGACGCGCGGTTTGCCCATCAGGACGGGCTGGAACACCACGGCGCCGATCAGCGTACAGGTCAGGGCCAGCGCGAGCAGCTTGCCCATGCTCGACGTGCCCGGATGGTGCGACAGCCACAGGCTGCCGAAGGCGGTCGCTGTCGTCGCGGCGCTGAACAGCACGGCGTGCGTAAGGCTCGAATGCAGCAGCCCCGTCTGCCCCGCGCGCCACGCCATCACGAAATACACCTTGAACGCGACGCCGACGCCGAGCATCAGCGGCAGCGCAATGATGTTCGCGAAGTTCAGCGACATGCCGAGCACGACGCACATCTCGAGCGTCACGATGCCCGACACGAGCAGCGGCACCAGCGTGCGCAGCACGTCGCCGAAGCGGCGCAGCGTGACCCACAGCAGGACCGTGATCGAGATGATCGACCACAGCGCCGCATGCAGGAACGCGTTGATGATCGTGTCGGCCGAATGCAGGATCGAGATCGGCCCGCCGGTCGCACCCGGTTCCGCGGCCTTCACGGCCTTGGCGAAACGGCGCAGCATCGTGTCGTCGTTCGGATCGACGCCCTTCGGCACCTTCGGCGAGATCTGCACGAGCGCGTGGCCGTCCGGCGCGACCCAGTCGCGCACGATCTGCGGCGGCAGCGATTCGCGCGTGATGTCCTGCGGCTGCAGCAGCGCGGCGAGCTGGTTGAGCGCGATGCGCAGCGTATCGGAGAACGCGCGCTCGGCCCGGTCGCGCGTCGCGCTGTCGGCGGCGGCGAGCTTCGCGAGCGACGCGGACAGATGCTGCGCGGCCGCGGCGCCCGGGCCAGGGTGATCTTCGGCTGCATAGCCCAGCAGGTCGGACACGCGCTTGAGCGCGGCCACGCGTTGCGCGTCGGTCGCGGGCGGCGCGGCCGGCTGCGTCAGCGCGGGCAGCAGTTCGCTCGCGGCCGTGGCGATCGCCGCACGCTTGGCCGGCTGGTCGGCCGGGATGAAGGTCGACAGCGTGGTCGTGCGGCCGACTTCGGGCAGCGCGTCGAGCCGCTTCGCGGCCGCCTCGGCCTGCGCGAGCGACGGCGCGAGCAGCGTGACGTCGTTGACGGCGGCTTCCGGCGAATCTTTCAGCGCGAGCAGCGTCGCCATCGATTCGCTGTTCGGGTCCTTCAGGTGCAGCGGGTTGAAGTCGAAATGCAGGAAAGCGAGCAGCGGCAGCGCGCCGATCACGACCGCGAGCGTGCCGATCAGGATCGGCTTGCGATGGCGATCGAGGTAATCGTCGACCGGCGCGAGCCACGGGAAGCCCGGCGTCTTCGATTCGCCCGGCGGCGCGAACAGGCGCAGCAGCGCGGGCAGCAGCGTGAGCGTGGTCAGCAGCGCGACGAACATCCCGACGCCCGCGATCAGGCCGAGCTCGGACACGCCGCGATACGCGGTCGGGATGAACGAGAAGAAGCTCGCCGCGACGGCCGCGGTGGCCAGCGCGAGCGGCATGCCCATCGAATGCGCGGCGCCGATCAGCGCGTGATCGATGCGCTCGTCGCGGAAGCGCTCCTCGCGGTACTTCACGCCGTACTGGATCGAGAAATCGACGCCGAGGCCGACGAACAGCACCATGAACGCGACCGAGATCATGTTCAGCGAGCCGACCATCGCGAGGCCGAGCGCGGCCGTCACGACGAGGCCGACGAACAGCGTGACGAGCACCGAGCCGATCATCCGCTTCGAGCGCAGCGCAAGCCACAGGATCACGAGCACGGCGAGCAGCGTGAGCACGCCGTTGAGCGCGGCGCCGTCTTCCACCGACGCGAATTCGTCGTCGGCGAGCGGCTGCTCGCCGGTCAGGCGCACGGCCGCGCCGTAGCGCTTTTCGAGGTCGAGCGAACGGGCCGCGTCGCGGATCACCTGGCTCGTTGCCGCGCCGGCCTTCAGCGCGCCGTAGTTGACCACCGGTTGCACGGTGACGAACGCGCGCGCGGGCTGCCGCGCCGCGTCGTTGTCGACCAGCGCGCGCCACGAAAACGCGGCCGGCTTGCCGGCCAGCACGTCGTCGACCGTCGCGGCGCTGCGCGCGAGCAGCTTCGCCATCGCGGGCAGCTTCACCTGGCCGGTCAGCAGCGGCTGGCCGAGCGTGGTGGACAGCGTGGTGGCGAGCCCGGTGAGGCTCGGGTTCTTCGCGAGTTCGTTGACGAGCGGGCGGGCGCTCGCGAGCTGCGCGGTCGTATCGGAGACCTCCTGCGGCGACAGGAACAGCAGCCCGTTGTGCTCGAAGAACGGCCCGCCGCCCGGTTCGGCGACCGGGCCGATACGGCCGGCATCGGCGTCCTTGCGCAGCGCTTCGGTGAGCGCATGCGCGGCGGCAGTCGCGAATTCGGGCGCGGGTGCCTCGACGACGGCGAGGATCGTGCCGTTGCGTTGCGGGAACGCGTTGTCGACCGCCTTGCTCAGTGCGGCCCATTGCGGCTCCGCATCGACGAGCTTGCTGATGTCGGTGTTGATCTTGAAATGCTGCGCGACGTAGACGCCGCTGAAGGCGGCGATGACGAGCGACAGGACGACGACCCAGACGGGGCGGCGCACCGACCACGCAACGAGTCGGACGATGAGAGATGTCACCATGTGGCGGTGGGGAGCGGCTGGCTAGGGCAAAGTAGCCAAGTATACCGGCGCGGCGCGGCGACGGTCGTGACGTTGCGGAGAATCGGGGCGGGAAGGATATTTGCTACCGGCGTGGCAATCGGATCGCGCGGCCGGTCCATTTGTATGGGGATATTTACATAATCGCCGCGGCGATGCGTCGACACGCCGCCAAGGGCCTGTGACAAACGGCGCTGAAAGGTAACAGTCGGTCACCGGGCGGCAACGGGGCGTCAGGCCCGGTATACTTTGCTCCACCGGCCGATGCAAAGAGCCGGCCGTTTTTTCCCATCGAGTGCGAAATTCGTATGAAACGTCATCTGTTTGCTTTCGTCGCGGCGGCCGCCGTGTCGGTTTCCGCTTTCGCGCAGAGCGCGCCGGTCGATGTCGTCCGCACGGCGGTCGAGGGTACCGTCAATGCGATGAAGGCCGATCCGGCCGCGCGCGGCGGCGACATGGCGAAGATCACGCAGGTCGTCGAGCAGCGCTTCCTGCCTGTGACCAACTTCGAGCGCACGACCCGCATCGCGGTCGGCGACGCGTGGAAGCAGGCCACGCCGCAACAGCAACAGGAGCTGTACAAGCAGTTCCGCTTGCTGATGACGCGCACCTACGCCGCGTCGCTCGCGCAGCTCGGCAACCAGGACGCGAAGTTCTCGTTCAAGCCGGGCGGCGCGTCGGGCGCGGACGCGCTCGTGCAGTCGACGGTGACGACGCCGGGCGACAGCCAGTCGGTCGGCTATCGTCTCGGCAAGGTCGGCAACGACTGGAAGATCTACGACATCGACATGTCGGGCGCGTGGCTGATCCAGGTCTATCAGGGTCAATTCAAGAGCCAGCTCGCGACGGGCGGGATCGACGGCCTGATCGCGTATCTGCAGAAACACAATTCGCGGACGAACTGACGGCTGTTGCGCGTAGTTCGGATGCATGGAAGGCGCCTTCGGGTGCCTTTTCTATTCGTAGGTCGGCCGAGCGGTGGAGAGGGGGCGACTCCTGCGCGATGCTGACTGAGCGAATCGGATACGAAGCGAGAAAAAACAGCATCGTAGGGGCGATCAAAGTAGCCAAGGAGCACAGTACCTTCTGCCGTGTCGCCCGTCGCCGCCCTATTCTTCAGCCCGCGAAGGCAAATCCGAGCACGGTGCTCGTTTCGGCAAGCGAGAGGATTCCATCGCCCCCAAGGTGAGGTCGATTGGACAAGTATGAAATTCGAGGGTGATGTGCGCGTCCCGGCGCGCCATCCGGGCGTGCTTGCTCTATCGCCGCCGATGCTCGACCGCGAACTTGATCAGCTCGGCCTGCCCTTCGATCTCCAGCTTGCGCTTCAGGTTGAGCCGATGCGTCTCGACCGTGCGCACCGACAGCCCCGTCTGTTGCGCGATCTGCTTGCTCGACAGCCCTTCGGCCAGCGCGTCGAGGATGTCGCGCTCGCGCGGCGTCAAGCGGTCCAGCGGCGACGCGGTCGCGCTGGCCTGGATCATCCGCGCGGCCAGCCCTTCGCTGAAGAACGTCTGCCCGGCCAGCACCGCGCCGATCGCGCGGACGATCTCGCTCGCGGGCGAATCCTTCAGCAGGTAGCCGCTCGCGCCGGCGCGTACTGCCTGCGTCACGTATTCGATGTTGTCGTGCATCGACAGCATCAGCACGCGGATGCCCGGAAACCGCTCGTGGAACACGCCCGCGAGCGTGATGCCGTTCATTCCGTTCATGCCGACGTCCATCAGCGCGAGATCGGGCTCGAGCGACTCGGCGAGCGCGAGCGCCTCGTCCGCGTTGCCGGCCTCGCCGACCACCGACAGGTCGGCCGCTTCGAGCCGCATCCGCAAGCCGTCGCGCACGAGCGGGTGATCGTCGACGAGCAGCAATCGGGCAGCGGCGGGCCGGGCGGTATCGGGGGCGCTCATGCGTGAAAGTCTCCTGTGATAGGGCGCGTCGTCACGCCGCGCCGGGCAGCGGCACGCTCGCGGCGACGATCGTGTGGCCGACCTGCGACGTGATCGTCAGCGTGCCGCCGAGTGCGTCGAGGCGTTCGCGCATGTTGCGCAGGCCGATGCCGCGGCGCGCGTCGGCCTGCGAGCGTTCGGCGTCGAAGCCGCAGCCGTTGTCGGCGATCGTCAGCGTGACGGCGTGCGCGCCGACGTCGAGCGTGACGGCCGCGCGCGACGCCCGCGCATGATGCACGATGTTGCTGAGCGCTTCCTGTGCAATCCGGAACAGCGCGGTGTTGACGGCTTCGGGCAGCGGCTGCGTGCCGCTGTGCGCGACCTGCGTATAGCCGATGTCGATGCCGCTTTCGGCGCCGAGTTCACGCACGAGTTGCTCGAGCGCGGCCGCGAGGCCGAGATCGTCGAGCATCGATGGCCGTAGCGCATGCGAGATGCGCCGGACTTCGCGCAGCGTGTCGCCGAGCCGCCCGACGCCCGACGCGAGCGCCTGCTCGGCTTCGGGCACGCGGGACGTGCCGCGCTCGAAGCGTGCGAGCGCCGATTCGAGCATCAGCTTCGCGGACACCATCATCTGGCTGATCCCGTCGTGCAGTTCGCGCGACAGCCGCGCGCGCTCCTGCTCCTGCGATTCGACGACGCGCTGCGCGAGCAGCTTGAGCTTCGCATCGGCGCTGCGCGACTCGCTGACGTTCAGCACCAGCGCGCATACGGCGATCGCCGCCGCGCCGGTGAGCGCGATCGCGGTGAGCCAGCTCATCGTGCGTTCGATGTTCGCGGACGCGCGCGCGTCGATGCGCTGCAGCGCGGTGTCGACGTCGTCGAGATAGATGCCGGTGCCGACCATCCAGCCCCAGCGCTCGAGCGCGACGACATAGCCGAGCTTCGGCGCGACGCGGCCCGTCGACGGCCGCTGCCAGGCGTAGCGCACGTAGCCGCCGCCGTGCGACGCCGCGCCGATCAGCTTCTGGATCGTCAGCGCGCCCTGCGGGTCGCGCATCGACCAGAAGTTGTGGCCGACGCGCTCCGGCTCGCGCGGATGCATCAGCGAATTGCCGTGCAGGTCGTACACGAAGAAATAGCCGTCGGGGCCGAAATCCATCTTCTGCAGCATCGCGAGCGCCTGCGTGCGCAGCAGTGCATCGTCGCGCGCATTGCGGCCGCTCGCGTCGTAGAGCGGCATGATCGCGCTCGTCGCGAGCTCGACGTAGTGTTTCAGCTCGACTTCCTTGCTCGACAGGTACGCAGCCTGGATCGTCGCGTGCTGCGTGCGCGCGAGCGACGTCGCCTGCTGGCGCACGCCGAAGCCGATGCCGGCGATCGCGAGCAGGAACGGCACGATGGCCAGAAGGAAGATCTTTGCCTTGAGTCTCATGGTGGTGCGAAGCGGCCGCGAACGGGTGCGGCCGGTCAGGCGCGGGCTGGCCGCGCGCATCGGCCGCGCGGCGGCGCGGTGGCGTATCGAGCCGATATTGTCGGTGATTTTGCACGCGGACGGCGGCGGCCCAGCCGTTGCCCGTACGCTCAGGCCTGCCGCGATTCGAGATCGTCCGGCGACGTGGCCGCCTGTACGACGATGCGGTTGCGCCCGCCTTCCTTCGCCCGGTACAACGCCTCGTCGGCCAGCTTCAGCGCGGCCTGGATGTTGTCGTCGCGCTCCGGATAGCTGGTCGTCACGCCGATGCTCACCGTCAGCCGGCCGACCGTGCCGGCGTCGTGCCGGATGCCGAGATCGAGGATGCCCGTGCGGATCGTTTCGGCGATCGTCACCGCGCCGTCCGTGTCGATATCCGGCAGCACCACGACGAATTCCTCGCCGCCGTAGCGCGCCGCATAGTCGGCCGGCCGACGCAGGCAGCCGGCGATGCAGTGGCCGACCGCGGCGAGCGCGTCGTCGCCGGCCTGGTGGCCCTGCGTGTCGTTGTAGTGCTTGAAGTAATCGACGTCGATGAACAGCAGCGACAGCGCATGTTGCGAACGTGCGGCGCGGCGCCATTCGCGCGCGAGCGTGACGTCGAGCATCCGGCGGTTGTCGAGGCCCGTCAGGCCGTCGGTGCGCGCGAGCGCCTGCAGCTCGGTTTCCGCGCGGTGGCGCTTGCGCAGCTGCACGTCGAGCAGCAGCGACAGGCCGACGAAGCCGATCGCGAGCAAGACCATCGCGGAGCCGATCGGGATCGCACGGTCGTACCACGCAGCGT
Source organism: Burkholderia cenocepacia (assembly GCF_014211915.1). Taxonomy (NCBI): domain Bacteria; kingdom Pseudomonadati; phylum Pseudomonadota; class Betaproteobacteria; order Burkholderiales; family Burkholderiaceae; genus Burkholderia; species Burkholderia cenocepacia. Next base: position 2,215,982 of record NZ_CP060040.1, on the reverse strand, counting down.
AGGTGTCCGCTTCCGAGCGCGCGACCATGACGATGAGCGGCAGGCCGTCGAGGTGCCGGAACACGTACAGGCGCCGCACGCCGTCGATCGATGCGGTATCGGCGAAGCTGCCTTCGCTGGCGGTCATGAACTGCCGGAACGTGCTCGCGCGGCTGATGTCGCGGCCGACGATCTTGGGGTCGTACGGCTCGCGCGCGACCATCTTGCCGTCCGTGTTGATCAGCGCAACCGAACCGCGATCGCCAAGCGACAGGCGCGAGAACAGGTTCTGGAAATATTCGAGCCGGATCGACATCACCGCGACGCCGCCGAACGACCCGTCGGGCCGCGTGATCCGCCGGCTCAGCGCGATGCTCGGCGAGCCCCCGCGCAGGCGGGAATGATACGGATCGCTGACGTACAGGCCGACGTCGGGGCGGTCGCGGTGCACGGTGAAGTACGGCTCGTTGCCGAAGTTGGCCTTGCGCGGCACGTCGCTCTTGCCGTCGACCGCGATGTCGCCCTTCGCGTCGAGCACGTAGATGCCGCCGAGGTACTTGGCCGTCGTCGCGCGGTCGAACAGCACCTGGCGGCGCAGCGGCATCGGCAGCCTGGTGACTTCGGGGTCGTTCGCGCCTTCGACCACCGCCTGCAGCGACAGCGAATAGATCTCGATGTTGCGCTCGATGTCCCACGACGCCATCAGCGCGAGGTTTTGCTGCATGCTGCGCGAGCGGTCGCGCGCATCGATACGGCCTTCGTACAGGACGATCCCGCACAGGAGCAGCAGGATCAGCGCGATCAGCAGCCCCGTATAGAAGATCAGGTGCGGCAGGAGGAACCGGCGCAGATGAGCGGCGACACGGCTCGTCAGGCCGGATTCGCTGGGCATTGCGTAGTCGGTTTCGGCCATGGTCCGTGGATCGGGGGCATCGTCGCCGGGCGGCGGATCGATGCGATTGTTCGTATGACTACCGGTGGCGATCCGGTGCGCAGCCCTGCCCGTGCCAGCCTTCCATTCAGCGGAGAAAACGGGCACCGATTATCGACGATCGCGGCCGGATAAACCCTATATTCATAGGTAAACGTCTACTGCAATTCGACGATCCGATGAATCGCGCGATGCGAATTCCCCGGAGTATAACGCGCGTGTTTGCGTGCGCGGAAAATGTTGCGCCGGGTTGATCGGGGTCAAATTATGGTGTAATCCCGGACTTGCAAATATCGGGGGAAGCGTTGCCCCGCAAGGCTTTGCGGCGCGGCGGAAGGCGGGGCGCCATACGGCCGCGGAAACGGCGAATTAACGATCGGCGGACCGTCGCACGCGAAAGCCGGCGATAGGTGCCGATTATCGGTTTCAACGATCGGGTGAACACGAATATGAAAAACGGGCAGCCGTGAGGCTGCCCGTTTCGCCAGGCCGGTGTACAACCGGCGCCCCCGCATGCGGGACGCGCCCGCCTGCGCAGGTTTATGCGCCGTGCTGCTGCGCCTTGAACGCGAGCCGGAACCGATGCAGCAGCGGCTCGGTATAGCCGCTCGGCTGCGACGTGCCTTGCAGCGCGAGCGCGCACGCGGCCTTGAACGCGGTCGACTGGTCGTAGCCGGGCGCCATCGGGCGATAGTTCGGATCGCCGGCGTTCTGCTGGTCGACGACGCGGGCCATCCGCTTGAACACGTCGAGCACGAACGCCTCGGTGATCACGCCGTGGCGCAGCCAGTTCGCGATGTGCTGGCTCGAAATGCGCAGCGTCGCGCGATCCTCCATCAGGCCGACGTCGTGGATGTCCGGCACCTTCGAGCAGCCGACGCCCTGTTCGACCCAGCGCACGACGTAGCCGAGGATGCCCTGCGCGTTGTTCTCGACCTCGCTCAGGATCTCGGCCTCGTTCCACGCGGCACGCTCGACGACCGGCACGGTCAGCAGCCCTTCGAGCAGCGCGTCGCGCTCGCTGGCATACGGCGTTTTCTCGAGTTCCTGCTGGACGGCCTGCACGTCGACGAGGTGGTAGTGCAGCGCGTGCAGCGTCGCGGCGGTCGGCGACGGCACCCATGCGGTGTTCGCGCCGGCGCGCGGATGCGCGATCTTCTGCTCGAGCATCGCATGCATCAGGTCCGGCATCGCCCACATGCCCTTGCCGATCTGCGCGCGGCCGCGCAGGCCGGCCGACAGGCCCGCGAGCACGTTGTTGCGCTCGTACGACTGGATCCACGCCGACGACTTCATGTCGCCCTTGCGGATCATCGGGCCCGCTTCCATCGCGGTATGCATCTCGTCGCCGGTGCGGTCGAGGAAGCCGGTGTTGATGAACGCGACGCGCGCGGCCGCCGCCGCGATACACGCGGCGAGGTTCACGCTGGTGCGGCGTTCCTCGTCCATGATGCCCATCTTCAGCGTGTTGCGCGGCAGGTTGTACAGATCTTCGATGCGTGCGAACAGCGTGTCGGCGAACGCGACTTCGGCCGGGCCGTGCATCTTCGGCTTCACGATGTAGATCGAGCCCGTGCGCGAATTGCGCTTCGCCTTCAGGTCGTGCAGCGCGCACAGCGTCGTGACGACGCCATCGAGAATCCCTTCCGGAATCTCGTTGCCGTCGCGGTCGAGCACCGCGCCGTTGGTCATCAGGTGGCCGACGTTGCGCACGAACAGCAGCGAGCGGCCGTGCAGCGACAGCGTGCCGCCGGCCGGCGTCGTGTATTCGCGATCGGCGTTCAGGCGGCGCGTGAAGGTCTTGCCGCCCTTCGCGACTTCCTCGACCAGCGTGCCCTGCATCAGGCCGAGCCAGTTGCGGTAGAGCTGGACCTTGTCGTCGGCGTCGACTGCCGCGACCGAATCCTCGCAGTCGATGATCGTGCTGACCGCGGCTTCGAGCACGACGTCCTTCACGTTCGCGAGATCGGCGCGGCCGATGGGCGTCGACGCATCGATCTGGATCTCGAGGTGCAGGCCGTTGTGCTTCAGCAGGATCGCGGACGGCGCATCGGCCGCGCCCTGGTAGCCGACGAATTGCGCCGGCTGCGCGAGCGCGACGTTGCCCTGCGCGGTTTCGACCGCGAGCTGGCCGTCCTGCACGCGGTAGCGCAGCGCGTCGCGGTGCGAGCCGCTCGCGAGCGGCGCGGCGTTGTCGAGCACGTTGCGCGCGTAGTCGATCACGCGCTGGCCGCGCGTCGGGTTGTAGGCCGCGGTGCGTTCGGCGCCGCCGTCTTCCGGCAGCGCGTCGGTGCCGTACAGCGCGTCGTACAGGCTGCCCCAGCGTGCGTTCGCGGCGTTCAGCGCATAGCGTGCGTTCGACAGCGGCACGACGAGCTGCGGGCCGGCCTGCGTGGCGATCTCGCTGTCGACGTTCGCGGTGGCTGCCGCGACGTTCGACGGGACCGGCACGAGGTAGCCGATTTTTTCGAGGAACGCGCGATACGCGGCATGGTCGCGTACCGGGCCGGGGTGCGCGCGATGCCACGCGTCGAGTTCCTGCTGCAGGCGGTCGCGTTCGGCGAGCAGCTCGCGGTTGCGCGGCGCGAGGTCGTGCACCAGGGCCGAGAAACCGCTCCAGAACGCGGCCTTGTCGATGCCGGTGCCCGGCAGCGCTTCGTTTTCAATGAACTGGCTCAGCGCTGGCGCGACTTGCAGTCCTGCTTGGTCGATCATCGTGATTCCTCCCGGGGAAAATGCGCGCGGTTTGGCTGGTTATTCCGCGACGCTCTGTGTACCGGCGCGGGCGATCTGCGCGTCCTGTTCGGACTTTACGCCAGACACACCGATCGCGCCTGCGATCCGGCCGCCGACCGTGACCGGCACGCCGCCTTCGAGCAACCCGGACAGCGGCGCGCTCAGAAACGCGGTGCGGCCACCGTTGATCATATCTTCATACGCCTTCGTCTCGCGACGGCCGAGCGCCGCCGCGCGCGCCTTGTCCTGCGCAATGGTGCTGCTGGCCGGCGAGGCGCCGTTCAGCCGCGCGAAGGCGAGCAGGTGGCCGCCATCGTCGACGACGGCGATCGACACGGCCCAGCCGTGGTGTTCCGCTTCCGCGCGGGCGGCGGCGAGCATGCGCTCGGCATCGGCCAGTTCGAGTTCGGGTTTCGTTTGCATGGCGTTCCTCCGGAAACGGCGGTCGGTTGACCAGCCGGTTGTCGACGAGCTCGATCCATTGGCGCACGGGCGTGCGGCCCGCGTCGTGCAGATGAGTCTGACAGCCGACGTCGGCGGTGACAATCGATTCCGGCTGCGTGCGGGCGCGCTGACGCGACCCGCCTTGTCCGCATAGACGGGGTCGGAGCGCAGCAGGTCGCCGTATTCCTTCACGAACGCACCGCAGCCGCTCGCGTCAGTACGATCGCTTCCGCGCCGGCTGCGATCGCGGGCCACCACGCGTCGACGTTGCGGCTCGAACGAGGGACGTGAGCGGACGGGGCTTGGGTCACCCGGTAACCGCTAGAATTGCGGTTTTAGCCCGGAACACGTCCATGTCTTTTGCCTCGCTTGGCCTGATCGAGCCGTTACTGCGTAATCTGCAGGGCCTCAATTACCAGACACCCACGCCGGTGCAGGCCAAGGCGATTCCTGTGGTGCTCGGCGGCAAGGACGTCATGGCCGCGGCCCAGACCGGCACCGGCAAGACGGCCGGTTTCGCGCTGCCGCTGCTGCAACGGCTGGTGCAACACGGCCCGGCGGTATCCAGCAACCGCGCGCGCGTGCTGGTGCTGGTGCCCACGCGCGAGCTGGCCGAACAGGTGCTGCAAAGCTTCGTCGAGTACGGCAAAGGTCTCGATCTGCGATTTCTGGCCGCCTACGGCGGAGTGAGCATCAATCCTCAGATGATGAAGCTGCGCAAGGGCGTGGACGTGCTCGTTGCCACGCCGGGCCGCTTGCTCGACCTCAATCGCCAGAACGCGGTGCAGTTCGACCAGGTGCAGACGCTGGTGCTCGACGAAGCCGACCGCATGCTCGATCTCGGCTTCGCGCGCGAACTCGACGCGGTCTTTGCCGCGTTGCCCGCCAAGCGGCAGACGCTGTTGTTCTCGGCCACGTTCTCCGACGAGATCCGCAAGATGGCGGCCGGCATTCTGCGCAGCCCGGTCGATATCAGCGTCAGCCCGCCCAATGCCACGGCCAGCAAGATCAAGCAGTGGGTCGTGCCGGTCGACAAGCGGAACAAGCCCGACCTCTTCATGCACCTGGTGGCCCAGAACAGGTGGGAGCACGCGCTGGTGTTCGTCAAGACCCGCAACGGCGTCGACTATCTGGCGCTCATGCTGGAGAAGGCCGGCTATGCGGTCGATACGATCCACGGCGACAAGCCGCAACCCGCGCGTTTGCGCGCGCTGGAGCGTTTCAAGACGGGTGAAGTACAGATGCTGGTCGCCACCGATGTGGCGGCGCGCGGGCTGGATATCGACGATCTGCCGCTCGTGATCAACGTCGATCTGCCGATCGTCGCGCAAGACTACGTGCACCGTATTGGCCGGACCGGACGCGCGGGCGCGAGCGGCGTGGCGGTATCCCTCGTGTGCGCCGACGAAGCGCCGCAACTCGCCGCGATCGAAGCGCTGATCCGGCAGACGCTGCGGCGCGAAGAAGAGCCGGGTTTCGAAGCCGAACACCGCGTGCCGGAAACCAGCGCGACGGGCGAGATCATCAAGAAACCGAAAAAGCCGAAGAAGCCGAAGGTGCAGCAAGCTGCGCCGGTCGGCAGACAGGCGCAGCCGGGCAAGAAGCCGCCTACGCAAGGTGGCGAAGGCAAGCGCAAGCCCGTGGCGCAGCATGCGAAGCCCGCCGTCGGCACGGGAACGGACTACACCATCGGGAGCCCGTTCAGCGTGCAGAAGCCGCGCAGCAAACCGGCGGGCAAGGCGGCGGCGGGGAAGCCGGCCGGCAAATCGGCGGGTGGTCGGGGCAAGCCCGGCAAACCGTCCAGGTAGCCCGAACCCTTCCCGTTCAAGGCGCCTGACAGGATTGATTCGTCCGATACGATGAACGAATACGAGCGGTTCGGAACAGCGCAGCCGGTTTTCTCGTGAGCGACCTGAAACCGCCCGCGACAAGGCTTCCCGGCATGACCGACGATGTGCGATGACTGAAGTGAGAGAGGCAATGACGACGACATTCGACGAGGCGACAACGGCGGCGATCGCCGCGTTTGCCCAACTGGATTTGTACACGGCCGTGCAAGCGATGCGCGCCGAGGCGGATTACGACCACGAACGAGACCAGTGGATCTCGCGCTATATCGACGAGCACGGCGGCGGCGCGGACGATGCGGAATACGACGCCTTGCACGCGCGGGCCCAGGCAACGCCGGAATACGCGGAGTTCGTCGATGGGGTTCGGCGGGAAATCCTGGCGTACTTCGGCGTGACCGACGATCAACTGGACTGCATGGTCGTGCTGCGCGAGGACGACAGCGACGAGCTGTGGGCGGAAGTCAACCGGCAGCGGAGCGCGCTGGGAACCGGCGAAGTGCGCGGGGATCTCTGACCACGGGTGACCGTGGTGCCTCGACTCCCGCCCATCAATCAGTCTTCTCGCGCAAGTCGTAGCAAGACCTCGGCGAGCGCGCGGATTTTCGGTTGTGCCGCCCGTTGGGGCGGATAGACGAGGAAGTAGGACAGGCCGTCTTGAGCCACATCCTCGAACGGTGTCACCAGCGATCCGGCACGGAGCCGGTCTCTCGCCATTCGCGGGTCGCCGATGGCAATGCCGTGTCCTTCCGTCGATGCCGCGAGCGTCAATTCGAGGGTATCGAATACGAGTCCGCGTCCGGCGTCGATCTGGCGTGCCCCGACATGATCGAGCCAGCACCGCCACTCTGCGTGGCTCGGCCCGGGATGCAGCAAATCGACCTGCGCGAGATCGGCAACGGATCGCAGTGAGGGTGCCAATGCGGGCGCGCACATCGGCGTGAGCCTCTCGGAGAACAGCGGTATCGCCGCCATGCCGGTCCACTGTCCCGTGCCGCGCACGACGATGGCATCGACGTCGGACGTCGTGAAATCCGGCGTATCGTCCGCGGATGTCGAAATACGAAGCTCCGTGCCGCTCATCGCGCGATGAATGTCCGGCAGCCGCGGGAGCAGCCAGCGGACGGCGAACGTGGACGGCAACTTCAACGTGAGCACCGAAGTCGCCCGTGCATGAACGTCCGCGTGCCGGACCAATTGCGTGAGCACGTCGACCGCGACCGTCAGCAGTGCATTGCCTTCTGCCGTCAACGTCAGGCCCGATACATGGCGCACGAAGAGCGCGCATCGGTAATGCGTTTCCAGCTGCTGTATCTGGCGGCTGACCGCACCTTGCGTGCGGCATAGATGATCCGCAGCCTTGCTGACGCTGCCCAGCTGTGCCGCGGCGACGAACGACTGAATCGCCGCCAACGGCGGGAGCGGCCGCGTCAGGTCGGCCAGCGGGTATGCATGCGCGGCATACCCGGGTTGCAAATTTTTCGATTGTTCGGTCATCGGGGCGTCGCTATCGTGCGTGTACCGGATGCCCTGTTCTTGCGAGTGAACGGGGTCGTCAACGAATGATCGGAGGATAGTTTTGGACTCAACGTCGGAATCACTCCATACGCAACAGGTTCGCGCTTACCTTCGAGAACTGGAGCGAGGCGATGTCGGTGCGATCTGTGCGTTATTCACGCCGGACGCGCAGATTTTCTCGCCATTTCTCGGCTGGATGCAGCCCGAGCCCTTCTTTTCGAAGGTCGCCGCCGCGTCGGGCGACAGCAGAATTACACCGATCGACATCTGCGTCAGCGCAACCGGGGCCCCACGTGCGACAGGTTACTTCATCTACGACTGGGCCTTGAAAGACGGTTCGGTGGCGCGCTTCGAGTGCGTCGACGTGTTCGAGTTCGACATCCAGGGGCTCATCGAACGGATGATCATCGTCTACGACACCCATCCGATTCGCAGTACGGTCGGCGACAAGTACGCGTAGCCGAATCGATGTCGAGCAAAGTGGCGCCCAGACGTCCGGGCGCGTCGAAACCGCCAGCAAGCTGCGCATCTAATCGGTTGACGGCGTTGAAGCCTGGATGGCGGGCCAGGCTCGCCAACCGACATCGCCCCGATCCGCAAAGCATGAAAAAAGCCCGCCGAAGCGGGCAACCTCACGATGCGGAGGGGGAGATTCGAAACGCGAGCGGCGCGCGTTCAGCCTTTCGTCGCGCCGAACGTGAGCCCCGCGACGAAATGCTTCTGCATCGCGAAGAACATCGCGACCGACGGCAGCGCGGCGAGAATCGACCCGGCGGATACGAGATTCCACGAAGTCGTCCATTGCCCCTTCAGCGCCGCGACACCCGCCGTGATCGGCGCGGCCTCGTCGCCTTGCGTCAGACACAGCGCCCAGAAGTAATCGTTCCACACGAACGTGAACACGAGAATCGCGAGCGCGGCCAGCGCCGGCCGGATCAGCGGCAGCACGATGCGCCAGAACACCGTCCATTCGCCCGCGCCTTCGATGCGTGCCGCCTCGATCAGCTCGAACGGCAACTGCTTGATGAAGTTGCGCAGGAACAGCGTGCAGAACCCCGTCTGAAACGCGACGTGGAACAGGATCAGCGCTTCGACGGTGTTGAACACGCCGAGCCGCAGCGACAGGTCGCGCACCGGAATCATCAGCACCTGCACCGGCACGAAATTGCCGGCGACGAACGTGCCGAACAGCACGGTATTGCCGCGAAACCGGTAGGTCGCCAGCGCGAAGCCGGCCATCGCCGCGAGCGCGATCGAGCCGATGACCGACGGCACCGTGATCTGCACGCTGTTCCAGAAGTAATGCAGCATCGGCGACGTCGTCAGCGCGTCGCGATAGTTCTCGATCATCGAGAAATGCCGAGGCCAGCCCCAGTAGTGGCCTTCGACGAGCTCCTCGGTCGAGCGCACCGACGTGACGAACACCGCGATCATCGGCAGCAGCCAGATCACGAGCGCGACGGGCAGCGACAGCTTGTACAGCCGGCGCGATATCGGCTTCCAGTGGGCAACGGGTATCGGAAACATGATGAGTGGGCTCCCGGAAGGTCACTGTTCGTTGCGCAGCATCCGGCGCAACTGGAACACGATGTAGACGAGCATGATCGCGAACAGCACGACCGCGATCGATGCGGAATAGCCGAGCCGGTAGTACTTGATCGCCTGGTCGTACATGTAATACGCGAGGACGGTCGAGCTTTCGAACGGGCCGCCGCCCGTCATCACCGAGATCAGGTCGAAGCTGCGCAGCGCGCCGATCACGGTGACGACGATCGCCATGAAGGTGGTCGGCCGCAGTTGCGGCAGCACGACGTGCCACAGCAGCGCGAAGCCGCGCGCGCCTTCCATCCGCGCGGCTTCGATCTGTTCCGGGTTGACCGACGTGAGGCCGGTCAGGTACAGGATCATGCAGTACGCCGTTTGCGGCCACAGCGCGGCGAACACGATGCCGAAGGTCGCATAGCGCGCGTCGCCGAGCACCGGGATGCCGTGCCCGGCGATGAGCGCGAGCAGTCCGAAGGTCGGATCGTAGAACCACGAGAAGATCAGCCCGACGACCACGCCCGACAGCACGAACGGCGCGAAGAACAGCGACTTCACGAGCCGGATGCCGCCGACCGCCTGGTTCAGGTACAGCGCGAGCGCGAGGCCGAGCGGCGGCGCGAGCATGAACAGCACGAGCCAGATCACGTTGTTGCGCAGCGCCGTGTAGAACGTCGGCGCATGCAGCAGCTCCGCATAGTTCGCGAGACCGACGAAGGTGCGCTCGGTCATTCCGTCCCAGTTGTACAGGCTCAGCGACAACGTCGACAGGATCGGCCAGATCACATAAATGGCAACCATCGCGCAGGCCGGGGCGAGAAAGAGCCACGCGGCGCGCCGTTGCCGCCGCAAGGCGGGCGACGGGCGGCGCGCGGGCAGCGCGCTGGCGGATGAGCCGCGCGGCGGCGGCGCGGTGCCGGCGGGCGGGGGGATGTGATCGGACTGGACACGGCAAGCCTCCTGAACGGACACGGCGGCGCGCAGCCGCCGGTTGGGTCACGCGGTCACTTCTTGTAGATCCGCTTGCGGGTCTGTTCGAGTTGCGCGAGCACCGTATCGAGCTGCGCGGGATTCGCGAGGAACTGCTGCATGCCCTTCATCCCCTCGTCGGCCATTTCCTTGGTCATGTCGCGGTCGTAGAACTGCGCGACGCCGCCCTTCGTGTCGGCGAGGATCCGGAAGCCGATGCGCGAGATCGGATCGGCCGGCTCGGGCGACTTGCTGTTGGCCGACAGCGAGCCGAGCCCTTCGGCGAGCTTCGCACCCATCTCGGGGGTTTCGACGAACGCGAGGAACGTGTGCGCGTCGGCCTTGTTCTTCGCCTTGGTCGGGATGTGCAGCGATTCGACCGGGCCGTCCTCGGCGGTCGGCACCTTCGGGTCGATGATCGGGAAGCGGTAATAGCCCATTTCCTGCTTCACGTTCGGCGGGAAACCCGCCGCGATGAAGGTGCCCATCAGCATCATCGCGGCCTTGCCCTGGAACAGGAACGGCTGTGCGCCGTCGAGATCGTAGGACAGCGCGTTGTCGATGAAGTAGCCCGAGTCGATCAGCGATTTCCACGTCGTGTAGACCTTCTTCACGCGCGGGTCGGTGTACGGCACGTCGCCGGCCATCAGTTGCTGGTGGAACGCGTTGCCGTTCAGGCGCAGGTCGAGATAGTCGAACCAGCCGGCGAGCGTCCACGCGTCGCGGCCGCCGATCGCGATCGGCGTGATGCCCGCGGCCTTCAGCTTCTTGCATGCATCGAGAAACTGGTCCCAGGTCTTCGGTTCGTCGGCGATGCCGACCTTGCGGAACAGGTCCTTGCGGTAGAACAGCCCCCACGAGTAGTAGACGGTCGGCGCCGCGTACTGTTTGCCGTTATAGGACGACGCGCTGCGCGTCGACGCATACATCGCGTCCCAGCCGTTCTTCGTCCAGTCGCCGCTCAGGTCCTCGAACAGCCCGCGCTTCGCGTAATACGCCATCCGCTCGCCCGCGTGCCAGTTCACGATGTCCGGCGCGACGGTGGTGAGCCACGCGGGGAGCTGCACCTTGTACGCTTCCTCGTCGACGAAGGTCGGCTTCACGTCGATGTCGGGATGGGCCTTGTGGAACGCTTCGATCGTCGATTGCCACACCGCGCGCTGGCTCGCGCCCTTGAATGCGATGTTGACGGTCAGCGTGCCGGCATCGGCAGGCGTCGTCATGGCGAGCGACGCGAGGCCGAAGGCGACGGCGGCGGTCGCCTGGCGGGCAGCGACGCGAAGGGGGCGATGGGTCATGAGTGTCTCCAGTCCTGTGTGTCGTTGTGCGTGACCGGCGCGCGGCGGCGCCGGGGCGGTTGCTACGAACGGCTTCGATACACGGCGACGCCTTGCGGCTCGACCTGCGCGGCGCCGACCACGAACGCGGACGGCGGCACGTCGTCGATCGTGTGCGGCGTGCCCGCGTAGTTGAATACGTAAGTCAGGCCGCCGCGCCGGCTCACGCGTACGGCGTCGCCGAGCGGCGTCGGGGCCAGGCCCGCTTCGGCCGCGATATCGGCGAACAGGCGCACGGTGGTCGCCTCGTCGAACAGCGCGGCCCAGTAATGCAGCGTGCCGTGCGACAGGCAGGCCGGATGACCGTCGGCGAAACGTGCGTGCACGACGCTGCGCGTGTCGTCGTCGGTGAGCTCGACGAGATCGCGCCAGTGACGCGCGTCGCCCGCGAGCGGCGAACCGTCGCGCAGCGTGCCGTCGACCCGTTCGGTGACGTTCGGCCGCAGCGACTCGACGCGCCACACGCGTATCGGCAGGATCGATGCGAGGGGGCCGGGCGGCAACGCCGGCGGAATCTGCAGGTCGATGGTTTTCGAGCCGGTGCGCGGGCCGAACACCGCATGGGCGCCCGACGCGGCGAGCCGCGACGCGAAATCGTCCGGCACGACCGGCAGCGGCGGCACGACGACGAGCCGGTAGCCGTCGAGCGGCGCGTGCGCGGAAACGATGTCGACGTCGAGCCCGAGCGAACGCAGCGCCGAGTAGTACTCGAATGCGAAACGCGGGTAGTGGAAATCGGCCCCTTGCGGCTGCACTTCGAACAGCCACTTCGCGTCGTAGTCGAACACCAGCGCGACGGGTGCGCGCACCGCGCCGTTCGCGTCGGCATCGGCGCCGGCGTCGAGCACGGCGGCAATCTCCCGCGCGACGCGCTGCGCTTCGCGGCCGCCTTCGTCGAGCCGGTTGTCGGGTGTGTTCAGGCCCGCGTGCATCTGCTCCTGCGCGAACGGCGCCTGCCGCCAGCGGAAGTACGACACGCAGCCGGCACCGTGCGCGAACGCTTCCCAGCTCCACAGCCGTACCATGCCCGGCAGCGGCGCGGGGTTCCAGTGTGCCCAGTTCACGGGGCCCGGCTGCTGCTCCATCACCCAGAACGGCAGCTTCGACATGCCGCGGTACAGGTCGTGATTGAACGACGCGAAATCCGGATGGCCGGTACGCAGCCAGCGCGCCTTCACGTCGGGTGCGAACCACAGCTCCTCGAGCGCGCCGAGCGGATAGCTGTCCCACGTCGCGAGATCGAGGTCGCGCGCGACTTCGTAGTGATCGAACTCGGTGAAGAGCTGCATGAAGTTGTGCGCGACCGGGCGGCCCGGCGAATGCGCGCGGATCACGTCGACCTGCATCCGGTGATAGCGTGCGAGCTCGTCGGACGCGAAGCGCCGGTAATCGAGGCGATGCGACGGATGGGCTTCGGTCACGGTGCCCACGGGCGCGTCCACTTCGTCGAAATGGCGGTACTCCATGCTCCAGAACACGGTGCCCCATGCGCGGTTCAGCGCGTCGATCGTGCCGTAGCGCGCTTTCAGCCATTCGCGAAAGCGCACGAGCGCGGCCGGCGAATAGCTGACGACGGTCTGGTGGCAGCCGAGTTCGTTGTCGGTCTGCCAGTAGCGCACGGCCGGGTGGCGACCGTAGCGTTCGGCGACCGCCGTGCAGATCTGGCGCGACGCTTCGAGATAGACCGGCGACGAGAAATCGTAGTGGCGGCGCGAACCGAACTTGCGCGGCAGGCCGTCGGCACCGATCGCGAGGATGTCGGGATGGCGGTCGACCAGCCATTTCGGCGGCGTCGCGGTCGGCGTGCACATCACGATTTCGAGGCCGGCCGCGCCGAGCACGTCGACCGCACGGTCGAGCCAGCCCCAGTCGTATTCGCCCGGCGACGGCTCGATGCGGCTCCACGCGAATTCGGCGATCCGCACCTGCTCGATGCCGAGCGCTTTCATCCGGCGGGCGTCGTCGGCCCACATCGATTCCGGCCAGTGTTCCGGGTAGTAACAGACTCCGAGGCGCATGCCCGATCCTTATGCGTAGTGGTGGACGGGAAGGTCGGCGCACGCGGGCACCGCGCGGCCGTCTTCGGTGAACAGGTGGCAGGCCGCGGCCGGCGCGTGCACGTGCACGCGTTCGCCGGTGCGCACCGGCGCGTCGCCGGGTACTTTCGCGATTAGCGGCGTCGCGCTGGGCTGGCCGGACGGATCGAGGTGCACGTACGTCTGCTCGCCGAGGCGTTCGACGAGCGCGACGTCGCGCGCGAGCGTCGTCGCGTCGAGAGCGGCGCCGAGCGTCAGGTGTTCGGGACGGATGCCGAGCGTCACGGCGGCGCCGGCGCAGAGCGCCGAGCCGTCGCGCGGCAGCGTGAAGGTTTCGCCGGACGGCACGAGCGTGACGGTCGTGCGACGCGCGTCGCACGCGGTCACGACGGCCGGCAGGAAGTTCATGCGCGGCGAGCCGATGAAGCCCGCGACGAAGCGGCTGGCCGGATGGTGGTAGAGGTCGAGCGGCGCGCCGACCTGAGCGATGCTGCCGTGCCGCGCGGTATCCGCGCCGGCGTGCAGCAGCACGATCTTGTCGGCGAGCGTCATCGCCTCGGTCTGGTCGTGCGTCACGTAGACGACGCTCGCGCGTTCGAACTGCCGGTGCAGCTTCGCGATTTCGACGCGGGTCTGGCCGCGCAGCGCCGCATCGAGATTCGACAGCGGTTCGTCGAACAGGAATACGCCGGGCTCGCGCACGATCGCGCGGCCGATCGCGACGCGCTGCCGCTGGCCGCCGGACAGCGCCTTCGGCTTGCGCTCGAGCAGCGTGTCGAGCTGCAGGATGCGCGCGGCGTCGCGCACCTTGCGGTCGATCTCGGCCTTCGGCACGCGCGCGAGCTTCAGCCCGAACGCCATGTTCTCGTACACCGTCATGTGCGGAAACAGCGCATAGCTCTGGAACACCATCGCGACGCCGCGCTCGGCGGCCGGCACGTCGTCGACGCGGCGGCCGTCGATCGACAGCTCGCCCGCGCTCAGATCCTCGAGCCCGGCGATCATGCGCAGCAGCGTCGATTTCCCGCATCCGGACGGCCCGAGAAACACGCAGAACTCGTGCGCGCCGATCTCCAGATCGACGTCGCGAATGACCGGCGCGTGCTCGCCATAGGCTTTCTGCACGCGTCGCATCGAGATGCTCGCCATTGTCTCCGCTCCATGTTCTAATGCGCCGTACTGCTTGATTAAGCGCTTAATCATCGCGATCAAAAAAAGGGGCCATGCGATCGCGGCCGAGTCGCGCCCGTCGGTCGGGCGGCAAGGTGTCCGGCGATAGTGCGCCGCTTCGGTGAGCGAAGCAAATACTGGATCGACGTCTCATATAGTGGGCAAACGATGGCAACACTGGATGAAGTGGCGCGCCGCGCCGGCGTGACGGCCGCGACGGTGTCGAACGTGCTGCGCGACCGCGGCCGGGTCGGCGACGCGACGCGGGCGCGGGTGCTCGAAGCGGTCGACGCGCTCGGGTATCGGCCGCATCTCGCCGCGCGGGCGCTGGCGGAAGGGCGCGCGCCGACGGTCGCGCTGATGGTATCGAGCATCGCGAATCCGTTCTATCCGGAGTTCGCGCTGGCGGTCGAGCGCGCGGTACGCCGCAACGGGCAGTTCCTGATCGTCTGCAATACGAACGAAGATCCGTTGCAGGGGCGCGCGTATCTCGACCAGATCGCCGGCACGATCTCCGAGGGGATTCTCGTGACCAACGCGAACCTGCACTTGCCGGATCTGCTCGACGTCGCGCGGCGCGGCGTGCCGGTCGTGCTGTGCCTATGGGAGCGGCCCGAGGCGCCGCCCGATGGGCTGCCGTGCGTGGCGATCGATTTCCGCGAGGCGGGGCGGATCGCGACGCGGCATCTGCTCGAACTCGGCCATCGCGAGATCGGCGTGATCGTCGGCGGGTCGGCAAACGGCGTGCAGGCCGCGCGCTACGACGGCTGCGTCGACGTGATGCGCGAAGCCGGAGTGGACGCGTCGCGCGTCGGCGCCGGGCACGATTCGATCGAGGGCGGCGTGCGCGCGGCCGGGCAGTTGCTCGATGCGCATCCCGAGCTGACCGCGCTCGTCGCGACCAATGACCTGCCGGCGATCGGCGCGATGCATGCGGCGGCCGATCGCGGCCGGCGCGTGCCCGACGATCTGTCGATCGTCGGCATCACCGACATCCATCTCGCCCGCGACACGCGGCCCACGCTGACGACCGTCGCGATCCCGACCGCCGAGGCGGCCGGCATCGCGGTCGAATTGCTCAATACGCTGCGCGAGGCGGGCGGGCAGGGCGACGACGCATCGCGTGTGCGGGTCGCGTCGCTGCCGACGCTGACGGTGCGCGGGACGACCGGGCCGGTGCCCGGCCGCACAACGCGCCGCATCGGGCGCACGCGCGGCACGTAAGGCCGCGAACGGGCCAGGTGGCGGCGACGTTCATCGGTAGAGTTCGCATCCGTAGACAGCCGCCGGCAGCGATCCAGACCGCCAGCGGCTGCGCCCGACGCCCGACCCGCGCCCGCTTCGGCGCTCGATCCCCTACGTGAACGAAGAAAACCGTCAAGACAGGTACGGCAACGGCTTCCGGCACGCCGCGCGCACGCCGGCAGACGCAGGCGGAACGCAGCCACGCGACGCGCGAACGCGTCATTGCCGCCGCGATATCGCTGCTGCACAAGGAAGGCTATTCGGGCGCGACGACGCTCGCGATCCGGCGCGAAGCCGATGTCAGCATGGGCGCGCTGCAGCACCAGTTTCCGACCAAGGCGGAATTGATGGCCGCGGTGCAGGAGCGGCTCACCGGCGATCGCTTCGCGCAGTTCGAACGCGCGTCGCGCAGCGCGACGACGCCGCTCGAGCGGATTGACCGGATGCTGGATGTCGCGGGCGCGCTCATCGGCACGCCGCTGTTCGCCGCCAGCATGGAGATCCAGTTGGCGCGGCGCGCCGACAAGGAACTCGACGAGGCCGTGGCACGTATCCTCAAGCCGTTCGACGAGGGTTTCGCGCCTTGATGGACGATGCCGTCGCGGGTTTCGATCGTGCGATTGCGCTCAAGATCACGCAATTGCAGTGACTGGCCGGATCGATGATCCGCGGGTTGACCATCGATGTCGTGACGGGCAGCGACCCTGCCGTGGCGCGGGCCGCGTTCGCGCTCTGGCGCGAAATCGCGCTGCGGCACATCGCGGACATGGCGAAATCTCCTGCGCCGGCGCCCACGAAAACCGGCAAGCGCCGCGCTTCACGCTGATATCCCGCTGACGATGTCGGCCGCGCGCATCGTCGCGCCGGCCTCAGCCGCCTTCGACGAGCCGCAGCACGATGCTTCTCGCCGATTCGAGATGCGCGACCGTCATCGCGCGTGCCGCGCGTGCATTGCGTTCGTGGCACGCCTGCAGAATCTCTTCGTGCTCGACCTGGAACGACGGCGTATCCGCGAGCAGCGTGGCCTGCAGGCGCTCGTAACGTTCGACCTGGCTGCGCAGCTCCGCGATCGACTTCAACTGCCGCGCGTTGCCGCAGCACGCATACAGCAACGCGTGGAATTCGCGGTTCAGCTCGCCCTGCCGGCGCGGCGCCGTTGCATCGCCGAGCAGCCGATGCACGAGTTCGGCGCGCGCGAGCGTCTCGTCGTCGAGCCGCTTCACGCTGCGGTAGATCGCGTCGCCTTCGAGCAGCACGCGCAGATCGTAGATTTCCTGCACGTCGGACGCGCTCAGCATCCGCACGACCGCGCCGCGATTCCTGAAGATATCGAGCAAGCCTTCGCGTTCGAGCCGCTGGATCGCCTCGCGCATCGGAATCCGGCTGATGCCGAACCGCTCGGCCAGATCGCGCTCGACGAGCCGCTCGCCGGCCGCCAGCTCGCCGTTGATGATCATGTCGCGCAGCGACGCGGCGACCGCGTCCGCCGTGGAGTCGAGTTTGGCTTCCATGCCTGCCTGTATCGTCATTTTGGAATAATGGTATACCAAATGGCCATCCAGTGCCACAATGGCGATCATCGGCGGGCGTCACGCAACGGCGTCCGGCACGGTCAAGGCAACCGACATCAATGGAGAGCGAGATGGCATCGGGCGAACATCACTATCGCGTCGCAGTGGAGTGGACGGGCAACCGCGGCACCGGCACGTCGGGGTATCGCGAGTACGGCCGCGATCACGTGATCCGCGCCGGGGCCAAGCCGGATATCCCCGGTTCGTCGGACCCGGCGTTCCGCGGCGACGCGGCGCGCTGGAACCCCGAAGACCTGCTGCTCGCGTCGGCGTCAGCGTGCCACAAGCTCTGGTATCTGCACCTGTGTTCCGAGGCCGGCATCCGTGTGCTGGCCTACGTCGACCACGCGGAAGGCACGATGCTCGACGGCGCCGGAGCGGGCCGCTTCACCGAAATCGTGCTGCGGCCGCAGGTGACGATTCGGGCCGGCGACGATCGCGAACGGGCCGTGCATCTGCATCACGATGCGCATGCGCAGTGCTATATCGCAAATTCGGTCAACTTCCCGATTCGCTGCGAACCGGTGATCGAGTGGGCCGCGGAGTAGGAAACCGCGGCTGCGCGGTCACGGCGCGACGCCGTAAACCTCCCGCGCCGCGGCCCGAATCGCATCGACCATCACCGCGACGGCCGGCGAATGCAGCCGGTCGGTGCGCGTGATGAGCCCGAAATCGTCCATCCGGCAATCCATTTCCAGCGGCAGCACCGTGACGATGCCGTGCCGCGCGTAGTAGTGCGCGACGTCCTCGGCGAGCACCGCGATCATGTCGCTCTGCTCGATCAGTTGCGTGATGAACAGCAGTGCGGCCGTCTCGACGACGTTCGCCGGCGGCGCGAGGCTCGCGCGCTGGAACACGAGCTCGAAGCGGTGCCGCAGCACGCTGCCGGCCGGCGGCACGACCCACGCGGCGCGCTGCACGTCGGCGAGCGCAACCGGCGCTTGCGCGAGCAGCGGATGGTCGGGCCGTACGACGGCGGCCACCGATTCGCCGGTCAGCGGCTCGTAGCGCAGGCGCAGCTTGTCATGTTCGGCGGACAGCCGGCCGAGCACGATGTCGATCTTTTCCTGCGCGAGATGTTCGAGCAGCACGTTGCTGGTGTCGATCTCGACCGACACGTGCAGCCCCGCGTGCGTGCCCTTCACCGCGGCGACGGCCGGCGGCACGAGCCGCAGGGCCGGCGACGTGATCGCCCCCACCGCCACGTGGCCGAGATGGCCGGCCTTCAGCGCGGCCAACTCCTCGCGCGCCTGGTCGAGGCTGCCGAGCGCCGCGCGCGCGTGGCGGATCAGCGCGTCGCCGTACAACGTCGGCCGCATCCCGCGCGGCAGGCGCTCGAACAGCACCGCGCCGATCGACTCCTCCAGTTCCCGCAGCAGCTTCGACGCGGCCGGCTGCGTCATGTTCAGCGCGGCCGCCGCGCGGTGAATGCTGCCTTCGTCGGCGAGCGCGACGACCAGCAGCAACTGGCGCGTCTTCAGACGGGCGCGGTTTCCCCACGGGCTGGCTTCGGTCATCGTACGGGTTTATATCGATATCGGAATGGATATCGTAATCGCCTAAATCGTCATTAGCCAGTTATCAAAATTCTGCCTAGACTGCGCCGGTATCCCGTCACCACAGGACTGACGATGTCGGCAACAAAACCCAGGCTGCGCTCCGCCCAATGGTTCGGCACGAACGACAAGAACGGCTTCATGTACCGGAGCTGGATGAAGAATCAGGGCATTCCCGATCACGAATTCGACGGCCGGCCGATCATCGGCATCTGCAACACGTGGTCCGAACTGACGCCGTGCAACGCGCACTTCCGCAAGCTCGCCGAGCACGTGAAGCGCGGGATCTCGGAAGCGGGCGGTTTCCCGGTCGAGTTCCCGGTGTTCTCGAACGGCGAATCGAATCTGCGGCCGTCGGCGATGCTCACGCGCAACCTCGCGTCGATGGACGTCGAGGAAGCGATCCGCGGCAACCCGATCGACGCGGTCGTGCTGCTCGCCGGTTGCGACAAGACGACACCGGCGCTGCTGATGGGCGCGGCAAGCTGCGACGTGCCGGCGATCGTCGTGTCGGGCGGCCCGATGCTGAACGGCAAGCTCGAGGGCAAGAACATCGGTTCGGGCACGGCCGTGTGGCAGTTGCATGAAGCGCTGAAGGCCGGCGAGATCGACGTGCATCACTTCCTGTCGGCCGAAGCCGGGATGTCGCGCTCGGCCGGCACCTGCAACACGATGGGCACCGCGTCGACGATGGCGTGCATGGCCGAGGCGCTCGGCGTCGCGCTGCCGCACAACGCGGCGATTCCGGCCGTCGACTCGCGCCGCTACGTGCTCGCGCACATGTCGGGCATCCGCATCGTCGAGATGGCGCTCGAAGGGCTCGTGCTGTCGAAGATCCTGACGCGCGCGGCGTTCGAGAACGCGATCCGCACGAACGCGGCGATCGGCGGCTCGACCAACGCGGTGATCCACCTGAAGGCGATCGCCGGCCGCATCGGCGTGCCGCTCGAACTGGAAGACTGGATGCGCATCGGCCGCGACACGCCGACGATCGTCGACCTGATGCCGTCGGGGCGCTTCCTGATGGAGGAGTTCTATTACGCGGGCGGGCTGCCGGCCGTGCTGCGCCGGCTCGGCGAAGGCGGGCTGCTGCCGCACCCGGATGCACTGACGGTGAACGGCAAGTCGCTGTGGGACAACGTGCGCGAAGCGCCGAACTACGACGACGAGGTGATCCGCCCGCTCGACCGGCCGCTGATCGCGGACGGCGGGATCTGCATCCTGCGCGGCAATCTCGCGCCGCGCGGTGCGGTGCTGAAACCGTCGGCGGCGAGCCCCGAACTACTCAAGCATCGCGGCCGCGCGGTGGTGTTCGAGAACCTCGACCACTACAAGGCGACGATCAACGACGAAGCGCTCGACATCGATGCGAGCTCGGTGATGGTGCTGAAGAACTGCGGGCCGCGCGGCTATCCGGGCATGGCCGAGGTCGGCAACATGGGGCTGCCGCCGAAGCTGCTGCGCCAGGGCGTGAAGGACATGGTGCGGATTTCCGACGCACGGATGAGCGGCACCGCGTACGGCACGGTGGTGCTGCACGTCGCGCCGGAAGCGGCCGCCGGCGGCCCGCTCGCCGCGGTGCGCAACGGCGACTGGATCGAGCTCGACTGCGAGGCCGGCACGCTGCATCTCGACATTACGGATGAGGAACTGCAACGCCGCCTGTCGGACGTCGATCCGACCGCGGCGCCGGGCGTGGCCGGCCAGCTCGGCAAGGGCGGCTACGCGCGGCTGTATATCGATCACGTGCTGCAGGCCGACGAGGGGTGCGACCTCGACTTCCTGGTCGGCACGCGCGGCGCGGACGTGCCGAGCCATTCGCATTGAGCAGGCGGGCGGCGCGACAGGCGCCGCCGCCGGTTGCGGGCCTTCCCGGTCCGCGCTTCATGAAACCGTGAACGCATGACGGCCGGTGACAACCGGGCCGAAGCAGGACGCGAACCATGACATCGAGCAGCACGCCGCGCCATCGCGGCATTTTTCCCGTCGTTCCGACGACGTTTACCGACACCGGCGAGCTCGACCTCGCGAGCCAGAAGCGCGCGGTCGATTTCATGATCGATGCCGGCTCGGACGGGCTGTGCATCCTCGCGAACTTCTCCGAGCAGTTCGCGGTCACCGACGACGAACGCGACGTGCTCACGCGCACGATCCTCGAGCACGTGGCCGGCCGCGTGCCGGTGATCGTCACGACGTCGCACTACAGCACGCAGGTGTGCGCGGCGCGCAGCCTGCGCGCGCAGCAACTCGGCGCGGCGATGGTGATGGCGATGCCGCCGTATCACGGCGCGACGTTCCGCGTGCCGGAAGCGCAGATCTTCGATTTCTTCGCGCGCGTGTCGGATGCGATCGACATCCCGATCATGATCCAGGACGCGCCGGCGAGCGGCACGCCGCTGTCCGCGCCGTTCCTCGCGCGAATGGCACGTGAGATCGAGCAGGTCGCGTACTTCAAGATCGAGACGCCGGGCGCCGCGAACAAGCTGCGCGAACTGATCCGGCTCGGCGGCGACGCGATCGAGGGGCCGTGGGACGGCGAGGAGGCGATCACGCTGCTCGCCGATCTCCATGCGGGCGCCACCGGCGCGATGACGGGCGGCGGCTTCCCGGACGGCATCCGGCCGATCCTCGAAGCGTTCCGCGAAGGCCGGCACGACGATGCGTTCGCGCATTACCAGGCATGGCTGCCGCTGATCAATCACGAGAACCGCCAGTCCGGGATCCTCACCGCGAAGGCGCTGATGCGCGAAGGCGGCGTGATCGCGTGCGAGCGGCCGCGGCATCCGATGCCGGAACTGCACCCGGACACGCGCGCGGAATTGCTCACGATCGCGCGCCGGCTCGATCCGCTCGTGCTGCGCTGGGCGCGCTGAGCGATTCACGAAGGAGACATGCAGGATGAGTGATCCGATTTCGCTGGGTGTCGTCGGGATCGGCAAGATCGCGCGCGACCAGCATCTGCCGGCGATCGCCGCCGAGCCGGGCTTCGCGCTGACCGCCTGCGCGAGCCGCCATGCGGAAGTCGCGGGGGTGCGCAACTATCCCGATCTGCGTGCGCTGCTGGCCGCGGAGCGCGAACTCGACGCCGTGTCGCTGTGCGCGCCGCCGCAGGTGCGCTACGCGCAGGCGCGCGCGGCGCTCGAAGCCGGCAAGCACGTGATGCTCGAGAAGCCGCCGGGCGCGACGCTCGGCGAAGTGGCCGCGCTGGACGCGCTGGCCCGCGAGCGCGGCCTCACGCTGTTCGCGACCTGGCATTCGCGCTGCGCGAGCGCGGTCGAGCCGGCGCGCGCGTGGCTTGCGCAACGCACGATCCGCGCGGTGAAGGTGCGCTGGAAGGAAGACGTGCGACGCTGGCATCCGGGGCAGCAGTGGATCTGGGAGCCGGGCGGCCTCGGCGTGTTCGATCCGGGCATCAACGCGCTGTCGATCGTCACGCGAATCCTGCCGCGCGAGCTCGTGCTGCGCGAGGCGACGCTCATCGTGCCGAGCGACGCGCAGATGCCGATCGCGGCCGAACTCGATTGCGCGGATACCGACGGCGTGCCGGTGCACGCGGAATTCGACTGGCGCCACGGCCCGGTCGAGCAATGGGAGATCGCGGTCGACACGGCCGACGGCGTGCTCGCGATCAGCCGCGGCGGCGCGCAACTGTCGATCGCGGGCGAGCCGGTCGAGATCGGTGTGGAACGCGAGTACCCGGCGCTGTATACGCACTTCCACGCGCTGATCGCGCGTGGCGAAAGCGACGTCGACGTGCGGCCGCTGCGGCTCGTCGCCGATGCCTTCCTGTTCGGCCGGCGCGTGCAGACCGACGCGTTCGGCCGCTGAACCTGCGCGCGCGCTTCGGTACGAAGAAGCGCGCGCGACGAATGATTGATTACGGCACACATCACGGCATCAGCCGGTACAAAGGAGACACCCATGAACCGCACGACTCACACGATCCGTCGACACACCCTGCGCGCGCTGCTGGCCGCGCTTTGCATCGCGCCGCTCGGGATGACGGGCGCCGCGCACGCCGACGCGCCGCTGAAGATCGGCTTCCTCGTGAAGATGCCCGAGCAGGCGTGGTTCATCAACGAGCAGAACGCCGCGTCGGCGCTCGGCCAGAAGGAGAATTTCTCGGTCGTGAAGATCGGCACGCCGGACGGCGAGAAGGTGCTGGCCGCGATCGACAACCTCGGCTCGCAGGGCGCGCAGGGCTTCGTGATCTGCGCGCCGGACGTGCGTCTCGGGCCGGCGATCGCGTCGCGCGCGAAGCGCTACAACATGAAGTTCGTGACGGTCGACGACCAGCTCGTCGATTCGAGCGGCAAGCCGCTGCCGAACGTGCCGCACCTCGGGATGTCGGCGACCAAGATCGGCAACCAGGTCGGCCAGGCGATCTCCGACGAGATGAAGCGGCGCGGCTGGAAGCCGGAGGAAGTCGGCGCGCTGCGCATCACCAACTACGAGTTGCCGACCGCGAAGCTGCGCACCGACGGCGCGACCCAGGCGCTGCTCGCGAACGGCTTCCGCAAGGAGAACATCTTCGACGCGCCGCAGAAGACGACCGACGACGAAGGCGGCTTCAGCGCGGCGGCACCGGTGCTCGCGCGCCATCCGAACGTGAAGAAATGGGTGATCTACGCGCTGAACGAGGAAACCGTGCTCGGCGCGGTGCGCGCGACCGAACAGCTGCACATCCCGGCGGTCGACGTGATCGGCGTCGGCATCAACGGCGCGGGCGAGGCGTTCGCCGAGTTCCAGAAGAAGGAGCCGACCGGCTTCTACGGGACGATCGCGGTCAGCTCGACGAACCACGGCAAGGACAGCACGCAGAACCTCGTCGACTGGATTCGCAACGGCAAGACGCCGCCGGCCGACACGCAGACGAGCGGCAAGCTGATGACGCGCGCGAACTGGCAGGCCGTGCGCGCCGAACTCGGTATCTGAGCGGGGCGAGGCGAGAACGCGATGACGATGCAGACGATGACGGCCGCGTCCGGCCACGACGCCGAAGCGGGTACGCCGCCGGAGGGCCCGCTGCTCGCGCTCGACGGCATCACCGTGACGTTTCCGGGCGTGCGTGCGCTCGACGCGGTGTCGCTGTCGGTGCGCGCGGGCGAAGTGCACGGGCTGATGGGCGAGAACGGCGCGGGTAAATCGACGCTGCTGAAGGTGCTGTCCGGCGTGAACCAGCCGCAGGCCGGCACGCTGACGCTGAACGGCACCGCGCAGCGCTTCGCGTCGACGCGCGCGGCGCTCGAGGCCGGCATCGCGATCATCTACCAGGAACTGCATCTGGTGCCCGAGCTGACGGTCGCGGAAAACCTGATGCTCGGGCAATTGCCGAGCCGGCTCGGCGTGGTCGACGAGCGCACGCTCGCGGCACGCGCGCTCGATGCGCTGGAGCGGCTCGGCGAGCACATCGATCCGGGCATCCCGGTGAAATATCTGTCGATCGGCCAGCGCCAGATGATCGAGATCGGCAAGGCGCTGATGCGCGATGCACGCGTGATCGCGTTCGACGAACCGACGAGTTCGCTGTCCGCGCGCGAGACCACGCAACTGTTCCGGATCATCCGCGCGTTGCGCGCCGAAGGCCGCGCGATCATCTACGTCACGCACCGGATGGAGGAAGTCTACGAACTGTGCGACCGCGTGACGGTGTTTCGCGACGGTCGCCGCATCGATACGTTCGATTCCGTCGCCGATCTCGACCGCGACCGGCTGATCGGCTGCATGGTCGGCCGTTCGATCGAGGACGTGTACGGCTACCGGCCGCGCCCGGCCGGCGACGTGCTGATCGAAGCGAAAGGGCTGGCGGGGCCGGGGCTGGCCGAGCCCGTGTCGTTCACCGCGCGGCGCGGCGAGATCGTCGGCTTCTTCGGGCTCGTCGGCGCGGGCCGCTCCGAGCTGATGAAGCTGCTGTACGGCGCGGTGCGACCGAGCGCCGGGCACGTCGAGCTGAACGGCAAGCGGGTGGCGTTCGGCAGCCCGCGCGACGCGGTGCGTGCCGGCATCGCGCTGTGCCCGGAAGACCGCAAGCAGGAAGGCATCGTCGCGATCGCGTCGGTGGCCGACAACCTGAACATCAGCGCGCGCCGTCATTTCAGCCCGGCGCGCGTGCTGCTCGACGGGCGACGCGAACGCGAACTCGCACAGAAATACATCGAGCGCCTCGCGATCAAGACCCGCGACGGCGACACGCCGATCGGCGCGCTGTCGGGCGGCAACCAGCAGAAGGTCGTGCTCGCGCGCTGGCTCGCCGAACGCATCGACGTGTTCCTGATGGACGAGCCGACGCGCGGCATCGACGTCGGCGCGCGCGCCGAAATCTACAACCTGTTCTACGAACTCGCGGAAGCGGGCCGCACGGTGATCCTCGTGTCGAGCGATCTGGCCGAGGTGATCGGCGTGTCGGACCGCATCGTCGTGATGAAGGAAGGACGGATCGCGGGCGAGGTCGCGAAGGCGCACGCGACGCCCGACGCGCTGATCAAGCTCGCGCTGCCGCGCTAGCGGCGTGCTGTTCAACCGGAAAGCAAGTGAACTGATATGAGCCAGGCAATGCAACCCCAACGTACTTCCCCGTCCCCGGATGCCGCCGCCGCGGCCACGCCCGTGCGACCACGCAACGGCGTGTGGCAGCTGATCAACCGCTCCGGCATCGTGATGGTGTTTCTGGTGCTGTTCGCGACGCTGTCGCTGACCGTGCCGGACTTCCTCACGCCGCGCAACATCCAGGGCCTGCTGCTGTCGGTCACGCTGATCGGTTCGATCTCGGTGACGATGATGTTCGTGCTCGCGCTCGGCGAAGTCGACCTGTCGGTCGCGTCGATCGTCGCGTTCTCGGGGGTGGTCGCCTCGACACTGATCACCGCGACGCACAGCGTCGTGCTCGGGATCGCGGCCGGCGTGCTCGCGGGCGGCGCGGTGGGGCTCGTGAACGGCGTGCTGATCGCGCGCTACCGGATCAACTCGCTGATCGTCACGCTCGCGATGATGGAAGTCGTGCGCGGGCTCGCGTTCATCACGTCGAACGGCGACGCGGTGATGATCTCCGAAGAGCGCTTCTTCGATCTCGGCGGCGGGTCGTTCCTGGGCATCTCGTTTCCGATCTGGAGCAACATCGTCGGCTTCGTCGTGTTCGGCTTCCTGCTGCGCAAGACGGTGTTCGGCAAGAACGTGCTGGCCGTCGGCGGCAACGGCGAGGCCGCGCTGCTCGCGGGGCTGCCGGTGATGCGCATCAAGATCGCCGTGTTCGTGCTGCAGGGGCTCGTGACCGGCTTCGCCGGCGTGATGCTCGCGTCGCGGATGAGCCTCGGCGATCCGAAGACGTCGGTCGGCCTCGAACTCGGCGTGATCTCCGCGTGCGTGCTCGGTGGCGTGTCGCTGACGGGCGGCGTCGCGACGATCTCCGGCGTGCTGGTCGGCGTGCTGATCATGGGTTCCGTGCAGGACGCGATGAGCCTGCTGAACGTGCCGACCTTTTACCAATATCTGATACGCGGCGGAATTCTGTTGCTCGCGGTGCTGTTCGACCAGTATCGTCGCAACCAGCGGCGCGCGATGAAGATCTGATTTTGGTGATGGCGCGGCCGCCCGCGAACGCGACAGATCAGATATCGGGAGACGGCATGCAACAGACTCATCCGGCCGCGCCGGCGACGCTGCTGGCCGACAGCCGCAACACGCTCGGCGAAGGCGCGACGTGGTGCGACAGGACGCACGCGCTGTACTGGGTGGACATCGAAGGCGCGCAGCTGTGGCGCTGTCGCGCGGACGGTTCGGATCTCGCGCAGTGGGCGATGCCCGAGCGGCTCGCCTGCTTTGCGCTGACCGACGATCCAGACGTGCTGCTGGTCGGGCTCGCGACCCATCTCGCGTTCTTCGATCTGCGCAGCGGCGCGTTCACGCGGATCGTCGACGTCGAGCCTGAACTGCCCACGCGGCTGAACGACGGGCGCTGCGACGGGGCCGGCGCGTTCGTGTTCGGGATGAAGGACGAAGGCGCCGAGCCGCCGCGCGCGGTCGGCGGGTTCTATCGGCTCAATTCCGATCTCACGCTCGAACGGCTCGCGTTGCCGCCGGCCGCGATCGCGAACAGCATCGGGTTCTCGCCGGATGGTTCGAAGATGTATTTCTGCGATTCGCTGGTGCGCGAGATTTTCGTGTGCGATTACCGCGCGGAGGGCGATGTGGCCAATGTGCGGCCGTTCGCGCGGCTGACGGATGTAGACGGCGACCCGGACGGCTCGATCGTCGATCGCGACGGCGGGCTGTGGAATGCGCAGTGGGGTGGGCGGCGCGTCGTGCGCTATGGGCCGGACGGGATCGAGACGGATCGCGTTGAAGTGCCGACCGCGCAGCCGAGCTGCGTTGCCATCGACGGTGAAGGCCGGCTGTATGTGACGAGTGCGCGTGTTGACCTGAGCGATGACGCGCTGGCCGACGATGCGCACGCGGGCGGCGTGTTCGTCGCGCAGACACGCTACGCGGGGTTGCCGACTGGGCGGTTTGCGGGGACTCGTACTGGATGAATGGCGGTGTGGACGGCAGGTGCTATCGGCTGGCAACCCGAAGTGGCGCAGAACGACGAAAGCCCCCGGCTTGTGAAGGGTCGGAGGCTTTTCTTTTGCACACGATCACCACAATTAAAATAAAGGTAGTTGGGCGCGAATCCGATCCCACTTGGTAGGCGGAATCGCAAGCAACTGCATCACATCACTGCTCGAGCCATCGTAATATATGATTCCACCGGCACCATCTACCAGTTCTCGCTCGGTTGCTGAATTTACATAGTATGAAAAATAGCGTTGAGCGCGCAATTCTCCGGTTCCGTCAAAAAGCTGAAGCCTCACTTCATGCCCATTCCGAACATTCGCTCCACACAACTTTGCGTAATATTCCACGCCCCCAAATTCCTTCTTCCCCCATTCAGTTCCTTTTCAAAAAAATCGCACCGACCATAATTTGGTCTGGTCATATGAATGGAAAAGCCAATCAGCAAAAACAGAAGAATGGCTAGCCCAGTGATTCGGAGGGCGCTAATCTGCATATTTCACCAAGCTTTATTTCGACAGGTTTCTTCAGCTTTAGATAGACGGGTTTTGAATATATCATAAAGTCGCCGCCCCTATGATGCTTGGCGCGCCATCGACTATAGTCGGAGTTGTAGATCGGATAGAACACGTCGGGCTCTTTGAACTTCCCGAAAAGGCTCTTTCTCGTGTCCACGGGCTTGTTGATGCTTTTTACCCAGATATCCACATCAGTATCGCGCTTTGGTGAACTAGACGCCGACTCACTTATCACGGACCCCGGCGCGATGATCACACCACGCTTATTCCAATGCCCCAAATATTGAATTCCATTAAATGAGTAGTTGTCTTTGACGGAAAGGTGCACATGCGTAATTTTTCCGATGGCGTCTACGCAATAAAAATTGCTCGTTTTCTCATATCTGAAATATTTTTCGCCAGTGATCTCAAGATTGCCTATGGCTGCGTATATATTAAAATTCGCCAGGGCTCCCGTGAGATCCGTCGGTGCGAGATTTTCGAGTGTGTCCCAATTGCTGATTGAGGCAAGCTGAAATTGCCAATCTATATGGAAATGACGAATGTCAGACAAAAATTGAGTCGTATTGATATTGAGGTTTGCCTGTCGATCTTCTGAAAACGTCTTTTTAATTTTTGCAAGAATTTTTGTTTTTGCTTCGACTATGGCGGCGTCTCGATAAATATCCTCGGAAAGAAGCTTGTCATATTTCCTCCGAACACTTCCAAATTTCAATGTCCAGTCAAAAGTTACACTGTCATTGTTTATTGGTTGAATTGATTTGGCATTATCATTATAAATATGCTCGGAACTCGCAAACCAAATGCGTGCGAGTTTGGCTGACACTCTCCAGCCCAAGTTATCCATCGCAATAGCTACATCTTGCAAATCAAAGGGCGGGGGATTCTCGCAAACTTCGGCCTCGTCCTGCCTTGGCGGTTCTTTGGTCTTCGACTGCGGTGCTTCTGCTTGCTTTCGAGTTTTGGGCGGCTTCACTACCGGCTTTAGTGGCAGTGGCAGTGGAGGGGGAGGCGGCGGCTTTTCGCCTGGAGCCAGTTTATCGATTGATACAGTTTTTTGAGTCTCGAGCGGGATGCATCCTTGTGCGCCATCGTACTTCTTCAATTCTGGCCCTAGCACCCCTTTTTGAGGTCTATAGTAAGGAATCTTTTTTACGTCAGCCATAAAATTCTCGTCTCATATTAACCTTTGTTGGTTCCGGTATCGCAGTCACTCCGCCTTGTGAAGATTGGAATGAAGCTGTTCTTTTACCCCATCACGAAGTGACGAACCATTTTCAAGATGAGAATCGATTGTTTTTGGTAATTTAATGGATGTGCGGACCGATAATTTCGTACTTATACGAGGCAACTGAGAACATGGAGGGACGCTGAGCGTGATGTCGCGACTATGCGTTCGTCCCCCCACCTGCTGGTAAGATGGCCCGCAATTCCATCCAGCACGCGCCATGAGTTCCACCCCGACCAAGCCCGCTCGTTCGAAACCCGCCGCGAAGGACGCCGCCCGCGCACCGGCCGACAAGCCGAAAGCGCGCGTGCAACAGCGCCTGACCTACGTGATCGGCGGCCTCGACCGGCTGCTGCGCCGCCATATGACCGACGCGCTCGCGCCGCTCGGCATCACGCTCGCGCAATACACGGCGCTGTCGGTGCTCGAGGCGCGCGGCGCATCGTCGAATGCGCAACTGGCCGAGCGCTCGTGGATCACGCCACAATCGGCGAACGAGGTGATGAGCGTGATGGCCGCCCGCGGTTTCGTCACGCGCGAAGCCGACCCGTCGCACGGCCGCATCATCCTGCTGACGCTGACCGACGCCGGCGCGGCGATGCTGCGCGAATGCGAAGCCGCGCTGCGGCCGGTCGAGGCACGCATGCTCGGCGACATCTCGGCCGACGACGCCGCGCACGTGCAGCGCGCGCTCGAACTGTTCTCACGCAACCTGCGCGGCTGACCGCTTCCCCGTTTTCACGACGCGAGCCCGCCGTCAGGCCCGCGCTCGCTGCGTCCGCACCATCGGCGTTCGCCCGACCGCGCCCTGATTTCCCCCGCGCTTTCTCCTCGTTCCGCTCCGGGTTTACACCGGCGTTCGTGCCGCTTGCAATATCAGGTAGCCTGATATTAAATGAAGTCGTCCGCAGCACGCATGCTGCGCACCGAATCGCACTGGAAACGAACGACAGGAACAGACATGAGCAAGTACGACAACCGTTGGCAGACCGTTGAAGTGAAAGTGGAGGCCGGCATCGCGTGGGTCACGCTGAATCGCCCCGAGAAGCGCAATGCCATGAGCCCGACGCTGAACCGGGAGATGCTGGAAGTCCTCGACGCGGTCGAGTTCGACGACGAGGCAAAGGTGCTGGTGCTGACCGGCGCGGGCGCCGCGTGGACGGCCGGCATGGATCTGAAGGAATATTTCCGCGAGATCGACGGCGGCTCCGACGCGCTGCAGGAAAAAGTGCGCCGCGACGCATCGGAATGGCAGTGGCGCCGCCTGCGGATGTACAACAAGCCGACCATCGCGATGGTGAACGGCTGGTGCTTCGGCGGCGGGTTCTCGCCGCTCGTCGCGTGCGACCTCGCGATCGCGGCGGACGACGCGGTGTTCGGGCTGTCGGAGATCAACTGGGGCATCCCGCCGGGCAACCTCGTCAGCAAGGCGATGGCGGACACGGTCGGGCATCGCCGCGCGCTGCACTACATCATGACCGGCGACACGTTCACCGGCGCACAAGCGGCCGAGATGGGCCTCGTGAACAGCAGCGTGCCGCTCGCCGAACTGCGCGACGCGACGATCGCGCTCGCCGCGCGGCTGATGGACAAGAACCCGGTCGTGCTGCGCGCGGCGAAGCACGGCTTCAAGCGTTCGCGCGAACTCACGTGGGAACAGTGCGAGGATTACCTGTATGCGAAGCTCGACCAGGCGCAGCTGCGCGATCCGGAGCGCGGCCGCGAGCAGGGCCTGAAGCAGTTCCTCGACGACAAGACGATCAAGCCGGGCCTGCAGGCATACAAGCGCTGAGACAAGCGCGGACGCAGCCGCCGGCTTCCCCGCCGGCGTAATCGCAAGAGACAGGCAAGGCAGGAGACGACATGACAGACAGACGGATGCTGATCGGCGGCGAGTGGTGCAACGCCCGCGACGGGCGCACCTTCGACCGCTTCAACCCCGCGACCGGCGCGCTCGCATCGCGCGCGCCGGCGGCCGGCGTGGCCGATGCCGACGCGGCGATCGACGCCGCGCACCGCGCGTTCCCCGCATGGGCGGCGCTTGCGCCGACCGAGCGCCGCCGCCGGCTGCTGAAGGCGGCCGACCTGATGGACGCGCGCATCGACGCGTTCATCGCGACCGGCGTGGCTGAAACCGGCGCGACGCCCGGCTGGCTCGGCTTCAACGTGACGCTCGCGGCGAACATGCTGCGCGAGGCCGCGTCGATGACGACGCAGATCGACGGCGACGTGATCCCGTCCGACGTACCGGGCAATCTGGCGCTCGCGATGCGTGTGCCGTGCGGCGTGGTGCTCGGCATCGCGCCGTGGAACGCGCCGGTGATCCTCGGCACGCGCGCGCTGGCGATGCCGCTCGCATGCGGCAACACGGTCGTGCTGAAGGCGTCCGAGGCGTGCCCGGGCGTGCACGCGCTGATCGGCGAAGTGCTGGACGAAGCGGGGCTCGGCGCGGGCGTGGTCAACGTGATCACGCACGCGGCGGCCGACGCGCCCGAACTCGTCGAGCGGATGATCGCGCATCCGCACGTGAAGCGGATCAACTTCACCGGGTCGACGCACGTCGGCCGCATCATCGCGCGCCACGCGGCCGCGCACCTGAAACCCGTGCTGCTCGAACTCGGCGGCAAGGCGCCGGTGCTGGTGCTCGACGATGCCGATCTCGACGCGGCCGTCGACGCGATCGCGTTCGGCGCATTCTTCAACCAGGGGCAGATCTGCATGTCGACCGAGCGCGTGATCGTCGCGCGGCCGATCGCCGATGCGCTCGTCGAGCGGCTCGCCGCGAAGGCGCGCACGTTGATCGCCGGCGATCCGCTGGCCGGCCATCCGCTCGGCACGATGGTCGATGCGTCGGCCGCCGCGCGCGCGGCGTCGCTGGTCGAGGATGCGCGTGCGCAGGGCGCGCAATTGCCGCTCGGCTGCCGTGTGGAGGGTGCGACGATGCAGCCCGCGATCGTCGACGGCGTCACGCCCGGCATGCGGCTCTATCGCGAGGAATCGTTCGCACCGGTCGTCGCGATCCTGCGCGCGGACAACGACGACGAGGCGGTCGCGCTGGCGAACGACAGCGAATTCGGGCTGTCGGCGAGTGTGTTCAGCCGCGATATCGCACGTGCGATGGCGGTCGCGCGGCGGATCGAATCGGGGATCTGCCACGTCAACGGGCCGACCGTGCACGACGAAGCGCAGATGCCGTTCGGCGGCACGAAGGCGAGCGGCTACGGCCGCTTCGGCAGCCGCGCGTCGATCGCCGAATTCACCGAGCTGCGCTGGATCACCGTGCAGACCGCGCCACGGCATTACCCGGTATGAGCGAGCCGACGATGAATGTTGAGACGCCCACCAGCGGCCCGATGAACGACACGGGCGCCGTGCGCTATCGCGCGGCCGCCGTCGCCGTGGGCGCGGCCGAGATTCGCCGCGCCGACGACGGCACCTGGTACCTGCGTTCGCGCGAGCCGCTCGGCGATTACCCGACGCGCGTCACCGACTGCCTCGTGCGGGGCGCGCAGGCGCACCCCGACCGCGTGCTGGCCGCGCGGCGCGGCGCCGACGGCAACTGGATCGAGATCACTTACGCGCAGATGCTCGAACGCGCCCGGGCGCTCGGCCAGGGCCTCGTCGATCTCGGGTTGTCGGCCGAGCGTCCGCTCGCGGTGCTGTCCGGCAATGATCTCGAGCACCTGCAACTGATGTTCGCTGCGATGCTGGCCGGCGTGCCGTACTCGCCGATCTCGCCCGCGTATTCGCTGGTGTCGACCGACTACGGCAAGTTGCGTCATACGCTCGGCGTGCTGCGGCCGGGCGCGGTGTTCGTCGCGGAACGCGCACCGTTCGCGCGGGCGCTCGACGCGACGTTGCCGGCCGATGCGGCGCTGATCGTCGCGCGCGATGTCGATGCCGATGCTGATGCAAGCGGCCGCGCGGTGCCGCTGTCGCGCCTGCTCGCCACCGCACCGCGCACGATCGACGCGATCCACGAGGCGATCGGCCCCGACCATCTCGCGAAGATCCTGTTCACGTCCGGTTCGACGAAGCAGCCGAAGGCCGTGCCGACCACGCACCGGATGCTGTGCAGCAACCAGCAGATGCTGCGCCAGACGATGCCGGAACTCACGCGCGAGCCGCCGGTGCTGGTGGACTGGCTACCGTGGAATCACACGTTCGGCGGCAGCCACAACCTCGGCATCGCGCTGTACAACGGCGGCACGCTGTACATCGACGACGGCCGCCCGATGCCCGGCCGCTTCGACGAAACCGTGCGCAATTTGCGCGAGATCGCGCCGACGATCTACTTCAACGTGCCGAAGGGCTGGGAGGAACTGACCGCCGCGCTCGAACGCGATGCCGAATTGCGCGACACGTTCTTCTCGCGCGTGAAGCTGTATTTCTTCGGCGGCGCGGGGCTGTCGCAGGCCGCGTGGGACCGGCTCGACCGCGTGACCGAAGCGCATTGCGGCGAGCGTATCCGGATCATGGCCGGCCTCGGGATGACGGAGGCGTCGCCGTCGTGCCTGTTCACGACGGGGCCGCTGATGCGCGCCGGCTATATCGGGCTGCCCGCGCCCGGCTGCGACGCGAAGCTCGTGCCGTGCGGCGGCAAGCACGAACTGCGCTTCAAGGGGCCGAACGTGATGCGCGGCTACTGGCACGCGGACGTCGATCCGCGCGACGTGTTCGACGAAGAAGGCTATTACCGCAGCGGCGACGCGGGCGTCTTTGCCGATCCGGAGCGGCCGGAACTCGGGCTGCTGTTCGACGGGCGGTTGACCGAGGATTTCAAGCTGAGCAGCGGCACGTTCGTGAGCGTCGGGCCGTTGCGCGCGAACGCGGTGTCGACGGGTGCGCCGTACGTGCAGGACGTGGTCGTCACCGGGATCAATCGCGACGACATCGGCTTGCTGGTGTTTCCGCGCGTCGAGGCGTGCCGTGCGCTGGCAGGGCTCGCCGCGGATGCATCGGTGACCGACGTGCTGCGCGCGCCGGCCGTGCGCGCGGCGTTCGCGGCGTGGCTGGCTGCGTTGAACCGGAATGCGAGCGGCGGGTCGACGTTCGTCGCGCGAATCCGGCTGATCGACACGCCGCCGTCGCTCGATCTCGGCGAGGTGACCGACAAGGGTTCGCTGAACCAGGCGGCCGTGCAGAAGCATCGCGCGGCGACGATCGACGCGCTGTACGACCCGGCGCGGCGCGATCCCGACGTGATTTACGCGTAGGCAGCACGCGCGAGCAGTTACGGCAGTAAGCAACCAGCAGGCACAACGACCGGCCGGCCACGACACCGGCAGGCGCTCTTTCGGCCAGTGAATCAGGTTGCCTGATAAAGGCAGCCGTTCATACGACACCTCGCGCGCCGCACCGCCACTGGCCGGCGGCGGCGCGCGGCGGTCGTCGCACGGCCGACCGACTACAAAGACATGGGACTGGAGACATGAACACGTACGTTGCCGAAAAATCCACGGTCGCGACCACGCTCGCGCTGTGTTTCGCGATCGCACTCCTCGAAGGGCTCGACCTGCAGTCGGTCGGCGTCGCCGCGCCGCGGATGGCGCGCGAATTCGGATTGACCGTGTCGCAAATGGGCATCGCGTTCAGCGCGGGCACCTTCGGGCTGCTGCCGGGCGCGATGCTCGGCGGGCGGCTCGCCGACCGGATCGGCCGCAAGCGCGTGCTGATCGCATCGGTCGTGCTGTTCGGGCTGCTGTCGATCGCGACCGCGCAGGTATCGACGTTCGCGATGCTCGTCGTCGTGCGCGTGCTGACCGGCATCGGCCTCGGCGGCGCGATGCCGAACCTGATCGCGCTGTCGTCCGAAGCGGTCGAGCCGCGCTCGCGCAGCAGCGCGGTCGCGACGATGTACTGCGGGATTCCGTTCGGCGGCGTGATCGCATCGGTGATCGGCGTGCTGCTCGCGGGCGACACCGAATGGCGGCACATCTTCTACGTCGGCGGCGTGGGGCCGCTGCTGCTCGTGCCGCTGCTCGTGTGGTGCCTGCCGGAATCGCGCGCGTATCTCGACGTCGCCGGCACGCAAGCCGCGCGCGCGAGCGTCGGCCGCACGCTGTTCGGCGACGGTCGCACGACGTCGACGGTCGCGCTGTGGGTCAGCTACTTCTGCACGCTGATCGTCCTCTACTTCCTGCTGAACTGGCTGCCGTCGCTGATGGCCTCGCGCGGGCTCGATCGCGCGCACGTCGGCCTCGTGCAGATCGCGTTCAACGTCGGCGCGGGGCTCGGCGCGCTCGGCATCGGCGCGGCGCTCGACCGGATGCGCGCGTCGCGCGTGGTCGGCGGGATGTACGTCGGGATCGTGCTGTCGCTCGCCGCGCTCGCGGCCGCGCCGGGTTTCGGGTCGCTCGCGGCCGCCGCGTTCGCGGCGGGGATGTTCGTCGTCGGCGGGCAGTCGGTGCTGTATGCGCTCGCGGCGATCTACTACCCGACCGCGATGCGCGGCACCGGCGTCGGCGCGGCGGTGGCGGTCGGCCGGCTCGGCTCCGTCGTCGGGCCGCTCGCGGCCGCGACGCTGCTGGCCGCGGGCCGCAGCGCGCCCGTCGTGATCGGCGCGAGCATCCCGGTCACGCTCGTCGCGGCTTTCGCTGCGTTCGTGCTGATTCGCCGCCCGCAAGCCGGCGACTGAGGTTTCGGTTTTTTTCAATGCGCGCCGTCAGAGCGCGCTTACTCAAGGTCTGGAGACGCAACGATGAAGACGAAGACAAGGAACGGCCTGCTGGCCGCCGGCGCGTGCTGCGCGCTCGCGGCGCCCGGTGCGCATGCGCAGTCGAGCGTGACGCTGTACGGGATCATCGATACGGGCGTCGAATTCGTGTCGCACGCGAACGCGGCCGGCGATCATGTCGTGCGGATGCCGGGCGTGACGGGTGAGCTGCCGTCGCGCTGGGGGCTGCGCGGCACCGAGGATCTCGGCGGCGGCTATCAGGCGGTGTTTACGCTCGAAAGCGGCTTCAACGTGCGCGGCGGCGATCTCGGGCAGGGCGGCCGGCTGTTCGGGCGGCAGGCGTTCGTCGGGCTGAAGAGCGGCTTCGGCACGCTCGCGTTCGGCCGTCAGTACACGATGACCTATCTCGCGCTGCAGGGCGCGGACATCATCGGCCCCGACATCTACGGGCTCGGCTCGTTCGACGCGTACGTGCCGAACGGCCGCGCCGACAACGCGGTGACCTACCTCGGCACGTATCGCGGCGTGACGCTCGGCGCCGCCTATTCGTTCGGCCGCGACGGCGCGGGCACCGGCAATTCGCCGGGGCAGGGCACGTGCGCGGGGCAGGTGCCGGGCGACGCGGTGCAGTGCCGCAACTGGTCGGTGATGCTCAAGTACGACAGCGCGTACTTCGGTGCGGCGGCGTCGTACGAGGAACAGCGCGGCGGCACCGGCGCGGCCGCCAACTTCTTCGACGGCGTGGCGCCCGTTCCCTTCACCAGCAGCGGCGGCAAGGATGCGCGCACGCACGTCAGCGCGTATGCGCAGGCGGCCGGCGCGAAGATCGGCGCGGGCTGGATCGGGCGGCGCGTGTCGACCGGTTCGCCGGCCGCGGCGGGCGCGCATTCCGACCTGTTCTTCGTCGGCGCGTCGTATGCGGTGAAGCCCGATTTCATCGTCGACGGCGAAGGCTACCGGATCGTCAACAGCGCGCACGACACGCGCGCGACGATGGCCACGCTGCGCGCGACCTATCTGCTGACCAAGCGCACGGCCGTCTATGCGCAATCGTCGTATCTGTGGAACAGCGAGCATGCACGCTACTCGGTCAGCGGCGGCGGGCCCGGCACGACGCCCGGCGCGGGGATGGGGCAGCTCGGCGCGATGGTTGGCATGCGGCACATGTTCTGATTCACCGGCGTGACGAACCCAACGGGAGTTATCTTGAACAGGAAATCTGCATTCCTCTGTATCGCGCCGTTGTCCGCCGCTGCCCTGCTCGCCGGTTGCGGCGGCGACGATTCGATCAGCGCCCCGCCCACGCACCTGAGCGCCGCGACGCCGGCCACGATGGCGCAGACCTGCGACGCGCTCGCCGCGAAGCTCGCTTATGCGAACACGTCGTTCACGTCGGTGACGACCGCCGCGGCCGGCACGCTGACGGTGGCCGGCAAGCCGGTCGCCGAGCACTGCGTGATCGCCGGCAAGATGAACCAGCGCGTGAGCGCGGTGGACGGCAACACCTATGCGATCGGCTTCGAGATGCGCTTGCCGAAAGCGTGGAACGGCCGCTTCTTCTACCAGGCCAACGGCGGGCTCGACGGCAACGTCGTGACCGCGACCGGCGAGATCGGCGGCGGCGGGCCGCTGACCAACGCGCTGAACCAGGGCTTCGCGGTGATCAGCTCGGATTCCGGGCACAGCGCCGCGCAGAATCCGCTGTTCGGTCTCGATCCGCAGGCGCGGATCGATTACGGCTACGGCGCCGTCGACGCGCTGACGCCGATGGCGAAGCAGGTGATCCGGCTCGCGTACGGCAAGGCGCCCGATCGCAGCTATTTCGGCGGCTGCTCGAACGGCGGCCGTCACGCGATGGTCACGGCGGTGCGCAACCCGGCCGACTACGACGGCATCATCGCGGGCGATCCGGGCTTCCATCTGCCGAAGGCGGCGATCGGCGAGATGTATGGCGCCCAGCAGTTCGCGAAGATCGCGTCGGCCACCGGCACCAACGGGCTGCCGGATATCCGCAGTGGTTTCAACGATGCGGAGCGCCAGTTCGTCGGCGCGAAGATTCTCGAGAAATGCGATGCGCTCGACGGCGCGGCCGACGGGATGGTGCAGGACGTCGCCGCGTGCCAGACGCATTTCAGCGTCGACACGGACATCCCGACCTGCGCGAACGGCACGCGCACCGGGTCGTGCCTGACGCCTGCGCAGAAAACCGCGCTGGAGAACGTGTTCGCCGGTGCGCGCAACAGCGCGGGCACGGCGCTCTACGCGAGCTTTCCGTACGATCCGGGCATCTCGGGCCCAGGCTGGGCCGGGTGGAAGCAGTCGAATTCCGTCACGCTCGACCCGGCCGCGATGGCGTTCACGTTCATGACGCCGCCGAAAACCGCCGCGGCGCTCGCGAACCTGCCCGGTTTCGCGCTCGGTTTCGACATGGACAACGACGCGCCGGCGATCTTCGCGACGAACGGCACTTACACGCAATCGTCGTGGTTGTTCATGACGCCGCCCGACGAGACGAACCTCGCCGCGCTGAAGTCGCGCGGCGCGAAGCTGCTCGTCTATCACGGCACCGGCGACCCGGTGTTCTCGTTCAACGACACGCGCGACTG
This sequence comes from Burkholderia cenocepacia, assembly GCF_014211915.1. Classification (NCBI taxonomy): domain Bacteria; kingdom Pseudomonadati; phylum Pseudomonadota; class Betaproteobacteria; order Burkholderiales; family Burkholderiaceae; genus Burkholderia; species Burkholderia cenocepacia. The sequence goes on along the minus strand of NZ_CP060040.1, from coordinate 2,177,526 downwards.
GTATGCGCAGGTCGCGCAGGCGAACGGCGGCGATGCGTCGAGCTTTGCTCGCTTCTATCCGGTGCCGGGGATGAACCACTGCTCGGGCGGGCCGGCCGCCGACCAGTTCGACATGCTGACGCCGCTCGTCGCGTGGGTCGAACAGGGGCAGGCGCCCGCGGCGGTCGTGGCGACCGCACGCGACACGACGAACGCGGTGCCGAACGCGGACGTGCCGACGTCGTGGGGCGCGGGCCGTACGCGTCCGTTGTGCCCGTATCCGCAGGTCGCGCGCTACAACGGTTCGGGCGACCTGAACTCGGCGGCGAGCTTCAGTTGTCGTTGACGTAGCCGTCGATGGGAGGCGGCCGGCGCGTGTAACGACGTGCCGGCCGCTTCATGGCCTCATTCATTCACTCGCCGGCATCGACCGGCACGTCGAGCCCGACCTTCACGCGGCTCATGCTCACCAGCGTCTTGAACCGCTTCACGTTGTTGTTCGCGAAGAACAGCTCGCGCGTGAGCGCGTTGTACTGATCCATGTTGCGCACCGCGAGGATCAGCACGAAATCCCATTCCCCCGTCACGTAGTAGCACTGCTGGATCTGCGGGCAGCGCTCGAACGCGCGCTTCATCGCGTCGAGCTGGTCGATCTGCTCGCTTTCGACCTCGACGTTCACGACGATCGTCAGCGGATGATCGACCTTGTCCGGCGCGACGACGGCCGTGTAGCGCTCGATCACGCCATCTTCCGCGAGGCGCCGCAGCCGCCGGTTCACCGCGGCGGTCGACAGGTTGACGCGCGCGCCGAGCTCGGCTTGCGGCGTCTGCGCGTCGCGCTGGACTTCCATCAACAGCTTGCGATCGAACGCATCGAGAGGGGTCGTCATGATGGCGCGTGAAACCTCGAAAGAATGAGAAATTTTTGCGTCGAAGCGGTCGATTTGGCGATTTCATTCACCAGCATGCGCAATATTATTTTTCCAACCGACGGCGAGCGCAATACGCGCCTGCCTGCCCCGACCCATCTGTCTCACCCGACCGCCCGCCTGCGCGGTCCCGCTCCGGAGCCTTTTCGCCATGCTGATCGCCAACCCGCGTGCATCGCGCACCGCCTACCCGAACGCGCTGCGCCGCGTGATGAACATCGCGTCGGCGGACGAAAGCGGCGCATGGCTCGCGCACTGGCCGCTCGTCGGCCACGCGCGCACGCCGCTGCGTGCGCTGCCCGATCTCGCCGCGCGACTCGGTGTCGCGAGCGTCAGCGTGAAGGACGAGTCGTGCCGCTCGCCGCTCGGCAGCTTCAAGGCGCTCGGCGCGCCGATCGCGCTGGTGCGGCTCGTGAAGCGGCTGCGGCGCGCGCAGGCACTCGATCCGCAAGGGCTCGTCACCGGTCGCTATGCATCGGCGCTGGCCGACCTGACGGTGATCAGCGCGACCGACGGCAATCACGGCCGCGCGCTGGCCGCCGCCGCGCGCGCGATCGGCTGCGGCTGCGTGATCGTGCTGCACGCGAACGTCGACGCGGAGCGCGAACGCGCGATCTCCGCGTACGGCGCGCGGATCGTGCGCATTGCCGGGAACTATGACGAATCGGTCGTCTGCGCGGCGCAGCTCGCGCAGGCGAACGGCTGGTACGTCGTGTCGGATACGTCGTACGACGGCTACGAAGCGATCCCGCGCGACGTGATGCAGGGCTACGGCGTGATCGCCGCCGAAGCGGTCGCGCAGGCCGCGGAGGACGACGGGCGGCCGTTCACGCACGTGTTCCTGCAGGGCGGCGTGGGCGGCCTCGCCGCAGGCGTCGCGAGTTACCTGTGGGAGCGCGACGGCGTGCAGCGGCCGCGCTTCATCGTCGTCGAGCCGCGCCAGGCCGATTGCCTGTACCAGAGCGCGCTGGCGGGCCGTGCGACGAAGGCGAGCGGCAGCGTCGATTCGGTGATGGCCGGGCTCGCGTGCGGCGAGGCGTCGCCGCTCGCGTGGGATTTCCTCGAGATGTGCATCGACCATTTCATGCTGATCGACGATGAAGACGCGGTGCAGACGATGCGCGGCCTCGCGGCCGGCAGCGAACGCGACGTGCCGTTCGTCGCCGGCGAATCGGGCGCGGCCGGCGTGGCGGGGCTCGACGTGCTGATGCGCGACCCGGCGCGCGCGCGGCAGGTCGGGCTCGACGCGAACGCGCGCGTGCTCGCGATCAACACGGAAGGGGCGACCGCGCCGTCCGTGTACCGGGATTGCGTCGGCGAGACGGCCGACGCGGTGCTCGCGCGGCAGCGCGACTGGCTGAGCCGCGCGGTGGTGGCGGCCTGAACGACGTGACGACCGACGTGACGACCGACGAGGCAAACGCAATGGACGCAATCGACGCAACGGCAGAAAGCACGCTGCAGGGCCAACTGAAGACCTGGCGTCGCCATCTGCACCAGTATCCGGAGACGGGTTTCGAAGAAGTGAATACGTCCGACTACGTCGCGCGGATTCTCACGACGCTCGGGCTCGACGTGCATCGCGGCATCGGCGGCACGGGGCTCGTCGCGAACCTGACGGCCGGCACCGGCCAGCGCGCGATCGGCATTCGCGCGGACATGGATGCGCTGAACATCGCCGAGCACGCGCCGGGCCGCGAACACGTGTCGCGCACGCCGGGCAAGATGCATGCGTGCGGGCACGACGGCCACATGTCGATGGTGCTCGGCGCCGCGCAGTTGCTGGCCGAACGCAAGGATTTCGACGGCACGGTGCGCTTCATTTTCCAGCCGGCGGAAGAGCACGGCCGCGGCGCGAAGGCGATGATGGCCGACGGGCTGTTCGAGCGCTTTCCGGTCGATGCGATCTTCGGCGCGCACAACATGCCGGGCATGCGCGCGGGCACGTTCGCGACACGTGCGGGCGGCATCATGGCGAGCGAGGACAACTTCGTGATCCGGATCGACGGGCGCGGCACGCATGCGGCGCGTCCGCACATGGGCATCGATCCGATCGTGATCGGCGCGCAGATCGTGCTCGCGCTGCAGACGATCGTGTCGCGCAATCTCGATCCGGGCCAGCAGGCGGTGGTGTCGTGCACGGAATTCATCACCGACGGGCTGCGCAACGTGCTGCCGTCGACGGTGACGATCAAGGGCGACACGCGCAGCTATTCGCGCGACGTGCAGGCGCTGCTGGAGGCGCGGATGCGCGAGATCAGCGAAGGAATCTGCCGCACGCACGGCGCGACCTGCACGTTCGACTACACGCACGAGTTCGCGCCGACGGTGAATTCGCCGGAATGGGTCGACACGGCCGTGCATGCCGCCGCGCATATCGTGGGCGCCGACGCGGTGAGCGCCGACGTGCAGCCGACGATGATCTCGGAGGATTTCGGCGCGTTCCTGCAGGCGGTGCCGGGCAATTTCGTGTTCATCGGCAACGGCGAAGCGGCCGTGCAAGGCGGCGTGCCGCTGCACAACGCGACGTACGATTTCAACGACGAGATCTTGCCGATCGGCGCGCGGTATTTCGCGGAAGTGGCGCGGCGCGCATTGAAGGCGGTTTAGGGGGCGGGCGCTGATCGTGTGCGTCTCATCGATCACGAGCAGCGTGCCGGGCGGGTAGGCAATCTGTGGGATTGGGGGAAACGATAGCGCGGGCAGCGGGGAGCTGAACAGAGGCGGAATGACCGAGGCGGTCGGCGGCGGCAATTCGCGAGTGCGTTCTATTTGATTTCAAGATGGCACTGGTGAATGAAAACCGTAAAAACCCGTGAAGGTTTCCATGGATTTTTAACGGACTTCCCGCGATCTATCGTTGTTGCATGCCGTGGCGCGGAGGATTCGCACAACGAGGCCAGTATTGGCTGTTGCGCGAATCTGTTACGTGTTTTCGATCGAGTTCAGCCGACTCGATCGCGCGCGTCGCGGCTGGGCGCATCGAATGCCACGGAGATCGCGCCGGTTAATTTCGGGATAAGTGGATTCCGAATTTTCCGGCAAAGGAAGGCGCGGACGCCCGAATCCCAACCCTCCGGAATGCGGGACTACACAATGAAAATCCGAACTTCTCTCACCGCACTCGTCGCATGTGGCGCCTTGACCGGCATCGCCCATGCGGGCCCGACGTCGCCGCAAGCGGTCGTCAAGAAAATCACGCTGACCGCGCACATCGGCGACAGCCTGTTCGCTTCACAGCCGGACAACACCGCATACGGCGTGGTCGATCTGAGCGCGACCGACGGCAGGCAACCGACGTTCGCGACGACGCTGCCGATCCGTGTGCGCACGACGAATCCCGATATCAACGTCACGCTGCTGCAGCCGCTGCGCCTGTCGAACGGTCGCGACGATCTTGCCAATACGAAGGTGGTGCTGACGGGCAAGGCCGAAGACGCGGAAATCGCGCCCGGCGTTGGCCGCACGCTTATGCTGGTGAAACCGGGGCGCGACGGATTCGACGGCTATGACGAAACCCGCAACGTGAAGGTCAGCGCGCAAGCGCCGGCTGTCGGCGGGACGGCACCGATCAACGGGCACTATCGCGGCGACCTGGTGCTGGTGTTCGAGCCGGCAGCTTCGGCGGGGCGCGAGCCGACGACGGGAGCGGTCGCGGCTGCTGGCGAGTAGGGAAATCGCCCCGGCAGACATCGTCGGCCGGGGTTTTTCGATGGAAGTTTTTGCGCATAAACATACGATAACGTATCTCATGGAGTTCATTCTTCAATGTGAGTGTGCGCACACATACCGCAGATGAATGCAGTAAAAACCGGGTAAACGACAGATACGTGTCGCAGCTCGATCGCGTCTAGACTGCTCGATGTAGTACGACGACGTATAAATAGAGATCCGCCGTTCGGCGCATCGATACCCCAGTCCTGAAGGAGTGCCCATGGCCGCCCATCGCCGCCGTTCGTCTTCGTCCGTCCGATCGCCTGCATCGAAACGGGTCTCGCGCCGCGCCTTCATCGGCTGGACCGGCGCACTCGCCGGCGGCGCGATGCTCGGCGGTCCGTTCGCGGCCCCCCGGGCGCTGGCGGCAGGCGCGACGCCGAATGCGTCGGCGGTCGATCTCGTGTGGGGCGAGCACGGCGCGGCGGCGCGCATTGCCGCGTCGCTCGCGCACGTGTCGCGGCTCGCGCGGCGCAGACGCGACTTCGACGTGACACACTACGGCGCGCGCCCGTGCGCGACGGTCGCGCAGACGTCGCCGTACCCGGCGGCGAAATCGCCCGTCAGCCCCGGTGCCGAACTGACCGCCGCGCCCGGCGCATTCGATTCGCGCCCGGCGTTTCTCGCGGCGATCGACGCATGCCGGCGCGAAGGCGGTGGCCGCGTCGTCGTGCCGCCCGGCAACTGGTATTGCGCGGGGCCGATCGTGCTGCAGAGCAACGTCACGTTCCACTTGAGCGCGAACTGCACGATCTACTTCAGCCCGAACCCGGCCGACTACGCGAAGGACGGCCCGGTCGATTGCGGCGCGAACGGCCGGCTGTACTACAGCCGCTGGCAGGCGAACGATTGCCTGAACTACGGCGCGCCCGTCTATGCGCGCAACGCGACCAACATCGCGCTGACCGGCGAAGGCCCGACGTCGGTGCTCAACGGGCAGGCGATGACGCCGTTCTCGGGCAGCGGCGCGAACAGCGTCTGCTGGTGGACCTACAAGGGCTCGTCGGGCGCGTACGGCGCGAGCGCGACGGTGCCGGCGCAGAACTCCGCGAATCCGAACAACGTCGACCTGCGCATCGTCGCGCCCGCGATTCCCGACGCGCTCTACGCGCTGCTGACGTCGCCCGTCACGCCGTGGCAGCAGGACCAGAACTACCTGCCCGCGCTGTCCGAGGCCGGGGTGCCGGTCGAGCGGCGCATCTTCGGCCTCGGCCACTACCTGCGGCCGTGCATGGTCGAATTCATCGGCTGCACGAACGTGCTGATGGCGAACTACCAGACGCAGAACACGCCGTTCTGGCAGCACCATCCGACCGCCAGCCGCAACGTCGTGATCCGCGGCGTGACGACCAACAGCATCGGCCCGAACAACGACGGCTTCGATCCGGACGCGTGCACCGACGTGCTGTGCGAGGACTGCACGTTCAACACCGGCGACGACTGCATCGCGATCAAGTCGGGCAAGGACCGCGACATCGAATACGGCCCCGCGAAGCGGCACCTGATCCGCAACTGCACGATGAACAGCGGGCACGGCGGCATCACGCTCGGCAGCGAGATGGGCGGCGGCGTCGAGCAGATCTACGCGACGAACCTGTCGATGCTGAACGCGAACTGGCAGACCAATCCGCTGAACATCGCGATTCGCGTGAAGACCAACATGAACCGCGGCGGATACGTGAAGGATTTCCACGTGAAGGGCGTCACGCTGCCGAACGGCGTGACGCTGAAGGGCGGCGGCTACGGCAGCGCGCTGCTCGCGGGCAGCCCGGTCAACGCGAGCGTGCCGCTCGGCGTCGTGACGCCGTCGGCCGGCAATCCGTCCGCGGCGCAGGGCGGCATCGTCACGTTCGACTGCGACTACCAGCCGGCGAACGATGCGGTGCGCACGCGCGCACCGGTCGTGCAGAACGTGACGATCGCCGACGTGAAGGCGAGCAACGTGACGCTGAACGGCGTGACCGCGTCGTGTTTCCAGGCGATCGTCGCGCAGGGGCCGGTCGCGTTCGACTACAACGGCACGCCACCGACGCCGGCCGTGCAGCCGATCTCCGGCGTGACGATCAGCAATTGCGACTTCGGCACGCCGGTCGCGTCAGGCGTGCCGACGGTCACGTCGCCGGGGCCGATCTATGCATTCAACGTGAGTGCGATGACGCTGACGAACGTGACGATCGCCGGGCAGGTCGTCAACACGACGATCAACGACAAGCGGTGAGAATGAGGTAACACGCACGACGTCCGCGTGCGGCCCGGCCGGTGCCCGCACGCGAGCGCGAATGCGCATGCGTTACGCCAGCGTCTTGATCATGTAGTGCTCGTCGTAGAAGCGGCCATCGACGAACAGGGAGCGCGGCTCCGTGCCGAACCGCACGAACCCCTGCGATGCATAGAGCCGCTCCGCGGTACGGTTGACGTCGTTCACGCACAGCATCAGTTGCTTGCATCCCCACGCGTTCGCCGCATGCCCGGTCGCGCTGTCGAGCAGCGCCTGCGCGATGCGTTGCCCGCGATACGCGGCATCGACGTACACGCCCCAGATCGTCGCCTTGTGTGCGATCTTCGTGCGCGCGTCGCGGCGCACGCCGGCGATGCCGACGAGCGTGTCGCCGTCGAACGCGCCGAACACGGCCTGTGCCTGCGTCGGCGTGAGGCGCTTCGCGAATTCGTCGACCGGCACCTGCGATTCCTCGTCGAGCGTCGGCAGGAAGGACGTAGGCGCGGTGTCGACCGCGCGCAGGCGGACGGTCTGGAACTGCGCCGCGTCGGCGGCGTCAAGCAGGCGGATCGTGATCGTCATCGGGAGCATTCCGGTTGAGGGGCTTGCATGCCGGCGCGCCGCTGCTACGCGCCGCGGGATGCATCGCCCTTATCGTAATAGGAATCCGGATGTCGCGGAGCGATGGTCGGTGCGTCGCAGGGGTGGCGGGCCCGATCGTGAACGGAGAAGACAGGGATGGCGGCGCGTCGTGCCGCGATCAAGGTGGGGGCGCGTAAAGCGTATGCGCCGTCGGACCGGACCGGCCCTCCGACGTCAAACCGGCGACGTGCGCGCGATCAATTCACGCGCACGCCAGCGGCATCAATAGCGCGACAGCTGATTGCCGTTGATCTGCACGCGGTCGCCCGGACGCAGGTTGCCCGGCGACTGCACGTCGAACGAGCGCATCGAGCCGTCGCTCACCTGCACGTCGATCCGGTAGCTGCTCGGGCCTTGCGCCGCGCCCATCTGCTGGCCGATCTGGTTGCCCGCCACCGCCCCGCCGAGTGCGCCGATCACGGTCGCCGCATCGCGGCCATGACCGCGGCCGAACTGGTTGCCCACCAGCCCGCCGACCAGCGCGCCGACGACGGTGCCGGCGATGCCTGACGGGGCGACCGAGCCGTTGACCGGCTGGATGTTCGACACGGTGCCGTACTGCGTGCCGTACGGGGTCGCGTATTGCTGCTGCTGATTGCCGTACTGGTCATACGGCTGCGAGCCGTATTGCGACGGGTTGCCGTATTGATCGTACGGCTGCGGCGCCTGGTTCGGATACGCCGGTTGCTGCTGCACGTAGCCCGGTTGCGAGTACGCGGGCTGCGCATAGCCGGGCGTCGCGTATTGCTGCTGTTGCGGATAGCCCGGCTGCGCGCCGTAGTAGCCCGGCGCGACGCAGGCAGTGAGCGGAAGCGCCGCCACGGCGACGAGCGAGGCGAACAGAACGGTCTTCGTGGAAGGCATGCGCATCATGATGATTCCTGCATCGGCAACGTGTCCGCCGATGGATTCCCGTGATGGGTGGCGAACTCGGCGTGAGTATAAGGAATGGCCGGATGCGCGTCCGGTGCGGCCGGGTAACAACGTGTAAAGTCTGTTGCCGCGTAAATCCCCGGTGGGGCGGGGCATCGAAGCCGTGCGCGGCAAGGACGTGGCGCGGCTTCCCGGCGCACGCATGCCGACGACGCGGCCCGTGCGTTGCCGAAGACGTTTCGGCCATTTCATCGACGATCGCGCTCCCGTCGCGCCCGGCCCGGCAGGCCTTCGCGCCGTGCATCGCGAAATCGAATGCGCGGCATCGCGACATTTAATTGGCCTCGGGCGGCAGCGTTCGATATCGTGGCCGGATTCCCTGCCAACGGTCGCGCCGCGCCGGCCGCGGTCCTTCCTCGATCCGCGCCGGTGTCGCGCCGCGACCGCCCCACATTCGAAGCCATGACCGAACGACTCTTCATCAACGCCCGCGCCGCCGGCGGCCGGCCCGTCAACCTCGTCGTCCGCGACGGCCGCTTCGCCGCGATCGGCGCCGATTGCACCGCCGCGCCCGGCGCGCAGACGATCGACCTCGACGGCCGCGTCGTGCTGCCCGGTTTCGTCGACGGCCACATCCATCTCGACAAGAGCTTCGTCGGCGATCGCTGGGTGCCGCACGAACCGGTCGGCTCGCTGCGCGAGCGGCTCGCGGTCGAGAAGCGCCAGCTCGCGGCCGCGCCGCCGATCGTCGAGCGTGCGAATGCGCTGATCGCGCAGGCCGCCGCGTTCGGCACGATCGCGATGCGCAGCCACGTCGACGTCGATGCGACGACGGGCCTGTCGAACCTGCACGCCGTGATGGCCGCGCGCGAACAATGGCGCGGCATCGTCGACATCGAACTGGTCGCGTTTCCGCAGGCCGGCGTGATCACCTGCCCGGGCACCGCCGAGATCCTCGACGCAGCCGTGCGCGAAGGCGCGGACGTGGTCGGAGGGATCGACCCGACGACGCTCGACGGCGACGCGGACGGCCAGCTCGACATCGTGTTCGGCATCGCCGAGAAGCGCGGCGCGAAAATCGACATTCACCTGCACGAACCGGGCGACACCGGCATCGCGCAACTGCTGCGGATCACGGCGCGCACGCGCGCGGCCGGGCTCGGCGGCCGCGTGAACGTGAGCCATGCATACGCGCTCGGCCAGGTGAGCGACGACGACGTGCAGCGTACCGCTGCGGCACTGGCCGAAGCCGGCGTGTCGATCCTGACGAATGCGCCGGGCGACTGCGCGTTCCCGCCGGTGCAACGGCTGCGCGACGCGGGCGTGCACGTGTTCGCGGGCAACGACAACATTCGCGACGCGTGGTGGCCGTACGGTAACGGCGACATGCTGCAGCGCGCGATGATGGTCGGCTACCGGTCGGGCTTCTACACCGACGAAGCGCTCGGCATCGCACTCGACATGGCGACGCACGCCGGCGCACGCGCGATCGGCAAGGAGAACTACGGAATCGCGGTCGGCTGCGACGCGAGCTTCGTCGCGGTGCGTGCGCCGAACGCGGCGGCGGCCGTCGCGGGCGTGCCGGCCGAACGCTGGGTATTCCGCCGCGGCGAAAGCGATACGGGCGCACCATTCGCGCCGTCGCTACGCTTCACGCGCTGACCCACCCACCCGACCGGCGGCACGGCCCGCGCCGTGCCTGCGTTGCACTGACCGACCTGACCGGAACCGACATGACGAACCTGCTGATCCGCAATGTCCGCACGAGCGCCGACGCGGCGCTCGATATCCTGATCGAAGGCGATCGCATCGCGCGCGTCGGCCCGTCGCTCGACGCGCCCGCCGGCTGCGCGATCGAGGACGGCGCGCTCGCGTTGGCGTTGCCCGGCCTCGTCGAGGGCCACACCCACCTCGACAAGACCCACTGGGGATGCCGTGGTATCGCAACCAGGTCGGGCCGCGCCTCGTCGACCGCATCGAGAGCGAACGCCACTATCGCGCGACGAGCGGCCATGACGCGGGCGCCGCGTCGCTCGGGCTGGCGCGCGCGTTCCTCGCGGCCGGCACGACGCGCATCCGCACGCACGTCGACGTCGATACCGACGCCGGGCTGCGCCATCTGCACGGCGTGCTCGCGACGCGCGAGACGCTGCGCGGGCAGGTCGAGATCCAGATCGTCGCGTTTCCGCAATCGGGCGTGCTCAAGCGGCCGGGCACCGATGCGCTGCTGTCCGACGCGCTGGGTGCCGGCGCTGACCTGCTCGGCGGGCTCGATCCGTGCGCGATCGAAGGCGATCCGGTCGAGGCGGTGGACGTGCTGTTCGCGATCGCCGAACGCCACGGCCGCGGGCTCGACATCCATCTGCACGAGCGCGGGTCGATGGGCGCGTACTCGCTCGACCTGATCCTGCAGCGCACGGCGGCGCACGGGATGCACGGCAAGGTCACGATCAGCCATGGTTTCTGTCTTGGCGATCTCGCCGACCGCGAGCGCGATGCGCTGCTCGCGCGGATGGCCGAGCTCGGCGTCGCGATCGTCACGACCGCGCCGGCCGCGGTGCCGGTGCCGCCGGTGGCCGCATGCCGTGCGGCCGGCGTGACCGTGATCGGCGGCAACGACGGCGTGCGCGACACGTGGACGCCGTATGGCTCGCCCGACATGCTCGAACGCGCGATGCTGATCGGCATGCGCAACGATTTCCGCCGCGACGATGCGCTCGAAGTCGCGCTCGACTGCGTGACGTACGGCGCGGCGCGCGGCTGTGGTTTCGCGGATTACGGGCTGCAGCCGGGCAGCCGCGCGGACGTCGTGCTCGTCGATGCGCTGACGTTCGCCGAGGCCGTCGTCGCGCGGCCGGTGCGGCGGCTCGTCGTGTCTTCGGGGAAGATCGTCGCACGTAACGGCGTGCTGGTCTGAGCGCCGCGTCGCCCCGGTATGATCCGGTTTTCAACCGGATTTCCGGGGAGACGACGATGCGACGCACGACCGCGGCACGAGCCGCACGATGGATGGCGGCGGCCCTGTTCGCCGTGACGGCCGCGCATGCGGTGGCGGCCGGCCCGGCCGACGCGCAGCAGGAAGCCAACCGGCGCACGGTACTCGCGTTCTACGAGAAAGGGCTGAACGAGAAGGATGCGGACGCCGCGCTCGCGTATGTCGGCGATCGCTACGTGCAGCACAACCCGAACGCGGCCGACGGGCGCGACGGCTTCCGCAAGTTCGTCGCGTTCCTGCGCGACAAATATCCGCAATCGCACAGCGAGATCAAGCGTTCGTTCGTCGATGGCGACTACGTGATCCTGCACGTGCACGCGGTGCGCGAACCGGGCACGCGCGGCAGCGCGATCATGGACATCTTCCGGCTCGAGCACGGCAAGATCGTCGAACACTGGGACGTCAACCAGCCGGTGCCCGAGCAGGCGGCGAACGGCAACACGATGTTCTGATTGTTCTGACGCGTGTAGTGCGTGGCGCCCTGTGCGCCGCTTCCGTTTGCAATCCGTTCGCCTACCGCCCTTCGAGTTCGAGCATCGCCGCGAGCGCCTTCGTCAGCGCGCTGACCATCGGGTCGGCCGTCGGCCGGTGCAGGATCGCGATGTCCATGTGCTCGATCGGCGCGAAGCCCTGCTTCGCGGTCAGCACCACGTGCTCGTCCGTCACCACGCGCGCGGGCAGTACGCTGATGCCGAGCCCGTCCGCGACGGCCGCCTGGATGCCGCTCAGGCTCGACGTCGTGAAGCTGATCCGCCAGCGGCGGCCGCGCTCCTCGATCGCCTTGATCATGTCGTCGCGATAGAGCCCGCGCGGCGGGAACACGACGATCGGCACCGGGTCGAGATCGATCGACGGATGCTTCGCACTGTCGATCCAGCGCAGCTTCTCCGGCCAGCGCACGACCGCCTCGCGGCTGTCGCGCCGCTGCTTGATCAGCACGAGGTCGAGTTCGCCGCGATCGTACGCGGCGCTGATGTCGCGGCTCAGCCCGCACGTTACTTCGAGCTTCACCTGCGGATGCTCGCGCTTGAACGCCGCGAGCGCGTGCGTCGTACGGCCCGCCGCGAAATCGTCAGGTACGCCGAGCCGGATCGTCAGCGCGACCGTCGCACCCGACAGCGCCTCCAGCATCTCGTCGTTCAGCGCGAGCATGCGCCGCGCATAGCTGAGCACCGTCACGCCCGCGTCGGTCGGCCGCACGTCGCGCGCGCCGCGATCGAGCAGGCGGTGGCCGGCGATTTCCTCGAGCCGGCGCACCTTCTGGCTGACCGTCGACTGTGTCGAATGCAGGCGCGCGGAAGCCGTCGTGAAACTGCCGCAATCGGCGACCATCACGAGCGCGCGCAGCAGGTCGATGTCGAACAGAGGTCTATTCATTTCTGCACTTCTGTGGATTCGGGCATTTCATTTTCAAATGCGTGCGACGACTTTTAACATGGCGGGACGCCGCGGGCAATCGCGGTTTCGCCGGACTTGGGAGTGGTGTTTGGCGGGATTTTGAGGCGCCAGACGACATCCAATGGATGACGCTCGCGCACAGCGCCGATCTGCGCAGCCCGATCCGCTATCGCTGCACCGCGTGGATTCCGGCGGCCGAACGCGGTCATGCTCGACGACGCGGCGAACGGTACGTGCGGATCGAACGGCGTGACGCCGCTGCCGCCCGCGCGACGGCGGGTATGGGGCGAACGAGCGGGCTGGTGGCGGGGCGCAGTAGGTTTAGCGGCGGCGCGATTTGGGTTCCGGCGTGCCGCCGGGGAGTTTTCGCAGGAATGCGTCGGCGAGTTCAACACAATAGTCGAACGACGGCGTGTAGCCGAGTGTCCGGATGTCGTCGAAGCGCGGTCGGACGAAGGCACGATGCTCGTTGAGCAGACGCAGAAACGTGTCGCGATGCCGAACGAGGAACGCACCGGCGTCCATCAGGCTTTCCGGCTCCCGCTCGATGATCAGGCACAGATCGAACAGGTCCCGGGCGGTCGGACGATCGCCGCGGTGCCACATTTTCTTGGCGACGATTTCCGCGGAAGTCTCGACCTTGATATTGGTGTTGAAAAATTCCATCGCAGTATAGGCTGCATTGCCGGTAGGTTCGATGGAACTGCGGGAAACTCATCGCCGTGGTGACCGGTGTAGATCACTTCCTCTCGTTAACATTCGGAAAGCGCATTCTGTGTCAGGTATGGATCGCGCAGGGTAAACACCCAAAAATTCCTGGAAAATCTCACAATTGAGCATCACCCCGTCTCTCGGTTTCGATCTTCTCTCAATCCGCCGCCCCTCCCGTATTTCCCCGCTTGCGCTCAAAAATCAAGCAGTCTAGACTGCATCGCAGTTTCATCGAAACCCCGGCCGTTCGCGCCCCGCGCCGGCCTCCCGTCGAGGCGCCCACCACCGTACGCCGGCATCGCCCGCCCCGTCGAGACTCACAAGGACCCGCCATGAACCGCACCGCAAAGCTCCTCGTCACCGCGCTGGCGTTCGCGCCGCTCGTGTCGTTCGCGCAGGACACGTCGACGATCCGCTGGGGTATCGACCCCACGTATCCGCCGTTCGAGGCGAAGCAGCCCGACGGCTCGCTCGCCGGCTTCGACATCGACTTGCGCAATGCGATCTGCGAGCAGCTGCATGCGAAGTGCGTGTGGGTCGAGCAGGGCTTCGACGGGATGATCCCGGCGCTGCGCGCGCGCAAGTTCGACGTGATCATGTCCGCGATGACGGCCACCGACGAGCGGCTCAAGCAGATCGACTTCTCGAACAAGCTGTATGCGTCGCCGGGCGCGCTCGTCGCGCCGGTCGGCTCGAAGCTGCTGCCGAGCGCCGCGTCGCTCGCCGGCAAGCGCATCGGGATCGACCAGGGCACGACGCAGGAGGCGTACGCGAAGGCCGAATGGGCAACCAAGGGCGTGACGATCGTTTCGTACCAGAATCAGGACCAGGTGTACCAGGATCTCGTCAACGGCCGCCTCGACGCGACCTTCCAGGACAAGACGCAGGCCGGCTACTCGTTCCTGAAGACGCCGCGCGGCAAGGGCTATGCGTTCGCGGGCCCGGACGTGACCGATGCGCGGATCACCGGTTACGGCGTCGCGATGGGCATACGCAAGGGCGACGCCGACATGAAGAAGCGGCTGAACGACGCGATCGTCGCGATTCGCGCGAACGGCACGTACCAGAAGATTGCCGCGAAATACTTCGACTTCGACATCTATGGCGCGAAGCAGCAGCTGACTTCGGCACCGTGACCCCGTGACTCATTCGATCGACAGGCACACCATGACGAGTATCCAGGAGCGCGTCGCGCAAGCCGTGACGCCCGAACTGATCGCCGCGTTCCGTGAGGAAGGCGCGGTCTGCATTAGGGGCATCTTTTCGCCGGACGAAGTGGCCGCGCTGCGGGCCGGCATCGACGCGAACCTCGCGCAGCCGAGCGAGCGCGCGAAAGTCGCGAGCCGGCCCGACGATCCGGGCTGGTTCTTCGAGGATTTCTGCAACTGGCAGCACAACGACGCATATCGCGATTTCATCGTGCGCTCGCCGGCGCCATCGGTCGCCGCCGCGCTGATGGGCACCGACCACGTGCGGCTGCATCACGATCACCTGCTCGTGAAGGAGCCCGGCACGCGGCAGCGCACGCCGTGGCACCAGGATCAGCCGTACTACGACATCGAAGGCGACGACAACGTCAGCATGTGGATTCCGGTTGATCCGGTGCCGCTCGAATCGACGCTGGAATTCGTCGCCGGCTCGCATCGCGGGCCGTGGCTGATGCCGCGCACGTTCATGGACAAGGAGGCGAAGTGGTTTCCGGAAGGCAGCCTCGCCGACCTGCCCGACATCGAAGCCGACCGCGCGGCCTTCCCGATTCGCCGCTGGGCGCTCGAACCCGGCGACATGGTGTGCTTCCGGATGCTCACGCTGCATGCGTCGGGCGGTACGCGGAACCGCCGCCGTGCGTTCTCGATCCGCTTCGTCGGCGACGATATCCGTCACGCGCCGCGCCGCTGGAAGACGTCGCCCGATTTCCCCGGGCTCGCGCAGCAACTGCCGGACGGCGCGCCGCTCGATCACCCGCTGTTTCCGGTCGTGTGGTCGCGCGAGGCGGGGCAGGTCGGTGCGATCTGAGCAGCGCAGGAACGAATATGGCGGCCGTTTCATGACGAAACGGCCGCCGTGCGTTGGGGGCTTGCGACGAACGATCAGGTCGGGTGACGCCCCGCGCCGGGCTTGAAGCGCGAACCGAGCCGGTAGCGGTTGCCCGGATGCAGGAAGTGCACGAACGTGACGGGCAGCCCGTCCGTCCACGTGCGGCGCGTGAGCGTGAGGCACGGCTCGTCGGCGCGCATGTCGAGCAGCCGCGCCTGTTCGCTGGTGGGCAGCGACGCGTCGACGACGTGCTCGATTTCCAGTTCGTAGTGCGACACGTTGTTGTACAGGTACTCGGACGGCGGCTCGGTCTGGAAATCCTGGTCGATGAAGCCGGGCGCGGCGGCCGGGTTCACGTAGCGATCCTCGAGCTGGATCGGGCGGCCGTTTTCCTCGTGCACGCACACCACGTGAAAGACCGGCGTATTGACCGGCAGGCCGAACGCGGCCGCGACGTCGAACGACGCGGGTTCGCTCGACTGGCTGAGCACGCGGCAGCGATATTCGTGCCCGCGCGCGCGGATTTCGTCGCGGATGTGCGCGATCATCAGCAGGTTCGACTGCGGCTTCACCTCGGCGACGAAGGTGCCGACGCCTGCGGTGCGCTTGAGCACGCCTTCCTCGGTCAGCTCGCGCAGCGCGCGGTTGACCGTCATGCGTGCGACGCCGAACTGCGCGGCGAGATCGAGCTCGGACGGAATGCGGTCGCCGGGGCGCCAGTCGCCGGACTCGACGTTCTGGCGGACGAGCGTCTTGATCTGCTGGAACGGTGCGGTGGCCTTGGTGACCATCGGAAGATCCTTGCGCGAAAAAGTGACGAGAAGTGACGAGGCTAGTCGTCGTGGCTGACGATGACCAGGATCTCCGCCTGCGCGGTGCCGAGGCTGCGCGTGCGGTGCGGGATCAGTGCGTTGAAATAGACTGAATCGCCGGCCCTGAGTTGCACCGTCTCGTTCGGAAATTCGATTTCGATGCGTCCCTTGTGCACGAACAGGAATTCCTCGCCTTCGTGCTCGCGGAACGTCGATGCGACGAATTCGTGCGGCGGATGCACGACGAACGGCAGCATCTTCTTCGGCGCGACGCCCGCCGCGATGCTTTCGAAGCGATGCGCGTGGCTGTCGGCCGCCGCGCCCATTGCCGTGCGCTCGCCGGCGCGCGTGACCGTGATCAGTTCGCGGTTGCGGCTTTCCGAGAACAGTTGCTCGACGTCGACGTTCAGCGCCTTCGACAGCTTCAGCGCGACCGCGATCGACGGCACGCTCAGGCCGCGCTCGACCTTCGACAGGTAGCTCTTGGTGAGGCCGGTCTCGTCGGCCAGCACGTCGAGCGTCCAGCCCTTCTGTTTTCTGAGCAGCTTCAGGCGAATCGTCATGGGGCGCCAGGTGTCCTTCGAAAAACCGATTGTAACGCATGACACAAAGTGTCATTCGGTGTATCGTGTGTCATTTGTGATCGGGTAAACGGCCGCGGACGGCGCGGCAGACCCGGTTCATTCAGGAGGCGAACATGGCGGAAACGCTGAATTTGACGAAGGAAGCGCTGGTCGCGCTGGCGGAGCGGCGTCTGGAAAACGCGGTGGGCGACAGCGGCTGGTCCGCGCGGCAAAAGCTTGCGCTGACCTGCCGGATTTTGTTCGACGCCGGCCACGACTCGGGCCTGGCCGGGCAGATCACCTGCCGCGCGGACGCGGCCGGCACGTACTACACGCAGCGGCTCGGGCTCGGCTTCGACGAGATCTCGGCCGCGAACCTGCTGCGCGTCAACGAGGATCTCGACGTCGTCGACGGCGAAGGCATTCCGAACCCGGCCAACCGGTTCCATACGTGGATTTATCGCGAGCGCCCGGACGTGAACTGCATCATCCATACGCATCCCGCGCATGTCGCGGCGCTGTCGATGCTCGAACAGCCGCTCGTCGTGTCGCATATGGATACCTGTCCGCTGTACGACGATTGTGCGTTCCTGAAGGACTGGCCGGGCGTGCCGGTCGGCAACGAGGAGGGCGAGATCATCTCGAAGGCGCTCGGCAGCAAGCGCGCGATTCTGCTGTCGCATCACGGGCAGCTCGTGGTCGGCAAGACGATCGAGGAGGCGTGCATTCTCGCGCTGCTGATCGAACGCGCCGCGAAGCTTCAGCTGCTCGCGATGTCGGCCGGCGAGATCAAACCGGTGCCGCCCGCGCTGGCGCGTGAAGCGCACGACTGGATCTCGAAGCCGAAGCGCGATGCGGTGACGTTCGACTACTACGCGCGCCGCGCATTGCGTACGCATCAGGATTGCGTCGCGTAAGCGAATGCGCCGTTTCGATCTTTTTAGTCAATCATTGAGGAATACCAATCGTGTCCATCCTGTTGAAAGGCATCATTGCCTACCCGGTCACGCCGTTCTCCGTCGACGGCGGCGTCGACCTGACAGCGCTCGATGCGCTGATCGATCGCCTGATCGCCGACGGCGTTCACGCGATCGCGCCGCTGGGCAGTACCGGCGAAAGCGCGTACCTGTCCGACGCCGAATGGGAGGCCGTCGCTACCGCGTCGATTCGCGCGGTGCGCCGGCGCGTGCCGACCGTCGTTGGAATCTCCGATCTCACCACGGCGGGCGCGGTGCGCCGCGCCCGCTTTGCCGAGCAGGCCGGCGCCGATGCGGTGATGGTGCTGCCGGTGTCGTACTGGAAGCTCGGCAACGACGAGATCGTCGCGCACTATCGCGCGATCGGTGACGCGATCGGCATCCCGATCATGCTGTACAACAACCCTGCGACGAGCGGCGTCGACATGTCGCCCGAGCTGATCGCGACGATCTGCCGGACGGTCGGCAACGTGACGATGGTGAAGGAAAGCACCGGCGACATTGGCCGGATGCACCGGCTCGCGCAATTGAGCGACGGCGCGATCCCGTTCTACAACGGCAGCAATCCGATGGCGCTCGCCGCACTGGCCGCCGGCGCGGCCGGATGGTGCACGGCCGCGCCGAACCTGAATGCCGCGTTGCCGCTCGCGTTGTTCGACGCGATGCGCACGGGCGACCTCGCCCGCGCCCGATCGGTCTTTCACGCGCAGTTGCCGTTGCTGCAGTTCATCGTCAACGGCGGGTTGCCGGTGACCGTGAAGGCCGGGCTGAGGCTGCGCGGTTTCGACGCCGGCGAACCGCGGCGGCCGCTGCTGCCGCTTGGCGACGCACGCATGCGCGAACTAGAACGCCTGCTCGCGGCGCTGCCGGACGGTGTGGCGGCATGAGCGCCGACGCACGGCCGGCGATCGCGGTCGCCATCGGCGCGGTGCGGATCGGCGTGAGCCGGCCGCTTGCCGGCACGCCGCACGCGAGCGCGATCGACAAGCAGCCGGTGGATGCACGCCTGTGGCTGGGCGCGCTCGGCTTTGCCGGCGACGAGCAGGCCGATGCGCGGCATCACGGCGGCCCCGACAAGGCCGTTCACCACTATGCGTACGATCACTATCCGTGGTGGGCCGGGCAGATCGGCGCGCGCGACGTGCTCGCCCGGCCGGGTGCATTCGGCGAGAACCTGTCGACGCGCGGCATCACCGAGCGCGACGTGTGTCTCGGCGACGTGTTCACGCTGGGCGGCGCGGTGCTCCAGGTGTCGCAGTCGCGGCAGCCGTGCTGGAAGCTCAACGCACGCTTCGACCATTCGCGGATGGCGGCGCTCGTGCAGCACAGCGGCCGGACCGGCTGGTACTACCGCGTGCTGCAGGAAGGCTGGGTGGCGGCGGGCGATGTGCTGGCGCTGCATGCGCGCCGCTACCCGGAATGGCCGCTGTCGACGGTGCTCGACGTGCTGTATCGACGCACGCTCGACATGGCCGCGCTGGATGCGCTGTGCGACGTGCCGCTGCTACCGCCCGGCTGGCGCAAGATGCTCGAAAAGCGCCGGACCGAGCGGCAGGTCGAAGACTGGACGAAGCGGCTCGAAGGATGACGGGCCGCGTCCGGTGCTTACTTCGTCGGCAGGTTGCGCACGTCGGCCGTCGGCTCGGTACCGAATGCATCGCTCAGCGCATAGCCGATCAGTTGCCGGGCGGTCGCCTCGGGCGTGGCGAGCGCGCCGCTCGACTTCAACTGGTCGAATTTCTCGCGCATCGGGAAGTTGTCTTCGCCGGTCGCGCGGATCGTGGCCTGCATGCCGGTATCGACGACGCCCGGTGCGACGCTGCAGATCCGCAGCGCGCCGTTCGCGTCGAGCGCGACGGCGCGTGCATGATGATCGAGCGCGGCCTTGGTCGCGCAGTAGACGCTCCAGCCGGCATACGCGTTGCGGGCCGCGCCGCTCGACAGGTGCACGATCCGGCATTCGGTCGCGGCCGAGGCGGCTTGCGCGAGCGCGGCCGACAGCATCAGCGGCGCGGCGACGTTCAGGCCGACCGCGAGGGCAACGATCGCCGGGTCCTGCGCGGCGAGCGGGCCGATCGGGTCGACGATGCCCGCGTTGTTGAACAGCAGCACGAGCGACGCGCCGTCGACGAAGCGGCGCAGCGTGTCGCCGGCCAGCCAGCTCGCAATGGTCTTCGAGTCCGACAGATCGAGTTCGACCTCGGTAAAGCGCTCGCCGGCCTGTGACGCGAGCGACGGATGACGGCTGCGCGACACGCCGAGCACGGCGATGCCTTCCTGCAGCAGTTGTTCGGCGAGCGCCGCGCCGACGCCGCGGGTGTGTCCGGTGACGATGGCGCGCACGGGTGCGGAAGAAGATGCAGTCATGGTGGTGAACGGGTGAGGGGGTGAACGGGTTTGACGAGCGGCGCGCAGGCACGGCGGCAGCGCATTCAACGCGGGTGATGCGTGGTATCGGCGTGAGAAGACGATCGCGCGGCGCCGTTGATATCGGGATAAGGGTACATCGTAGCGCCGGCATGTGCATCGCGCAAACGCCGCGGGGCGTGCGTGAAGGCCGAATCCGCGGTGCTGCGCGCATGCATCGTCGCGTTGCCTCACGTGCGATCGGCGCGCCGCTACGTCGGACGAAAGCCTGTTGCGGCACGTGCGCGCGCTGGTGCGATGAGCGGCGCCGGGCCGCGTGTCGCGAGCTATCATATGGCTCGCCCGTGCGCGATGCCGTACGGGCCGCGATCGTTTCCCTTCACCTGCTGCACGCTGCGACGCCACTCATGAACACCACGCCGGATACGCCCACGCCCCGCGCCCTTCGCGAACTCACGCCTCTCGAGGCCCGCATTCTCGGCGTGCTCGTCGAGAAACAACACACGGTGCCGGATACCTACCCGCTGTCGCTGAACGCGCTGACCGCGGGTTGCAACCAGAAAACCGCGCGCGCGCCGGTGATGAACGTCAGCGAGGACGAAGTGACGACCGCGCTCGACGGGCTGAAGCACCTGAGCCTCGTGATGGAGGGCAGCAGCAGCCGCGTGCCGCGTTTCGAGCACAACATGAACCGCGTGCTCGGCATCCCGAGCCAGGCGATCGCGCTGCTGACGATCCTGCTGCTGCGCGGCCCGCAGACGGCCGCCGAGCTGCGCCTGAACAGCGCACGCCTGCACGGCTTCGCGGACATCTCGTCGGTCGAGGCGTTCCTCGACGAACTCGCGGCGCGTACGCAGCCGCTCGTCGTCCGGCTGCCGCGTGCGCCGGGTGCGCGCGAGAACCGCTGGATGCACCTGATGTGCGGCGAAGTGAACATGGCCGATTTCGCGAGCGCGGATGCCGGCGGCGGCGCGGATTCGGTGCCGCCTTCCGAATTCGAGGCGCTGAAGGCCGAACAGAAGCGCCTCGCGGACGAAGTGGCGCGCCTGAATGCGCTGGTTCAGCGGATGGCGAGCGAACTCGGCATCGACGTCGACGCGCCGGGCGACGCGTCGTGATCGCTTCCTGATGCAATGACGGCGGTGCGCGCGCACCGCCGCGTCACTTCTGCTCGACGCCGGGGGCGAGGTACCACGCACGCGCTTCGGATCAACCGGCGCATCACGGCGAGAACCGAATGGTTTTCATGACGGTGCGTGAGCGATGAAGACACATATCAACCGACACTGATCCGCGTCGCGCCCGCATCGACGAGCCGGAACAGTAGATCCTCGACGGCCGTCTCCGGCGCGGAACCGAGATCCGCATGGATGCGCCAGCCCTGCTCCGTGCGAACCGGTTTCGACAGGTAGTGAACGATGCCGTGCAGTCCGTCTTCGGCTGGCGTGTTTTCGTCGTCCGCGTCGAACCACGCGAGGAACCACGTCTTGAACGCGTCGTTCGCGGCGCTTTCGTCGAGGCCGTCGGCCTCGACCGCCGCCCAGTCCCACACGAACGGCTGGATCGACACGGCCGCCGTTTCGAGTTCGAAGGCGAACGGCTCGAAATCCAGCTGCGTGGCCGAATCGACCATCGCGGGCTGGCCGGCCGCCTCGCCTTCGGTCGCGATCGTGTCGGCGCGGCACGGCAGCGCGAGCGGGCCTTCGGTGGCCAGCGTGCCGTCGGCCCGCCGGTAGGCCGGCTCGACGACGACGGCCGGTTGCGTGGTCGCTTTCGCGAGCAGGTCGACATAGGGTTGGCGGATGGCGCGGAGCAGTTCGGAGACGGTCATCGTGGCGTGTCGGTTGGGCAGGAAGCGATCGGTCACAGGCAAGCGGTGTGCGGAGCGACCGGCGTCGCACGACGGGCCGCTTCGGTACCGGACAACGGTGATCCTACGGGACTTCCCTCCAACGCGAACACTCGGCCGAACGGCCGGGCCGCCGACCTCGCGTGGCAACCGGTTTAGACGTTTACCTTCAAACAAGCGAAAACGCGCCTCGAACGCATTCCCGTTGTGCTTCAATGAATCAGATTTGCAGTCCTACTAAATTACAGAATCGGAACAAACCGGATCATTCATTTACAGGAGACAGTCGATGGCACCGAAACGCTGTTGAAGCGGCAATCGAGATGGTCTGCAACACCGCCGAATTTCCTTCGATGAAAGCAGGTTATCCCAGGGGCCACCCATGTCCTTCAGACGTTTCATGATTGCCGCGGCTGCGGCCGCGGTGTCGGCCGCGCTCGCCGTCACGGCACCGCCGGCCGGCGCCGCGGCACCAGCCGTCTCCGATCCGTTCTACACGTACACCGGCACGACGCCGCTGGCATCCGTTCCACCGGGCACCGTGATCAAGACGCGTAACGTCACCTATCACGTGGCCGGCATTCCGACCGCGGTGACCGCGCAGCAATTGCTGTATCGCACCAGCAACGCGCTGAACCAGCCGGTCGTGAACGTGACCTCCGTGATCCGCAGCCCGGTCAGCAACGGCCACGCGATCTCGTACCAGTCGGCCTACGATTCGCTGAACCCGTACGACGAACCGTCGCAGGTGATCGCCGGCGATCGCGACGTGACCAAGGTCATCAACGTCGGCACGTTGCTGTACAGCGCGGAATCGATTCCGCTGTCGACGCTGCTGCTGCTCGGCTACAACATCATCGTGCCCGATACCGAGGGCCAGACGGCCGATTTCGCGGCCGGCCCCGAATACGGGATGACGACGCTCGATTCGATTCGCGCCGCGCTCAATACGCCGTCGACCGGGCTGAGTCCGTCGAGCAAGGTCGCGATGATCGGCTATTCCGGCGGCGCGATCGCGACGAACTGGGCCGCGCAACTCGCGCCGAGCTACGCGCCCGACGTCAACCGGCAGCTCGTCGGCGCGGCGGAGGGCGGTGTGCTGGTTGATCCCGCGCACAACCTGCGTTATGTCGACGGCAGCATCGTGTGGGGCGGCGTCGCCGCGGCCGCGCTGGCCGGGCTGTCGCGCGGCTACGACTTCGACCTGACGCCGTACCTCAGCGAGACGGGCGTCGCCGTGTTCAAGGACATCCAGAACCAGTCGCTCGCGTACATCCTGCCGAAGTACACGGGCCTGCGCTGGGGCACGCTGTTCAAGCCGCAATACGCGAACGACATCAACAGCATTCCGGTGTACGTCACCTATGCGAACAAGGTGAATGCGGGGCTGGCCGCGTCGCCGACGATCCCGATGTTCATCGGCCAGGGCACTGCGGGCGCGCTGGACGGCACCTTCAGCAGCCAGGTGGGCGACGGCGTGATGCTGGCATACGACGTGCGCGCGCTGGCGCAGAAGTTTTGCGCGAGCGGCACGGCGGTCACGTACTCCGAGTATCCGCTCGAACACGCGGGCGCGATCGTGCCGTGGGTGGCCGGCATGCTGCCGTGGCTCTACGATCGCTTCAACGGCAAGGCCGCGCCGAACAATTGCTGGCTGACGTCGCTGCTGCCGAGCAATTCGCTCGCGCCCGAGACGCGGCACTAGTCACGCCGCGCAATGCGGCAAACGGTCGGGCGACCCCTTTGCGGGTCGCCTTTTTTGCGTCGTTTCGACGTCGGCCGCGTGACTGCGGCCGCCACCGCACGCATTCCCCGCCGCCACCTTCTCCGGGTGCCATAATCGAGCCTGCCCATCATTACAGACAGACGTCCCCCGGAGAATCACCATGCAGAACCTCGACAATCCTTCCCATGATCGCGAGGTAGGCAGCGCCGACGCGACGCAGGACACCACACGCATCGACGACGTCCGCATCGGCGCCGTGCGTCCGCTGATTTCGCCCGCGCTGTTGCTCGACGAGCTGCCGGTGCCGGCCGCCACGCAGACGCTCGTCGAGGATACGCGCCGCGCGATCGGCGACATCCTGCACGGCCGCGACGACCGGCTGCTGCTCGTCGTCGGCCCGTGCTCGATCCACGATCACGACCAGGCGCTCGATTACGCACGCCGCCTGAAGGTCGCGGCCGACGCGCTGAAGGACGACCTGCTGATCACGATGCGCGTGTACTTCGAGAAGCCGCGTACGACGGTCGGCTGGAAGGGGTACATCAACGATCCGCGCCTCGACGGCAGCTTCCGCATCAACGAAGGGCTGCGCGCCGCACGGCAACTGCTGCTCGACATCAACGCGCTCGGCCTGCCGGCGTCGACCGAATTCCTCGACCTGCTGAGCCCGCAGTACATCGCCGACCTGATCGCGTGGGGCGCGATCGGCGCGCGCACCACCGAGAGCCAGAGCCACCGCCAGCTTGCGTCGGGGCTGAGCTGCCCGATCGGCTTCAAGAACGGCACCGACGGCGGCGTGCAGGTCGCGTCGGACGCGATCGTCGCCGCGGCGGCGAGCCATGCGTTCATGGGGATGACGAAGATGGGGATGGCCGCGATCTTCGAGACGCGCGGCAACGACGACGCGCACGTGATCCTGCGCGGCGGCAAGAACGGCCCGAACTACGATGCCGGGCACGTCGAGGCGAGCTGCGCGGTGCTGCGCAAGGCCGGGTTGCGCGAGCAGGTGATGGTCGACTGCTCGCATGCGAACTCGAACAAGTCGCACGAGCGGCAGATCGAGGTCGCGCAGGATCTCGCGCGGCAATTGGGGCAGGGCGAGCACCGGATCGTCGGCGTGATGGTGGAAAGCCATCTCGAAGCCGGCAGGCAGGACCTGAAGCCGGGTGTGCCGTTGCAGTATGGCGTGTCGATCACCGATGCGTGCCTGAGCTGGGCGCAGACGGAGCCGGTGCTCGACGTGCTGGCGGAGGCGGTGCGGCATCGCAGGGTGTATTCGCGGAATGCGTGATGCCGCGTGGCGGCGCGGCGGCCGCCGCGTCGTTCGATGCGCCACGAAGTTCGGGTGCCCATCTATGGGGTTGTCCTGATCGACACGCCGCGGCGCCATTTTCCCGCGCCGCGCGCTCCATCTGTCTGCACGATCATTGATCCTGATCCTGCTCGCGCCGCCAGCCCCATTGCACCCTGAACGCACGATCCGGCGAATGCCGCTACCATGAAGGACGTGTTGCACGCTGCGGCCCGGCCATGCCGGTCCGCCACGCACACATGTCATGGCGGCGCGGCCGGCCGCCACGCGACCGACGAAGCGCGGCCATCCGCGGGGCGTTCACCGATCGGCCGTCGCGTCCCGCCGCTTCGTCCCGGAATCCACAACAACCGAACCGGAGTGCAACACATATGAAGTTCTACAAGACCCTCATCGCAGCAACCGTCCTCGCCTCGAGCGTCAGCGCGCACGCGCAGATCGCGGGCGCTCAGCCGATCAGCGTGACCGTCGAGCAATCGCAGGCGCTGCTCGAAGGCTGGAGCGTGAAGAAGAGCGTGCTCGGCAAGACCGTGTACAACGACGAGAACCAGAAAGTCGGCAAGGTGCGCGACCTGATCGTCGCGCCGGACGGCTCGGTGTCCGCCGCGATCGTGTCGGCCGGCGGTTTCCTCGGCGTGGCCGCGCACGACGTCGCGGTGCCGATCGCGTCGCTCGACGTGCGCAACGGCAACATCTATCTGCCGGGTGCGACCAAGGAAGCGCTGAAGGCCACGCCGGCGTTCCAGTACGCGAAGGTGCCGTCGCCGCCGAAGCCGAAGAAGGTCGACGAAAAGCACTGATCCGCCACCTCGCGCGTCGTACGTCGTGACGGGCGACGCGCGTCCTCGCGACGGTCAGGTCGCGTCGAGGCCGCCGTCGACCGTGATTACCTGCCCCGTCATCCATGCCGCCTGCGGCGATGCGAGCGACACGATCCAGTTTGCGACGTCCGCGGGCTCGCCGCGCCGGCCAAGCGGAATGCGCGTGCGCTCCTGCGCCTTGATCGCTTCGATGTCGGTTTCCGACAGCTTCATCCGTTCCGACAGGAAGTCCGTTTCCGTCGGGCCCGCCGCGACGGCGTTCACGCGTACGCCTGCCGATGCGAGCTCGAGCGCCCAGCAGCGCGTCAGATGCTCGAGTGCGGCCTTGCTCGCCGCATAGTGCGACAACAGCGCGGCGGCCTTGTGTCCGAACGTGCTCGACACGTTGACGATGCTGCCGCGCGCCGCTTTCAGATGCGGCAGCGCGGCAGTCGCGAGCATCGACGGTCCGAGCGTATTGACGGAAAAGATCGCGCTGATCGCTTCGAAGGTAGCCGACTCCAGCGGCAGGATTGCACCGGCGCCCGCATTGTTGACCAGCACGTCGAGCCGCCCCGCCAGCGCGACCGCTTCGTCGATCGTGCGCGCGGCGTCGGCCGCATTGCCGGCATCCGCGACCACGTAGTCGATGCCCGGCGCGCTGCGCGCGGCGGCGGACAGCGCATCTTCGCGGCGCCCCGTGATGATGACGCGCGCACCTTCGCGTGCGAACGCGACGGCCGCTGCCAGCCCGATGCCGGCACCGCCGCCGGTAATGAGGACCACCTTGTTGTCGAATGACTGCATGACTTCCTCGTAAAGACGATGAGTTGAGCGTGCGTGCCGTTAGCGTTCGTGCGCATCGTCCGCCGGCGCGAGCGCCACGACGTGGCTGATCCCCTCGTGCGCCATCTTCGTATACGGACTGAAACGCTCCGTATTGCGGACCAGCTCTTCCGCCACCGCGCGTTCGATGCCCGGCAGCCGCACGCGAATGTTCGCGTTCAGCATGAACAATCCGTCCACCGGATCGCGGCAGAAGTCGATCGATGCGGACACCGATGCGCCGGCGATCGACACGCCCGCCCGCGCAGCCAGCAGGCTCAGCGCGCCGTGAAAGCACGCCGCATAGCTCGCGGCGAACAGTTGCTCCGGGTTCGGGCCGTCGCCGGGGCCGCCGAGCGCGGACGGCAGGCGCAGCTCGACATCGAGGCTCCCGTCGTCGGAACGTGCGACGCCCGATGCGCGGCCGTGATCGGCCGCGCCGCCCGTGACGGTCACCGTCGTCGAGTACAGCGTCCGCGGTTCCCGTCCGCGATACCGGTCGAGCAGCGACAGCGGCGGTGGGCGCAATGGCGTCATGGCGAGCGTGATCCGGCGGCGGCGGTCACCGCGCGAGCGCGTTCTGCCGAAACCACGCGTCGAAGGTCGTCGCGCCGAGGCGCGCACCGGGCGCGGGCACGAGCGTGTCGTCCTGCAGCATCGCGCCGAAGTAGTCGGCGTCCGCATCCCGCGTCACCGTGCGGGCATCGTGCGTCGCCGACAGGAAACGCTCGACCAGATCGGCGATCCGTACGCGCTCGGGGCCGCCGATTTCGGCGATGCCGTTGCGCGGCGCGTCGAGCGCGAAGTCGGTCACGGCGGCCGCGACGTCGTCCGACGCGATCGGCTGGAAGTGCGCGGTGGTCAACCGGACCGTGTCGCCCTGCGCGCCAGCCTGCGCGATCGCCTCGACGAATTCGAAGAACTGCGTCGAGCGCACGATCGTGTACGGCACGCCGGCTTCGCGGATCAGGTTCTCCTGGATGATCTTGCCGCGGAAATACGCGCTCTGTTGCAGCCGGTCGGTGCCGACCACCGACAACGCGACGTGATGCCGCACGCCGGCCGCGCGCTCCGCGGCGAACAGGTTGCGCCCCGACGCCTCGAAGAACGCCTTCACGGCCGCTTCCTCGAACGACGGCGAATTCGCGAGATCGACGACGACCTCCGCGCCGGCCAGCGCGGCGTCCAGCCCCGCGCCCGTGATCGTATCGACGCCCGTCGACGGCGCGGCCGCGACGGCGTCGTGGCCGCGTGCGATCAGGTTCCTGACGACCTTGCTGCCGATCAGGCCGGTACCACCAATCACGACGATTTTCACGATTGCTCTCCTTGAACGGGCGCGCGACATGCGCGCCGCTTGAATCTGCCGAAACCGGCGCCCATCGCGTGCGCGCGATCGGGCCGGTACGTTGCCGAACGGCGCAGCGCCGTATTCGCGTGCCTGTCGAACAGCCCGCATCGTAGGCATGCGCCGCGCGATCCGGTAGAGGCCGGCAAGCCCTCACCATGTTGCCGTGCATGCATCAATCGATCGTCTCCAGCGGCGCCAGCGTCGTCATCGTGGTCAGGCACTGCAGATCGCGCGCCCGTGTCTGTTCGATCATGTAGTCGATGAACACGCGGATGCGCGTGGGCAGATGCTTGCGGCTCAGGTAGCAGAGATAGTGGCCGCCGTCGTCCGGCGCGTGCTGGCCGAGACAGCTCAGCAGCCGGCCGTCGGCGAGCAGGTCGCACACCTGGTACGCGGGCAGTTGTGCGATGCCGAGCCCGTCGAGCGCCGCGCGCACGACGAGATCGATGTCGTTGAACGTGTGATGCGCGGCGAGCTGGCGCCGCTGCGTCACCCCGTCGATCCTGAATTCCCATTCCGTGACGCGGCCCGACGCGGTGCACAGGTTGATGCAGCGATGCCGCGCGAGGTCGTCGACGTGGCGCGGCAAGCCGTGCCGGTGCGCATACGACGGCGACGCGCAGACGATCATCTGCATCGGAATCAGCCGGCGCGCGACGATCGCGCTGTCCTCCATGCGGCCGTCGCGAAACGCGACGTCGATGCGATCGGCGGAGAAATCGGCCGGGCGGTCGTTCAGCAGCAGGTCGAGCGTGATGTCCGGATACTGCGCATGAAAGTCGCGCAGCAGCGGCGCGATGACCTTGCGGCCGAAGCCCGGGGTCGAGCCGACGCGCAGGTGTCCGCTCGGCGGCCCGCTGCGCAGCTCGCGCATGTCCTCGAGCGCCTGCGCCAGATGCTCGATGCCGGGCCGGCAGTTTTCGTAGAAGAGCTCGCCTTCGCGCGTCAGCGACATGCTGCGCGTGGTGCGCTGGAACAGGCGTGCGTCGAGCCGGTCCTCGAGCCGTTGCACGTGGCGGCTGACCGACGAGCGGCCGACGCCGAGGCGATCGGCGGCGCGCGCGAAGCTGCCTTCGGTGACGACGGCGAGGAACGTGACCACGCCGGCATAGCAGGTCGAGAAGCTACGGGCGAACGGGTCGTCGGCGTCGGGGCGGCGGATGGAAGTGTCGGGCATGGAGGCGCTGGAATCGTGGTGTCCGTATGCGACTAGACGTTTCAGCGCTGCCGCCTGTGACACCGCCCGCCGCATTTTTTCAAAAAGGGCGCGGCGGCGTGCGACCCGGTTATTTTTCCGGCACGAGCACGGGCGCGCCCTGGTCCTTCAACAGCAGCACGATGAACTTCGCGGGCCGGGTGCGGCTCGCGTTGCGTCCGACCGTGTGCAGGTCGTTCGGGCCCTCGTAGAAGGTCTGGCCCGGTGTCAGCGTGACGGGCTCGCCGCCCTTCACCTGCATCACGATCGACCCTTCGACGACATAGACGAACGCGTCGGCGTGGTGGCGGTGCACCGGGTCGACCGCGCCGGGCGGATACTCGACCGAGATCATCTGCGCTTCCTTGCCCGGGTATGCGTCGAGCGGCTTCGTCATCAGCGGCGTGACGATGGCCGCGGGCGCCGCGCGAACGGTGCCGGTCGCGGCGCCCGCGACGACGAGCGCGGACGCGATCACGTGTTTCATGCGAATCATGGTGGTGGCTTCCGGTGGGCCGCCGGCCGACGGCCGGCAGCGAGAGAGGGGCGTGGCCTGCCGTCGGGCGCGGCCGTCAGGCGAGATTGGCCTTGTCGAGGCCGAACGCCTTGTCGGACGAGCCCGGCACGGTCCGGAACGCGACATTCGCGCGGTTCCAGCCGTTGATCGCCATCACTTCGAACGTCAGGTCCGACAATTCCTTCTCGGAGAGCTGGCCGCGCACGCGGTCGTAGACGTCGTCCGGCACGCCGTGCGCGGCCAGCGTCGTCAGCGCTTCGGTCCACGCGAGCGCGGCCCGCTCGCGCGGCGAGAAGAGCGTCGATTCGCGCCACGTCGCCAGATGATGCAGGCGCAGCTCGCGCTCGCCGTGGATGCGCGCTTCCTTCACGTGCATGTCGACGCAGAACGCGCAGCCGTTGATCTGGGATGCCCGGAGGGACACGAGATCCCGGATCGATTCCTCGATCGCGCTGCTGCGCAGCAGGTTGCTGAGCTCGAGGAATTTCCTGAACAACTCGGGCGACTGTTGAATGTAGTTGATACGCTGCGTCATGATTTCTCCTGGCGACGAAGAGGCTGGCCCGCGCTGCGCGGGTGTCGTGGGCGGCAGGGCGCCGCGCGAAATCATCTTAGGAGGGTGTGCCGGGGCGCGGTAGCCACGCACGGGGACGCATCGTGTTGCGCGCGCTGCACCAATCCGGGCTCGGCGGCGAGCGCGGCCGGCGCCGGCGCGCGGCGATGCGCGGGTCAGCCGGCGGCGCAGGCGCTCGCGATCCGGGAGAGCTTCTCCGGGTTGCGCTGCACGAGAATCCGGCCGATGCGCGTGCCGTCGGTCTCGAACGACATCGCCGCTTCGAGTTGCCCGTCGATGAAGCGCAGCATCGCCCACTGGCCGTTCAGCACGACCGGCCGCATCTCGACACCGCTGCCGCAGCGCAACCACGTCGCATAGAACAGTTGAGCGATGCGTCGGCCGCCGACCATCGGTTTCGGGAAGCTCTGGACATGGCCGCCGCCGTCGCCGATCAGCATCGCGTCTTCGGCGAGCAGCGCCTGGATCGACGGGAAGTCGCCGTGCGCGAGCGCATGCGTGAACGTCTGCAGCAGCCGACGGTGCGTTTCGTGCGGCACCGCGTGCCGCGGCTGCGTATCGTCGCGCAGCCGCGCCCGGGCCCGGCTGACGAGCTGCCGGCACGCGGCTTCGCTCTTGCCGATCGCGTCGGCGATCCGGTCGTAGTCGAATTCGAAGATTTCATGCAGCAGGAAGGCCGCGCGCGCTTCCGGCGTCAGCCGTTCGAGCAACAGCAGGTACGCGACCGACACGTCGTTCGCGCGCTCCGTCATTTCCTCGGGCGTCGCGGGCGATTCGCCGAGTTCCGGCTCGGGCAGCCAGATACCCGTGTAGTGCTCGCGCCTGAGCTTCGCCGCGCGCAGGCGATCGATCGACGTGCGCGTCGTGACCGCGACGAGCCACGCCTCGGCGTTCTCGATGTCGTCGCGCGCCGCGTCGTGCCAGCGCAGCCACACGTCCTGCACGATGTCCTCGGCATCCGCGACGGAGCCGAGCATCCGGTACGCGATCTTCTGCAGGCGCGGGCGCAGCGCGTCGAAGGTTCGTGCGTCGTCGGTCGTCACAGCCACACTCCGCCGAACCCGAACGTCACGGGCCCGCTCAGGAACACGCTGCCGGCGCCGTCCCATTGAACGGTGACGTCGCCGCCGTCGCAGGTCACCCGCACGGTATCGTCGAGCAGCCCGCGCCGGATGCCGTTGACCGCCGCGCCGCACGAACACGAGCCGGAGCCGAGCGGCACGCCGCCGCCGCGTTCCCAGATACGTAGACGGATATGCGTGCGATCGATGACCTGAACGAAATGCACGTTGGTCTTCAGCGGAAACAGCGGATGCGTTTCGATCGCCGGGCCGAGCGCTTCGATGTCGAGCGCAGCGACATCGTCGACGAAGAACGTGCAATGCGGATTGCCCATGCTGCATGCGGCCGGCGCACCGGGCAGCGGCAGCACGAGCGTGTCGACGGCCTCCGAGACCGGCACGTCCTGCCAGCCGAGCCGCGGCGCGCCCATGTCGACCTTGATCAGCCCGTCCGCATCCTGCGAACAGTGCAGGCGCCCGCGATTCGTGCGCAGCACGACCGATGTCGCGCCGGTTTCCCGCATCAGCTTCCACGCGACGCCGCGCGTCGCGCTGCCGCAGGTATCGAGCGTCGAGCCGTCGGGATTCCGGAACGCGACGCGGGCGGCCGCGTCGTCGCCGTCCGAGATCACCGCGAGCTGGTTGAAGCCGATGCCGCGATGCCGATCGCCCATGCGCCGCACGAGGTCGTCGTCGACGGGATGCGCGCGATCGTGTTCCTGACCGCGCAGGTCGACGATGACGAAGTCATCGCCATTCGCGTTCAACTTCTGAAATGCGATCGGCATGAGGGTTCCGGAATGGAGGCAGGCAAATACTGTACGTGGCTCGCCGGTCGCGGGCAATCGTCGCCCGATGGTGCGCACACGCCGACGATCTACGTAATTTTACGTAGATCGTCATACGTAGTTATCCGCTTGTAAGCTGCCCCCGTCGCGCGGAATACTACGGCCCATCGCCGCGGTCTTCGCGAGGCTGCGGCACGACGCATCGACGTCACGCGGGTTCGGCCTCACGCCGCATCCACTCAAAACACATTGGAGACCAGGAGACGCCATGAATCGGGCTTCCAGTACCCTGCTATGGATCGCGGTCGCGCTGCTCGGCGCGTTCGCATTCGGCACCATCGCACTCGCGCACGGCGAGCGCGTCAGTGCCCTCTGGATCGTGATCGCCGCAGTCTGCGTGTATCTGATCGCGTATCGCTTCTACAGCCGTTTCATCGCCAGCAAGGTCATGCAGCTCGACGGGCTGCGGATGACGCCGGCCGTCAAGTACAACGACGGCCTCGACTACGTGCCGACCAACAAGTACGTGCTGTTCGGCCATCACTTCGCCGCGATCGCCGGCGCCGGGCCGCTGGTCGGCCCCGTGCTCGCCGCGCAGATGGGCTACACGCCCGGCATGCTGTGGATTCTGGCCGGCGTCGTGTTCGCCGGCGCGGTGCAGGATTTCATCGTGCTGTTCATCTCGACGCGTCGCGACGGCCGTTCGCTCGGCGACCTCGTCAAGATGGAGCTCGGCACGGTGCCCGGCGTGATCGCGCTGTTCGGCGCGTTCCTGATCATGGTGATCATCCTCGCGGTGCTCGCGCTGATCGTCGTGAAGGCGCTGACCAATTCGCCGTGGGGCACGTTCACCGTCGCCGCGACGATTCCGATCGCGCTGTTCATGGGCATCTATACGCGCTACATCCGTCCGGGCCGCATCGGCGAAGTGTCGATCATCGGTTTCATCGGGCTGATGGCGGCGATCGCGTTCGGCCAGAACGTGGCCGCCTCGCCGACGGTTGCCGCGTGGTTCACGTTCAGCGGCACGCAGCTCACGTGGATCCTGATCGGCTACGGCTTCGTCGCATCGGTGCTGCCGGTGTGGCTGCTGCTCGCGCCGCGCGACTACCTGTCGACGTTCCTGAAGATCGGCACGATCCTTGGCCTCGCGATCGGCATCCTGGTCGTCGCACCGGAACTGAAGATGCCCGCGCTGACGAAGTTCGTCGACGGCTCGGGCCCGGTGTGGTCGGGCAACCTGTTCCCGTTCCTGTTCATCACGATCGCGTGCGGCGCGGTGTCGGGCTTCCACGCGCTGATCTCGTCGGGCACGACGCCGAAGCTGATCGACAACGAAACCAACGCGCGCTTCATCGGTTACGGCGCGATGCTGATGGAATCGTTCGTCGCGATCATGGCGCTGGTCGCCGCATGCGTGATCGAACCGGGCATCTACTTCGCGATGAACGCGCCGGCCGCGGTGCTCGGCTCGACGCCGGAAGCGGTCGCGAACACCGTCACGCAATGGGGCTTCGTGCTGACGCCCGACATGCTGACGCAGACCGCCAAGGCCGTCGGCGAAACGACGATCATCGCGCGTGCGGGCGGCGCGCCGACGCTGGCCGTCGGCATGGCGCACATCCTGCACCAGGTGATCGGCGGCGAAGCGATGATGGCGTTCTGGTATCACTTCGCGATCCTGTTCGAGGCGCTGTTCATCCTGACGGCCGTCGACGCGGGCACGCGTGCGGGCCGCTTCATGCTGCAGGATCTGCTCGGCACGTTCCACCCGGCGCTCAAGCGCACCGAGTCGCTGCCCGCGAACCTCGTCGCCACCGCGCTGTGCGTGGCCGCGTGGGGCTACTTCCTGTACCAGGGCGTGGTCGATCCGCTCG